>CAYPFP010000075.1:0-16468 GCA_964409935.1 uncultured Planctomycetota bacterium | reverse complement strand
AGGTTGGCCAGGTAGGGGTAGGTCTGCTTCGCGTGCCCGGCGTCCGAGGGGAGGGTCAAAATATGCGGGATCGAGAAGAAGGGAAAGCCCTGCTTGTCGGGCGCAAAGGAGGACATGTTGCGCCTTTGGGGGGGCAGGGACTTGAACTCCTCAAACCAGTCAAGCGCTCCCTGAAGATGGGCGGCGGCCGCCGCGCCGAAGTCCGGGTTCCCGGTCCACTCGAAACACCGCACCAGATGCACGGGCATGTAGTTCTGGTAGGCTACGGGGCAGACCTGGCTGGAGACGGCGAAAAGCTCCTCATTGGCCTTGAGGACGGCGCGCTTAACCTTCTCGACGCCGAAGGTGTCGTAGTAATCCAGAAGGGCCAGGATCTTACGCTCGTACTTGTAGGTCGCATCGTAAGGGAACGCCAGTTTGCGCTTGTAGAAGGCGACCGAAAGGGCGAGCGGGTCGTTGAGGTCCACCAATGCGTCGGCGAGGGCATGAAGTTTCTCTTCGAGGCGCGGGTCCTGGGTGACCAGGTAGGCGTTGAGCATCATGCTCAGGTGCGTGAAGGGGGCGGCGAAGGTCCGGCACGTCTCGAGATTCCAGAGGCGGTTCATGGCGTCGGCGTACAAATCGAGGCAGTCGCGCGCCCAGCGGCTGTCGCGCAGGAAGTACGCCAGCCGGAAGGGGACCAAGAAGTCCGTGGACTGGCCGCGCGTCTCCCAGTAGCCCGCGCCCGCCCAGTAGAGGGGAAAGGGAGAGGCGCCGATGACGATAAGGCCCTTCTCCTTCTTGTCGCGTCCGCCGCTCCAGTGGACGGTGCTGAAGTCGGCCAGGAAGCGCGTGAACGGCTCTGCAAAATCGAGGAACTTGCGGTCGCCGGAGCGATAGTAGGCCGTCCAGACGTTCCGGGGCGTGTGGTAGGGGGCGATGTTATTGAGGCGGTAGAAGGCGGCGCAGGTCTTGCCGTCCTCGCGCGTCTCGTATGTGAGTTCCGGGCCGACGCCGCGACCGATCCATCCGTTCATTGGGAACTCGCTCATGCGGCCGAGCCAGATATCGAAGAACTCGGAGATGAATTTTTCCGCTTCGGGGAAACGCTTTTCGTCCTTCGGCGCGACGCGCCAGAGAGCGCCGGAGGAGCAGAGCCAGGCAGGGTCGGCCAGGGCGACCGGCGGCGTCTCGAAGGCCGCGGCCAGACGCGGCGACACCGCGGCGTCGGGCGGCGTGGCGTGATAGGCGCAGAAGAGGAAGTGCGTGCGCGCCGATCCCAGACCGGAGGGGTTCAGCTTGCGGAAGCCGTCGGCGTCGCAGGGGACCATCTCGCCGCCGACGGGGCCTTTCTTCATGGCGCCGATCCAGTCGTTGCCGTAATAGTCGTCCACAAGGGTGGAGGGGCGGTAGTCCAGCTCCTTGCCGCCGCGGCCGGACCAGAGCCGGGCGGTCACGCCGCGTCGGTCGGCGGACAGTTCCTTGGGGAACTGCCGCGCAAAATCCTGCACGGCGACGGAGATGCCGGAGGCGCGGTCGGCGGCCTCGCACCAGCCCGCGGCGACCTCGCCTTGCTGATTGCCGGCGGAGAAGTGCGAGCGCCTCTGCGCAAAGTGCGGGTAGTCGTCCTGGAATATCCACGCCTCGTCCTTCTCGCCGCCGATGTCCGTCGCGATCTCCGGGGCGTCCTTGACGCCGAACCGCGCGCGGGCGGAATCGCCGCCCCGCCACGGGAACCGCACGGCCACCTCCTTGAACCAGAGCTGGTCGGTGTCCTCGGTGAAGATAAAAGTGTGGTCCATGGTGAAGAAGGCGCGGCCGGCGTGCAGGTAGTAGCGCACGATGGCGCGCGCCAGTCGCTCGCCATCGGCCGTTGCGTACCAGCCCTCGACGCGCACGACCGCTCGCACAGGGCCAGCCGATTCGACCTTCCACGCCAGTTCCGCGCTTGTGCCGCCGAGCACGCCCCGACGCCCGCGATTGTCCACGACGTAGATGCCCTCCCCGTCGCCCTCAACGACGCAGGATTTCCCGACGAAGACCTTCGTCGGCGACGCGAAGTTCTTGTCCCACATCACGGTCATGGCGCCGGCGTCGGCGGTCACGACCGCGTTGTCCTGCGAGACCGTGACGGAAGGGAGGGGCGCTGCGTCGCCTTCGCGTTCTGCTTTCAAGTCGAGAGAATATCGGTCGCGCGGGTTTCCCTGGAAGTCCAGCCAGAGCCACTGCACACTCCCGTCGCGCCACTTGGTCTTTTCCGTGACCTGCAGGGGGAGAACGCCCTGCCTCTCGCCCTTGAGACGGATGTTGGCTGCCGACTTCAGCACGCCTTGCGGCACGGGCACACCCGCGCCGAGGGGCCATGCGCCGTCGCCGTCAAAGGCGCCGGGATCCACCGTGATCCGGACGGCGCCGGGGGGAACGGACGTTTCCTGGGCAGAGGCATGGCGGGAAGGCGGGCAGGCGGACAGGGAAACCAGGGCGGCCAGAAAAACGCGGAGCGCGTGTCTCATGCTTGCACCTCGCATTGGGCCGGTTCAGCGCCGGGGATTGCGTCTGCCCGCAGGCAGGACGCGCCGTCGCCCTGCGAAAAGGCCGGTCCGGCGCTTACTGCTCGGCGGGTTTTTCGAGGTACGGCTTGATATTGCGGCACTTGGGATAGCCGGTGCAGCCGATGAACTTGCCGCGCGCGCTGGTGCGCACGACCATGGGCTTTCCGCACTGGTCGCACTTCTCACCGGTTTCCTGCGGCGGCTCCGAAGGTCCTTTGTAGGGCTTGGTGGTCTTGCATTCGGGGTACTTGGAGCAGCCAAGGAACCTGCCGCGCGCCGAACGACGGATGAGCATGGGCGAGCCGCACTTCTCGCACTTCTCCCCCGACTCGGCGGCGGGCTTCGGGGGGGCCTGGCCTTCCGAGACAGGCTTGATGTTGCGGCAGGCTGGGAAGCCCGAACAGCCCAGGAACGGCCCGCGCTTGCTCCAGCGCATGACCATGGGCTTGCCGCAGAGGTCGCAGTTCTGCTTGACTTCGGGGGCCGCCGGCGCCGAAGGCGGCTGCACCGCGTCGTCCGGCGCCGGAGCGGCCGCGCCTTCCGGCGAAGGCGCGGGGGTCTCGCCCTCCTTGGGCAACGGCCTGGCGTTCCTGCATTCGGGGTATCCGGAACAGCCCAGGAACGGCCCGCGCTTGCTGCGGCGGATTACCATGGGTTTGCCGCACTTCTCGCACTTGATGTCCGTTTCCTTGGGTTCTGCCGGCGCGCCGTTTTCGTCCAGAGACATCGTGAACTTGCACTCCGGATAGCCGGAACAGCCGAGGAACTTCCCGCTCTTGCTCCAGCGCTCGACCATCGGCTTGCCGCACTGCTTGCACACCACGTCAGAGTCCTTCGCCTCGCCCTTTTCGCTGGTCATTTCATCCTTCGCTTTCTGAAGGTCGGCCTGGAAAGGTTCATAGAACTCGCGCAGGACCTTCTGCCAGTCCTCCCCTTCACCCTCGATCCGGTCCAACTCCTGTTCCATATGCGCCGTAAAGCGGACGTCCATGATGTCCGGGAAATGCTTGACGAGCTTGTCGGTCACCAACGTGCCCAACTCGGTGGGATGGAAGACGCGCTGAAGCACCTTGACGTAGCCGCGCTGCTGGATCGTGGAGATGATAGGAGCGTAGGTGCTCGGACGGCCTATGCCCTCGCGTTCGAGGGTCTTGATGAGCGTTGCCTCGGTGTATCTGGGCGGGGGCTGCGTGAATTTCTGTTCAGGATTCAGTTTGATGAGATCAAGCGGTTGGTTGGTCTCCAAGGGGGGCAACAGCTTGTCGTCGCCGTGGCCCGTGAGCACGGTGTGACCCTCAAAGAGCATCCGGCAGCCCTTGGCCAGAAACACGCCCGGACCGGCCTCGATCTCGACCTTGGTGTCCAGGTACTTGGCCGGCGCCATCTGGCTGGCCACAAAACGCTTCCAGATCAGGGTGTAGAGCTTATACTGGTCTTCGGTCAGGTGCGACTTGACATCCTCCGGCGTGCGGGAGACCTCGGTGGGCCGGATGGCCTCGTGGGCGCCCTGCGCCGATTCCCTGGACTTGAAGAAAGACGGCTTTTCGGGGACGAACTTCTCCCCGAACTTCGAGGCAATGACCTCCCGGCACTGGGAGATGGCCTGATCGGAGACGCGGACCGAATCGGTGCGCATGTAGGTGATGAGGGCCACAGAACCCTCGCTGCCCATCTCGATGCCCTCGTAAAGCTGTTGGGCCACGCGCATGGTGATGGACGACCGGAAACGCAACCTGACCGACGCCTGCTGCTGCAAGGCGCTGGTCGTAAACGGGGGCGGCGGATAGCTGGCGCGTTCCTTGGCCTCGACCTTGCCCACGGCGTAGGGCGAACGGGTCAGGGCCTCGACGATGCGGTTCGCCTCGGCTTCGTTGGCGACCCAGAAGGCCTTGGCGTCGGCGGGGGCCTGGGCCTCCTGGCCGTTGGTCTCGTCGCCGTCTTCGGTCTCCTCGGCGGCCTTCTCGCCGCTGGGCGGCTTCACGAGGCGCTTGCCGTCGTAGCGAACCAGCTCCGCGAGAAAACGTTCCTTCTTGCGGGTCTCCAACTCCGCCTGGATTGTCCAGTACTCCTGGGACTTGAAGGCGGCGATCTCCTTCTCGCGGTCCACCACCAGCCGCAACGCCACGCTCTGCACGCGGCCCGCGCTGAGCTTGCCCGCGATCTTCTTCCAGAGAAGCGGCGACAGCTCGTATCCGACAAACCGGTCCAGGATTCGCCGGGCCTGTTGGGCGTTAACCTTGTTGAGGTCTATCCGGCCCGGTTGCGAGAACGCGTCGCGGATCGCGCTGCGGGTGATCTCGTTGAAGATCACCCGATAGGCGGACTCCATCGGCACATCCATGGCGAAACACAGGTGCCAGGCGATGGCCTCGCCCTCGCGGTCAAGGTCGGTTGCGAAATAGACCTTATCGGCCTTCTTGGCGGCTGCCTTCAACTCCTTGACGACGGCCTCGCGCTCCTTCATGATCCTGTAAACAGGCTGAAAGCCGTTGTCCATCTTCAAACCCATGCGGGTCTTGGGCAGATCGCGCACGTGACCGAGGGAGGCCTTAACGTCGTAATCGCTGCCCAGGTACTTGTTGATCGTCTTGGCCTTGGCGGGAGACTCGACCACCACCAGGCACTTCACTTTTTTCGCCACCATGCTTCTCCAATGCGTCCACAAAGCGAACAAACATTTCATTTAAACCAGATAGCGCCGGGTCCTGTCAAGACTCCTTCGGCCCTTCGGGAAGGTTTCGGCGGCGTCGCCCGATGGCATGAGGGCGGCATCTCACAGGCAGAGCGCCCCGAAAAGAGTTGATTCCCGCGACCCCTTTTACTTATAATTCTAAGTTGAAGAAACGCTCAAAGCAACGTCCGTCTCCTGCCTGTCCTTGCGGGGCACGACCAATCGTGCCCTTGCGTTATTTAGCGGGCTGATGCGGCCCGAAACATCGTCCAATCTGAGGAATCCTATGGCTCTCGGCTGGTTTCGACGACACCAGAAGAAATTTCTGGTTTTCTTGACCGCCTTCCTGATGGTGACATGGGGCTTCGGCGGGTACTGGACCTATTTCTTCTCGCCGCAGCAAACGGTGGGCGAGATCTCCGGCGTCAAGGTAAACGAGTCCGACTTCACCCAGTTCGTAAACCGCTGGCAGGCGGCGTTTCCCATGCAGGAACGCGACCCCAAACTGCTCCGCGAGATGGGCTGGCGGCAGTTTGTTCTGGCGCGCGAGGCCGAACGCCGCGGACTACAGGCATCCGACGGGGAGGTTCAGACCTACATCAAGCTCATGCGGGGAGGCGAAGAGAATTTCAACGAAATTGCGTTTGAGGCCTTCCTTCTCGAGCGGAGAATCACGCGGCACGACTTCGAAAAGGCCTTGCGCGATCGGTTGCTTATCATGAAGCTCATGGGGCTGGTGCGCGAAGAAGCCAACCTCAGCGACACCGCGGTATGGGAACGCTATGCCCAGGACAACGAGAAGGTCAAGGCGCGCTATATCGCCATCAAGCCCGAGAACTTCATCGCCGCCGTGTCGGTCACCGAAGAACAGATCAAGAAGTTTTATGAAGACCACAAGAACGACATCGCAGATCCCGTCAGCAATATCGCGGGTTACAAACTGAAAGAGATGGTTCAAGCCGAGGTCGTCCTGGCGAAGTACGCCGACCTTGAGAAGATCGTGAAGGTCGCCGACGCCGACATCAAACAGTACTACGAAGACCGCAAGGAAGACTACAAGATCGAGCCGAAGAAGGAAGAGCCTGCGAAACCCGAAGACAAGAAAGAAGAGGCCGGCAAGGAACCCGCCAAGAAGGAAGACGCAAAGCCCGAACCGGTCAAGGACACGAAGCCTGCCGAGGCCAAAGACCCGAAAGCCGCCGACCCCAAAACGGCGGCGGAAAAACCCAAGACCGAAGAAGCCAAACCGGCCGAGCCTCAGTACAAACCCTTCGACGAAGTGAAAGAAGAGATTCGGAAGAACCTCGCAGCCAAGGAAGCCCGGCGCGTCGCAAGAGAACTCATCAGCAAGGCCGAAGAAGGCATTCTGTCGCAACTGGATCAGGCCGACCAGGCCGACTTCTCCAAGGCCGCCGCCCCCTTGGCCAAGGAAGGACTTACCTACGTCAAGACCAAGTTCTTCCCGCGAGACGACGAGAGCGCCGTGCCGGGAATCGCCGGCTTTGCCGACCAGACCTTCTCGCGCAAGGAATGGGAACCCAGCCGCAGGCTGGAGTCGCCGGTCGGATGGTACATCTTCCAGACCCTGGCGCGCCGCCTGCCGGAAGTGCAGTCCCTCGAATCGGTGCGCGAACAGGTCGTGAAGGACCTCAAGACCGACCTCGCCATGAAGAAGGCCGTGGAGACGGCCCAGGTTTGCCTCAAGATCGCCAACGAAAAAGGCCTGGAGGCCGCCCTTGCCGAGGCCCAGAAGCTAGTGCCCAAGCTTCCGGAATCCAAGCCCGCCCCCCCGCCCGATAAGGAAAAGGAAAAGACCCCCGCCGAAAAGCCCAAAGCGCCGGAACCCGCCGTGAAGATTCAGGAGACCGAGCATTTCACGCGCCCCACCTCCTTCGGCGACGGCGAACTGCACCAATTCTCCACGGGCATCGGCGGCGACCGCCCCCACGTCGCCCGCGAGGTCTTCGCGTTGAAGGGCAAGGCTGTCGGCCTGGCTATCGAAGAGAAGGGCGAGAAGGCCTGCTACCTGCTTCAGGTCGCCGACCGCAAGCCCGCCGATTACGCCGAGTTCAAGAAGAACATTGACCAGCATCGGCAACGCTATGTCGGCGAAGAACAGGCCGCCGTCACGCGGGCCTGGATGAAAGAACTCATGGAAAACGCCCGCCTCACCGGCATAGGCGGCGACTGGGACAGCAGAGCGGAGGAGTAAGGGGCCTTCCGGCATCGCCGGGACCCGCTCTGGGATCGGTATTGCATCTTGCGCTCAAGGACTTTGCGCGCCTTGAGCAGGTCATCGGCGCTAAGGCTCTATCCCGCAATATGGCATGAAGGTCCTGTTTGGCAGAAAATCGGCGGCCGGACCGTGGCGATGGCCCGTGATGACGCTCGGCGTCTTCGATGGCGTACACCTCGGCCACCAGAGAATCCTGCGCGACACCATCGCCTGGGCGCGCCGAATGGAAGGCGAGGCCGTCGTCGTCACGTTCGACCGGCATCCCGAATCGGTCATCTCCCACAAGGCCCCCCCCATGATCACGCCGCTGCGCCACCGGCTCGTGCTATTTGAGAGCCTCGGCGTGGACGTGGCCGTCGTGCTCAAGTTCGACCCCGCCCTGGCCGCCATGCCGGCGGAGGATTTCGTACGGGAGGTCATCCATGACTGGCTCAAGGTCCGCGGCATCATCTGGGGCTTCGACTGCCGGTTCGGACGCGGCGCCGAGGGAGACCTTAAACTCATCAGAGCACTCGAACCGAAATTCGGCTACCAGGCATGTTCAGTCGAGCCCGTGATGCTCGAGGGCGTTCCCGTGAAGAGCACCACCATCCGCGACGCCATCGTCAAAGGGCAATTGCAGAAGGCCTCCCGCATGTTGGGACGCCCCTTCTCGCTGCTCGGCACGGTCGTCCACGGCGACCATCGAGGCCGCTCGCTCGGGTATCCCACCGCCAACCTGGACCTCCACCATGAGGTCCGCCCGCCGCGCGGAATCTATTCCAGTCGGGTTCTGTGCGAAGGCAAACTACACAAAGCATTGGCGTCCATCGGCTTCCGACCCACCTTTGCGACCCCCCGCCCGCGCGAGACAGTGGAAGTCCACATCCTGGATTTCGACGGCGATCTGTACGGAAAGGACATCGAGGTCCGTTTTGTCCGCCGGCTGCGCGAAGAACGAAAGTTCCCATCCGCAAAGGAACTCATCGAACAGATGGACAGAGACAGGGCGCAAGTGCTGTCGGAACCGTTGAGCGCCGAACCGACCGACCAGTAAGACCTTTCCGCCGCCGGTTCCGGCGCGCCCTGTCTCCATAAGTTATGTGCGAACCAGAAGACTCGCGGTTACGCACCGCACTGAACCAAACGGAGGCGCAATGACGTCGCAAAGCGGCGAGTTGAGGATTCACAAACCCGACAAGACGCAAGAAGGTTACATTCTCTATACGCCCTACGCGGGCCAGGGCTTCGTGCTTATTGACCGCGAGGGCCGGATTGTCCATCAATGGCGCACCGGCAAGTATACCAAGATAGCCGAACTTCTGGCCGATGGGCGCATCCTCTATGCGCGTATGCGCGAGGGCGTCTTGGAGGCCGACCGGGACAACAAAGTCCTCTGGTCATATGCCTGCCGGCAGCACCATGACTTCTGCCGCAAACCGAACGGCAATACCCTCATTCTGCGCAACGATTTCACCTTCAACGCCCGCGCCTGGCAGGGCGCCATTGACAAGAACGACGTCTTCACCGAAGTAGATCGCCAGGGAATCTTGGAATCTTGGTGCCTGGCACCAGCGCGTTTCCACGGTAACGGCAACGGGAACTGAACCGCCGATGAACGCCGATTACGCGCCGAAGAAAAAAAACGATTCAGTGCGATTCAGTGTGCCTGTCACACTAGGCGATTCAGTGTGCCTGTCACACTGACAAGGCATAAGTGGCGCGTGTGCAGTATATTATAACTTCGATTGACAAAGTCTCCCTGCATCGGAGACTCCCCAAGAGCACCATTGGAGACAAACCATGAGTGAGATTGCAGTGCCGATTCGCTATTATCGCTTCGACACCGAAGGCGGTCAGGAGCTTTCGGAACGGAACTTCCGTCATGCCGACGCCACCTGGAAGATGGATCCCAAGGAAGCGGCGCTGGTGTTGGTGGATGTCTGGGCCGAGCATCCCTATACGACCCACCTGGAGCGGGGAGCGAAGATCACGGAGGAGAAGATCGCGCCCGTCGTGGCGGCTTGCCGCAAGGCAGGCATCACGGTCGTGCACGCGCCTTCGCCGCCATCGGCGATGCTCTATCCTCAATGGACGCGCTACGCCGCCGAGAAGGAACTCTTCGGCGGAGGCGGCGCCGGCGAGACGTGGCCGCCCGAAGAGTTCCGCAAGCGCACCGGCAAGTACGCCCATCTGGCCAGACCGCAGGAGTCCTGGCGCAAAGACTACATGGAACGGGTGAAGACGCGGCGCATCATGAAAGTCATCGAGCCGCAGGCCGAAGACTTCGTCATCGCCACCGGGGAGCAGCTTCATCGTCTGTGCAAGCACCGGAAGATCGTCGTCCTATTTTATGCCGGTTTCGCCGCCAACATGTGCGTGCCTTTCCGCGATTACGGCATCTCCGCCATGCACCAGCGCGGCTACGGCATCATCCTGCTGCGCGACTGCACGGCCGCCATCGAGGCCAACGACACCTTCGACGACTGGGACCTCACCAAGGCCGCCGTCTATTCCGTCGAGATGATCTTCGGGCAGAGCGCCGCGTCGGATGCGCTCGTCGCGGCGTGCCGGCAGGCTTGCGGCTAAGGGGCAAGGAGAACCGCCATGGCTTCTGCGCTGGGGCGCATCTTGTTGGTGACGGCGTGCGCCTTTCTGTCAGCGTTCGACGTTGGGGCCGCCGGTCCTCAAGCCGAGGCGGACGGCGTGAAGGCGCAGATTCGCGGAGGGCAGGGAAAGGCCGGCGTAACCCTCACGGCGTTGGGGCGATATGAGATGAGGGTTGACGTGGACCCCGCCGGCGAACGGGAGCCTCTCGTGGTTCGCGTGGAACTGCCGCCGTCCGGACCCCGGACGTGGCCGGCGGAGGACGTGCAGGTGTTCGACGCAAAGGGCCGACCCCTCGCCGTTCGGCACGACGGCATCGAATGGCACCGACTGGAGTTACGCGTACCGCCGACCGCCGCCGCGTATCTCATACGAGCCGCCGGCATGCCCGATCCCAAGTCGCTACCCTTGCCGCCGGAAAGCGAACGTACAGCGACCGACCCCGCCAGCGGCCTGAAGGCCGAGATATGCGGATGGTACGGCGGGCGCCGCGCCGCGCTGAGCATCCGGTTTGACGACTCGCACCCCTCGCATCTTGCGACGGCAATGCCGATCCTGGAGGAGTACGGCTACCGGGGTACGTTCATGATCAACCCCGGCGCGGCGGACTATCAAAGCCGCAAGAAAGACTGGGAATCCTGCGCAAGGCGCGGCGAACACGAGTTCGGCAACCACACCATGCGGCATCGCGGGGCCGAGAGCGACGAAGAGATGGAACGCGAGATCGCAGAGGCCGCCGAATACATCCGCGGTCTGTTCCCCGACCGCAGCAAACTGCTGGCCCTGAACCTCGGCGGCGGCACCTCATGGGTGACGACGAAGTCCCTGCGCCATTATCTGGACAAGCACCGCCTGTTCAACGTGTCCGGCTCGCTGGGGATGGATGACGTGTACGGCGACCGGCCCGGCGCCCTTCGCCAGCATCTCGCCAGACATCTGGAGCGCGAGTTGTGGTGCCGCATACACTTCCATTCCATCGGCAAGGAGCAGAGCGCCAGCGAGCAGAATTTCCGCGCCGCTCTGGAGGTCATCAAGGCCCAGGAGGCGGACTTGTGGATCGCGGGGCTTGCCGACGCCTTCAAGTATCAGCAGGAGCGGAAGGCGGCGGGGCTGTCGCTGTCGTCCGTCGGGCCGAAGGGCGTGGCGCTGAACCTGCGGTGCGGAACGGATCCAGCGCTGTTTGATCAGCCGCTGACGATCGCGTTGACCTTGCCGGCGGGCTGGGTGAGCGACAAACTAACGGTGTCGAGGCCCGATGGTTCCGGCGTGCGAACGATCAGGCCGGAAGCGGCCCCGCAGGGGCGGGTCGTGCGATTTGACGTTCCGCCCACGGAGGCAACCTATGTCGTGAAGGCGGGAACTCCGTGACGCGGTCGCAGCGACGGCAATCCGCCGCGCTTGCTGTCAGCGCGCGTTCAGCAGCGCCAGCAGGTGCAGGCCGACGACGACGGAGCGGTTGAAGTTTTCGCCGCTGGTGTACAGATGACCGTGGTCGAGCATCTTCCGAACCATGTCCTCCACATGCGGTCTGACCTCGCGCACAAGGGCGGGATCTCCGGAAAGAAGCGCCATGTGAAAGGCGACGGTGGGGATCCCGAAACAGAGCTTGTCATTGACCTTTCGCTGCGGGCTGTAGGGGCCGGCCCACAATCCGGCGTCGAAACGGCGGTAGATGTCGAAGACGGTCGCCTGATTCTGCTGCGAAAGGCCGAAGGGCTTCAGGTTTTCCTCGATCTGTTCGGAAGACCACTCGCCGGCCCAGTCGAGCCGCCGCCAGAGCCGCTCGTCGAAGACGTTGGAGCGCAAGGCCCTTTCGGCGAGACGCTTGCGCATCTCCTTGAGTTGGGCGCGGCGGCCCTCGTCCTTCTCCGTCCTTGAGAGCGCGGCCAGCCCCACGGCGAATTGATTGCTGTACAGGGTCAGGGGCGGCCATTTTTCAAGGCTGTCGGCGCTCAGCAGCCGCCAACGCACGCCGTCCTTTTCGCCGCCCATCCGCTCGTACAGTTGCCGCCAGTGGTCGTTGCCCGTGGCGTCGTGGACGGATGCCAGAAAAGACAGCAAGACCTCCGCGCCGATGCATGTGTGCTGCAGCCAGACGAAACCGACGTGCGCCTGCTTTGAGCCGTCCTCCACGCGTATGCCCCACCCGTTCTTCTCCATGCGCTGAGCCACTTTTTCGAGGGTGTCGGCGATGAATCTCCTGTCTTCTTCGGCGGCCAGGGGGCTTCGGGAGAACCGCCAGAGGGCGTAGACGAACGTCGTGTGCTGGTCCAGGGAGGAGTCCCGGTAGTAACTCTTTCCGTCGGGATGCGGACCCCGCGGGACAAAGCCGGGAACGGGGCTGACCGCCGCAATGCGTTTCATTCCCGAGAAGATGGATCGGGCGGCGTCGGCGAAGTAGGCGTCTTGCGTGGCGTCCCAGGCGTCGCACAAAGCGAAGAGGAAATGCCCGCCCTCCAGCGCGACGTCCTGGATGCCCGACCCGTAGCCGTAGGGCATTTCCTTTCCGCGCACGGTACCGGCGGCGATTTCGTCCGGACTGGAGAGGGCGCCCAGGCCCTTCGGCCCGTTGAGGCGGTGGTGGTAAACCAGATGGGTGCTCTGGCTCCCAAACCCCTCGACGTACTTGCGGCAAAGTTCGATTACGGCGGGTCTCATGTCCGATTCCTCCGCGTGGACGGCGCCTGTGCCGGACACCGACAGGAAAAAGAGGGCGACGGCAAGTCTATTTTTCCGCGACAATTTCATAGTGCACCGTTCGACCCGATTTCAAAGTTCCTCCACCCGAGCGCAGTTCGACACTCCCATGCGGAAAGACCGCATCCTTCTTGCTTCTCCGCCTTTGTCACGGTATCATAATGCAAGCCCCCGGACTTTTCAATCAACTTGACGGGAAGAGGGCATTCCTGCTTGAAGTTCCCGCCGCGCTGACTTACAATTCGACTTGACCTTGGGTCATCAGACGGCGAAGCCGCATGTTTGCGGGGTGCGGCGTGAGGTCTTTGCCGCCAGCCATCCGGCGACGCCGCCGTACAGGAGGGATGCACTATGGCCATACGCGCGAAGTGTCCCAATCCCGCGTGCGGCAAGGAGTATAACCTCAGGACCGAACTGGCGGGCAAGACGGTGAAGTGCGAGGCCTGTCAGTCGCCGTTTGCGGTGCCGGGGGTCTCTGCCGCCCCGAAGCCCGAACCGGCGAAACCGGCGCCCGCAACCGGGTCGCCGAAACCCGATCCGCTGGTCGGCCGGCGCCTGGGCCACTACCTGGTGGAGTCCAAACTCGGCGCGGGGGGCATGGCGACGGTGTACAAGGGCCGCGACCTGCGCCTGAGCAAGACGGTGGCCATCAAGCTGCTCCCCGACGCCCTGCTGGAGAAGGGGGAGGACTTTGCCCAGCGCTTCCTGCGCGAGGCGCAGGCGGCGGCGCAGATCGAGCATCCGAATGTCCTGCCGGTCTACTTCATCGGCGCGGAGGAGGAGCGGCTCTTCATCGCCATGCAGTACGTGGACGGGGGGACGCTGGAGGACCAGATCAAGAAGCAGCGGCGGCTCGCCCCGTTGGAGGCGGCGCGCATCGTGCGGGAAGTGGCCCTGGCGCTGGCGGCCGCGCACGGCCATCGGATCGTGCATCGGGACATCAAGCCCTCGAACATCATGCTGACGCGAGACGGCCGCGCCCTGGTGGCCGACTTCGGGCTGGCCAAGGCGGGCGAAGCCACGACGGCCCTGACGTCGTCGGGGGTGGTCATGGGCACGCCGGCGTACATGTCGCCGGAGCAGGGGTCGGCCCGGCCGGTGGACGGGCGAACCGACATCTATTCGCTGGGTTGCGTGTTCTACCGGCTCATCACGGGCAGGCCGCCCTTTGAGGCCGAGTCCACGCACGCGGTGATGTACAAACACATCAATGAAGCCCTGCCGCCGGTACGCACGATTGCGCCGGAGGTTCCCGAGCCGACAGCGGCGCTCATCGAGCGGATGATGGCGAAGAATGCAGAGGAGCGGTTCCAGACGGCGGGGGAGATTGTGGCCGCGCTGAACGTGTTGTTGGGCGAGGGGAGTGCGCAGCGGGAGTTGGCGATGGGGGAATCCACGCTGGCGGCGGCGCTGGCCGTGCAGACGGGGCGCAAGGCCGTTGCCGCCGCGCGCAAGAAAGCCTCTCCGGCGCCCTATCTCGTTGGCTTGGTGCCGACCATAGCCGTCTTGGTATTCTTCTTCGTTTACATCCTCCCCGGGTGGCAGGCGCCGAGGCCGCAGGAGGTCGTGGAGAAGCGGTATCTTGTCGGGGGGAAGGAATATACAGAACAAGAACTCCGTGCGAAGGGTCTTTGGCCGCCAGGAACAACGGCAACGACGGGAACCGCCGATGAACGCCGATCCGCGCCGATAACGGACAGCGGGCAGAAGGCAGACCCCGCAGATGGGCGCAGATTAGCGCAGAAAGAGCAGAAAGAGAAGCCCGAAGAATCTGCGCCATCTGCGCAATCTGCGGGAAGTCCGTTGCCGTCCGTCGTGGCCGTCCAACCCGAAACCCCAAACCAGAAACCCGAAACCAGAAACCTCCGTTGATCTGCTGGCGTATCTCGACGACATCCAGCCGGTGAATGAGAAGATCGCGGCGAGGGACTACGAGGCGGCGCGTGCGCGGGTGGCCCTTCTTGAGGAAAAGTACCCGGACCTCATCCGACAGAAACTGGTCAACCTCGACCGTATCGGAGGACTTCGCAAGCGGACCGTCGAGCGCGTGAACTCCGGCGCGGCGAAGGTGGAGATGGGGGATTTTTCGAAGCGGTTCGCCTTCGCCGGCCCCGTCAAGAGCGCGGACGAGAAGGGGCTGGCTGCCGGGATCAGGAAGGCGTGGGGCGAATTGACGCGGGAGGAGACGACGAACTTCTACCGCAAGGCCGCCGCCCCCGACAGCGCGGAGGATTTCCTGGGCGTGGCCGCCTACCTTGTCGAAGGGACGGCCTCAGACCGCGACTACGACGAAGCGCTGGACGCGCTGGGGAAGGCGAAGAAGCTCAACGCCGACGTGGCGGGCGAACTGAAGTATGTGGAGACGCTCAGGCGGGCGGCGAAGGAGCACGCCGAGGCCGTTGAAAAAGGCAGACAGATTGCCACCGCAGAGGCGCCGAGCACGCAGAGAACGGAAAAGACGGGAACCGCCGATGAACGCCGATCCACGCCGACCCAGGAAAAGGGAAAAGAACCCTCTGCGCCCTCTGCGGTGAAATCATACGATGACATTTACGTTGCCACGGCCGCGACGGGGGAGAAGATACCGCATCCGCTGTCGCCGAAGACGTACAAGATGATGTACCAGGGCAAGCGAATTGACGTGCCGGAGGGGATGGTGTATGTCCCCGCCGGCGAGTTCCTCATGGGCGAGAACGAGAGCGAGCACAAGGTGTATCTGGACGCCTATTTCATCGGCAAATACGAGGTGACCAACGCCGAGTGGAAGGCGTTTGTGGAGGCCGCCAAGTTCACGCCGCCTAACCACTGGAAGGGCGGCGAAATCCCGGAAGGAAAAGACAATCATCCCGTCGTTTATGTGTCCTGGGAGGACGCGCAGAAGTACTGCGAATGGGTGAACAAGGGGAAGGGTTCAGGGTTCGGGGTTCAGGGTTCAGAGGTGAGGCTACCCACCGAGGCGCAATGGGAGAAGGCGGCGCGTGGACCCAAGGCATTTATCTATCCCTGGGGGAATAACTGGGACCCCCGGAACTGCAACTGGCAGGGGACGTGGGTGGGCAGGTATGGCCTGAGATTCGACCCGAACGACGGCGTGGCGAGCGACCTATGGGAGGCCTTCACGAAGAGCGACAAGTATACGAAGGAAATCGTTCCCGGCGGGGGGATGACGATGCCGATCGGCTCGTTCCAGAAGAACAAGAGCTTTTACGGTTGCTACGACATGGCGGGGAATGTCCGGGAATGGTGTTGGGACTGGTTCAAGACGGACTACTACAGGTTGAAGGACGCGAAACGCAATCCGCAGGGGCCGGACGAGGAGGACGCGGAGGAGGTGGACTTCAGCGGCGCGAAGCGCAAGGCCCGCGTGGTGCGCGGCGGGGCGTGGAACTACAACGCCACCAACTGCCGCGCCGCGTACCGTTACAGGTACACGCCCTCCTCCCGGAACTACAACTACGGCTTTCGGGTAGTGTGCGGAGTGACGGTTGGGCGGTGAGGCCGTGGTTCACTCTTCTCTTTGCACTTTTTCCTTTATGCCGTTGACCTGAAGACAAAGACAAAACGGGTCAGAAAGGAAAAGAAAGGAAAAGGGGTCAGGCTACTTTTCTGAGGGATGCGGCATGGAACGGCAGAGGCATAAAGCCGCAAAAAGGCGCAAGAGTCGCAAAAAAACAGCCATTCGTCTCTAATCATTCTTGCGCCTTCTGCGCCTCTTTGCGGCCAGGTTTTTTCCGTGTGGTTCCGTGT
>CAYPFP010000074.1:0-26463 GCA_964409935.1 uncultured Planctomycetota bacterium | reverse complement strand
AGATCGGCGGGCCGCTGAAAGACGGTTCCTATCGGTTGACGGGAATCATGGCCAGGCCGAATGACCCAAGAAAGGAGGTCCTGGCCGCGATCAGTCTGCGCGACGGCAAGGTCGTCGCGGAGGCTGAACTGCCCTCGATGCCGGGCCGTCGGACAGAATTCATGTTCACGACGAACTCGCTGGCCGACCTGCGCGGCGTGGGCGCGCCGTCCGATTTTGTCCTGCGCGAGGGCAACGACGGTAATACGCTCTGGGCTTACGACGATCACCTGAAACCCCTGTGGAGCGCGACGGTTGCGCCCAATTTCGGGCATGGCAACAGCATCGGGTTCTGCGACGTCAACGGTGACGGCAAGGAGGAGGTGCTGGCCGGCGGCACGCTCCTCGGCCATGATGGCCGCAAGATCTGGGAAATGGATAAGACGGACGAGGTCTTGAAGAAACACGGCGGACACCACATTGACGCCGCCGTCATCGGAAAACTTGCCGAGGACGCCGGGCAGGACGCCGTGGTCTGTCTGCAAGCGGGGTCGGCGGGTGTGTACTTCCTCGACGTCCGGACGGGACGCACGCTGAGCGTCTCGCGCGTGGGCCACGCGCAGGGCCGCTATGTCGGCAAGTTCCGTCCCGACGTCCCCGGTCTTCAGGTCCAGGTCGGCACGCGGTGGGGCAACTACGGCATACTCACGATCTTCAGCGCGAGCGGGGAGCGGCTCTGCACCTTCCAGCCCGACACGTTTTCTCAGGGCGGCCCGCCCGTGAACTGGACCGGCGACGGTCAGGAACATATCTTCATCTACACCAGCGCGGCGGCCTTGGGCTTCTACGACGGGTGGGGTCGTCGGGCGCTGCGGTTCGCGCCCGGCGAGGTCCCGGCCGGGATCGGCTACGGGCGGGGGACGGTGTTCGTCGAGGACCTGACGGGCGACCCGCGCGACGAGGTCGCGTTCTCGGCGGACGGGCAGCTCATGATCTACACGCAGGACGGGCCGCCGGCTCGTCCGGACAAGGTCTATGCGCCGATTCGCCGGTCGGTGATCTCGTACCCAGGATGGAAGGAGGCAGGCAAGTGAAGATCGCGGTCATATATCATTCGGAGACGGGGAACACGCTCAAGATGGCGGAACTGGTCAAGGAGGGTTGCGACCGCGCCGGCGGCGTGGAGTCGCGGCTGATGTCCGTGGACGCCCTGGACACCGGCTTTATCAGCGAGGCCTGCGCCGTCATCCTGGGCTGCCCCACGTATGAAGGCTCGTGCAGTTGGCAGATGAAGAAGCTCCTCGACACCATCGGCGTGTCGCTGGCGGGGAAACTGGGCAGCGTCTTCGCGTCGCTGGTACGACGCGCCGCGTCGCAGAACTGGCCGGGCGGCGGGGGCGCGGACTTCGCCGAGATGACCATGATCGCGGGCATGCTGGTGCGCGGGATGCTCATCTACTCCGGCGGGATTACGCGCGGGGCGCCCTATCTGCACTTCGGCGCGGTCTCGCAGAAGGCCCCCGCCGGGCTGTATGCCGAGCGCTGCCTGAAACTCGGCGAGAACATCGCGACCAAGGCGAAGGAACTCTTCCCGGCGTGACCGCTCCGGCTTGGCTCATTGCGCCTTCAGCACCTCAAACGTTACCGGCACGTTGACGGTGGTGTTCCCGTTGATATCATGCACTTCCACGTTCATCTGTGTCTTGCCGGGCATGGTGTTGTTCACCAGGAGCGTCGCGGGGACGGCGGGGGCGTTGCCTCCCTCGGCGGGCACGGAGCCTGTCTGCGACTTGAAGACTTTGCGGAAGAGTCCGTCCGGCCCCTGGGCCTCGGCGCTGATGCCACAGCGCACGGTGTTCTGGTCCACTTTGAGTCCGAGGACGCTGAACTGAAGATAGGCCCGCTGCCCCAGTGCGAACACGGGCGGTATCTCGAACTTGCCCTCGCGGTCGGCCGTGAAGCGCACGTTGGCGGCGGCAAATTTCGGCGGCCCGATCTCAAAATCGGCCTTGCCGTAACCCGTGCGCGCGATCAGGTTGTCCACGACCTTTATCTCGAAGTAGTACTTGCCCGGCGGCGTGCCGGGAGGGAGCGTTGCCTTTGCCGTCATGACGATGGGCGGTCCCTGGGTGCAGAGGGTCTTGATGTCGAACTCCTTGGTCCCAAGCTCCTTGGCGTCTGCGCCGGACTTGAGGACGTGCCACACGCCCAGGTTCGATCTCCCCTCAATGTCGGTTTGGTACTTGGATATCTCGTAGCGTATGACAATTCTCTCGGCAGGCTGGAAAACACCCCCGGCAATGGCAGGCCCCAAGTCGCTCGTCACGACCTTTATGTTGGCGATTTGGACCTCCGGTTTGGCCGGCGGGGCGGGCTTGGGCGGTTCAGCGGGCTTGGGCGGCTCGGCCGGCTTGGCCGGTTCTGCGGGCTTGGGCTGTTCGGCGGGCTTGGCCGCCGGTTCTTCTGCCTTCGGTTTGGCGGGGGTTTCGGCGGAGGCCTTCTTCTCCTCGGCGGCCGGTTTGGGCGCCTCCTGGGCCGGAGCGTCCGACCATCTCAGAATGAGGAATGCCGCCAGCACAATGCAACCGCAAACGATTCGACCTCCTACTCTGTTCATGGCGAACCCTTTCAAAACTAACCGCAGTCATTTCGAGACCATGTAAAGCGAGCGATCCTGCAACGGGAAGGGGACGCGCGCTCCCTTCTGCCTGTGGCTGGACAGGATGCCCAGCGCGATCTCGGTTCCCGCCCGCGCAACGCGGACGTTGCCCCGCGTCTGGCCGCCGCTGTCCATCGCCTGGATCAAGTCCTCGATGCACCGCACCGTGGGACTCTTTCTCTCGTAGTCGGGGAAAGGCGCCACGCCGATGCGTTTCCATTTCCCGCCGTCCATGGACGTGGTCTTGCGAAGCTGGTAATCAATGCCGTTGTTCATGATGCGGACCGCGCCGGCAGTGCCGATGACCTCGAATTCGGCAATGAGGCCCGTCTCCAGGGCATAGCCGCGAAGCCCGTTCTTGAACTGGATGATGCCGTTGGCGCCGACGTCGCGTTCGACGCGCTGCGCGGCGGTCTCTTCGGGTTTCGCAAAGGCCGTCCCCTGCACCCAGTCCACTTCGGCGTCGTCGGCGAAAAACAGGAGGAGGTCGAAGTAGTGGCTCGCGGAGTGAAGCAGCGACCCTACGCAATAAGTCACGACGGCGGTCAGCTTGCCCAGTTCGCCTCGACGCACGCAATCCTTGACGACGTCATTGCCGATGTGCCAGCGTCTCAGCGTTCCCAGGTTGAACTTGACGCCGTTGCGCTCGACGGCCTCGACCATGCGGTCGCATTCGGCCATGGAGCAGGCCATGGCCTTCTCGCAGTAGAGGCCCTTGACGCCGTGGTCGGCCGCGAAGACGCAGATCTCGGCGTGCGACGTCCCCGGCGTTGTGACGCTCAGGATGTCGGGCTTCTCCTTCTCGATCATTTCCCGGTAGTTCTCGTAGCGGGCCGGCGCCTTCCAGCGGTCGCAGAACTTGGCGAGTTGCGCCTCGTTGATGTCGGCCGCGGCCACAATTCGGGTCGCCGGTACGGCGGCGTAGGCCGCCGCATGGCAGTACGGCAGTATGCAGGCGGGATATTGCAGCACTTCGTCGTCTATGGACCCGGCCATGCGCCCTGTTCCTACGACGGCCACGCGGTATTGTTTCATGCCTGACTCCGTGCGGGACAAAAAGGGGGAAGCAGAGAAAAACTCCGACTCCAAGGCTGGAACTCCGTCGCCAGCTTCCAGCGGCGCTGGTAATATACCACACTTTTTGCGGCTTGCGACGCTTTTTTCTTGACAGAACATAATCGGTGAAGTAGCATGAAGTTCCAATACGGGATTGCGCTTCTGCGTTCCTGTAAGTCTGGCGGAAGGCGGCCGATTGTGCAGACGGCAACAACGGTAAATCGCGAACACTTCCGCATGAGTCTCAGCCGGCGTAGCTCAATGGCGGAGCACGGCTTTCGTAAAGCTGAGGTTGTGGGTTCAAGTCCCACCGCCGGCTCCAATACCTTGCAGGTCCAGTCTGAAGACCTCTCTCGCGTGCGGATGTCTTGCGGGAGAGAGTCCGACATGGAAAAGTCAATCGCGCCACAGGCCATATGCCTTGGACTACTGACATTGAGGGGGGAGTCCGGTTTCGCCGGACTGAGGCTGCGTGCGAAGGGGTGTCCGGAAGGATGGTCCGAGATATGATGCGGAATCTGTCGGTGAGCATCAAAGAGGTCGAGTCGCGCCCCGCGCTGGTCGTTCAGGTGAACGGGACCATAGACTCCTCGCAGGACCTCGAAGAAGTCGCCAAGATCATCGAGACGAAGGACAGGAAACTGTTCCTCCTGGCGATGCAGGGCGTTGACTACATCAACAGCGCCGGCGTCGGCGAGATCATTGCGATGAGTCATACGGCCAAGGAACTCGGCAAGAAGCTGTGTTTCACCGGAATGCAGCCCTATGTGCGCGAAGTGTTTGAGTTGTTGGGCGGCCATTACTTCGTGAAGATTTACGAGACCGAACAGGAGGCGTTGGCCGCCGAATGACGTCTCCGGTCGCGATCCGGGTCGGGGCGTTCGCTGCGGTTGTCCTGAAACCACCAACGGGAGCGCAACTTGGACTATAGAGTGCCGAGTGATGTTGTCGCAAAGGGTTGTGTGCTTCAAACCGGTGTCAGCCGCGCAGAGCTGAGTGTGGCCGGCGTGGGTTTCGAGGCGACGTTGCGTGAACTGGGGGTGACGCACATTGCGGCCTTTGTCCGTCCGCAAGTTGTCGGCAAGGAATCCTGCCCAACCGAGAAGGGCGTCAACGTGGCGGCCGCTTTTGCGCCGGGGGAGGAGTTTGCCGCGTCCATTCAGGTCCGGGGGCGGAGCCTGCCGCGTGTGCGCGCGCGTGTGCGGCAGTGCGAGCAATCATGGATTCGCGGCTACAAGTGCCTCGTCGTGGCGGATATCCTGGCCGCAACCCGCAACGAAGAGGAAGCCATCGAGTCCGTCGTCATGGAGGAACGCGAGAGGGCCAGTGTATCCGTGAAGCCCCAAACCGTGCGGCCCGCCTCTCCGTTGTCCCCCCTCGAACGGGCGGAGGCGGTCCGCGTCACGTTCCCCGCCCGCCGCGGCCATTCCGCGGTTTTCAGGGCCCTCTGCGAGTGCCTTGCCCAGGAGGCCGGTTTCAGTCAACACGACGCTTTTTTGATCAAGCTGGCTGCCGACGAAGTCTTCACCAACGCCGTGATCCACGGTTCGGAACGGTACGGCGTCTCGCGCGTCCATGCCGACATTGTCGTGGACAAGGAGGGGATCACGGTGGTCGTCCGCGATGAGGGCGGCCGGCCGTTCAACTACCATAGGCACCAGGCGGGCCGCGATGAATCGCAGGCGGGATCGGCCAGGTCGGGCCTGGACGTCATTGACAAGGTGATGGACAACTGGACCGTCCGCACCGAAATGGGCCGCTATACCGAAGTCATCTTCCGCAAGAAACGCGTTAACCGCGGATGATGCGCTCCGCATGACGCGTCGCGCCTCACACGTCAAAATCGTCCACCAACACCACAATCACATCCTGGCTGCCCGGATTCTTCAGAATCTCGATGCGGGCATACATCACGATCGTGGCGTAAGAGGAAAGCCGCTTCAGGCGTTCGACAAGGCGAAGGTTGCTCCGCTTGATGTAGTTTGTCCAGTTCCCGATGAAGTAGAAGTTCACGTAGTCGCGTTCGGTGATCCCCATGCGTTCCACGGGGGCGAAGTGGTCGCGAATCCCGTTGAAACGCACCTCGATGCGCACGTACTTGTGATTGAACTTCTCGTAATCAATGCGGGCCTTTTCCCACGAGACGCGCTCGTATTTCTCCCGCATGAACGCGTCCTCGCCCGAGGCGGTCCCGTCGTAGCGCGTGCCGCAGAGCGGACAGTAAATCCACTTCTCGGACTCCGCCTTGGCGTTGCATCGCGGGCAGAGACGGTCGGCCAGCGCTTCGGCGCAGACCAGAAGGGCAACCGCGAGAACCAGAAGTCCTTTGGCATGCAGTTTCATAAATCCTCCCCTCGCAATGGCGCCGTCACTTGGCCTTCACGGGGGCGGCGTCGGCGGCGCTCCCGGATGGCGCCTCGATGACAAGGGCGACGAAGGGCTTCTCTCCCGTGTTCACCAGGCTGTACGTTCTCTTCTTGGGAATAATGAACACCGTTCCGGGCGCCGCCACGTGGCGATCCTCCCCGATGGTGAGAATGGCCTTGCCCTTGGTCACGTAGAGAACCACATCATGCCCGGTATGGGAGCGCGGCTTGATGTCGGCGTTGGCCTGAAGGAGCGTCACGCGCGCCGAGGAGATCTTGCCGACGGTTGTGACCAAACTGTCCGCCTTCTCGTCAATCGGGTTCTTCTCCAGCAGATCATTGAGGTTCGCCGCGTGCGGCGCGTCAGTCTCCGGCGGGATGGGAATATCCGCGACCGGTTCGGGCTTGACCTCGGCGGCGCGGCCGGTCGGCGCGCCGGCGGGGGCCGTCGGAGGGGCGGGGCGGCCGGCGACCGGCTGCTTGCGTCCGCTGTCAATATTCCTGGCCAGGTCTTTCGCGGATTTCTTGGGGCCGCGCGGCGCCGAAGCGTCCGGTTTGGCCTTCTCGACCTTGTCGTCGGCCGCCTTGGTCTTGGCGCCCTTAGGCTCGACGGGCTTGAGCGTTTCACACCCGGATGAGAGAACCAGGCAGGCGGAGACAAGAACCGCTGAGAGACAGCGGGCGTGTCGCAACGATGAAGCATTCCTCATCATGACGATGCTGCGCTCCTAAAGGACCTGACGCAAAACCCACACTCACCTATTATCCACCCCGAGAAGAACCTTGTCAATCAGAACCCACGTCCCGGTCTTCCTGCCATAGCCGTAGTTGCTGATGAGACTTCCGGTCCGCACGTAGCCGGACAGGGAGAACCGTTCGGCCTCTCGAGTTCCGGTCGGAAACGGCTCGGCCCCGTACGTCATGGACGCCAGGTCGGCCATGACGCCGGATAGCGCCTCGCCCTTCTTGGAGGCCGTCTTCAAGCGTTCCTCGATGAAGAGCCTCCGCATCTCGCCGACCAGGGGGCCGTATTCGGACAGCGTGCCCAACGTGCGTTCACACCACACACGGTTGCGCCAGGGGTCGTCCGACAAAAGCGTGAGCGTCCGGAACGGCCGCGCCTTGGTCCACCACTTGTCCCACGCCACAATGGTTCCCCAGATGTCGTCGGCCGGCACGGAGGCCGCGCGGGTCTGGGGCGCCAGCGTCGCCACGACGTTTCGGACCTCTTCGAAGGTCCGATTGTTCCTCCGGCGGAACCACTGCAGCCTCGCCCGGTCCAGGTCGTTGGAAACCAGGCTCGTCCCGGCGATGGCGTCGGACAGCAGCCGCCGTTCGCCGGAGAGCCAAAGCCCCGCCAGCAACAACGGCCACTGGCTCTGGTCGCCCTGCCGGGCCACCGCGACGGCGGCCGCCAGCCGGGCGCGCCACTCCTGGTTGGGATCGTCGGCAAGCCGCAGCAGCGGGTACATCGTTTCGCGCCCGCCGACGGCGCTGAGGACTTGGGCCAGCGCTTGGGCCTCTCGCCCTTGGGCCGTCTGCAGAGCGCCGATCACCTGCGGCAGGGCGGGTTTGCCTATCCGAATCAACTCTTCCTTGGCGGCTTGCGAGGCCGCCCGCTCGGCCCCTTCGCAGACGGCCTGCAGGGCCTCAAGGCTTCCGGGAAGGACGGCGCCGCCCCACGGCGTCGGCGGAAGGGCATACTCGCGGCGAAGCTCGCCGATGAGGGCCTGCACCTTCTCGGCGGAGAATGGTGAAGACGTTGGCTCGGCCGCGCGTGTTCCGCCAGCGAGACCGGAAACCAGCAGCGTTCCCGCCAGGACGGCCATCCTGCAACTGGTCTTCAAGAACCTCACTTCTTCTCCAGGCACGCGGGGTCGGCCAGGGCTTCCTTTACCTTCTTGAGGAACTGAGAGGCGATGGCCCCGTCAATGGCGCGATGGTCGCCCGACAGCACCACCGTCATCATGGAGCGGATATGAATGCCCCCGCCGATCACGACCGGTTTCTCTGTGATCCGGCCGATGCCGAGAATGGCCGATTCACCGGGGTTGATGATGGGCAGGAACATGTCCACGTCGAACATGCCGAGGTTCGAGATCGTGAGGCAACCGCCCTCGTACTCATCGGGGGTCAGCCGCTTGCCGCGCGCCTTCTCGACCAGGCGCGCGCTGGTGTCGCAGATGTCCTCCAGCGTCATGCGCTCCAATCCCTTGACGACGGGCACGATGAGGCCCTTCTCAAGCGCGACCGCCAGGCCGATGTTCACCTCCTGCCGAACCCAGATGTGGTCGCCCCGCCAGGCGGAGTTCATGTCCGGCACGGCGGCGTAGGCCAGCGCGCACGCCCGCATGAGCATGTCGTTGAAGGTCAGTTTCCTGCCGCCGCGCTCATTGTACGCCTTGCGGTAGGCGACGGCGGCCGTCATGTCCATGTCCATCCGGACGTAGAAGTGGGGGATCTCGCGCTTGCTCTGCGACAAACGCTCGGCGATCACGCGGCGCATGGCGGTCAATTCCTCGCGCCGGCCCCGCGCCGCCGCGGCCGCAGGACGCGTCTGCGTGACGTCTTCCTTCGTGATCCTGCCGCCGGGGCCGGTGCCCTTGACGGCCAGCAGGTCAATGCCGCGGGCGCGGGCGACCTCGCGCGCCGAGGGGCTTGCGTCAATGCCGCCGAGCTTCTCGGCATAGGCGCGCACGTCCTCCTCGACGATGCGTCCGTTGGGTCCGCTGCCGCGCAGCACGCCCAGAGGAACTCGTTCCTTTTCGGCCAGCTTCCGCGCGCGCGGAGAGGCCGCGAGCTTGCCGGCCGGGGCCGCGGGAACGGTTGCCGACTCCTGCGGCGCGGCCTCCGCCTTGGCCGTCTCCGCCTTCGCGGCGGCGGGCGCCGCCTCCGGCGCCGCCGGTATGTCCGCCGGCAGGCTGTCGCCCGGCTCGCCCACCAGCGCGATCACGGTGTTGATGGGGACCTTCTTCCCCTTGGGAACGATAATCTTGCGCAATACGCCCTGGCAGTACGATTCCACTTCGAGGGTCGCCTTGTCCGTCGTGATCTCAAGGATGATCTCGCCGACCTTGACCGCGTCGCCTTCTTTCTTGATCCAGCGCTCGACGGTCGCCTCCGTCATGGTCTCGCCCAGCTTGGGCATGAGGACTTTGGAAATCATCAAGACCTCTCCATCCGAACACGGGGAGAGGCACGCCCCGGCGGGGCGTGCCCGCCGCCGTTAGATTTTCTTTTGTACGACCTTCCGAATCGCCGTCGTGATCTTGTCGAGGTTGGGGATGGCCTCGTCCTCCAGCGTGGGGCTCATGGGGACGGGCACGTCGGCGGCGCACACGCGCACAATGGGGGCATCGAGGAGATCGAACCCGTGCTCGATGACGCACATGGCAATCTCCGACGCCACGCTGCCCGTCTTGTAGCCTTCGGAGATGACGACGAGTCTGCCGGTCTTGCGCACCGATTCCAGGATGCACTCCAGGTCGAGCGGCTTGAGGCAGCGCAGGTCAATCATCTCGGCGTCTATGCCTTCGGCGGCCAGTTTCTGGCACGCCTCCAGGCCGCGCAGGGCCATGCGGGAATACGACGCCACCGTGACGTCCTTGCCCGGCTTGGTGATGCTGGCCTTGCCGAGCGGCACGATGTAATCGCCGTCGGGCACCTCGCCTTTGTTGCCGTAGAGCATCTTGTGCTCGATGAAGAAGACGGGGTTGTCGTCGCGGATGCTGGCCTTCAGGAGGCCCTTGGCGTCGTGGGGCGTCGCCGGCGCAACCACGAGGATGCCGGGCGCATGCACGAACCAGGCCTCGAGGCTCTGCGAGTGCTGGGCCGCGATGCCGCGTCCGGCGCCGCCTTCGGTGCGCAGGACCATGGGCACCTTGGTCTTGCCGCCGAACATGTAGCGGTTCTTGGCGCCCTGGTTGACGAATTGGTCCATGGCGATGGTCATGAAGTCCATGTACATGATCTCGGCGACGGGGCGCAGGCCCGCCATGGCCGCGCCGACGGCGGCGCCGGCGATGGCGGCCTCTGAGATCGGGGCGTCGCGCACGCGCTCTTCGCCGAACTCCTCATACAGGCCGCGAGTGGCGCCGTAGGCGCCGCCGTAAATGGCAATGTCCTCGCCGAGGAGAAAGACGTTCGGGTCGCGGATCATCTCCTCGCGCAAGGCGTCGCGGATGGCTTCCCAGTAATACCTTTCAGGCATTTCAAACTCCCTTTGATTTGTGCTGATTGCCCCTTGCGAAGGCTGGCGTTGCGCACGGCGCTATTCCACGATCCTCGTCAGCCCGTACTTGCCTTCCTTGTACCCTACGTACACGTCCTCATACACCTCTTCCGGCTTGGGGTAGGGGCTTTTGTTCACGGCGAAGTCTTCGGCGTCGGCCATCTCCTGATTGACTTCGGCCTGGACGGCGGCCACTTCCTCTTTCGTGAATCCCGCCTCGGCGACCAGATAGCCGGAGAAGAGCTTGATCGGGTCGCGCTCGTGCCAGTACTGTTCCTCTTCCTTGGTGCGGTACTTCTTGGGGTCGCTGCGGGAATGGCCGCGATACCGGTAGGTCTTGCACTCGATGAGGGACGGCCCTTGGCCTTTCCGGGCGCGGCCAACGGCCTCGGCGACGGCCTCCTTGATCTCGATCAGGTTCATCCCGTCCACGATTACGCCGGGCATGTTGTACGCCACCCCGCGGATGGCGATATCCTTCACCGAACACGCCCGCTCGACGGAAACGGACATGCCGTAGCGGTTGTTCTCGCAGATGTAGACGATGGGCAGCTTCCAGAGGCCGGCCATGTTGAGCGATTCGTGGAAGGTCCCGTTGTTGGACGCCCCGTCGCCGAAGAAGCACAGCACGACGCTGTCGGCCTTGCGCATCTTGCAGGCGAGGGCGGCGCCGGTGGCGACGGGGATGTTGCCGCCGACGATGCCCGTGGCGCCCAGGTTGCCGGCGCTGACGTCGGCGATGTGCATGGAGCCGCCGCGCCCGCGGCAGTAACCCGTTGCCTTGCCGCAGAGTTCGGCCAGCATCAGCTTCAGGTCGCCGCCGCGCGCGATGCAGTGCCCGTGTCCTCGGTGCGTGCTGGTGATGTAGTCGTTAGGGCCGATGACGGCGCATGCCGCCACCGCCACGGCCTCCTGCCCGGCGTACACGTGCGAGGCCCCCTTGGCGATGTCGCGCGCCAGCAGTTCGAACACCTTGTCCTCGAACGCGCGAATCTGCATCATCTGTTTCAGATAATGCCCCAACTTTTTCTTCTCGGCCGCGCTCTTGGGTTTCGCGGCTTCCATGACCTTTTCCGCCATTTCAGACCTCCGAACGGGAAATAATTGACGGGTTACAGCCGGAGTCGGCTGTGCGCCCGCCTGCGCTATTCATTCTTGACAATGACCTTAAGCCCCTTGGCCTTCTCCGTCGTCGCGATGCCCTCCAGCGTCTCGTTAATCGAGAACCGGTGGCTGATCAATTGTTTCGCGTTGATCTTGCCCGCGGCGATGAGGTTGATCGCCAGTTGATTGTGCTGCGGCGAAGAACCGTGGTTTCCGATGACGTAGAACTCGCGGTAGTGCGTCAAGTTGCTGTCGAATTGGATGTAGGGCTTGTCCTTGGGCAGTCCGCCGAAGAAGTTGACGACGCCGCGCTTGGCGACCATCTGGAGGGCCTGTTCCTGGGCCTTGCCCGACGAACAGGCGGTGATGACGACGTCGGCGCCGTTGCCGTCGGTGAGGTCCATGACGGCCTTGATGGGGTCGCCGGCGGAGCCATCAATCGAGGCGTCGGGCGACACGATGCGCGACATGGCCAGTCGTTCGGCCGAGATGTCCACCAGAAACACCCGCGTCGCGCCGTTGGCGCGGGCCAGTTGCACATGGAAGCAGCCGATGGGGCCGGCGCCGATCACGACGACGCTCTGGCCCAGGCCCACCCAGGCCAGTTCCTGCGCGTTAATGCAGCAGGCCAGCGGTTCGGCGATGGCCGCTTCTTCAAGCGACATGTTGTCGGGCACTTTGTTTACGCAGCCTGTCCTGACGGCCCGCGCGGGGACGGCCATGTACTCGGCGAAACCGCCGTCCCACTGGTACCCGATGGCCAGCAGGTTGTCGCACATGCCCTGCGCTCCCCGCCGGCAGTACCGGCACTCGCCGCACGGCACGGCCGGCGCCACCGCGACGCGGTCGCCGCTCTTGAGGCCGCTGACGTTCTTGCCGACCTCGACGACGGTTCCTGAAATCTCGTGGCCCGTCACGCGCGGCGGCCGGATGTGCTTGTGGCCGTGATGGTACACCTTGACGTCCGTCCCGCACACCGCGCACGCCGCGACCTTAATAACGACTTCGTCCTCCCCGCACTTGGGCTGCGGGATGTCTTTGACCTTCATTACGCCGACGGCTTCAAGAACGGCGGCCTTCATCAAAATTCTCCTCGTTGAGTCGTATCCATCGTCGTTAGCCCGGCAACGCGACCTGGTAGTCTACCTTCTCCAACTCCGCGAAGGCATTCGGCAGAAAGTCCACAAGATCGCTGGCGATGAGGGACACCTGGGTCTTCTGTGCGGCGCCGAGGTCCCCCGCGAGGCCGTGCACATAGACGCCGAGCGTCGCCGCGTCGAAGGGGCTGAGTTTCTGGGCCATGAACGAGGCGATGACGCCCGTCAGGACGTCGCCGGCGCCGCCCGTGGCCATTCCCGGATTTCCCGTGGGGTTGATGAACATGCTCGTGCCGTCCGTGACGATCGTGCCGTGCCCTTTGAGGACGACGATGACTTCGTGTTTCTGCGCGAAGAGCATGGCCGTCTTGACCCGGTTGCCCTGGACGTCCGCGGCGCTGGGCAGATTGGACAGGCGGGCCATCTCGCGCGGGTGCGGCGTAAGGACAAAGGGCTTGCCGGTCCGGTCAATGGCGTATAGATTGTCCACGATGGCGTTCAGGCCGTCGGCGTCGAGCACGATGGGGCGCTCTATTTCCTGCGCCAAAGCGACCACCAAACGGCGCGTCTCGGGGTGCGTCGTGAGGCCCGGTCCCAGCGCCACGACGCTCGAGTTCTTTGCCAGTTCGAGTATCTCGGCTCGCGCCTGGTCCGACAGGCTGCCCTCTTCGGTGGCGGGCATGGGATGGATCAGGCAGCAGGGGACCATCGGCGCAAGGATGGGCGCCGATGGCGCAGGGGCCGCCAGATGGACAAGCCCGGCGCCCGCCCGCATGGCCGACTGCGCCGTCAGGTAGGCTGCGCCGTTCATCGAGCGCGATCCCGCAACGATCAGCACGCGCCCGTAGTCGCCCTTGTGGCTCTCCGGCGCGCGCGCCGGCAGTTTCGGAAGTCTTCGCACGAGTCGCATGAAGGGTCCGCTGGAAATCGTCTCGGTTACGCGAAACTGGCGTCGTTGGTTCGGTTGATCAGCGAGGCCACGTAGCCCGCTCCGAAGCCGTTGTTAATGTTTACCACAGTTACGCCCGAAGCACAACTGTTCAGCATCGAGAGCAGGGCGGCCAGGCCGCCGAAGTTGGCGCCGTAGCCGATGCTGGTCGGCACGGCGATGACGGGTCGGTCCACGAGTCCTCCCACGACGCTGGCCAGCGCGCCTTCCATGCCGGCGACTACGATGAGGACGTTGGCCAGCCGCAGTTCGTCGTGATTGCGCAGCAGGCGGTGAATGCCCGCGACGCCGGCGTCGTAGATGACGTTTACGGGGTTGCCCATGACCTCGGCGGTTGTGCGGGCCTCCTCCGCCACCGGGATGTCGGAGGTCCCCCCCGTGACCACCAGGATAGTGCCTTTGGCCAGCTTTGCGGGCTTGCGTCTGACCACGATGGTTCGTCCCAGGTCGTTGTACACGGCGTCGGGGATTTTCTTGGCGACGGCCTCGAAGACGGCGCGTTCGGCGCGGGTGGCCAGCAGGTCATTGCCCGCGTTGACGATCGAGGTCGCAATGGCCGCGACCTGGTCCGCGGTCTTCCCTTGGCATAGGATTACCTCGGGAAAACCGCACCGGAGGCAGCGGTGGTGATCCACGCGGGCGAAACCCAGGTCGTCGAACGGCAGGGATTTCAGCCGCTTTACGGCCTCGTCAATGGTGCAATCCTGGTCGCGCACGCTTTGCAGCAGGATTCTCAGCGCTTTTGGGTCCATAGTCACTCCAAACAGGCGGCGCCTTCCACGGTAAGATCGGCTACTTCGGAACGCAGGAGTTTCCGGCATCCGACGCCGGCCACCACCGCGCCGTTATCTGTGCAAAGCTTCGGGGCGGGGATGTACAGCTCGAGCGATTCGCCCGCGCAGGCCTCCTGCATGCGCGCGCGCAGGCGCGAGTTGCACGCCACGCCGCCCCCCACGGCCACGCCGTTTACGTTGGTCTTTCGGGCGGCCTGGAGCGTCTTGTTCACCAGCACGTCCACGACGGCTTCCTGGAAGGACGCCGAAATGTCGGCGACTTCCTCTGGCGCGAGATGCTTCAGGCGGCCGGCATTCTTCATGTCCTGCCCGCAACAGTGGTAGAGGACGGCCGTCTTCAGGCCGCTGAAGCTGAAGTCAAGGGATTCCTGCGAAAGGAGCGAGCGCGGGAAGTTGATCTTGCGGGGATTGCCTTTCTTGGCGGCGGCGTCAATGGCCGGTCCGCCGGGGTAGGGCAGGCCGATGAGGCTGGCCACCTTGTCGAAGGATTCGCCTGCCGCGTCGTCGGTCGTGGTGCCCAGAAGTTCGTGTTCTGAGTCGCTGCGGCTTAGGTACAGCAGTGTGTGGCCGCCCGAAACCACGAGGCTCACAATGGGATATCGGACTTCCTTAGGGCCGAAACGAATGGCGTAAATGTGGGCCTCGACATGGTTTACCGAGATGAGCGGAATGTCGAGGACCCAGCTCATCGTCTTGGCCATCGTCAGGCCGATAAGGAGCGCTCCGATCAGGCCCGGAGCCGTCGTCACCGCCACGGCGTCCAGATCGCTCATCGCGCACCCGGCTTCCTTCAGCGCGGAGTCAATGACGAACGGAAGGGTCTCAAGGTGTGCGCGGCACGCGATTTCGGGGACCACGCCCCCGTATTTCAGGTGCAGGGGCACTTGGGAGGAGACGATGTTCGACAGGATGTGCGCGCCGTCCCTGACGACGGCGGCGGAGGTTTCGTCACACGATGTCTCGATTCCTAATACCAGCATAGCGCAACTTCATTGAAACACACAAGGTGAAGGGTGGCGGGTGAAGGCGGAAAAGCAAGCTTGCCGGCGACACTGCGCCGTCGCCTTAATCTCTTTACCTTCGGTCCTGCCGCCTCCCCGGGGTCTTACTTCTTGGCGGTGTCTGCAAAAAGGAAGCGCACCTTGAGGGCGTCCACGGCGCGCTGGAGCTGCCGGTCAATCGCTTTGCGCTCGTCGAGCTTGGCCATTTCCTGCAGCAGTCGCCCGTTCTGGCTCAAGGCGCGAATGCGGCCCAGTGCTTCATCCACCCCAAGCTCATTGCCGTGAACCTCGTCGAGGATCGTGCGGAGCAGCGTGTCCTGGGCGCCGTCCTTTTTCTCGGGCTTCGGGCTAGTGCCGGGTTTGCGGTTGTCCTCGATATGCTGCAGCCGCCGCTTCTTGGCCATAGCGATCTGCTCTTCGAGCGGGACCTTCTCTTCCAGGTCGGGCTTGATGCCCGCGCCGTCAATGGACTGGGTGCCTTTCGGGGTGTAATAGCGCGCGGTTGTCAGTTTCAGCGCGGCGTTGTACTCCTCGAAGGGAACGACGCTCTGGACCGAACCTTTCCCGAATGTCGTCTCGCCCACGAGAATGGCGCGTCCGTGGTCGCGCAACGCTCCCGCCACGATCTCCGATGCGCTTGCGCTTCCTTTGTTCACCAGAATGGCCATCGGAAGGTCTTCGTAGCTGCCCTTCTTTGTGGCCTTGTACTGCATGGACTGGGCCTTGGAGCGGCCCTCCGTTCGGACCACCACGGCGCCTTCAGGCAGGAACAAATTCGACACCTCGATGGCCACGCTCAACAGCCCGCCGGGGTTGTTGCGCACGTCCAACACCACTCCCTTCATGCCCTGGGCCTTGAGCTTCTCCAGCGCCTCTTTGAGCTTTTCCACCGTGTGTTCTTGGAAACTGACAAGCTGGATGTACCCGATCTTGGCCGTCTCGTCCAGCATCCGATAGTGAACGTTGGGGACCTCGATGATGGCGCGCGTCAGCGTGATCTCCTGCGTCTTGTCCGCGCCTTCGTGCAGAATCGTGATTGTCACCGTCGTGCCGGGCTTGCCGCGCAGTCTCTTGACGGCGTCCTCGATCTTCATGTTTTCGGTGGTTTCGTTGCCGATCTTGAGGATCTTGTCTCCGGCCAGGATGCCGGCATTATACGCGGGCGAGCCGATAAAGGGCGTGATGACGGTCAGTATGTTGTTCTCAATGGTAATCTCGATGCCGAGTCCGCCGAACTCCCCCTTGGTCCCGATCTCGAACTCCTGCAGTTCCTTCGAATCAATGAACTGGCTGTACGGGTCCAGCGTGCTGAGCATGCCCCGATACGCGCCTTCGAACAGCTTCTTCTTGTCAACCTCCTGCACGTACTTCTGGTTCAGTTCATCCACGACGCGGCAGAACAGGTCGAATTCGGGGTAAAGCCCTTCGTTCTTGGCGGGGGCTTGTGCGATGCACAGGCTCAGGAGCAGGGCAATGGCAAGGCCCCAGGAAAGTCTCTTGGCAACCATCTGAATCCTCCGGGGGTTCACGACCCGACAATGGACGCAACGCCTTGCGGCTCGGCGCAGCTTCACACCCTCAAGTACCCGAATAGACAGCATCAGGTGGATCGTCGCTGCCGACCGGGCGCACCTACGATAAGGGGCCTCAACCCCTTTGCTGGCAATGGTGGGCAGAGCCGGGATTGAACCGGCGACACCAGGATTTTCAGTCCTGTGCTCTACCAGCTGAGCTATCTGCCCAATCGCGCGGGAACACGATGACGCGGACACGCCGCCGACATTCCGTGCTTATTTCATAACTTACTTAAAGGCCTTGTGCAAGTCAAGGAGAATCTCAGGCATGCCTGCCCGCATGTTGCGCTCACGATTGCGGGCTTCCGGCGGCCTTCTGCCTGCTATTTTGCCTCGCAGTCTTGGGCCGGGCCGGCCGCTTCCTCGTGCAGCCTTTTCGCTTCCTTGCGGGCCTGTCGCGATTCGCTGTGCCGGCAGATCGTGCAGTACGGGCAGGGGGCGCCGCCTATGTCGCACTTGCCCTGCGGGGACACCGGGAACCTCCCCGCGGCGATCTCTCCCACGTACCGCCGTATATAATTCAGGACGAGGTCCTCCAACGCCGTCCACTCTTCCTCCTGAGTGCAGTCAATGCCCTTCGCCTCCTTGCAATCGTGAATGCTGTAGAAGGCCGCCCGTATGGCCGGAAGCTTTGGAAAGAGCACCTTCTGCGCGGCCATGATGTAGACGGGTAGTTGGAAGTTCAGGCCCTGCTCCACCATGCGAAGGTTGGGGGTGTTGCGGAGCTTGTAGTCAAGGATGATGAAGCCCTCCACCGCGTTGGCCTTTCCGACGAGGTCCACACGGTCTATCAGCCCGCGGATGCGGATCGGCCCGTCGGCGTCCTCAATCTCCAGGGGTTCTTGACGCGACGCCCGGTCCTGTCCGCGCCCCTGCGGCCCGAAGCCGATCTCAAAATGCGATGGCCGCCGGATGCAATCCGACTTCTGTGCGCTCGCGATCTCCTTCTCGACGAAAAGCCGCAAGTTCCGCAGTATCTTCTCCTTCTGCAAGCGCCACACGGCGTTATCGCGGCCCGACTTTCCGGAGTCCGGAGCGCGGCCTTCCGCCACCGCCCGCGCAAACTCCCGCTCCGCCGCTGCCGTCATCATGGGCATCAGCCTCTCGGCGGTGTCGTCGGCCAGCGATGTTGCTCCTTTGCGTTGTTCGCGCAGGCTGGTGTAGAAGTTGTACAGAATATTGTGGTAAAACGTCCCTAGCTGTAGCGCCCCTATCGCCTCTTCGGGTTCTTCAAGCGCCTCCAGCTTCAGAAGGTATTGGCAGAAGTACTGGAACGGGCACCGCCCGTACAGGTTGAACTGGCTGATGCTGTACACACTGCCTTTTCTGCGTTTCTCCAGCAACGCCGCCTGGATCGCGGCGTCGTCGAGTACGCCGTCGTAGGGACCATATGGGTTTCTGGACTCCCGCTCGTTCTCGACGGCGACGGCCCGCAGGAGGACGGACAGCCGGGGTCGCTGCGCGGACACTTCGCTCTGCGTAGTCTTTGCGTCCTGCTTCAGCAGGTGGTTGTAGAGGGCGGCCCCTCGCCTGTCCGGCTCGGTTCTCCGCTGGAAAAGCGTGTAGGCCATGCTGTTGGTCAAATCGCGCGGCCGGTACGCCTCCACCGGCGCAACGCGATCCTGCTTTTCGTCCTGAGGCTCGGGCAGAATCTCGTCAAGGTCGCAGAGCCGCGCTTCACGGATCTTTGGCTCCTCTGCGAAGAGAAGCCGCAATTCATCCACAAAATAAGACCGCAGTTTCTCCTTGCCCTCGCTGTCGCTCAACGGATACGTGAGGTAGAGCTTTCGGGTGGCCCGGGTGACCGCCGAGTAGAACAACATCATCTCGTCCCACGTGCGCTGTGCGCGGGGCGGAAGGGGGATTCTCATTTCCGACAGCCGCCTTCGTTGCTCGTCGTCCCAGATGGCGTCTTCGGAATGATGGCGCGGGAAGGACCGCTCGGACAGCCCCCCCACAAAGACGATGGGGAAGTGCAACGGCCTGGAACCGTGCGCGTCCATGACGCGCACTCTGCCTTCGGCCCTTCCCGGCGGCAGTTGAAGTCCCGATTGGCTGATCTCGTGAACGAGCCTGGAGAAATCGCTCAGCGTCATCGTTTCGCCTCCGAAGAGGGCGTCGGCGTCGTTGAGGGCCTCCCGGAGCTGCTCCAGGGCCGAGACGTCCCGTCGCGTCCAGTCGTGAGTCGGCCGCCAGACGGCCGCCTCCATGGAGTACTGCTCTATGAGGGTCTCCAGGGCGTTCCGAAACTCCGATATCTTGCCCCTTTGCGGGATATTCCGGAGGTCCTCGATGACCTTGCCGGCAAGCGCGCGCGCGCGGTCGAGGTCCTCGATGTCGCGGCTGGGCGGGGTGTCCTCGCCGTCCTGTTCGCCTTCGGGCAGTCCGCTGCGGCGTTGCGCCTCAAGCCGGCTGCGGTAACGGCCAAGGCGTTTGGGCCACGAGTCGAACCCGCCGATGATGCCCGCTCGGAAGGCGGCGCTGGCGACATGGTCGGCGCCGTTCGCGCGGTCGCGTTCGGCTTCGGGGAGCGCGCGCACGTAGGAGGACCTCAGGAATCCGAGCACGGCGTCGCGGTCGCCGCCGCTGGCGGCCGCCTCCACCGCCGCCAGCAGCGTCTTGACGAGCGGGCTGTCGCACAGCTTCAAGTCCCTCTGGAGGTGAACGGGGATGCCGAACTGCTCGAAAACCTCTTCGGTCCGGTCTCCATACTCTGCCAGGTCGCGGAAGATCACGAGCACGTCGTCGGGCCGGACGGGTCTGCCGGCGTCGCCTGCGATGAGCAGCCGTTTGATCTCCCTGGCAATCTCCTCCACCTCCCGCAACTGTCCGGGGGCGGCGATGATCTCCACAGAGGCCGCGACCTGCGCCGTCGCTGCCTCTGCCGTGTCTTGGAACAGGTTCTCCGCAATAACCCCAAGGGCTTCGTTTCCGGCTGCCGCGTCGGCGGAGCGAGTCGTTTCCGGCGTCAGCCGGAACGCCTCCGCCAACAGTTGATGCGTTCGCAGGACGGCTTGATAGTGTCTGCCGGCGGACTCTCCCTTCTCGTAGGTCAGCGTGACGAGGGTCTGCCTGGACTTCCCGGCCAACTCGATCACAATCTGCAATTCCGCCGGAGAGAAACCGGGGAATCCGTCCACCACCAGAAGCTCGATGTCGGGCGGGGGCGAAGGCTGCCCCGGCGAACTGAGAAAGGCCGCCATGTTGTCCCGCGCGATCCAGAGCAGGCCTTCACGGTCGTACAGCTTGCGGGAGGAAAGCTCTTTCTGGTACAGGGCGTAGATGGAGGCGATCTCCTGATGGCGCTCCTGCCCGGGCCTTTTCAACTCGCGGGCCTCTATCGCCCTGGCAAACTCCTCCGGTGTCCGGGCCGCCATCTTCAACTCGCCGATGAACGCGCCGACCATCTGGAAGAAGCCGGGATACTCCGCGATGGGGTGGAAGTAGGGGAGTTGGCCCTTCTTGTCCAGGTCGCGGACGATCCTCTTGATGAGGAGCGTCTTGGCCAGGGGCGTGATCTCCCGGTCCGGCCTTCGCGCGGCTCGGATGACCTGTTGCGCCAATCCGTAGAACTCGATGACGCGCGGCCCGGCAATGGCCGAAACACGGCCCGATGCGACGATGCGTTCCTTGACCTCCGCCACGGCCAGGGCCGTGGGGCACAGATAGATGGCTCTCGCCTCCGGACGTCCCTGGACCAAGTCGAGGTAGGCGCTGAGGCACCGCTCCGTCTTGCCGGAGTTGGCGGGGCCGTGGATGAGTCGCGCGCTTGGTTTCATGGCCGGTGGCATACCCCCGGAACGCAAAGCCCGCGAACAAAGAAGCACACGGCGCAGCGGCGTTCAGTGCTTTCTCCTGCGATGCCGCGCCGTCTCCATGAACTGTCTCGTCTGATGCACGAACGCCTCCAGGCGCGTCAGGGTGTTGGCCTGCTCCTGGCCGTCGTAGGCGACGGAGAGGCACGGGAGGTCGTCGCAGTCCTGCCGCACGCGCTTCAGAACGGCCGTCACGATCGTGCCGGGCATGCACGTGAAGGGCATCGTGTTCACAACGCCGTGCGCGCCGTCGTGGTAGAACTCGATGGTCTTGCCGACGCTCAGGGAGGCCTCGCCCTCGAACGAGTCATGGATGTACGGGTTGCTCAGGTTGAGGAGGGTCCGGGTGGCAGGCTCCAGGATGCCGGGCACAAGTTCCGCAAAGGGCGCGGCCAGACGACGCTCGTCTCGGCGCTGCACGAATTCCTTCAGTTGCGAATGGAGCGCCGTGCGCAGGTCCCAATCCTTCAGGGCGCGGCGCGTGCGGCAGAAGTTCGTGTAGTAAATCCATTCGCTCATGGCGGCCAGCCGGGTCTCGGCCCCCAGCGATTCCAGTTGTCGAAGCAGCGATTGATTGCAGAAATCGTGCGACCGCACGTAAATCTCGCCCACCACGCCGATGACGGGCTTGGGCGCGCTTCGGTCCTGGGGGATCGCCTCGAACTTCCTCGCCGCCCGCTCCATCGCCGCCGGCAGGTCGCCCCAGGATTCCGTGACCTTGCAGATATCGTCGATGCACTCCTGGAAGGCTCTGTCTGCTTCGCCGCTTGTGCGTTCGTACGGCCGCACGGCCAGCACGGCCTTGAGCAGCGCGTCCACGGCCACAATCGCCTGCCAGCCGAGGTGCGTGGGGTCTTTCTTGAGCTGCTTGAAATCGTTGTAGAACCGGCGCCCCTGGTTGGGCGAGATGACGGGCACGTCGCCGTAACCGACCCGCTGCAGGATGAGCCGGTGCAGGTTGCTGTAGTGGCCGAAGCGGCACGGCCCGGAGCCGGACGGCATGAAGAACGCCGCTTTGCTTGGGTTGAAGCCCGGCTCTTGGAGCTTCTTGAGCATGTCGCCCGTCGTCGTGATGCAGGGCAGGCACTCCTTGCCGAGCGTCTGCTGCTTGCCGAGTTCCAGGCTCTGCTCGTCGGACATGGGGAGGACTTCGGCTTCCATCCCGCACGCCCGATACGCCGCCCCAAACGCGTGGGCGTGCTCGCACATGCGGGGAATGTAAAGTATGCGTCCGGTCCCGTTGCTCGTGTGGTACGTGAAGCGGAACGGCGGGCCGATATCGGTGGTTTTGGCGCGGTTGCGCAGGCTGTCCAGATACGCTTCGCAGCGCGTGATCACCCCGGCGTCCGCCGAGTGTTCGTCAATCTCCAGGATGAGCAGGGGTTTGTCGCCCATCTTGGCCTTGACAAAGGAACTGATGAACGAGTCCGGGCCGCAGCCGAAGTTGGTCAGGTAGATGGCGTTGAGGTTCGGCGTCGTGCGCGCGATTTCGGCCGCGCGCATGATCTTCTGCCCGTAATGCCAGAACATGTTGTCCCACTCGGTGTCCTGGCCCGGCCGGTTCACCGGCAGGAAGTCCATCGGGATCGCCGTGACGCCCAGGTCGCGCAGCTTGTCCGAAAGCGCCAGGTTGACGCCCGGATCGCAGCCGTTGTACGGCCGGCTGATGACCACCATCCCCGGATGCTCCGGCGTCAGGGTCTTCAGGACCTGCTGTCCGCGTTGTTCGCACGCGTGCTTGAAGCCGCTTTGGGTTCGGTTGGCTGCCTTTATTGCGCGCGAGATTTCGGCCTTGGAAACCCCCAGCGATCTGCCCATCTCCATCAACTCGTTCACAAGCTGCCGATGCGTCCAGTCCATATGGACGTGGGGCGCCAGGAGCTTCGTCTTGTGCCGCGTGAAGTCAATCGCCGCCTGCACCGTGTAGGGAATGGTCTGCACGTAGGGGCACAGGTAATTTTCTTCCTGTACCGGGTTGTCGCGCCGGGCGTTGATGATGCTCGGCAGGAAGAGGTAGTCCACGCCCTTTTCCAGCAGGCTCAGCACGTGGCCGTGCATGACCTTCGCCGGGAAGCACGTCTCGCTGGCGACGATCTCCACGCCTTGGTGGATAAGGCGTTTGTTCGTGCGCTCCGAGAGCACGACCTCAAAGCCCAGTTCGGAAAAGAAGGCGTTCCAGTACGGGTAGAGCTGGTGCATGAAAAGTCCGCGCGGCATGCCCACGCTTCCGCGCGTGCGGCTCGGGGGGTGTGCGGGCTTGTAGGCGTTCAAGAGCATCTGCTCGCGTTCGGCGAACAGATTGGGGATGGACTCGTCGGCGACCTTGCGGAGCTTTTTCTTGCGCTTGAGGTTGTACTTGTCGCACCGGCTCCCATAGAAAAGGGGGGCCTCGCCCTCGATGGTGACTTCCTTGATCTCGCAGTTGTTGGCGCAGTCGCGGCACTCGAAGGGGCGCACCGAGTACTTCCGGTCGCTCAGGTCGAAGCCGCGGAAGTTTGTCGTGGTCGCGCCGGCGGCCTTCTGATGTTCGAGGGCCAGGATCGCCGCGCCGATCGCGCCGGTCACTTCATGGTGTTCGGGAACGAATATCTCCTTGCCGGTCACCTTCTCAAACGCCGCCACCACCCCGCGGTTGGCGGCCACGCCCCCCTGGAAGAAGACGCGGTTTCCCACGCGCCGGTGCGCCACAACGCCGTTGAGGTAGTTGTGCACGATCGAGTACGCCAGGCCGGAGACCAAATCGTCCAGCCGCGCCCCGTTCTGCTGGCAGTGAACAAGGTTCGATTCCATGAACACGGTGCAGCGTTCCCCCAGCCGGATCGGCGACGGGCACTTGAGCGCGAGTTCTCCGAACTCGCCGACGATCTTGATGCCGAGCCGCTCGGCCTGCTCCTCCAGGAACGAGCCGGTGCCGGCGGCGCACACGTGGTTCATCTCGAAGTCAACCACCACGCCGTTGTCCAGGCTGATGTACTTGGAGTCCTGCCCCCCGATCTCGAAGATCGTGTCCACGGCCGGATCAATCGAGATCGCGCCCGTGGCCTGCGCCGTGATCTCGTTCCGCACCACGTCGGCCCCGACGAAGTCGCCCGTGAGATAGCGTCCAGACCCCGTCGTCCCGACGCCCATGACCTTCACCTTGTCGCCGACCTTCGCGTAGACCTCCTTCAGTCCCGCGCGCACGGCCTCCAGCGGCCGCCCCGCCGTCATGAGATAGCTCTTGGCCAGCAGGTTGCGGTTGGCGTCTATGAGCACGACGTTCGTGCTGATGGAGCCGACGTCCACGCCCAGGTAGGCGGGAATTTTCCCGTCGTCGGCGCGCACGTCGGCCTCCTTGGGGCCGCCGCGGATGTAATGCCGCTTCGATGTGTCGCCTGCAAAAGCCAGCGGCGACAGGCGTTTGCCCAGGGCCCTGCGCTGCTGCTCCGCCAGGTAGTCTTCGAGCGGGCGCACAGACTCGATGCGGTTCCTGGCCGCCGTGTCTGCGGCTACCAGCGCCGCGCCGATGGCCCCCATCGAGGCGTGGTGTCTCGGGATGATCAACTCGCCTTCTTGCAGCCCCAGCACCTTCTCAAACGCCTTGACCAGACCCTTGTTGGCGGCCGCGCCACCCTGAAAGGAGACGGCCCGCGCGAACTCCTTGCCTCGGCCGAGATTGCTCTTGAAGTTGCGCGCCATGGCGTGGCACAGGCCGGCCACGATATCGTAGTCGGGCGTTGCCTGCTGTTGCAGGTGGATCATGTCCGACTTGGCGAAGACCGAACACCGTCCGGCCACGCGCGGAGGGTTCTTGGACTTCAGGGCCAGCTCGCCGAACTCCTCCTCGATCTTGACGCCGAGACGAGTCGCCTGCTGGTCCAGGAATGACCCCGTGCCGGCGGCGCAGATCGTGTTCATCGCAAAGTCCTCGATGACGATCCGCCCCGTGCGCGGGTCTTTCTTGAGATGGATGAGTTTCGAGTCTTCCCCGCCGATCTCGATGATGGTTCGCACGTCGGGGTGCAGATGCTCCACGGCCCGCGTCTGCGCGATGACCTCGTTGATGAACGGTATCTTCAGCAGGTTTGCGATAAGCTTCCCGCCCGACCCCGTGATGGCCGCCGTCTCGAAGGCGTCCGCCCCGTAGCGTTTCAGTACGTCGCCCACCACCTTCACGAACGTCTCGACAGGTTGCCCCTTGAGTCGGGTGTAGGAGTCCTCCACGACCTGGCGCTTCTCGTCGAGCACGGCGACGTTCAGACTTACTGAACCGACATCCGTCCCAAGCACGTACCGGCCCATGCTGCACCCAACCTCCCGTCCGAATCGGCCTCGTTATCGCCCCGAATCGGCCCAGGATGCCGATCCGTTCTCGACGAACTTGCTGCTGCAGTCAGGAACAACCCTGGTCCGTTGTCGCTGTTGTTGCCGCGACACTGGGAGACCAGAACGACTTGAATACAACGATTCTAACCGAGCTTTTTCCGGGCGTCAACGGGTTTTTCAGAGGGAGGCAGGGCTTGACAGGCTCACGAGGGGGGATTAAGAAACGCGGGGCGCGGTGACGCGCCCCGTCGTTTCAAGCGCACATGGCCGGTTCGGTCTCTATTTTTGCGGCGGGCCGCCTCGGTCTGCGCCCGGCTTCGCCGGCATCCCCGGGGACCCCAATAACCGGAGAATACGCTGCACGATAAGCCCGGGCCTTTTCGGGCCGGCCTGTTCCTCAAGTTCGGCCATCAACTGTCGTTTCTCCTTCACCAGCGTCTCGGCGTCGGGCGACGTCTTCACGATCGTCTCATCCATCTTCTGGTCGAACGCCTGCACTCTTGCCGCCAACTCCTCGAAGGCGTCCACGATCTCCTGCCGCATGGCCTGAAGCTCCGGGCTGCCGTTGTACGCCGCCCGTGTCGCCTCGTCGAGGCTCTTCTGCACGTTCATGAGTTGCTCGAACTTCTCCCTGACCTCCGGCGGCGGGCCTCCGGGCTTGTCGCCGGGGTATTTGCCCTCGCGCGGCGGCTGCGGACGCTTTCCTTCGGGCGGCTGGTTCTCCTGGGCCATCGCCGTCAACCCGACTGCAAACAGCACGACAGATCCGGTGAGCAAAGACAACAATGACTTCATGGCGCGCTCCTTTCTGTCAGGAATGCATCGGACTCCATTGCAGATGCACCGGCAATACGCAATTCATATGCCAGAGCAGGCAAATGCCGCAACGGCCTGTGAGACGGCGTGTTAGGACTATCGCCCCTGCCGGCCGCAAGCACCGTGTGTGACCTCGATCTGTAAACACGATTTACAGATGAGAAACAAAGGGGCAAGGCTACTTTTCTGAATGCGGCATAGAACGGCGGAGGCATAGAGCCTCAAAAAGGCACAAGAAGCGCAAGAGAGAAAAGATTCTGTGTTTTTGCGCCTCTTGCGCCTTTTTGCGGCTGGCTTTCTTCCGGGCTGATCTTGGTGCCAGGCACCAGCGGATTCCAACCGCCGATGAACGCCGATTGCGCGCCGAAAGAAAACAACGGCGGGAGAAGCCTCAGAACGGCACAAGAAGCGCAAAAGAGAAAATACTGAAGCCGTACTTGCGCATTTTGCGCCTCTTTGCGGCTGGCTTTCTTCCGTGAGTCTGTCTCCGTGTGGTTCCGTGTGATTCCGCGGCTCAGGTCGTTGCGTTGCAGGCCTTACGGCAAACGGCTGCAGATAGCCACGGAACCACGCGGAACCACGCGGAAAAGGCAACGAAAACTGAACCGCCGATGAACGCCGATTACGCGCCGAAAAAAAACAACGGCGGGAGAAGCCTCAGAAAGGCACAAGAAGCGCAAAAGAGGAAATACTGAAGCCGTGCTTGCGCATTTTGCG
>CAYPFP010000073.1:3040-26939 GCA_964409935.1 uncultured Planctomycetota bacterium | reverse complement strand
CGGCGATGCAACCCATCAAGGTGGACATCAGTTCGCTGAGGATAAAACAACAGCCGGGAGCGGTTCAGGAACATCTCAAACTGTTAGGCAACGAGTTGGCTGAAAAGGTGCTGGGGTCAGTAAACGTGGGTGTAGGTCCGGTGCCGAGCGCTCCGGTCTGCAGTTGCAACAGAATCCTGATTTAGAGTTGGCGATGCAGGTCGAGGGAGAAACTAGGCGTTGCGCAGCGAGCGACGTCACTCGCGCACTTCGAAAGAAAGGAGGGGAGAAAAGTGCTTTTTAAGAAAAAGGGGGCGGTCGTGAGCATTCAGGACGCGATTGCGAAGGGTCTCATTTCCGTCCAACTGACCGGCGCGGGCGGGGGGGACACTTCGAAGGTCTTTCTGCAGATCAAGAACCTCTCAGACGCGCCGGTCAAGATTGAGATCCCGCGAGGGACGACCTTTACACCGCAGGAAGGAGGCAAGTGACCATGGCCTATCAGAAGATGGTCAGTACCGACACCGCGACGACGGACGCGATCGCGCCGGGCGGGACGAGCACCGTTGAGCTGTCCACCCTGTGCAACGATCTTCACACAACGGCGGCGCCTCCCGGCAAGGGGGAGGCGGGTTACGGCGCGCCTTACACGGTGGGGCCGGCGTCCCCGGACATCGTGAAGGTCCTCGACGCCCTGACGGACCTGGGGGAGACCGGCATGCTTCACAACGATGTGTTGGGGATGGAGCTGTCGCCCTACGTGGAGACGCTCGGCCAGGTCGAACTGTGGATGAAGGCCGGGGAGAACGCGGGCCAGCCCTACAACTGGGAGGCCATAGCGGCGGCCCTCTCGGCAAAACTGGCGACGAGCCTGGGCCGCCAGCCCACCGAGAAGGAAATGCAGACGGCGATGCAACCCATCAAGGTGGACATCAGTTCGCTGAGGATAAAACAACAGCCTGGGGCGGCGCAGGAACACCTCAAGCTGCTGGGCAGCGAGTTGGCCGAGCAGGTGTTGGAGGCCGCGGGGGAGAACCCCCCTGCCGGCTCCAAACCCCTGGCGGCCGTCTGCGCCTGCAACAGGATCATCATTCCCTGCGGCGGTCCGATGTACGCGGCGTGAGCAATGCCGCGCGCGTCGGCGGGATGAGGCAAGGCAATATGGCGCTGTCCACGGCGGCCCATTCGCGAGTCGGATCAAGGGCCGTTCTTGCCAGAGGCGACCTGCGCCGCGTGCACCGGTTCATTTTCCGGGGCAAGCGGATCATCTACGACAGGAACTCCTGCGCCCCCTTCGAGGCGGACAGGATAACGTGGGACGTTCTCCAGGCGCTGGCCCGCCCGCAGCAGATGGACGACGAACTCCTTCGCAAGCACGACGAGGCCGCCGTCTGCGAAGTGGTGGCGCGCCTGGCGGAACTGAAAAGCAAAGGGCTGTTGTTCTCCACGCTTGAGCCGCCTCCGTCTGAGCCAGAAGTCTTTACGACGCTTATGATTATGTTCACCACGTACGGCTGCGACCTTGACTGCCGGTACTGCTACACCAAGGCGGCGCCTTACGCCGGCCAGAGCGCCATGATGAGCGCGGAGACGGCGGAGAAAGCGATTGATTTCCTGATTCGGGGATCGGGGCAGGAGAAGGACCTGTTCCTCATCTTGTACGGGGGCGAGCCGCTCCTGAATTTTCCCGTGATCGAGCACGCTCTGAAATACGCCGGAATCCAGGCGGCCTTGTTCCATAAGCGTTTTCATTTTAGCGTCGTGACGAACGCCGTTTCGCTCACGAAAGAAAAGCAGCGGGTCTTGAACGAGAACGGCGTTTTCATTGTGGCCAGTCTGGACGGTCCGAAGGGCCTTCACGATTCGCAGCGGCCCCTTGCGGGCGGGAGCGGTTCGCACGCAAGGGCCGCGGCGAATCTTCGGGAACTTCTGGCGTCGCGGGGACCGCGGGCCGTCCTGGTCAAGAGCACGTTCACGCGGCACACGGTCCGTTACATGCCCGACGTGGCCGCGTATCTGCTCGACCTCGGCTTTCGGGATATGTCTCTCGAACCGGCCGCGCTGCCCGACCGTCACGGAGACGCGATTCGAACAGAGGATCTTCCGCTGGTCCGGCAGGCCTATGCCGTTTCGGCGGAACGCTATCTGCGCGAACTCCTGAACGGCAACATCTTTCTGTTCCAGCAGTTTTCGTACGTTGTCGAAAGAGTGCACTCGCCCCGCCGATGCTATGTCCACTGCGGGGCCGGCAGCGGCAGCGCAACGGTTTCGCCGACGGGGGAGCTGTACCCCTGTTACCAGATGGTCGGCGCGAAGGAAGTCCGGCTCGGAGACGTTGAGCGGGGCGTCGTGAACCGGCGCGTCAAGGAGGCGTTTGAGTCGGCCCACGTCCAGAACAAGCGCAAGTGCCGGACGTGCTGGGCGAAGTACCTGTGCGGCGGCGGATGCCACGCCCATGCCATGAAATACGACAACGATCTTCTCGGCGCGCATGACGTGGAATGCGACGTCAAGAAGTGCTGCTTCGAACTCGGCATGTGGTTGTACGCGAACCTGTCAAAGAGCGCGCCCGACGCGCTCGCGTCGGTGCTTGAACTCGAATCCGGGCGAAGGAAACTCGCCCCGCAGGAACGAGTGGCGCCCGTCCCGTGAGAGGAGGCGTCTGGAAATGCCGTTGACGGCCAAAACACCCTCCGGACAAGGACTTAGGACGGCCCTCGACAAGCGCGACCTGCGCCGCGTGCACCGGTTCATTTTCAGAGGCAAGCGGATCGTCTACGACATGAACTCCTGCGCCCCCTTCGAGGTGGACAGGATAACGTGGGACGTTCTCGCGGCCCTGGGCAACGGCAGAGGCGCGCACGAGCATCTCTATCGCAAACACGGCCAGGAGGCGGTTCTTCAAGTTGCAGACCGATTGCAGGAGTTGAAGGCCAAGGGATCGTTGTTCTCCAGGTTTGAACCGCGCCCGCCCGCGCCCTGCAGCGACACGGCGCTCCTGGTCCTGTTGCCCACCTATGCCTGCAACCTCGACTGCCGCTATTGTTATGCCAAGGAGGAGCCTTACGCCGGACAACGCGCCTTGATGGATATAGACACCGCGCGCAAAGCGATTGATTTTTTCATCCGGCAGTCGGGCCAGAAACAAAACTTATGCATCTGCTTCTTCGGGGGCGAGCCTCTTCTGAACTTCCCGGCGATCCGACAAGCCATTGAGTACGCCAAGGCCCAGGGAAGAATGTTCCGCAAGACTTTCGAGTTCAGCCTGACCACCAACGCGGTCTTGCTCACCCGGGAAAAACAGCGCTTCCTCAACGAGAACGACGTCCTCATCGTGGCCAGCTTGGACGGTCCGCAGGCCCTGCACGACTCCCAGCGGCCTTCCCGAAACGGCAACGGCTCCCATGCCGCGGCCTTGGCGCACCTTCAAGAGGTTCTCCAAGCCCGGGGGCCATACGGCATCTGCATAAGGAGCACATTCACCCGCCACACCATCCATCGCCTGTCCGACGTGGCGGCCTACATCCTCGGGCTTGGGTTTCGTGACTTGTCCCTTGAACCGGCCCTCTTGCCGGCGGACCATCAGGACGCGATCCGCGTGGAGGACCTCCCGCTCGTCCGCCAGGCATACGCGGCAGCGGCAGAGAGATACCTCCAAGAACTCCTGAACCGCAATCTCTTTCTGCTCACGCAGTTCTCATCGGTCGTGCGAAGATTGCGCTCCCCCGGCCGCTGTTTCGCCCACTGCGGCCCCGGTTACAGCAGCATGGCGGTCTCGCCCAGAGGCGAGGTGTATCCCTGTATCAAATTGGTCGAGATGAGCGAGTTCAGGCTCGGAGACGTGGACGATCCGACGGTCAACCGGCGCGTTCAGAAGCTGCTCCAGTCCGCCCACGTGCAGAACAAGAAAAAATGCGGGCGGTGCTGGGCCAAGTATCTTTGCGGGGGCGGATGTCACGCCGACGGCCTGAAGTATGACCGCGACCTTTTCGGCGCCCACGATGTCAAATGCGGCTTCACCAAGTGCTGGTTCGAGCTGGGCATGTGGTTGTACGCGACCCTGTCAAAGAGCGCGCCCGACGCGCTGGCGTCGGTGCTTGAACTCGAATCCGGGCGAAGGAAACTCGCCTCGCAGGAACGAGTGGCGCCCGTCCCGTGAGAGGAGGCTTCTGGAAATGCCGTTTACGGCCAAAACCCCATCCGGACAAGGACTTAGGACGGCCCTCGGCAAGCGCGACCTGCGCCGCGTGCACCGGTTCATTTTCCGGGGCAAGCGGATCATCTACGACATGAACTCCTGCGCCCCCTTTGAGGTGGACAGGATAACGTGGGACGTCCTTGAGGCCCTGAGCCGTTCGAAGAAGATGGACGGCGAGCTTCATCGCAAGTACGACGAAGCCGCTCTGCGCGAAGTTGTGGCGCGCCTGACAAACTTGAAAAACAGGGGATTGCTGTTCTCCGCGTTCAAACCCAAGCCGCCCGTGCCCAGCGATGATACGACGCACCTCGTCCTGTTGACCACCTACGGCTGCAACCTCGACTGCCGTTACTGCTATACCAAGGAAGAGTCCTACGCCGGTCAACGCACGTTGATGAATGAGGAGACCGCGCGGAACGCGATTGATTTTCTGATGCGGCAATCGGGCCGAAGCCAGACCCTGTTCATCGCCTTTTTCGGCGGCGAGCCTCTCCTGAACTTTCCGTTGATCCAGCGCTCCGTGGAATACGCCAAGGCCCAGGCCAAACCCCTTGGCAAGAAGCTCGAGCTCAGCGTCACGACCAACGCCGTCCTGCTCACGAAAGACGTGCAGAAATTTCTGATCGAGAACAACATCTATGTCGTGGCCAGTCTGGACGGCCCGGAAAACCTTCACGACGCGCAGCGGCCCGCCCGAGACGGAAGCGGCTCGCACGCAAAAGCCCTGGCCAACCTTCGGGAACTTCTGGCGGCCCGCGGGCCGTACGGAGTCTTCATCCGGGGCACGTTCACGCGCCACACCCTCCCTCAGTTGCCCGACGCGGCGTCGTACCTGCTGCGGCTCGGTTTCCGCGACATCTCCCTGGAGCCGGCCATACTGCCGTCGGATCACGCCGAGGCGACGCGGATCGAGGACGTCGCGGTCGTGCGACAGGCGTACTCCGCCGCGGCGGAGCGATACCTCCAGGAACTCCTGAATCGCAACGTCTTTCTCTTTCAGCCGTTCTCGTTTGTCATGCAGAGACTGCACGTCCCGCGCCGCAATTTCGCCCACTGCGGCGCCGGCTACACCAGCATGGCCCTGGCCCCGACCGGCGAACTGTATCCCTGCATCAAGATGGTCGGGGCGGAGGACGTCAAACTCGGAGACGTTCGCGAGCAGATAGTCAATCCGCGCCTTCGCAAGTTGTTCCAATCCGCGCAGGTGCACAACAAGAAGAAATGCAGGGCCTGTTGGGCCAAGTACATCTGCGGCGGCGGGTGTCATGCCCACGGCCTGAAGTACGACAACGATCTGTTCGGCGCCAATGAGGTGGAGTGTCATATCCTCAAGTGCTGGTTCGAGTTGGGCATGTGGCTCTACGCCAATCTGGCAAAGGATGCGCCCGACGTCCTGGCGTCGGTTGTCGCTCGGGAATCGGATCGCCGAATGACCGTTACGTGAGCAAGAGGCCCGCCTTCAGGGAGAGGGTGAACATGAAGGTAAAACTTCGGTGGACCATCCGGCTGAAGACTTGGGCGGCGAAGGCCGGAAGAAAGACCGGCCGCTACCTGGCGTCCTTCGCGGCAAGCATCGCGGTGATGCTCCTCGTGCTGGACGCCCTGGGCATCTACTTCAGTCACCAGACCGCCGCCGAGATCGCGGCTCGCGCCGCCGTCGCGGCGTCGCAGACCTTGCGCCAGGGCGGCGACCGCGCCCAGGCCGAGAAGGAAACCGAACTGCTGGTCGAGAGAAGCCTGGCCAAGTTCAAAGGCATTGAATTCCGCGGCCAGGTGGTTCGCGTCACGATATCCTACAAGGCGCGGAGCATCGTCTTCAGGCATGTCCCCGGGGTGAAGCGCTTTGTGACGATCACGGCCACCGGCCGCCATCCCGGCGACTGAGATGGTCGGGGCTTTGGGACGTCGCGCCCCCGTCTGTGCACACTTCTGGTTTGCCCCTCATTCCTTTGCGTCTTGCGCGCGGCCGAGGATGACCAGTTGGACCTTTCTGTCGAGCGCCGTCCAGCGCAGCTTGCCGTCGTTCCACGTCAAGGGTTCGTTCGACAGGGCGTCGCGGGCGGGCGCGCCCCGCAGCGCGGCCAATCGCCCGCCGAGGACAAGCTCGAACGTCGCCGGCTCCTGCCCGCCCTGAGCGACCAGGAGCGCGGCCTTGCCGTCGGAGCGGACGTAGGCGCTTACGACGGCCCCCGCCGGCGAAGGCGAGATGTCGGCCTTGTTGTCCCAGTAGGGCAGAAACTCCGCGTCGGCGACCCCGAACTCGCGCAGGACGGCCTGGATTTTCTGCAGAAGTTTCTGCGAATCGCGGCTGAGCCATGAGGGGTTGCAGATGACGTCGTGAAGAAGGGGGAAGGCGAGGAACTCGGCGCCGGGCATCTTCTCCTTCTTGTCCTGCTGGAACTTGACGAGCGTGGGCAACAGAAAGGCCGGCACCCCGTAGGGCTGGGGACTCAATTCGGCGCGGAGCTTGTCGAACGTCAGCGCGCGCAGGTCCTTGCGGTTGTACTGCTCGCCGTTAAGCACGGCGTCGCTGAACGAGAAGGTCGTCAGGATATTGGACTCCGAGTTGTGGTTGTACACGAAGCCCTTGTCGCGGCGTTTTTGCCGGATCATGGCGTAGAGGCGTTTCTGCAGTTCGCGCGTCGCCAGCAGCGGATAACGGCCCGGAGCGCAGCCGTGTTCGCCGCTGCGGCAGAAATTGGGGTTGGAGCAGTCCAGGTAAATGCCGTCCGTGCCCGTCTCGTCCATCGTCCTTGCCGCCGCCCACACCAGGAAATCCGCCCACGTGCTGGCGTTGCAGACGCTGGCGTAGCTGCTCTTCTGGTCGAAGGTGGATTCGCTGTACGGGTTGCGCCGCCATTCGCGCTCCGCATTGACATAATCGGGCGTGCCGGTCTGCGTGTAGTTGAGGGCGAAGTAGGAGAGCACGGTCTGCCAGTCGAGCCGGTCCCTGATGGCGATGGTCCGCCCCTCGTGCGTTTCCGTCGGCGCGCCGTTGGAGGTGTAGAAGAGCAGCCGCTCGTCCCGCAGGTACTTATACAGCATGACGGCGTTGAGGGCCTTGCCCTTGTGGTTTCCAGTGGAGGCGCGGAAGAAATGATGAAACCGGCCGTCGTCGGTCCGCCACTCCGGCTTGAGCCACATCATGATCGTCCCTTCGTCGGTCAGGACGTTTCCCTTGAAGGCGAAGGTCAGAAGCGCGTCGGCATCGAGCTTCACGGCCTGGCCGCGCACGCCGGGGGCGTAGAGTTCCTTGCCCGTGATGTGCGCCTTCGGGTCGCCCTGGGCCGACGCCGCGTCGGCGCCGTCCTCAAACGGCGCGAAGAACAGGACATCGGCCTCCTCTGCGGCAAAGGCGGTCTGGGCCAGAAGTACCGCCGCGAGCACGATAGACAGGCGCATGGCAAATCTCCTACGCGGGTCGAAGCCGGCAACGATACTGTACAATCCCCCGCGCTCCGGTTCAACCCCTTCCGCCGAAGGGAAAAGGCCTTGAAGAAATGCGCCGAAACCCTACAATACGAGCGTTCTTTTTTGACACAGGGAGGCGAGTATGAGGCGCGCCATCGCGTTGGGTCTGGTTCTTCTTGCGGTCTGGGGCGGCTTGCGTCTGTCCGGCGCGCAGGCCGACGAGATTCCCGTCATCAAGTCCGAGACCCGCATCCTGCCCAACGAAACCAAGACGTTCGAGTTCGGCACGGTGCCCCAGCGCGACACGACGGTCCTTCTCGACGTCTTCGCGCGGCTGGATTCGACCGGCTTCGGCGGCTCGCTCTACTTCATGAAGATCGTCCTCAACGGGCGCGCCGTGAACGCGGCCAAGACGCGCACGGTCTGCCGCCTGCAGAACAAACCGCCCGTGTCGCCGGTGGCCCTGAACCTGCCCTATTCGTGGTTCGGCGGCAAGGACGCCTGGCGCGTGCTGTACGCCCCCGATTTCGAGGGCGCGCTCAAGCAGACCTTCTACGTCGGCAACCCGTACCAACTCGTCCTGGACGTGACCGACCTGACCAACCCCGCCGCCGAAAACCGGCTGGAGATCACGAACCTTTTCCACTATCCGCTCAGCATGGTGGGCACCAAGGGCGAACTGGTCTTACAGTCCCTCATCGTGCGCACCAAACCCGGCGCCAGCCCCACGATGGCCGCCGACACCGCCGACCGCAACGTCATCAATCGCGGCGAACCCGGCGCAGGTCCTGCGCCCTACCGGGGCGAACTGCTCGCCGGCGGCGGATTCGCGATCACGGTCGGCGGCGAACGCTTCGAGTTCTCCAGCGCGATCTCCTACCCCAACGCGGGCCTCAACAAGCTGGTCCCGTCGGCTCAACCCGACACGGGCGGCCAGCCGGATTGGCGGGCGGCGCTCGCCCCCTCCGCCGACGGCGGCCAGGTCTCGGCCCAGGGACCCGACTATGCCCTGCGCCGCACCGTGCGCTTCACGCCGCGCAAGGTCGAGATCGCCGACGAGATCACCAACGCCCATCGCGACCGCAAACTCGGCCTGCTCTTCAAGGACCAGGTCCTGCTGAAGGACAAGAACGGCAGCGTGCGCCTGGCCGGAAACCCCGACCCCGCCATCAACGAGTATCACTCCAACGGCAACCCCAGCGTGTACGTGGCGCTCAAGGACATCGGGCTGGGTCTGATCATCGAGGACGACGTCTTCCGCAACCAGGCCGCGCTCTTCTACGACGCCGACGACGCCGCCGCCGGCTTCCGCACCGAGATGCTCTGCGTGCAGCCCGGCGGCTCGTACACGCTGCGCTGGTCGGTCTACCCCGTGGCGTCCAACGATTACTTCGACTTCATCAATCTCGTTCGCGAGGACTGGGGCGCCAACTATACCGTCGAGGGCGCGTGGACTTTCTTCAGTCCCGACACGATCATCAAGATGCCGGTCGAGGAGATCCGCGAACAATTCAACCGCCTCGGCATCACGCGCGCCTGCTACTGCGGCGGGTGGGTGGATTGGAAACACGACAAGAAGAGGATCGGCTTCGGCACCGGCGTCATGGACCCGTACTGGGCCGACTTCCGCAGCCGTCTGCGCGAGGCGGCCCTCAAGATCCGCCAGGCCGTCCCCCACTGCAAGGTCCTCGTCTACTACGACACCCAGCGCGACACCTCCGACGGCGGACACGAGCGGTTCAAGGATAGCTGGCTCACCGACCCCAAAGGCCGGCAGCTTTCCACCGAATGGGGCGGCGTGTACAGCCTCACGTGGAGCGTCGTGGCCACGCTCGAAAACACCTTCGGCAAGGCCATGCTCCAGGTCGCCGACCGCTACCTCGACGAGATCAAGGCCGACGGCCTCTACTGGGACGAGATGGAGTGCACCGGCTACGGCGCCCCCCTCATCACCCACAACATCCCCGACGGCCACTCCTGCCGGCTCGACCCGAAGACCTACGCGCTGGACCACGAGATCGGCGTGACGACGCTGCTGGGCGAGGGCCACCGCCTCGCCGTCATTGACCGCGTGCGCGCTAAAGGCGGCACGCTCATGGGCAACGGCCCCTGCGCCACGAAAAAGATCCTCTCCAAAAAACCGCAGCGCATGATCGAGATCCAGCACAACGACAACTGGTGTTACGAGGGCAATCTTCAATCGCCCCTCGGCTACGCCAGCAGCCGCATGGACTTCGGCAACTGGACCCGCGCCCTGGGCTTCGCCACGCTCCTGGTCGGCACGCGGTACAACTACGAACACGATATCTCCCGCTACGTCTTCCCCTTCACGCCCATCGAGCTGCACGCCGGATACCTCCTGGGCAAGGAGCGCATCATCGCCACGCATTCAGGGAACTTCGGCTGGCCCGGCGAGAAGTGTCTTGTGCTGGCGCGCCATTTCGACAAGGAAGGAAAACTGACCGGCAGGCAAATCTCCACCGCCATCGCGCGCGAGGCGCGAACGCGCGTCGAGCTTGCCGACGGCGAGGCCGTCGTCCTCGAACGCCTGCCCATCGTCGTGGAACCCGCGTCGGGCGAGGCCAAGGTCTCCGCAATCTGTTACAGCCCCGAATCCGCCGCCTTCACGATGGAGTGCCCGCAAGGCGCCCGAGTCTGCGTGAAGGACGGGCCTTTCAAGACCGCCCCCGGCGCCCGCTTCACGCTCAAGATCGGCGACGCCGCTCGGTCCATCGCCGCCGGCGCGGACGGCGCCGTCGTCTTTGACGCCGCCGCGCCCGGCCCCGCAAACATCGCGCTTCAGCCCGCGCCGTGAATCGGAGGGAACTCGCATGACATCATCGCCGCGCCGAACCCGACCCCAACCGTCCGCCCGCCTCCGCGCCGGCGTCGCCAGGGCCGACATAACGGACTACCAGGCCGGCCCCGTCAATGACCCCCTCTATGTCAAGGCCCTGGCGTTGCGGGACGACCGTACAACGGCCGTGATCATCACCGTTGACGCCGTGGCCCTGGGCGAGATCGGCCGCATCCGCAGCGAGTACCTCGCCGCCGTGCGCTCGGCGCTGCACCAGCAACCGGGCATCACGCCGACGAACGTCCTCGTCGTCGCAAGCCATTGCCATGGAACTGTTTGCGCCGACGTAGCGGCGAAAACGATCCAGGCCGTCAAGGAGGCGTGTCGGAACATGGTCCCCGTCAGGGTCGGGGCCGGCGTCGGCCGCGAGGACAGGATCATGGAGAACCGCCGGCTCCGGCTGAAGAACGGCAGGGAGGCCGACGTCCGCCACGCCTATTCGCTCCCCCCCGATGAAGACGTCGTCGGCGCCGGTCCCGTTGATCCTCAGATAGGCATCCTCCGGCTCGACAGGGAGGACGGACGGCCCCTGGCCGTCGTCTACAACTTCGCGTGCCATCCCATCCAGGGGGTCCCGAGCGGCGCAAACACCGCAGACCTCACCGGCTTCGCCTCCCAAGTGATTGAGGACAACCTGGGCGAAGGCGCGATGGCCCTGTTCGTCCAGGGATGCGCCGGCGACATCAACCCTGTTCTCTACAAAGACGTTGACCATCCCCGCGACGCCGAACCGCTGGGCAACGTGTTGGGGCTGAGCGTCCTGCAGGCGGCGAGAAAGTTGAGCTGCCGGAAGGGCGGAAGGCTCAAGGTCATCGCCGACGTCCTCGCCCTGCCGAGGGCCGACCTCGCGCCCTGCATCGCCTCCCTGCAAGCCGAACAGACGCGGCTCGTGCAGTCGCTGAAAGGAACGACCCTCAACCTCAAGACGTTCCTGTCCCTGTTCATGAAGTACAACCTTTCCCGCGATTTTCCTTCCGGCGGCTCGCACCAGTACCTGCGCGACAAGAGACGGCGACGCGACGACCTGAGCAGGCTCGACGCCCAGAACCGGCAGGCCGTCGAGAGATACGCGGAGAACATCCGCACGATGGAGCAATTGACGCGCGTCGGCGTGAACCTGCGCCTGTTGCAGATGCACCATGCGCAGAACCTGGCCGCCGGAAAGCGGACGATTGACGTGGAGGTATTGGGGTTGAGGGTCGGCGAGTTCGTCCTGGTCGCCTTTCCCGGCGAACTCTCCGCGCAGATCGGCCTGAACATCAAGAAACGCTCCCCCCACCGGCTCACCTTCGTCGCGGGCTGCGCCAACGGCTACATCTACTACGCCCCCACGGCCGACCAGCTCCGCAACCGCGGCGGCGCGCAGGAGGACAGCGACTGCCTTCTGGCCCCCGAGTGGCAGAGGCTGTACGAGAAAAAAGTCGCGTCCATCCTCAAGCGGCTGTGAGGCCTGCGAACCGCGACACGCGCCGGCAACACGGGCAAGGCCGCGTCGTCCGTCCGCTCTATCTCGCCTCGACCCAGGCCTGCAGCCGGGCGCGCAGGCGCGCCCGTACGGATTCCAGCGCGGGGTCCTTTCCCAGATTCGCCAGATCGTGCGGGTCGCGGCGGCGGTCGTAAAGCTCTTCGGTCCCGTTGTTCCAGCGCACCAGCTTCCATTCCGGCGTCAGCAGGGCGCGCGTCCCGCCGCTCTCCACCACCAGGTCCTCTCTCCAGTCGGCGCATTCCCCCTCCATGAGGGGGCGCAGCGAACGCCCGTCCAGCCCCGCCGGACACTGCGCGCCGGGCGCGAGCGCGCCTGCGGCGTCCAGGATCGTCGGCATGACGTCCACCAGCGACGCCAGCCCCTGCGCGACTCGGCCGCTGCCCGCGCCCGGCCAGCGCACGATCATGGGCACCCGGATCAGCGAGTCGTACAGCCCTTCGTACTTGTAGAACGCCCAGTTGTTGCCGCAATAGTCGCCGTGGTCGGCGGTGAAAAGGATCACGGTATCTTCGTACATTCCGCGCGCCTTGAGCGCGCCCATCAGGCGCCCCACCTGCGCGTCCAGGTGCGAGACCTGCCCGTAGTACGCCGCCAGCATCCGCCGCGTCTTCTCCTCCGGAAAGCGCTTGTACGCATTTTCCGTCCCGACCGGAAGCGCGCGGTCCAGGGACGTTGACGCCAGCGCGGGGATCGTCTGCGCCACACGATCCACCCACTGCGGCGGCTTCTCCTCAAGTTCCCCCCGTCTTCGATGCGGCATCGGAATCTGCGCCGGATCGTACATCGCGTCGTAGGGCTGCGGCGGGTCCCACGGATTGTGCGGGGTGCAGAAGGACACCCACGTGAAGAGAGGCCGCTGCGCCTTCGCCAGGTACTCCAGCGCCATGTCGGCGATAAACGTATCCACGTAGTCGCGATCGGGAAGGGGAGAGGTAACGTACCCGTCGCGGGCGTAACGCGGATCGTTCTCCCAGACCTTCCAGATGTCCGGCGGATACCCGCGCGCGAGCAGGTGCCGGCGGTACTCGTCCATCTCGTGCGGCGAACCGACGAAGTGGCACTTGCCCTCCACGAGCCGCGTCACCGAAAGCCCGAAGTTCCTGCCGCCTTCGTGCCGGGTGTGGAGCTTGCCGAAGAACGACGTGTCATACCCCGCCTCACGAAGCGTTTCCGGAAAGGCCTTGCGCTCCGCCGGCAGCGCGGGCGGGCCGGGTTGGTAATTCATGTTGACATTGTGCCTCACGCCGTGACGCCTGGCGTAAAGGCCCGTGAAGATCGTCGTGCGCGCCGGCGTGCAGATGGGGAACGACGTAAAGGCCTGCGGGAACAGGACGCCCTCGCGCGCCAGGGCATCCAGGTTCGGCGTGCGCACGACGGGGTTGCCCGCGCAGCCCAGGATCTCGGCGTTATGCTGATCGCTGGTGATCAAGACGACATTCGGACGTCTCGGCCGCATGAATCTCCTCTCGCTGCTTCGTCCATGCAACGGGGGCCTTCCGCTACCGGCCGGCGCTCAACGCCAGGATGGCCTCGATGATCCTGGCCTTGAGGGCGTCGGGATCATAGCCTTCGGGCGCATCGCGCTGATTGAGCTGTATCTGCGAGACCATGTCCTCAAGAAGCCTGATTGCGGCTTCGCCCTGGGGCCGTTTGCGTTGGGCCAGGTTCCAGAGGGTCTGATAGAGATAAAAATCCTCCGCCCCCTCGCGGCAACGTTCGAAATGAACGGTGGGGTAAATCTCCTTGCGGCCGTAACAGATCATGGCCGTATCCGGCTCGCGGCCGTCGAGGTCGAAGAACTGATAGCCGTGCAGGATGTTGAGATGCCATTGCCACCGAGCGCGGACGCCTTTGCGGAACTCGCTCCACTGGTAGAGACCGAAGGAGTAGCGCGAGCGGCCCTGGTTGTAGATGTGGATTTCTTTGCCCAGTCGCGCCGCCTCGGCCATCGTGGAAGCGTCGTGCAGATTCAGGCTGCTGATGTCGAGCGCCTCAAAAAATCGCTGGTGCCAGTGGAGCAGGCTGTTCGGGTCGGCGGGCCTCTCCGTGAAATGAACGCTGTAACTGCCGCTGGTGCGAAGCGTCCTGGGGAAGGCTTTGCTGGCATCGGCCATCATCTTCATGAAACTAAGTTCGCGTTCGGCGGTCTCGCGCACGCGCGTTTCGTCGCACATGGCGTAGAAGATCGTCGGCCATCCGGCCGCGCGGGCGTGGGCGTCCACGGCGCGCCACGCACGCAGAAGCGCCTCGTGATACGGCAGGCCGCTCTGACGCTCGACCTCTTCGCCCTGCGTCCCTTTTTCATAACGCGTGTGAAGCCCCTGGAACCTCGCGCCGCCATACCCGTTCAAAGGCCGTTCGAACCCGTACTTGCGAAGGAGCGAGAAGAAACGATCCATGTCGGCGAAATCAATGACCGGCTCCCCGTTCTGCCAGCCCTTCAGTTGCCAACTCGGCCCGCCCGAGACAGCGTTCATGCCGTGGTCGCGCAGCAGCGCGAGGGTCTGCTCCAAGACGTCCCAGTACCGTTCCTGCGGGATGAGGCTCGGCGGCGTCAGACCGAAAAACCCCATCAGAAATTCCGTGTCCCGTTCCAGCGTCACGGGACGGACGTTGAGCTTCAGCGGCACCGCGAGAACCTCCTCGCCCTTCGCGTTTTTCAACGCCAGACGCCAGCCGTACTCCCCCGCCGGAGCGTCGGGCGGCACTTTCACCGTGACGACAATCTGCCGCGTCACGCCCTGCTGCAACAACACCGCCTCCTGCTCGCGCAGGGTGTGGGGCATAACGCGGTAGGCAATGCTCGAGAACCCCCGACTGGTATTGTAACGCACCACCTGAGCAACGGCCTTCAGCGGCCCGGGACCGTCCGCCGCCGTCAGCGCCAGCCGGCACTCGCCCAGGTCGCGCATCGGCCGCACGGCCAGGCAAAACGGCTCGTACTCCCCCCGCACCGCCAGGCGCGAAAACCCAAAATCTTCCGGCCTCGGCGCAGGCGCCGTCGGCACGGAGTTGGGCGTCACGTCCTCTTCGATACTAACGGCCCACGCGATCACGCCCAGCCGCTGCCACGCCGCAGGGACTGCGAGCGAGGCCGCCGGCGCGTCCAGACACACGGCCTTCGAACGAAACTCGCCGGCGAGTTTGGCCAACTGTTGCTGAACCCAATCGCCGGAGGCCGCGTCGTCGAGGCGGTAAAGAACCACGCCTGCCACCTTGCTCCCCCACATGCGGTCGGCCTCGAACCGCAGCGCAAGACCATCCGCAGCGGCCTCGGCCTCGAACACCGCCGGTTTCGCCAGTTCTTCCTTCATGTACAAGTCCCAGATGTCCGCCTGCAGGGGCTCCACGTCCTCGAACCGGTAAAGCGCGTGCATGGATCCGTCGGGGCGCTCCTCCTGCCAGGCGGAACGCCCATTGGCCAGGATGCGGCGTTGCCCATGCATGGCCTGCTCGCCGCCCCAGTAACCGCTGTTTTCATAAAACACCAGGACACGGTACCGGCCGGGCGGAGCATCCACGCGGAAGTTGTAGCCGCCCGCCTCGCAGAAATCCTGAAGCAGCATGGTGGCGAACGTCGTGTCGCGCGCAACGCCGGCCGGCGGCGCGCCGCCAAAAGGCCCCCAGCCGAAGCCCTGATCCTTCGAGTACCGCGTCTCCGGAGAAACAGCCATCCATCCGAGCATCACCGCCTGGCTTGCCGGCCCGAAATCAAACGCCCACACATTGGCGGGGCGGTCGCTCTTCACCAGTCTCAAGTTGTCAATGACGATGCGCCCGCTCTGCCCCTTGCCCCCGAAACCCAGGTCCACCCGCACGATGGCGTCGGGGTCAATGTTCCGCTTGATATCGTTATTGCGGCTGCCGGCCTCGCCGCGGAACAACCCGCGCACGGGGATGAGCCACTCCGTGCGGCCCGGCGCGAAGGTCGCGTGGCCGTTGTGGCGGTTCCAGTACGTGCGCCCCTTGTCGGCCCAGGCCTCATCGGCCACCAGCACGTAACCCGGAACCGGCTCGGCGTTCGGGTTCAGCACATCCAGCGCAAGCGCATCGAAGGCCGACCAGTCCCGCCGCACTTTCTTCCAGTACAGGTACGCGCCCTGGAATGCGCCCTTCTCGTCGAAGACGATCTCCAGCGCCCGCTTACCGCTCGTCGCGCCCTCCTCGACAAGACGCGGCGCGCCGCTGCGGAACTCCCACTCCTCCAGCGCCGCCGGCTCCTCGAAGTCGCACAACGGAGACACCTGCTGCCCCCGCGCCGCCGCGGGAAACAATGCCGTCAGCCATACCAAACAGACCCAGAACCCTCGCCGTCTCGTCATGACACTTTCCCTTCTGCGTTTCCTGCCTTTTCAGTGCCCTTTTCCTTTTCAGTGTGCCTGTCACACTGACAAGGCATAATGCGGTGCGCCACAGTGTGTTACAAAATCGGCTTGCAAAGTCTCGCCGAAAGTGCATCAAGCGCCGCGCTGCAGTTTCTCCACACTCGCGCTCATGCGCGAGCTGTCCGGCCCATCAGATACGCGGGCATTGCAGGCGACTGGGGCGCTGTCGCAGACCGCGCTCTATTTCGCGGGCCTCAACAGCGTCTCGGGCGAGCCGGACAGTACCGGCGGGATGCCCTGGAGACGAACGTGGAAATCCTCCAGGATTCCGTGCGACGGTCTGCTGAGGCGGAGGCTCCAGACCTCGCCTTTCGAGGCGTCGGCGCGCGCGCCGATGAACTGGTGGGCCTGGGCCAGATCGTCTTTCTCCTCGATGAGGTTGCCACCCGCATCGTACAAGGCGGCCTTGACGCGCTCGGCGAGGTTCTCGCCGGAGACGCGAACGCCAAACTCGGTCACGCCTCGCGGCACCCAGAAGTAGAACCGGCCCTCGGTCCCCAGGAAGTGGATGGCGCCGCTCTCGGAATACTGGCACACGCGGTTTGTGACGGAGTACACTTGCGTGGTGGCGTGGCCCGGTTCGCAGAGAATGATGTAGGCGCCGGTCTCGGCCGCTGCGAATGAGTAGGGGGTTTCGCCTGCCGGCGCGTCGGCGAGCGGCGTCTTCTTGCCGGAGGGCGAGATGAGGCAGACCGGGGCCGCCTTCGGCTGGTTCTGTCCGACCGGCTGGACGAGCACGGCGAATGACGCCGTCCGGCCCGCCTCGGCCCACAGGAGATACGCGGACTGGCCGCGCTGCCTCGCGGAATATTTCCATGAGGGCGCGGGAGCGGCGGCGGGGTCCACCGGTTCGTACCGGACGCCCTGGGCGAGGAACTTCTTGAACTCCCTGAGCGCGGTGTGCGGCAGCCACTTCTCGAGGAGTTTGCGGTCGAGCGTATACGCCGTTCGTCCGCCCTGCCGCTCGACGGTCAGGTTGCCGGTGATATCGGCCAGCCGCAGGCCGCCGGAGGAGTCCATGTACGAGATGGGCAGGCGCTCGACGGCGTCCCTGATCGTGCAGTTGATGAAGGCGACGCCACCTATAGGCTCGCTGCTGTTGGAGCCGCTCACGAAGGCGATGGGCGTCTCCACCGGCTGTTCGGCGCAGTTGATGATCGCGCAGTTTTCGAACCGCACCTTACAACCGATGACGGGTTTGCGGCTGACGACGATCCCGGAATGCTTGCTGCCTTCGAATGTGCAGTTGACGAATTCGATGCGCCCCTTGACGGCGGCGGCCGGATCGTTGCCGGTGGAGATCGAGACGGCGCGGGCGCAGCCGCGAGACTCGCAGTTCTCGAGGCGGATTGAGACCGGCGCCGACCGGGCGTTCAGCGTCGGGATGTAGAAGGCGTAGGCGTCGCCGCGGTTGTTGTCGGAGAGGCAGTTTCGCATCACGATATTGACGAGTTTCTCCGAAGACTCGTTCGGTTCGAAGTCAATGCCCGCCTGGGGGGCCGTGCCCCAGGTGTCCTTCATGATGGTGTTTTCGATGAGGAGATTTTCGGCGCTGATGACGCTGATGCCCTGGCGGTTGTTGTCCACACAGACTACGTCTTTGATGTGGACGTTCTTGTTGGTCTGGCCGCGCTTGGCGACGCCCAGGTAGATGCCGTCGCCGCCGCTGCCGGCGAGGGTGAGGCCGACCACCTTGACGTTCTGGCTGCTGCGGATGCTGAGCGTATGCCGCCATTCGGCCTTCTGGTAGTCCGCTCCGTGATAGTCCTCCTTCCACATCTTGAACGTTGCGCCGTAACCGATGAGCGTCACGTTCTTCTTCAGGCTGGCGGTGAAGAGGCAGTCGTTGCCGCCCTTGAAGGCGCCGCGTTTGGCCTGCACGACCACGCCTCTTTGGAAGAAGATCTCCTGGTTGCTCTCCAGTTGGATCTTGTCCACGATCCACGGCGTGCCGACGTTCTCGACGACGACTCTGCCCGCGCCGGAGTTGATGGCCTCCTGCAGGGCCTTTGTGGCGTCTTCGGGATGGTAGCCGAACTTGAAGGCGAAGACTTCGGTGTCCTTGCGTGGGGCCGGCTCCTTGTCGGCTTTCCGGAAGTCGAGTTTGCACCCGCCCAGGGCCAGCGCCGCCAGCGCCGCAAATACAACGAGACCTTTTTTTCGCGCAAGATCCATTCTGTTCCTCCATTCGCGAAACCGCGTCGCCGTCAACGACATAATCTTCGCATCCGGCCCTCAGAAGTTCCAGACGGGGCGTTCAGGGCCGTCATTGAGGTTGTGGACTTCCTTGACCCATGTGCCGCTCATCGGCGTGGCGATGACTTCGTTGGTGACCTCGTCGCGGCTCCAGACGCGAAGGCACAGGATGCAGCGGTGTCTGCCGTCGGCAAGGCGCACGATGCCGCTGACCGGATGGTCGGCCCAGATGGCCGAGCCGTTGGGGCTGCCGCCGAACCGCGCCCGGTTGAAGTCGAACAGGAAACTCGGTTTCTCCACGCCGGTTCGGTCGTCGGCGAGAGGCCACAAGGCGATGCTTTCCCGCCACCGCCCGATGCTTACCTCCCGCCCCAGTCCGTCCTTGTACGGACCGACGTGCGGATTGGCGCACAGAAACGGCAGGCCTCCCAGCGTGCGGTGGATGGTCACGGGCGAGGAGGCGCGCATCTTGTCCAGATGCACGACCTGCTTCCACGACTGCGCGCCGTCGGCGGACCGCCAGACATTGAACTCCGTGCCGCGCCGGACCGAAAGCAGAAGAGCGCCGTCCTTGTCGCGCACGGCGCTGGGTTCGAAGGAGCCTTCGCTGCCCTCTACATAGGAGACCTGCACGGGTTTCCATTCGCCTTCGGCGTACTGCCAGCGGCTCATGAGACAGCCGGGTTTCTGGTACCTGACGCCGTCGCGTCCGACGAGGCCGAGGAGGAAATCCTTGCCGTCGGGGAGGGGGTTGTCCAAGGAGACATTGTCAATGTGCCATCCCCGGATGACGCGGTTGGGGTCGAGTATCTGGTCCTTGGTGATGGTGAACGTACGGCCGTCGTAGCGGTACTGCTGCAACTGGAAGACATCGTGGATGTCTTTGCGCGCCGGCGCCCAGAGGTCGGAGTGGTCCGGCGGGTAGCCAAGGGCCACGAGGAGTCCGAAGCCGGTCCCCGCCGCGGGGTGCGGGCTGCCGTCGTCCAGCTTCGCGCCGAGCGGAACGAATCCGCAGGCGATGGGGTATTTCACCATCACGAGCGGGGCGCCGTTGCGGGGATGGGTTTCCTTATGGTTGCGCACGAGGGGGATCGCGTTTTTCTCGGTGATTCGATCCATTGCGTCGAAGAGGATCAGGTCAACGCCGGCGTTCAGGTCAATGACGGGGATGCCGATCTGCTTAAGCCCGCACACCAGCCCCGCCGTTGTCGCGGAGACCTGGATCGGCTTGGCGGCGGCGTAGTGCGAACGCTCGGGGACGGGCGTTACGGGCCATTGCAGGTCGGGCTTGCCGGTGACCATGAACACGTGCTTGGTCCACCGCGGGGCAGACGCGTCCGGCTTCGGTTCGTCGCCGGCCGCGCCGGCCATACCGACCGCCCAGAGACAGACCGACAGAAGAATCTGCCGGAATCTCATCGTCATGCGCGTTCCTCCGCAGGATGACCGTCCTGTTCTCATACCACCGGCTTGCCGGCGATCGTGCCGGCGACGTTCATTTCGAGAAAGACGGCCTCGCCCGTGGCCAGCGTGCCGGTCCGCTCGAGAACTTCGAGGCGGATGTCGGACTCGTTGGTGCCGTAGAGGGGGGCCTTGCGCCGGACCAGATCGGCGACGATGCGTTCGGCGCAGGTGCGGGCCGACGGCAGGTCCTCGAACTCGCGGCGCTCCACCGAAGTGTGAACGATGTAATCGCCCGACTCGCCGGGCTGGATCGTGGCCGTTTCCGAAACGATGATCTTGCTGGTGATCGCGCCGATGGCATTGGCCACGTCGGCGTGTTCGGGCACGACCACGCGGGCCGACAGCAGCCTGCCGACCTCGGGCATGTAGACCCCGGCGGGCGCGCCGATGGCGACGATGGGCCGGGTAACGTTGAAGTGGAAGGCGAACTCCTCCCGCCGCCGCCCCTGGAACAGGTTGTCGAGGTAGAGGCGGCATACGGCGCAGGCGTCAAGCGAATGCGAATCGGCCGACAGGCTGACGATGCGGCGCATGACCTCCATGGCCAAACGGCGCACCACCTCGCGGCGGATGCGTTCGGCCGCCTGAGCCGAGGTCAGGCGCAGGAGGCGGGCGAAGATCTCCAGCGCCGCGACGGCCGCGCGCCGGTCCCACCCAACAAACTCGCCGGTGCAGTGAAGGACGTCGGTGGGCGTCAGGGCGCTGCGCCGGACGTAACCCAACTGTTCCAGCCGTTCGACGCGAAGGAGCGAGGGCGCCATGTAATCGAGGCGGCGCGCCAGGTCGAGGCGCGATTTCGGGCCGTCGGCCAATGCGTCGAGGATGTCGGCCTCGCGGGCATCAAGGCGCTGTCGGTGGTCGCCCTGGACGAGGGTGAAGAAGTCGAGACTGTCCAGCGTCGGGGCGTCCTGGTCGGCGCCGCGAAGCGCCTGCTCCAATTCCCCGCAGACCGACGCCGACTGCTGCGCCAGGTAGGACAGCGGCACGACGCGATGCGGGCCGATGGCGATGCCGCCCTCGCCCGTCAGGCCGATGGCGGCATTGATGAGGAGGACCATGGCGATGGCCCCCGCCTGGAGCCATTCGCCGAAAACAAACGACAAGGCGGCCGCCCCCGCCAGCAGCGCAACGATCAGGCCCTGGAACTGGTGGGCCAGGATCAACCATGCGCTCCTGCGCCGGACCTCCCTTAGCCGGTTGGGGCCGTATTCTTCCTGTCTCTGCTTCGCCTCCGACGAACTGAGTCCCTCCTCGGCGGAAACCGATAGCTGCTGCAATACGTCCCCGGGGGACATGGCCCATGCCTTGCCTGCAAACCCCGGCGGCGGCGAATCCTTGAGGCGATCTCCCACTCTGTCTGCTCCGCGAAGAAGCGGTCGGCCATACCCCAACCCTTAGCCCGTACAAGGATAGCACGACGGTATCCTCAATTTGAAGCGCGATCCGGCGCCGGCCAGCTCCATGCGAGCGCCGCCCGGGCGATGCTGTACGGCCCTAGGGAAATACGCGCAGAAAGGCTTGCGCCGCCACGGTCTCCGGCTCCCGCAAGTCGGCCCAGCAGAATGGGATAGGGTCGGGAAAAACACGTCAATTCAACACTTGAGGGATGGAGCGTGTATAGCCTACTTTTTTTTCTTTAATGCTATAATTAGGGGTGTATGTCGTAGCCGGTTCGCTCCGTGTAGTGGTGTCGCCTGTTGGGCACTTCGGAACCGCGCAGGACCCGCTCGTCGCGCGGAAGGGAGCGCTGAAGGTGTGCCGGACAAAGGCCGCGACTGTAGTGAGCCGTCCCTTCTCCCACTCCCCCGGCTTCCCCATACCCCGCGCTGCGTCCCGGCGTCCCGCATTTCCCCCGGATGGAGGCTGTTATGTCCACCAAGCGAATGCATCGTCCGCTGACTATTGAGGAGCTGGAGCCTCGCGTCGCGCCGGCCGTCATCTGGGACGAATTGGGGCTGAACGCGGCCACGGCCGGCGGCATCAGCGACAATTCGGGATGGTCCACCAGTCCGGCCATCGGGGTCGGCACGGACGGCAACCCCATCATCGCGTGGGCCGATCAAACCGGCGGGAACAGCGAGGTTTACGTTCGCCGCTGGACCGGATCGTCCTGGGCGGAGATGGGCGCGGGCAGCGCCTCCGGGGGCGGCATCAGCAACACGACGGCCGGTTCGTATACGCCGGGCATCGCCATCGGCAGCAACAACCGCCCCTTCGTCGTGTGGTCGGAACTGGGGGCGAACTGGGAAATATACGGCCGCCAGTGGGACGGCGCGTCGTGGGTGGAACTCGCCGGAAGCGCCTCGGGCGCAATACCGACGAGGCGTCGCACAGCGCCGTGGTCGCCATGGGGACCGACGGAAAGCCCATCGTGGCGTGGGTGGAGCGGCTCCCGTCCTCGACGAACACCGAGATCTACGTCCGCGCGTGGGATGGCGCCTCATGGGTGGAACTCGGAGGAAGCGCCACGGGCAACGGCATCAGCAACACCGGCAGCGACTCATTCGAACCGGACATCGCCATCGGGACGGATGGGAACCCCATGGTGGTCTGGCGCGACTTCACGCCGGGGCAGAACGAGATCTATGTCCGCCGCTGGAACGGCGCCTCGTGGGTGGAGATGGGGACGGGCAGCGCCACCGGCGGCGGCATCAGCAAGGACGTCACGCGCTCGGTCTCGCCCTCCATCTCCGCTCATTCCAACGGGACCGTCGTCATCGCGTGGATGAACCACTCCAGCAGCATCGCCACCGACGGAGACACCTACGCGCGCCGATGGGATGGTTCGTCCTGGCTGGAGATAGGCGCGGGCAGCGCCGGCGGCGGCATCAGCGGCAACGCGGGCCACTCGCAGACCCCCTCCGTGGCGATGGGAACGGACGGGAACCCCCTTGTGGCGTGGCGCGATACGACCGGCGGCAACGACGAGATTTATGTTCGCCGATGGGACGGCGCCTCCTGGCTGGAGATGGCCGGCAGCGCCGCCGGCGGCGGCATCAGCAACAACTCCGCCGCGTCGCGCAGTCCCGTCGCGGCCTTCGGCCTGAACGGGGTTCCCATCGTGGCGTGGGACGATTACACCGACGGGGACTACGAGATCTACGTGCGGTACTGGCTCGACAGCGGCGCGTTGCCCATCATCAGCATTGCCGCCACCGAACCCACCGCCTACGAGGAAGGCGCACTGCCCGGGGCGTTCACCGTGAGCCGCGTGGGCGACACCGCCGCCCCGGTGGTGGTCTTCTACACCGTCGGCGGCACGGCCCTTTCCGGGGACTACGCCGCCCTGTCCGGCGCCGTCACGATCGGGGCCGGCTCGGCCTCGGCCGTCATCGCCGTGACTCCCATTGACGACGGGGAGTGGGAGAACGACGAAACCGTGGTCGCCACGCTCTCCCCCAACGCCGCCTACGCGCTCAGCGGGGCGCGCCGCGCAACGGTCACGATTGCCGACAACGATGGCCCCTGGCGCGAGGTCGGCGCCGGCAGCGCACGGCTGGGCGGCATCAGCCGAAACTCCGGCAGCTCGTCTTATCCCTGGGTCGCCATGGACGCCGGCGGCAAGCCCTTTGTGGCGTGGCATGACTCGAGCAGCGGCAATGCCGAGATCTATGTGCGCACGTGGGACGGCGCGTCCTGGGTGGAAGTGGGAAGCGGCAGCGCCACCGGGGGGGCATCAGCAACAATGCCGGGACCTCCAACTATCCCAGTCTCGCCATCGGCACGGACGGCAACCCGATCGTTGCGTGGCAGGACAACTCGAGCGGCGCGACGGAGGTATATCTGCGGGCGTGGAACGGGTCATCGTGGCTGCAACTGGGCGGAAGCGCCACAGGCGGGGGGATCAGCAGCACCGGGAGCGCCGGTTTTCCAACGGTGGCCATCGGGTCGCAGGGCTTCCCCATGGTGGCGTGGTCGCAGAA
>CAYPFP010000073.1:0-3030 GCA_964409935.1 uncultured Planctomycetota bacterium | reverse complement strand
CCCTCAATCGACGCGCGTTTCTGGGCACGACCGCCGCGGCCGGCGGGCTGTTCCGGCAGCGCCACGGTCACCATTGTGGACAGCCGCGGCACCTGGGCCGAGATAGGCTACGGCAGCGCTTTCGGCGGCGGCATCAGCAACAACCTCGGAACCTCGAACGCGCCCGCTGTGGCCATCGGGACGGACGGGAAACCGATTGTGGCCTGGCAGTATTCTTCCGGCTACTCCGCGGAAATCTATGTACGGCAATGGAACGGGGCCTCGTGGGTGGAGATCGGCGGCAGCGGCACCGGCGGCGGTATCAGCAACAACGCCGGAAGCTCCACGGAACCTGTAATTGCCATAGGCGGGGACGGAAGGCCCGTCGCGGCCTGGAAGGACAATACCGGTACGGCCGGCGGAAACATCTACGTTCGCCGCTGGAGCGGTTCCTCCTGGGTGGAGGTGGGAACCGGCAGCGCCACCGGCAGCGGCATCGGCGGGTCGTGGCCCGCTGCCCCTGCCATGGCCATCGGCGCCGACGCCAACCCCATCGTCGTCTGGTCGGGGTACAACTGGGACAAGAGCGTCAACGACATCTACCTTCGCCGCTGGAACGGCGCCTCGTGGGTCAACATGGGGGCCGACATCAACATCAGCCAGAGTCTGGGCAACGCCGCACGGCCCGCCATCGCCGTGGGGGCCGACGGCAACCCCATCGTCGCATGGGCCGAAGGCCTGAGCCGATGGAACTATGACGAAATCTTCATCCGCCGCTTCTACAACTCCTCCTGGGTGGAGATGGGCACGGGCAGCGCCTCCGGCGACGGCATCAGTAAGACCGCGGGGAGATCGGACTATCCTGCCCTGGCCGTCGGCGGCGACGGCAACCCCGTCCTGGTGTGGCAGGACGACACCGCCGGGAACTGGGAGATTTACGCCCTCCGCAACGCCACCGCCCCCACCTTCGCCTGGACAGGCCCTGCGAGTTCCCTCTTCCGCGGCACGAAGGAACTGGCGTGGTCCGTCATCGGACTGGCGCCGACGGGCATCACGGTGGACATCATGGCCTACGGCTCGCAGTTCAACGTCGCCTGGGCGCAGGCCGCGACGAGTACCTTCTCCTGGAACACCGCGACCGTGCCGGACGGCCTCTATGAACTTCGCGCCACCTTCCGCGACCCTTCCGCCAGAATCCTGGGCGAGACCTCCCGCACGGTGTACGTCCTGAACAAGGTGTACTGGCACTCCGGGATCATCGCCTCGGACGAGACCTGGGCCGCCGACCGCGTGCACATTGTCGAGGACGACGTCACCATCAATCCCGGCGTGCGCGTGACCGTGCAGCCGGGGGCGGTCGTGAAGTTTGACCTGGCCAAGAAACTGACCGTCTCCGGCGGCGGCGTCCTCGACGCCTTCGGCAGTTTCGGGCAGCCCATCATCTTTACCTCCCTTCGCGATGACACCGCCGGCGGCGACACCATGCGCGACGGCAGCCGCACGCCGCCCCGTCCCGGCGATTGGAGCGGCCTTCACGGCGCTCCCGGCCTGAACGAGTATACCGAGGTGCGTTACCTTCGAGCCGAGCGTTCGGGTACCATCGCCGCCAGCGAGACGTGGATGGGTTCGAGCCTCTACCGCGTGACCGAGAATATCATCATCCCTTCCGGCGTGACGGTCACGGTCAACCCCGGCGCCATCGTGAAGTTCGACGCCGCCACGGGCATCACCGTCGAGGGCGGCGGGCGCCTCATCGCGCAGGGAACGGTGGCCCTCCCCGTGGTCTTCACCTCCATTCGCGACGACGCCTACGGCGGCGACACGAACGAGGACGGAAGCACGACCCAGCCCGCCGCCGGCGATTGGAATCATATCTTCATGGATGGCGGCCAGGCCACCTTTGGCCACGCCGTGGTGCAGTACGGCGGCAGGCCGCTCAGCGGCCGGTACGAGAATACGGCCATGATCCGAACGGCCAACAGCGGTGCGACCAGGCTGGTCATCTCCGACAGCATCCTCCGCGAATCCTTCTATGAAGGCGTGGGCGTCTGGAGCGGCCAGGCCGACATCATCAACACCGTGATCGCCAACACCGACCGCGCCGTGAACGTGAGCGCGACGACGCGCATCACCAACTCCACGATTGACGGCAACCGCATCGGCATATGGGGGCATGGCGGCGGACTGACGATGAAGAACACCATCGTCAGCAACAGCCTGGAGGTCGGCCTGTGGCATGTCTCCTGGTCGGCCCTCAGTTACTGCAACGTGTGGTCTGCCACGGGCGTTACGGTCCGGCATGGCGAGAACCCCACGGGCAGACAGGGGAATATCTCGACCGACCCGCTGTACAAGAACCGCGAGCAGGGGGACTACCGCCTGGACTTCCGTTCGCCGGCCATAGACGCCGCCCACGGCGCCTCCGCCCCCACAACGGATATGATGGGCGCGCCGCGATACGACGACCCGCGCAGCCCCAACACCGGCACCACGACCGGCACGGGCGTCTACGCCGACCTGGGCGCGTATGAATTCGTCGAGACGGCCGACTCCAAACTCGACTTGATCGTCAGTTCCGTCACCGGCCCCGCCGGCGCCCCCATCGTGGGCTACACCTACGACGCCGCCGGCCGCCCCGCCCGGACGGACACGGCCAGCGGCAACTATACGACGTATGCCTACGACGCGGCGAATAATCTGCTGACTCTGATCAATTACTCGTCGGGCGACGCTGTTCAAAGCCGCTTTAACTACACCTATGACCTGGCGGGTCTCATGACCGGCATGACCACGCTGGACGGGGCGTGGTCCTACGAATACGACCGCAACAGCCAGTTGACGCATGCGGTCTTCGTCTCCACCAATCCGTCAATCCCCAGCCAGGACCTCACTTACGTCTACGACGCGGCCGGCAATCGCATTCGCACCGTCATCAACGGCGCCCAGACCGCCTACTACGTCAACAACATGAATCAGTACCTCCAGGCCGGCTCAACGACCTATGCCTATGACGCCGACGGCAACCTGGTTCGCAAGAGCGTCGGCGCCAAC
>CAYPFP010000072.1:0-27046 GCA_964409935.1 uncultured Planctomycetota bacterium | reverse complement strand
CTTAATCTACGCATCCGCCTCCTGGAGGGCCGGCAATGAAGATGACGACACGATTGCTTTGCTCGATGGTGGGCTTGGCGAGCGCGTTCCTGGTTTCCCACTGCGCCTTCACCCAGGAACAGGGCAACGTCGCCGACGGCGTTCTGCCCGGCGGAAATCTCATCGCCTGCGAAACGTACAGCCTGCGCGAATTGTTCAAGGAGCAGAAGCCCGACCCCAATAAGCCCTGGATCGGCAAGTACTCGCGGCTCGACATTTACAGCTACCCCGCCTTCATGAAAGAGTTGGGCATCAAGGGCGTGGCCATCAACGACTGGTATCTGGGCAACATCAACGCCCCGGATTTCGAGAAGAGCCTCGACAAGGTTGTGGAGGCGTGCAAGGCATCGGACCGCGTCATTGTTGCGCTCATCACCGGCGGGCCGATGGCGCTGGCCGACGAGCCGAAGCGCCTCGAGGGACTCGGCGTCCTGGAAAAGAAGCTGCGCATCGCCAAGCGCCTCGGCGCGCCGGTCGTGCGCATTGACCTGGGCAGCCCCGGCGAGGGAATCCCGGACGAGGTCGGAATCGAGAACTGCATTGACTCCTTCAAACGGCTGTTGCCCCTGGCGAAGGAACTCGGCATCAAGATGACCATCGAGAACCACGGCGGCTGCTCCAGGACCGCGGAGAATATCCTCAAGATCATCAAGGGAACCGATCCGCAATGGGTCGGCTCGTGTCTCGACTTCATGAACTGGCCGCGCAAGCCGGAGGAACTTCACATCCTCTATGAATCTTGCGAGGCGCTGGCCCCCTTCGCCTACCACACCCACGCCAAGTGTCTCAAGTTCAAGGACGACGGCGAGGAGGCGCTGGTGGACTACGGCAGGATTCTCGGCTACCTCAAGGCCGCCAACTACAAGGGCGCCATCTCCATCGAGTTCGAAGGCGGCGGCGACCCCGTGGAAGGCGTGAAAAAATCCCGCGATCTGATCATCAAGCACTGGAAGTGAGCCGGTCTGGGCGGACGGCGCCGAGATTAGGCCTACGGTCTCTTGTTCGTCGCAAGCACTTGTCTAACAATGCGTTCGAACACGCGACCGTAGGCCTCCAGTCTCTTCGGGTCTTGTTCTTTGATTGTGCCGGCGTAGTAGCGGTCGGCGCTGGGTTGGCAGACGAGGACATAGCCCTTGCCGAAGCGCGCCTCGACGATGGCGGGCGAGCCGTCCTCGGCCTCCGCAAGGATTTTCCATTCCGGCGCGGGGTTGCGCAAAGTGTCGTACAGGACCATGCCGCCGATGTCGCCCGCGTCCTGCCTGCCGGCGAAGACAGGCGAGTCCGTTGCGACGACCTTTCCCGCCTTGCCGTCTTCGTCGCTCACGTACAGGGCGTAAGGCAGGTACTCCGGCCGCCAGTTCTCGTCGTTCAGTTGAAACACCAGCGCGACGCCGCCGGCGCGGACGTAGTCGTTGAGCTTCTGATAATTCGCGCGAATCCCCGCCGAGTCTTTGTTGTGCGCCTCGACGCCCACGAAGATCACCTCGTACCTCGACAGGTCCTCCGCCCCCATGTTCGTGATCGGGAGGATCGTGAGACCCATCTTCCGGAGCGCGACGTCGGCGTGATAGTCCGTTTCGCCGATGTAGCCGAGCCGCCGCTCGACCACGACGGCGTCCACCCGCCGTTCGGTTGCGCCGTCCAGGGCCTCGACCTTGATCTTGATCTCAGCCGGACCGAACGCCGCTTGCGCCGCGGCGGATATCTCGAACGCGGTCTCGCCCTGGATGTTCCTTGAGAGCGTCACGGTGTCGCTGCTTTTTTTCGCGACAAGTCCGGCGGGCAACGCAAGCGCGACCGTGGTCTCGATCTCATCATCGGTTCGATTCAGGAGGCGCACTCGCAACGTCGCCGTCTCTGCTCGCTTGAGATCCAGGCGTTCCGGAACGACCGTGACCGCGAGCAGGCTTTCTGGAATCTCGGTCAGGTTTGCGCCCTCCTCGTGCAGGAGCGAAAGGAACGGCGTCCCGTAGCACGAGAACATGTGCGGGATGATCTGCCCTTTCTCGGTCATGTATCTGAGAACCTTCTGCCCGATCTCAAGGTAGTCCTGGTTGCAGGTGAGCCGGAAGCCGTAGGTGAGGTTCTCGAGCATGTGCGTGGACGTGAACGGGTCCTCTTTGCGGCGCGTGATCGCGTACTGTGTGCGGTCGCGCAGGTCGCCCATTGTCGTGCCGTAGAGAAAAGACGTCTGCTCCGGCGTCATGGCCTCCCACATCATGTAGTCCACGCCGTCCAGGAAGGGTTGTACGACGCGTTCGTCGCCGGTGGCTTCGTGGTAACTCTTTATCCCGCTGAGAATTACGCCGGAACAATGCCCGCCCCGATCATACGCGCCCCAGGCCCGCCGCCGTTCCTTGACCTGGCGCCCAAACGAGAACCACGAGCCGTCGCCCTGTTGGATTTCGAGGAGGAAATCCACGACTTTCTTCGCCGCCGTCAGATACTTTTCGTCTTCGGTCGCCGCGTACAGGGCCATCAACTGTTCGAGCATGCGCCCGCTCTCGCGGCCGCCGGCCCCGCCGGGGGCGTTGGGGTCGCTCGTGCGTCGGATGAGAAAGTCTCCCACCTCGCGCGCCACGTCCATGTAACGCCAATCGCCCGTCAGAAAGAACGCGTCAATGTAACCGCGAAGCCACGTGTGCGACGTGCAGACGCCGCCGGCCGTGTGGTTGTACGTCCCGAGCGGCTCTTTCTTGTCGAAGTAGTCGCGGTGGCGGATGCCGCCGCCGACTTTCGCGGGGTCGGTGTCGTAATGCTTGATATCCAGGTCGGTCGAGTGTCGCGCCATGGCCGTGGCCCAGTCCATGTAGCGGGGGTCGCCGGTGCGCATGAACTGCACGAACAGTCCGTGGTGGTAGTCCACTTCCGTGTTCTGCCAGCGGTAGTCGCCCCAGTTGATCCAGCCCGGCAACCGTGCGCTGCGCATGCCGGTCTCGAACTTCTGTTCCACCATCTTTTCGATGAAGGGGAAGTGGGCGGTGTCCGCCGGCAGCGCCTCGCCGAAAGCCCTGCACCCCGCGTACCACGCCGGCGGCAAGGCCGCCCACACCGGATTCGTCAGCGCGGGCCCCATCTGCGGCGCGCGCGGGAACGTCTCCTCGTTGTGCGCCTCCAGCCATATCTCGTAGGTCTTCGCTGCGCCGCGCTGTACGGCGAACGGCTCCTTCTGCGGCGAGATCAGTTCGATCTCGATGCCAGTCGGCGTGATCGCCAGCCCCGTCGGAAAATTCTGCGCGAAATCCTTGACGCCCAGGGTCAGGCCGAGACCTCCTCCGGCAACCGCCGCCCAGCCCGCCGCCCTGCCGCCCTCTTTTGTCGGCGGCGCGCCCTGCGCTTTGGCGTGCGTGAGCACGCTGCGCTTCTCGTCCAGTTGCCGCAGCGTCAGCGAATCCTCCGGCGCGAGGTTCGCGGCGTGCATGTCGCCTCCGCCGAACTCGCCGCCCAGGCAGATTCGGCTGATCTTGAACGCCGGCCGCAGCCGCAAGGCCGCCTTCTCCAGGTGCGTCCACTCCGCGTCGAGGCGGTTTGTGAAGGTGTACTGTATCCGGAGCAGCGGCCGCGCCGCGTAGGTCGAGACGCGCACGGTATAGTCGAACCCCTTTTCCCCGTTCGGCCCGATGTGCGTCCCTTCGGCCTTCATCACGGCCTTCATGTAAGCGCTTTCCTCGAAGGCGATCTTTGCCGGCCCTGCCCCCGTCGTGAACTTCTTGCCGCCGTTCATCACCATCTCAAAGCCCGTGTCCGCTCCGCCCTCCAGCACGCGGGGCGAGCCGGGAAAGCGGTCCTCCGCTTCGGCGTCGTAGGCCACCGCATCGAAAAGGCCCATGTTCTTCTGGGACACGACGGCCATGATGGCCCCCGACCCGATGGCGGCCCGCTCCGCGTCCAACATGCACTTTGTGCTGGGCGGGGTGTAGTGGGGGTGGAATCTCCCCGTCAGGTCCACCGTGAGCTTGCGCGTGGAGTTCGGCAGAATGTCGGCCTGGAAGTCCACGGTGGCCCACTTCGCCGAGCCGTCGTCCCAATGCGAGGTGATGAGCCACTGCCGCGTGAGCGTGCGGCCCTCGTCGTCGAGCACCTGCAGGTTGCCGTCGGGGGCCATATAGCCCTTGGGGAAGCACACGCCGACCGTGATCGGCTGGCTGAAGCGCATGGACCCCGCGCGTTCGTGCAGGAGCAGGGGGATCAGGCGGGACTCCTTGAGCTTCTCAAACTCTGCCGCGAACTCATTGGCTTGCGCGGCCGTGCGCGGGCCGAGTCGGACGTTGTCAAACCACACCGTGCCCGTGCCGGCGCCCATCAGCCGCACCTGCACGAAGCCGTCCTGCGGCATCAGGAACGGCGTCCTGAATTCTTTCCAGTCGTGCGTCTCTTTCGTCCGGAGTTGCGCCAGAAACCATGTTGCGCGTTCGCCCTTCGGCGTGTACTGGATGACGTGCGCGCTCGCCGACGTTAGTTTGTCGGCGCGCATCCAGACCGAAAGCGCAAAGGCGTCGCCTTTGGCCGCTTTCACCTTGGCGTCCTGGCTGACGGCCCATTCCTTCCCGCCTGTCGAGACCACCTTCAACGACCGGCGGCCTTCGACCTTTGTGCTCTCGTCGGCCAGGATGGCGGCGCTGCCGGCCTCCCGCGTGTAGAGTTTCCAGCCGGCCGGTTGATCTTTGCCCTCGACCGTCTCGAAGCCGGCGTTGACGACAGTCTCTTGCGCCGCCGCGTCGCTGGTACGACGCGCCGCGTCGCTGGTACGACGCGCCGCGTCGCCGATCAACCACGCGCCGAGCGCCAGGACGCCGCACAACAACAATGTCTGGTTCTTCATGTTTATTTGTCCTGCTTTTCTCCTTCACGGCGGACACCCGAAACGGATTATAGGTGAGGGCGTTCGTCCGGAAAAGGGAAATCGTCGGGCTGGATGCCGTCTTGAATTCGGAGTTGCCGTGGCGCAAAATGGGGCTTAGGCAGAATACTTGGTACTGCGGGCCGAGGAGGCCGAGTGATGCAAGTCGAGGTCACGACCTACTACCTCGAGATGACCGATCCGAAGCAGCTCCGCCCGAAACGCCTCGAACGCGATGACGTCGAGGTCCGCAAGGTGGGGACCCCTTCGCCGGAGTTCAACCGTTTTCTCATGACGGCCGTCGGCGGCGACTGGTACTGGGTGGGCCGGCTGAACTGGACGTACGACCGGTGGTACAAGTGGCTGAACCGGCCTCAGTTGGAGACGTGGGTGGCGTACGTGTCGGGTACGCCGGCGGGCTACTTTGAGCTGGACGCTCAGCCGGAGGAGAACGTGGAGATCGTCTTCTTCGGGCTGATGCCGCAGTTCATCGGCCAGGGCCTGGGCGGACACTTGCTGACGGCCGCCGTCGAGCGCGCCTGGCAGATGGGGGCGAGGCGCGTCTGGCTACACACCTGCACGCTCGACCATCCCTACGCCCTGAAAAACTACTGTGCGCGCGGGTTCCGGTTGTTCAAGCAGGAGGTCAAGGTCAAGGACGTGTCCGACGAGCCGCCGGGGCCGTGGCCGGGGGCCGGTCGCCCGCGATGGACCGCAGACCCGCCTACGGCCGTACCGCCTTCTGAAACTCCGCCTCGCCGCGAAGGTTCCTGAAGTACCGGCAGCGGATCGCCTTCGTGTGCTGTGCGACGGCCAAATTCAGGCGGCCGGACTGCCCCCAGCCGCGCCCGGACGGATAGCGTTTTCCTTGCAGGCCCTTTCTCTCACCGCTTGTAGATCAGGAGTTTCTGGATGTACAGGTTGCGGTCTTCCGGCGGCCGCCACTGGTCGTTGGTGAACACGAGCTTGATCTCGCGGTCGCCCGCCGGCGCGTCCACTTCGAGCGTGTAGGGCCGCCAGCCGTCGGACTTCAGCTCGATGGCGCCGACCGGCGCGCCGTCAATCTGGACCTCGACGATGGGGTAGATATTGTCCAGCGGCGTGCCTCGCGCCAGGAGCTCAAACGTATATCTGCCGCCCGTGGCGAATGTCGCCTTTGCGGTCACGTAGCCGGCGCTGGCCAGCGTGACCTGATGCGCCGCCCGGGTGAAGTGCGCCATCTTCTTGTCCTCCACCAGGGCCGCCGGGCCGATGGCGTCGCCCCATGCGTCTTCGAACTCCGCGCCCAGCGCCGTGAGAAGTCCTTGCCCATACTGTAGCGCCTTTTGAGCGTTGCGCGACTCGGTGCTCCACGTTATCTCATCGAGCACGGCGCAGCCTTTGCCCCGGTCGAATCTGGCGGCGAAGGCGGGCTTGGTCAAGGGGACGTATCCTTCCGCGCCCGGCGGCATGCGGACGATGTCCACTTGTTTGACGTACATGTTGCGGTCCTCGCCGGGCCGGCTGGCGTCGTTGATGAAGCTCACCTTCAGGGTCCGGCCCCCCTTGCGCAGGTCGCAGGGCGCCGACACGGTGATCCAATCGCGGCTGGGCACGGAGACGAGATTGACCGTCTCGGCGTCCACCGCGATCTCCATCATGGGCCAGCCGTTGTCCATGGGCGTGCCTCGCGCGGTGACGACGATGCCGTATCGGCCGTCCTCGGCGATCTCGATCTCTTTCGAAACCGAACCCACCGTGCTCATCGCGACGTGGTCTTCCTGCTTGTGCACGAGGTGTCCTTCGAGCGACATGTCGGTGGCCTGGAGTCTTGCCACCGGCGGCCCGCTCTTGCCGGAGACCAGGGCGTACTCGGCGACGCCCTCGGCCAGGGGCGTTCGCGCATGGCCCGGCCCTTCGTGTTTGCCGAGCCAGTACAGCGACTCGCGCGTCCAACCTGCCGTCATGGGGTCCGCCCAGTTGATGGCCGCCACGCGGCCCCGATGGGCGTGCAGCGAAACGTCCTGCGGGAAAAGTTCGCTCAAGTCTTTCATTTGTTGCGGCGTAAGGCCGTGAAAGAGCGCGCGGCCGCCGGCCTCGAGAAAGGCCGCGACTTTTTTCTGATGCGCGGCGATGTCCTCCATGTTGCCCGAGAGGATGAGCAGTCCCGTTGCGGGAAGCTCGGTCTGTCCGAGCTTGCCCGTGACGTTCGTGAACCGCAGGCGCATGGCGGCCAGCAGCCGCAGGAAATCCTCGGAGTCCGACGCGACCCACGTGGGCCGCGTGTCGGGCGTGAAGGCGGCAAGATGATGGAGGATATTCTGCAGTATCCGTTTCGCCACGGGTTCCGTATCGAGTTTCTCCGCGAGCCGCAGTTGGCACAGCACGAACGTCCCTTCTCCTCGCGGCAGCTCCAACAGCGCACAGTGCGACAGCCCCGCCGCGCTCCCCGACACGATCACGGGCCGGCACCCGCCGCTTGACGGCCTCAGCGCTTCGTGTTGCGAGACCATGTGGTCTCCGCGCCAGAACTTGAGGTCGTCGGCGGAGATATCCTTCAGGATCGGATGGTTCGGCATCTGCGCGAAGGTCATGGTGGAGGCGTGGTCGCTCAGTTGGGTCGGCAGCAGTTCGCTCGGATACGTCGTCTGTGCCAGGACGAGCGCGCGTCCGCCCCCGCGCACAAACGCCATCAGCCGGTCGCGGTCCGGGTTGGGCCGGCCCACCACGATCCCGCCTTCCGGCGCGGCCGTTGCCTTCAGCGTCTGTTCGCCGATGATGAGCACGTTCGCGTCCCTGGGTATCTCCGCCAGCGACGCCGCCTTTTCAAACGAAATCCCCTCGGCGGAAAGCAGTTTCTCGGTCATGCCGTCCACATCATAAAGCGCCAGTCTGCATCCGGTTGGGATCGAAAGCCGGACCTTGGGGAAGACCTGGTACGTCCGGGTCTGCTCGAAGCACACCTCCCCGCCTTCGCGCAGCAGCGCCGCCTTGAACGCTGCCTCCGTCGGCTGGTCCGCGGCCGGCATCGTGAACTTGACCGTTGTGGTCTTTCGCTCCGCCGAGCCGAGTTTCAGCGGCGCCTTCCCCTCGGCCACGGTCTTGCCCTGGCACGTCAGGCTCCACGTCAGCGTGAACGCGCCGTCGGAAAACGTGTCATTGTACGCCGTGAGCGTGCGCGCGACCTCGTCGCCCGCGTAGAACCGAGTGTCGTACTCCTTCACGAAGACGGCGTTCGGATGGAAGGAGTCGCGCACGGCCGCCCACAGCGGATTCTTCTCGCGGGCGAGCACGCCGCCGGGGCCTTCGAACATCGTCCACGGGCAGATGCCGTTCACGCCGTACCAGCGATACGCCTCGTTCTGCATCCTCCACGAGGCCGCCTTGGCCAGCGTGTGGTACTTGGCGAAGCTGTCGTAGGCTTCGTCGCCGAAGAAGACGGTGGACGGCGAGGGGTCTCGGGCCGGCACCCCGAGGAACTCGCCGATGTAGACGGGCTTCTTGCGGTCCCACTTCCATCTCTCGCGCGGATCGTCTACGAGCGGCCGCTTCATCTTGATCTCGTCGTCCATCCAGTAGCAGACGTTGGGGTACTGCGTTACCCTCGGATACTCCGGCTCCGGATAGTGTACGCCGACCACGTCGGCCACGCCGCGCGGGTCCAGGTCGGCCTCGTACATGATCGGGCGCGTGGGGTCCAGGCGTTTCACCAGCCGCCCCATCTCCGCCAGGCCGTCGGTGGCCGGCGACTCCTTGCCGCCGGGGGCGCAGTGGAGGATCTCGTTCTCCAGGCTCCATATGATGACGGAGGGGTGGTTCTGGAGATTGGCGACGGTGCGCCGCAGGTGTGTCGCGTAGTTCTCCCACCACTGGGGATCCGTGAACCGGTAATTCTGGTCGCACCACACCGCGCCCTCGACGACGACCAGCAGGCCCAGCTCGTCGGCCACGTCGTAGTAAATCCTCTGCCACGGCTGCGTGTGAAGCCGTATCGCCACGCAGTGCGCCTCCTTCACGGCGCGATAGGTCTCCTCGATGTGGTCCCGCTCGACGATCTTATGCTGCGGCCACGTGGAGGCGGCCAGCAGGTTGATCTTGACGCCGTTCAGGTAAAACTCGTCTTTGTCGCACCAGAACTCGCGGAAGCCGAAACGGAAGGAGGTCGCGTCGCTGGTACGACGCGCCGCGTCGTGCGCCACGGCCTCCACCCGAAGCTCATACAAGTGCGGCGACAGGTGGCTCCACAGTTTCGGGTCGGGCCAGTCCTGCCCCAGCGTGACCGTCTGCGACTCTCCGGCCTTCACCGTCAGGCGGCTCTCCGGCAGGTCCAACACGGCCTTGTTCTCTTTGGGATCGAACACCTGCGCCTTCACGACGACCTCTCGCGGCGCCGTCGCGTCGCTGGTACGACGCGCCTCGTCGTTGACGACCGTCACGTCCGCCTCGATCCGTTTCTTGCGGACCGACGTCTTCACGAACGCGCTCCCCACGTGAACCGGCGGCCGGACTTGCAGCGTCACCGGTTCCCAGATCCCGTAGAGCGAGAACAGTCCTCCGATGGGCGACAGCAGTGCGTTCTTCGGCTTGCTGCGCAGCTCATGCCACTCCTTGATGCCGCTGAGGTCCGTCTTCTCGCTTCGGACGAAGTCCGCGAAGACGCCGGTCCAGTCGTGCACGCCCACCAGCAGTTCGTTCGCCGCGCTCAGCTTCACGGCCTGCGTGATGTCCATCTCGAACGGCTCGTAGCCGCCGAGGTTCCCGCCGACCTTCTGCCCGTTCACCATCACCACGCTGTTGTACTTCACCCCGCCGAAGTGAAGCTTGATTCGCTGCCCTTTCCAGCCGGCGTCCGCGTCGAACGTCCGCTTGAACCAGGCGCGTTCGTAGTTCGTCCCGCTGAGGTATCCCGGCACCGTGAAGGGCCGCCACTCTCCGCCGGGCGCAACGGCCAGATCGCTGACCTTCTGGTAGACCCATTCGCCGCTGAGATTGACATCCTGCCTGACCCCGGCCGCCGCCATGACGTCGGCGCCGAGGAGGAATAAGACGGACGCGCCGGCCGCTAGCACCTTCATATCATTCTCCCTCTGTGTTCCCAATGACGCCTGCCTGGTTCGCCATTATAGGAGGTATCCTGGCGGCAAGCCACACCAATACCGCCCTCTCCGCAGGCGCCCATCCCCGTTTCGCCCTTTTTTTATTCTTAGGGGACAGGAGCCATGATATAATACGCCGCAATTATCCCTCGCGTGCGAGGCCGAATAGCCCCGCGCCTTTACCGTACCCGGCAGGTGAAAATGGCCGCGCCATCTTGCGCAGAACAAGCGGACGCGGCGCGTCCTTCGGACGCGGCGCGTCGTACCAGCGACGCGAACGCCCTCCTGGACCGCTGGCGCTGGCCCATGTACGCCGGCCTGGTGGCGCTGGCCTTGCTGGTCCGGCTGCCCAACATCACCGGCATCCTCGACCTGGACAGCATCGAGTATGTGCGCGCGGCCCGCATGGGTTACGTCGTCAACGCTTTTGACGTAGGCAGCCGCCCCATCAAGAGCTTTCTCCTTGCCGGTGCGCGGGCGTTCATGGGCGACGGCGATGTGCATGTCTGGCGCGAAGACATGAACAACAACGATGTCGCCGCGTTCCGTCACTACCATCCCCCGGTTCATGTTTACATGCTATCGGCCTGGATGAGTCTGTTTGGGTCGTCCAACGCCGCCCTCATGCTCTTGCCCACCCTCCTGGGCGCCGTGCTGGCCCCGGCGCTGTATTGGGCCTGGCGCACGCTCTTTCCGGCGGAGTCCCGTCTGCCCGGCCTGTGGGCCGCGCTCTTTGTCGTCTTCGACCCGTTGCTGGCGCATACGGGGAAGTTCGTCGCCCATCATATGTTCTTCATCCTGACGACCTTTGTCGCGCTCGTTGTCCTGGCGCGGGCCTTTCGCGACGGCAGCACGCGCGACTTCCTGGTCTTCGCCGTCCTGCTGGGGGTGCTTTTCGCCACCCTGGAGTACGCCCTGGTGGTCTGCGCTTCGGCCGTCCTGGCCCTTCTTGTTCTCCCCAATCCCTGGCTCGCCCTGAACCGGCAGGGGGTCGCGGTCTCGTACAAACTTCTGGCGGCTGCGGGGGCGGCCGTGGTTGCGTTTGCGCTCTTGTGGCCCGCGGGCATTCTCAAGCTCAATGTCCTGAAGGGCTACGCGATCCTGAGCGCGATGGGCGTTCAAGAGGCGTCGGAGTTCCCTCTGCAGACGGTGTTGGGCGAATTCTTCCTGGAATCGCCCGTGATGATACTGTTCTGCCTGATCGGCCTGGGCCTGCTGGCGCGCCGCATTTTCTCCGGGCCGGCTTCCCTCTGGCTGCTGACCCTGGCGTTGTTCCCGACCATCGTGCTCGCCATAAACCTCCGCAATGCCATCGCCAAGCCCGTGTACCTGAGCGTTATCCTGCCCTATCTGATCCTGCTGGCGGGGTGGGCGCTGTGGGTCGTCGCTTCGCGGTGGACGCGCCGTCCCGTCATTGCCTGTGCCGTCGTCGTGGCGGTCTGCGCCCTGGCCAACGCCCCGGCCCTGGCCAAAGCCGGCGCTCACGCCTTCCCCTTCTGGCCGCAGGTCTTCGAGTTCTTCGACCAACATGCCCGGCCCGGAGACCGCGTGCTTGTCTCCAACGTGGTGGACCCTGTCGTCCTGGCCTATTACAAACCGCAGCTCAAGGTAGACCGCGGCTACGGCTGGGAATCGGCCATCCAGGAAACCCTGGCCGCCATCCGGAACAGGGACTACCGCTTCCTGATGCTCGTGAATTACCCCGCGCCGCCGGGGACGGGCACGGACCTGCGCCGTCCTGTGAAGGAACTGCCCTACTACCCCCTCGTAGAGGATTTGTACCGCCTCGCCGCCACCATCCGGAACGAGGGAGAGGACGTCTCCGTTCTGCTCTATGAGCCTAAGAACCGCTGAGCCGCCGCCGCGTCCGCCAAGCCGTCGGGCGGACGCGCCGCGTCGCTGGTACGACGCGCCGCGTCGCTGGTACGACGCGCCGCGCCCCGTCAGACGGGACGCGCGCCTCTTGGTTGTTGAACCCGGCGCCCGCATAGATTAAAATTCACCTGTGGCCTCGGTTCCCCCAACGGCCTGCAAGGTGAAGCCAAAGGACGGACATGTCGCTGCTGCGCACGGTTCGCTATCTCCCCCGGTTTCTGCAAAGGGAGTGGGACTACGCTTTCCGTCACCTGCGCGGCTGCAGTCTGGAGCCGACTTACCGCTGCAACCTGCGCTGCAAGATGTGCGGCGTGCATTCCCTCGTCCATCCGGGGGACAAGGACCGGGAGCTTTCCCGCTCGGACATGATCGCGATCGTGGAGGAGTTGGGCCGGATGGGGGCCGACTGGCTGCAACTAATCGGCGGCGAGCCGTTCCTGCGGGCCGACGACATGCTGGCCGTCACCGAGCGCGCCAACCGCGTCGGCGTCAAGACGACGATCGTCACCAATGGGGCGCTCATCAACGAGGCCCTGGCCCGCGACATCGTCGCGCGCCGCACGCCCCGGCTCATCTTCTCCGTGGACGGCCTCGGCGACGTCCACGACCGGGTGCGGGGCGTCAAAGGGGCCTTCGAGCGCACGCGGCGGGCCATGTCGCTCGTCATCGAGGAGCGCCGGAGGCTCAAGGCCTCCGTCCCCGCCGTGGAAATCCAGTGCACCCTCTCATGCCTGAACTTCGACCAGGTCGAGCCGATGCTCCGATTCACGCGCCAGATCGGGGCCGAGGGGATCGTCTTTCTCTACATCTCTGAAATCCCCGTCGCTTCTCTGGACGCCACGCGCCTCAACGGCGAACCGCTCTGCACGCACCGCTGGGCGCCGGGCGAGCAGTCCTGCCTCTTCACCGGCGACCAGGTGCCCGCCTTTCGCGCCGCCCTCGCGCAAGCCCCCCAGAGCAAGGCCGTTCAGGTCTTCAACGCCCTCGGCGACGAGGCGTTCACCCGATGCCGCTTCCCGACCCGCCGCTGTTACTTCATGCGCAACGTCCTCATCATCAACCCCTATGGCCAGGCATACCCCTGTCCCCATCTGGAGGCCTATGGGATGGGCGACGTCCGCAGGAGCGGCGTCGCTAAGGTGTGGCAGAACAAGCGTCACAGGACCGTGATCGAGGGCCTCGGCAAACGAATGTATCCCGTTTGCTCGAGGTGTTGTGCGTTCGGCATGAACCTCACGCCGGGACAGTTGGCGCGCCTCGCCCTGGGCATGAAGTTGTAGGAGAACGTTCCCGGACCCAGGACGCAGGGCGGCGTCTCACGCCTCCTGCGTCCTGCGCTCGGGATTCGGCAATCTGTCACCACCCCGACCTGATCCGGATACCGCCCCAGTTGTGCCATCCGCCCCGGTAGCTGTCGCGAACGCCCCAGCGATACCCGTGTCGCGCCCCCGTCTCGAAGCCGTCCCGAAAGCCGTCCCGGTACCCCTGCTCATAGCTCGAACGACTCCCGCCCCAGCCGTAGCCGGCATGGGTCCAGGGGCCGTGCGGCCCGTAGTAGTCAACCCGTCCGTAGGACGGGCCGCGTCCGAAGGACGCGTCGCGCCCCCGTCCGTAATCCCAGGCATACGTCTGCCCGGCCAGCCCCAGGACGCACGCCAGCGCCAACGCCGCCAAACCTAACCGTTTCATGGTGTGTCTCCTTTCGCCCTTGACCGTCCCTTCTCGCCTCAGCTTATTCGTCGCCTCGGTGCGCAAATAGTGTCGAAATTTCCTCGCTGCCCGTTTAAAATGGAATCCTGTTGGCCGAGACGCGTCTCTGGTTCCCGGACTTCGCTGTGCGAAACCTCAGATTGACAGTCGAATACGACGGCACGAACTTCGCCGGATGGCAGACCCAGAAAGGCCGGCGAACCGTCCAACAGGCCCTCGAAGAGGCCATCCACAAGATCACGGACGAGCGCGTCCACGTTCAAGGTTCCGGCCGCACCGATGCCGGCGTCCATGCCGTCGGGCAGACGGCCAACTTCCGCTCCCACTCGAAACTGCCCGCCCCCAGGCTGCTTCGCGGCCTCAACGCCCTCCTTCCCGACGACGTCGTCGTGCGCCGCCTGCGCGAGGCGCCCCCCCGCTTCAACGCCCAGTTCGACGCCAGGTGGAAGACCTATCGCTACACCATCCTCAACGACCGCGTCCCCGCCGTCCTGGACCGCTTCTTCTGCCACCAGGTGCCCCAGCGCCTCGACGTGCGCGCCATGCGAACAGCCGCGCGCGCCCTCGTCGGGCGGCACGACTTCGACGCCTTCCGCTCCGAGGGCTGGCGCGAAAAAAACACCGTTCGCACCATCCGCCGCCTCTCGCTCGCCAAAAAAGGCCGGTACGTCCATATCACCGTCGTCGGCGACGGCTTCCTCTACAACATGGTGCGCGCCATCGCGGGCACGCTCATCGAGATCGGCCGCGGCAAGCGCCCGTCCCAGGACATGGAGCGCATCCTGAACTCGCGCGACCGCAAGGTCGCCGGCTTCACCGCGCCGGCGAAAGGCCTGTGCCTGATCTCGGTCAAATATTAGGGCTTGACAACCATGAGAGACCTGCTGCTCCGAAAGGCCATCGAACTGGACCCTTAGTGCCTGGCTCGCGGCGGACGTTTGCCGCGTGCCTGGCACTACGTAAATGCACGCCGCCACCGACGGGGCGTTCAAGTCCATTCAAGAGGACGAGGAGTTCAGGCGTCTTATCGGGAAGTGACGATACCGTGGAACGCATTCGAGTCGCGCACGTCATCACGCGTCTGATCCTCGGCGGCGCCCAGGAGAACACGCTCCTCACCGTCGAGGGCCTCGACCGGATGCCGGAGTACGAGGTCGTCCTCATCACCGGCCCCGCCCTCGGCCCGGAGGGGGAACTCATCGAGCGCGCCCGGCGCAACAAGGTGAACCTGGTCGTCCTCGACGAGATGCGCCGCGCCGTCCACCCCTGGCGCGATGCGGCGACGCTGCGCAAACTGGTCCGCCTCTTCCAGCAAACGCGCCCCCACATCGTCCACACCCACAGCTCCAAAGCCGGCATCCTCGGCCGCGCCGCCGCGCGGCTGGCCGGCGTCCCTCTTATCATCCACACGATCCACGGCCTGCCCTTCCATCCCTACGAATCGGGCCTCAACAATCTGCTCTACAGGCGGCTCGAACGCCTGGCCGCCCGCTGGTCCGACAAGATCATCACCGTCGCCGACGCCATGCGCGACCAGGCCGTCGCCGCCGGCGTCGCGGCCCCCGCCAGGTTCGTCACCATCTACAGCGGCATGGAGGTCGAGACCTTCCTCGATGCCGACAAACACCGACAACAGACCCGCCGCGCCTTGGGCATCGCCGACGACGAGATCGTGATCGGCAAGATCGCGCGCCTCTTCCACCTGAAGGGTCACGAAGACGTCATTGCCGCGGCTCCCCGCGTCCTCCGCAAATTCCCGCGCGCCCGGTGGCTCTTCGTCGGCGACGGCATCCTGCGCGACCCGCTCGAAGCGCAGGCCCGCCGGCTCGGCGTCGCCGACCGCCTTCTCTTCGCGGGCCTGGTGGACCCCTCGCGCATACCCGCCATGCTCGGCGCCATGGACGTTGTCGTTCACGCCTCCTTGCGCGAGGGCCTCGCCCGCGTGCTGCCCCAGGCCCTGCTGGCGGGCCGCCCCGTTGTCTCCTACGACATTGACGGCGCGCGGGAGGTCGTCCTGAACGCCGTCACCGGCTGGCTCGTTCGACCGCAGCAGGTGGACGAACTTGCCGAGGCCGTCTTGAAGGCCCTCCGCGATCTCCCCGCCGCACGCAAAATGGCCATCGAAGGCCGCCGCCGGTTCGCCGAACAGTTCAGGGCCGACACGATGGTCCGTCGGATTTCTGACTTGTACAAGGAACTTCTGCCTCGTAAGATTAACCTTGCTCAAGCACCGGCGGCGGGCGCATGGGACGGAACGCAATCCCCGATACCTAAACAGTGAGTGAAACGCCACATGCCTCGAATTACCGTAAAGTTCCAGGGAAAGGAAACCGTTTATGACCGCGCGGAGGACGTGACGACCATCGGGCGCCACGAGGGCAACCGCCTCGTCGTGGCCGACGCCACGGTCTCCGCCAGTCACTGCCGGATCGAGAAGGGCGGCGGCGGTTTTGTTCTGGTGGATTTGGGCGGCAAGAACGGCACCCGCGTCAACGGCGTGCGCGTTGAGCGCCACACCCTCAAGGCCGGCGACGCCATCCTTATCGGCGCCTCCACCCTCGTCTTCCACGGCGCCGCCACCAAACCCGGCGCCGCGCCCCCGCCCGCCAAGCGTCTCCTCTACGTCGGCCAGGAAGAGCGTTTCGTGCTCGACGTGGCCACCGGCAAGGACGCCGGCAAACGGTTCGCCCTCAACCGCGAACGGACCTCCATCGGTCGAGGCTCCGAATGCGACCTGGCCCTTAACGACCCCACCGCCTCCCGCCTCCACGCCGCCGTCATCTGCACCCCCCTCGAATTCTCCATCGAGGACAACAACACCCGCAACGGCACCGAGGTCAACGCCCGCCGAATCACCCAGCGGTGTCCGCTCAAGCACGGCGACGAGCTCCGCATCGGCCACACCCGCATCATCTTCCGCGACCTGGCCTCCCTGGCCCACCGCGTCGAGACCGTGGCCATGTTCGCCAGTCAGGAGCCTGCCCCCGGACTGGCCCCCCAGGAGGAATTGCCGCCCGTCAACGGCAGGTCCTTCGTGCGCCAGCAGGAAGAGCGCAGGCGGGCCAGGCGGCGCATGCAGGTCCTCGTCGGGCTTGTCGTGGTCGTGGTCGGCGCCGCCGGCGGCCTCTTCGCCGCCTGGAAGTACCGCTTCGACCTGACCTTCGGCCTCTTCAAGCAGAAGGCCGGCTTCGTCGCCGTCAATCTGTTGACCGTCAACCCGAACTTCGAAGCGGGTCTCGTGGATAATCTGCCCAAGGGCTGGAGCTACAGTCCCGGCAGCGAAGCCCGCTGGCACGCCGCCTCTCTTGCCGGCGGCGTCTGCCTCAACCTCGCACCCGTCTCCGCCTCCGACCCCAACGCCGCCGCCGAAGCCGTCTGCGACCAGCGTATTAAGGTGAAGGCCGACAAGGCTTATCAGCTCTCCGCGCGTCTGCGCACCGAGGGCATCAAGGGCCTGGCCCTCCTCAAGGTCAACTGGCTGCGCGACGGCGATCCCGGCACGACCGTCCTGCAGTCTTACAGTCAACCCATTTGGGGCGAGCACGACTGGCAGTGGCTGACCGGCGTCTTTGCCCCCCCGGACGGCGCGACCGAACTTCAAGTCGCCTTGGTCGGCGTCGCCAACGCCCAGCCCGTCTTCTTTGACGACGTCACCCTCTACGAAGGCGCCGTCAGCGAGTCCGCCCCCGGTGTCTATCACGCCGACGTGGGCAAGTTCCGCCTCTGCTTCGACAGCAAGGGCCTCTTCTGCCTTCGGTCCGACTCCAAGGCCGGCGATGCCCTCCTCCTCGCCGACGGCGAAGCGCGGCTGGAAGGCCGCCCCGGCCCCGTCATGCGGCAGGCCTTTGCCACCATTGAAAAAGGTTACCCCGACGCCCGCAGCCCCGGCTGGAACAGTTTCAGCGACTGGCTGGTGGACACCTCCACCATGACCCTCGTCAATGTGCGCCTCTCGACCAACCCCGTCCAGGGCGGCTACCTGGGCCTGGCGTACACCCTTATCGGCGACAAGGAGCAATCTCGCGGGGCCAGTTGGGTCGGTACGGCCTTCTCGCTGCCGGCCGCTGTCGTCGAGGCCGGCATCGGCGTCGGCTCCGGCATCGAGACCCTCACCAAGACCGGCGAGTTCAAGCAGGCCTCCGCGACCAGCCTCGTCATCGGCAAGGGCGCCGACCGTCTCGTCATTGACTTCGCAAATCCGTACCAGATCCCCATGAACCTCGACTGCAAGCGCGACGGCAACCGCTACGTCGCCACCGTCGCCATGCCCCTCGACGCCATCCAGGGCATTATCCAACCCATGCAGCGCCTCGAGTGGAACTTCACCTTCGGCGCGCTGTCCAGCAAGCGCGCCAAGGATTTCGTCTTTCAGGCCCGCGAAACCGCCCGCGCCGGCGAAAAGGTCGCCGCCCTGGGCATCTACCAGAAACTCCTCGACAGCGACCTGTTCCCCGACAGCGACAAGCAGGTGGCCCGCGACGAGGTCAAGATCATCGAGGACTCCATCGCCAAGGCGATCACGCCCGTCCGCAACGAGATTGACGTCGCCATCCGCAAGGCCGACGTGGACGAACTCCGCGTCGCCGAGGTGGACGTCAAGGAACTGAAGGACAAGTACGGGACCACCAAGTTCGGCGCCGAGATCGCCATGCTCCAGAAGCAGATCGAGGACTTCCGCGAGGGCAAGACCGTCAAGGCCGAGGGGGACGTCGTCGAACTGATGAAGAAGGCCAAGACCAGCTTCGAGAAGGAAGCCTGGATGGTGGCCAAGGTCTTCGCCGAGAACGTCATCCGCAAGGGCGGCCCCAATACCGACCAGGCCAAGGAGGCCCAGGACCTCCTCGCCGCCATCCCCAAGGCCCGCGAGGAGGCCAAGGCCCGCGACGAGTTTGTGACCAAACGCCTCGCCACCGCCGCGACCTTCGAGAAGAACAACATGCCCGAAAAGGCCGCCCCCATCTACGACGAGATCCTCAAGAAGCACCCCAAGTTCCCCAGGGCCGCCGAGATCCAGGGCAAGCTCGATGAGGCCAGGAAAAAGGCCGCCGCCAAGTGAGCGGCCCCCGGGCAAAGCCCTGAAATTGTCGGGGAAGCCCCTTGACAAGCCCCGGCCGAGGGGATATATTAAAAAGTTCAATATAAGCGGTTCCGGCTTCGGCCCGAACCTGCAACGTACCGCTATATCGCTGTGGTGATCAACGCAGAGTCATGTTTATAGGGAGATAGGAATGGCAAAGTCTGACGAGGTGATCAAGCCGGCAACCCCTCCTCCGCCTCCGGAGGCGCCGCCTGCCGCTGGTCAGGAGCTCGAGATTGAAGACAAGGGCGTCATCAGCCAGTACGCCAACTTCTTCTCGGCGACCGGCACTTTGGAAGAAGTCATTCTGGATTTCGGGAATCGCAACAAGGAAAACATGAACAAGATCAAGATTGATTCCCGGATCGTCGTCAGCATCTGGAACGCCAAGAGAATCCTCGCCGCCCTGGCGCAGACGATCAACATGTTCGAGGAGCGCTTCGGCAAGATCGAACTCGACCCGCGCAAGCGCATCAAGACTCCGTAACCGTTCTTGGCGCATCCCCATGACGAAAGGCGCGGCCCTCCCGCAAAGGCCGCGCCTTTCTCCTTTTAACCCGTGACTTTCCGCCCGTCTTCGATATAATCCCCGGAGTCCGGCCGGTGCGCCGGTTCGTCCTCGCGCCCCGTCAGACGGGGCAGGTATCTTTGATAGGGGGACTGCACAGTGCCCGATCCCACCCTCCGCGAGCTTTTCGACCTGGCCGGCAAAGTCGCCATCGTCACCGGCGGCGCCGGTTACCTCGGCCGCGCCCTGGCCGACGCCCTGGCCGATGCCGGCGCCCGCGTCGTCGTCGCCTCGCGCGACCTGGCCAGGTGCGAGAGCGTCGCCAAGACCATGGGCGCTTATCACCTCGGCCTCGCCCTTGACCAGGACAGCCCCGACTCCATCGCCGCCCTCGTCCGCGAGACCGTCAACCGCATGGGACGCCTGGACATCCTCGTCAACAACGCCTACCGCGGCCCGCTCCCTTCCATTGATTCGGCCACGCCGGAGGAATTCGAAAAGTCTATGCGCACCGGCGTCACCGGCTATTTCCTGCTTGCCCGCGAGGCCGCCCGCGAGATGCGCAAGGTCGGCGGCGGCAGCGTCATCAACATCGCCAGCATGTACGGCCTGGTCGCCAGCTACCCGGAGGTCTACGTCGGCTTCGAGGCAAAGAGTCCTCCCAACTACCACGCCGTCAAGGGCGCCATCGTCCATCTTACCCGCCACCTGGCCGTCTACTGGGCCAAGGACGGCATCCGCGTCAACACGATCAGTCCCGGCCCCTTCCCGCACGACACCACCCGCCGGGCGATGCCGGAGTTCATCCGCCGCCTCGAAACCAAGGTCCCCATGGGCCGCATGGGCGAGCCGTGGGAACTCAAGGGCGCCGTCGCTTTCCTCGCCGGCCGCGCCGCCAGCTACATCACCGGACAAAACATCGTCGTGGACGGCGGCTGGACGGCCTGGTAGCGCGCCGCCTTGCTGCGCGGGGCAAACCCCTGCGCCTGAATGGAGACGCCTATGCGCCTGATCTGTGCCGTTCTGCTGCTTCTCCTCCTCTGTCCCGCGCCGTGTCCGGGCGACAATCTGGTCTACAATCCCAGTTTCGAGGAGGCCGACCCAAAGGGCCAGTCCCCCGCCGGATGGACACCCGCCGGCGTCATTCCCTTTGAACTCCGCGACGACGGCGGCCGCACCGGCGCGCGCTACGTTCGCATCACGGACCCGAAACCCGACCTCGGCCTCTCGATCGAGTCCCGCCGCGTTCCTGCTCGGATCGGGGGCACATACACCGCCTCCGCCTGGACGCGCACCGCCGGCAAAGGCCGGCCGGGCGTCTACATCAATTTCTACGACGACACCGACATCCGCGTACACCACGTCTACCAGCGAGCCAAGGGGTCGGCGGATGCTTGGGAGGAGGTCGTCGTCTCCGCCGTCGCGCCGGAGGGCGCCGTCGAGGTCTGCGTCTGCGTCTACTCCTATTCCGGCGACGTGGGCGCCTTCGACTTCGACGATGTCTTCCTGGCCGTCCAGGGCGGCGACGAACCCCGCTTCAGCCGCGCCCCGCGCGCCCAACCCAGGGAGATGAGCATGACCGACATCGGTTCGCGTCTCGAGTTGTTCGTGGACGGTTTCATGATTGACGCCATGACGGGCGACGCCCGGCGCGTCTTGCATCCCCCTCAGCCGCGCGAGGTCGCGCTGAACCTGGATCGCCCCTGGGAAGGCCCCTTCTGCGGGTACTTCACCCTCATGCCCTTGGAGGAGGGTTTCAGGCTCTACTACCGAGGCTGGCCGGACCTCAAGAAACCCGACTATGTCTGCTACGCGGAGAGCAAGGACGGCATCGCCTTCACCCGGCCCAACGTCGGGTTGTTTGAGTTTGACGGCTCCAAACAGAACAACATCGTCTGGCAGGGGCCGGGCTGCCACAACTTCACCCCCTTCAGGGACACAAACCCCGCCGCCGCGCCCGAGCAGCGCTTCAAGGCCGTCGCCAGCGCCGGGCCGAAGGGCAGTCTTGTGCCGTTTGTCTCTGCCGACGGCATCCGGTGGTCCATGCTGCAAAAGGAACCCGTCATCACCAAAGGCGCCTTCGACTCCCAGAATTTGGCCTTCTGGGACGACGTGCGCGGGGAGTACGTCTGCTACTTCCGCATCTTCAAGGACGGTGTGCGCGACATCAGTCGTTGCGTGTCCAAAGACTTCCTCCGCTGGTCTGAACCGGAACCCCTGAGCTACGGCCACGCGCCGTCGGAGCACCTCTACACCAACGCCATCGTCCCCTACTTCCGCGCCCCGCACATCCTTCTGGGTTTCCCCTGCCGTTTCATGCCTTCGCGCAGGAAGATCGCCGGCCACAAGGAGGCCGGCATCAACGACGGCGTGCTGATGAGCAGCCGCGACGGCCTGCGGTGGGAGCGGTGGTTCGAAGCCTTTCTGCGCCCCGGCCAGGACCCGCTCTGCTGGACCGACCGCAACAACTACATCGCCTGGGGCCTGGCGCCGACCTCCGCCGACGAAATCTCGCTCTACTGGACCGAACACTACAGGCAGCCCACCTGCCGTCTGCGCCGGGGAACGGTGCGCACCGACGGCTTCGTCTCCGTCGGCGCCGGCGCCGGGGGCGGGGAGCTGCTCACGCGCCCGTTCGTCTTTGACGGGCGCGCCCTGGTGGTCAACTACGATACCTCGGCCGCCGGTTCCATCCGCTTCGAACTGTGCGACGAAAACGGCCGGCCTCATCCGGGTTTCGCGATCACGCAGAGCGAGAGGCTTTACGGCAGCGAGATCGCCCGCGAAGTGAAGTGGACCAACGCCGATGTCGGCGTCCTGGCGGGCAAGCCGGTCCGGCTGCGGGTCTTTCTGAAAGACGCCGACATCTACTCCTTCCAATTCGTGAAATAGAAGGCTCAAGGGGACGCCGCCTTGCGCGTCCGCGCTGTTGCATCGGCGCTGAGGCTGCTCTATAAGCCGGCGTCGGTCTGTGTCCGCATGGTAAGGATTTCATTGGAGGAATCTGCATGTTGCTGGCGAGCAATCACATGTTCCCGACCGGTTCCATTGAGGTGGTCTTCGAGCGCCTGGCGAAGGCCGGCGCGGGCGGGCTGGACATCTTCCTTCCGCACATCCAGTTCGTCAACACCCCCAACTTCGGCCCCGAAAACCTGAAACGCTGCCGCGAGGCCGCCGAGGCGGCCGGGCTTCCCATCGTCAGCATGATCGGCTGCGCCGCGCCCCCCAACCTGGCTTTCGGCAACTACCTCGGCCCCGACCCCGACAAGGGCCGCGCCGAGGCCATTGCCTTCATCAAGCACAACGTCCAGCTCTGCAAGATCCTCGGCGCCACCCACTTCAACGCCGCCGAGGGACGCCTCCCCGACGGCGCGGACGAAAAGGCCATCTGGGACCGCCTTGTCCGAACCCTGCGCGAGGCCGCTCCCATCCTCGAAGCCGCCGGCATCACGTTCGACATCGAACTCCATCCCGGCCTCATCGCCAGCACCCCCGAAAAGGCCCCCAGGCTCATCAAGGAGGTCGGCTCGGAGAACGTCGGCATCTGCCTCGATTTCTGCCACGCCAACGTCATCACCAAGGGCGACCCCGTCGGCATGATCAAGGCCCTCAAGGGGACCGTCACCTGCGTGCACATCTCCGACGGCATTCAGGTCTCCGGCCTTCACCTGCCCATCGGCAAGGGCGAGATAGACGTGGACGCCTGCATCGTCGCCGTCAAGGAGACCGGCTTCAGCGGCATCTGGGACCTGTGCATGTACGGCTGCGCCTTCCCCGAATTCAGCCTCAAGACCTCCCTCAAGTTCCTCAAGGAGAAACACCCGGACATCCTCAAGAAGTGAAGAATGTGAACACCATGAAGGGTGGCTCGGCCCACCGTCGGAGTCTTGACAAACCGCCGTTCGATGCCCATAATCCAGATAGTTGATCCCGTGTTGAGTGAGCAAGTCAAATGAAAGGCGCGAGGCCCCCATGCCTACTGAGTTGACCGTTGCGCCGGAGGCCATGCACGACATTAGCGAGGTATTGTCATGAAATCTAGGATCCAAGAGGTTGCGGAGAAGGCGCTCAAGCTCCCATCAAACGTCCGGGCTTCCCTGGCCGAGATTCTTCTGGAGAGCTTGGATCACGGAGAAGATTTTTCGGTTTCCGATGAATGGATGGCTGAAGTTCAGAAGCGGTGTCGTGAGATAGATAGGGGAAAAGCGCGTCTCATCCCCGCTGAGAAGGCACTGGCGCAACTTCACAAGAAGTACTCATGAAATCCTGTTGGTTTCATCCAGAGGCGCTTGCAGAAGCTGACGAGGCGGCTGGCTTCTATAGGGAACAGCAGGCCCGGCTTGAAGTCCGTTTTGTGGAGGCGCTGGATGACGCGATTTCTCGAATAAGAAGGCATCCCTTGATGTATCGGTGCATCGAGGGGGCCATAAGGAAGTGCCGAGTAATGCGCTTTCCATATGGCGTCATATACCGCATCGCAGGCGACCGCATAGAGATTATTGCGATCATGCATCTGAGACGCCAGCCCGGTTACTGGAAGTCACGCACGTGACATGCCGGGGCTGGCCTCGATGGCCCGGGGCGTGTTTAGAACGCTCGCCGCCATAATCGCCCCGTGTTCCGTGAAGGCGAGCGGGAGCGCCGGTGAAAACTTGAGCCTGGCGAGGTGGTTGCAATTTGCAACCACCTCGTTCTTTTCGTCTGCCGTCAGCTCAAAGACGAAATCGGCGGAATCCGTTGCGGATTGCGCCTTACTTGCTGATTCAGCCGGCGCGTCTTCACCCCGTAAAGCCTCGCCAGATCCGCATCCAGAATGACCTTCTGTCTCCCGATCACCAGGATAACCTGGGCCACCTGTTCAAGGGGCACTACGGCCATTCGATCCGCCTTGCCCTTGGGAGACTCAACCATGGCATCTCTCTCCTGACTGGCGAAATAGGCGTCGGTGAATCATCTTCGGCGCAGCCCCCAGTTCGTTTTAACGGCCCCCGCCCTCTATGCACCCCAACGAAACACCGCAAGATGTGTTCGCCGGCATATTCTACCCCGCTCACAAGCGCAATCAAGCCGTTTTCGTCACGATGCGCGGCGCTCGCGACGCCTGCTTCCACGTCCTTGAAGCCGCGCGCGGGATGCTGTAGACTGCCGGGGTCTTTTGAATTGGGCGGAGAGGGTGAGGTTGGAAACATGAGAATCTGCGCGGCAGTCACGGCGATGCTCTTGGGATTCATCGGCACGGCGGCGGCGGACCTTTACGTCGCCCCCGGCGGCAACGACGCCAACCCCGGCGCCGAGGCGTTGCCGTTCGCCTCCCTCGCCCGCGCGCGCGATGCGATCCGAACCTTGAAGGCGAAGGGGCCGCTGCCGGCCGGCGGCGTCACGGTCTGGGTGCGGGGCGGCGTGTACGAGCTGTCGGAGCCGCTCGCCTTCACCCCCGACGATTCGGGTACGCCGCAGGCCCCCGTCGTCTACCGCGCCTTCGGCGATGAGAGGCCCGTCCTGAGCGGCGGCCGTGCGATCACGGGTTTCGCCCCGGCCTCCCTGAACGGCGCGCCGTGCTGGAAGGCCGACCTGCCGGAGGTCAGGGGCGGCTGGTATTTCCGCCAGCTCTTCGTCAAACGCCGCGACGCCCCCGCCTTCGAACGCCGTTACCGCCCTGCCAAAGGCATGCTCGTCGTCGCCGGTCTCACGTACTCGCCGGAGCGCAAGACCATGCCGCACCGGGCGGCCCAGCAGGACTTCGAGTTCTTCCCGGGCGATCTCGATAACTGGGCCAACCTCTCCGACGTCGAGGTCGTGGCCCTTCACTCCTGGAGCGCTTCGCGGCTCTGCGTGGAGCGCCTGGACCTTGCCCGCCGCGTCGTCGCGTTCACGTCCGTTCCGACCTTTCGCATCGGCCACTGGTACAAGGGCGCCCGCAACCCCTACTATGTCGAAAACATCCGCGAGGAATTCCGCCGCCCCGGCGAATGGTACCTCGACCGTCCCTCGGGCGCGCTCTACTACGCCCCCCTGCCGGGCGAGACGCCCGAGAACGTCGCCGTCGTTGCGCCCCGTCTGGAAAAACTCATCTCCGTATCCGGCCAGGCGGACCAGGGGCGCTTTGTGGAACACCTTCGCTTTGAGGGCATCGCCTTCGCCCACACCGAGTGGCCGTTGCCGCGCGAAGGCTACGATGTCTCGCAGGGCCAGCCGACCCTCTCGGCCGCCGTCGAGTTCAACGGCGCCCGCCGCTGCGCGATGGAGCGCTGCGTCGTCGCCCACACGGGCGCCTATGCCGTCGCCCTCGGTCTCGGCTGTCACGAAAACCGCATCGTCGGCTGTTTCCTCTATGATCTCGGCGGCGGGGGCGTGAAGGTCGGCGACAGCCGCATGGACAAGACGGCGGCCTTTCCCGTCCTGCCGACGGACAACACCGTCGCCAACAACGTTATCGCCGGCGGCGGCATGATCCATTTCTCGTCCAACGCCGTCTGGGCCGGCATCGTCAAGGGCCTGGCCGTTCGCCACAACGAGATCCGCGACTTCCCCTACAGCGGGATCGCCGTGGGATGGTCCTGGGGTTACGCGCCCACCTCGTGCGCCGGCAACGCGATCGAGTTCAACCGCATCCATCGCGTCATGAAGCTGGTTCAGGACGGCGGCGGCATCTACACCTTGGGCCAGCAGCCGGGCACGGTCATACGCGGCAACGTGATTCACGACGTCGTGCGCGGGCCGTTCGCGTGCGACAGCGGCCAGTTGGGCATCTACCTCGACGAGGGCAGCGGCCCGTTCAGAATCACGGACAACCTGATCTACAACGTCCAGATGGGCGCCTTCAACCAGCACTACGGACGCGGCAGCGTCGTGGAGAACAACATCTTTGCCCTGGCCGCCGAGGACCCGATCACGTGCGCCCGCAAGGAGGACCATCTCTCCTTCGCGTTCCGGCGCAACATCGTGTATATGGCCGTCGGCGACGTGATCAGTTCGCGGTACAATCCGGGTCGCTGTCAGACCGAGTTCGACGACAACGTCTACTACGACGCGTCGTCGAAGGAGCCGCTCTTCGGCGGCGTGTCTTTCGCCGCGTGGCAGGCGGCGGGCCGCGACAAGAATTCGATCATCGCGGACCCGTTGTTCGCGGACCCAACACGCGGCGACTTCCGCCTGAGGCCGGACTCTCCGGCCTTCAAGCTGGGCTTCAAGGCGTTCGATCCCGCCCTGGCCGGTCCCGAACCGGCGTATCGCAACGTGGACGACCCTTCCGTGCGCGTCGCCCCGCCTCCCGTCTACGCCATGAAGATGCCCGAACTGCCGCCCATCAGCCCGAACCTGGACATTGACTGCGAGCAGGTGCCTGTCGGCATGTGTCCGCGCGAGTTCCGCAAGGCCGGATGCGCGGGCGAGAAAGGGGATTTCGCCGTCACGACGGAGGCGGCTCGCAGCGGCGCTCGAAGTCTGAAGTGTTCGGAGCAGCCGGGGCTGGCCAAGTCCTTCTATCCGTACATCATCTACACCATGCGCGGCCAGACGATCGCGCAGGGGAAGGTGGCGTTCTCGTTTGCGCTCATGAACAGCGCGCAGACGCCGGCGGAGATCAGCGTCGAGATGCGCGACTACGCGAATCGCGGCACGCGCGAGTTCCTCACCGGTCCTCTGGTGACTGTCCGCGAGGACGGCCAGGTTCTCGCCGGCGACAAGGTCCTTGCCCGTCTGCCCAACGGCGAGTGGCTTCAGGTCTTCATCAGCTTCGACCTGGGCGATAAGGCCCCGAAAACCTATGCGGTTGCCGTCGCCGGCCCCGATGGCCGTTCGACGACGGCCGTGGTTCCCTTCAAGGACGACGCTTTCGCGGCGGCGACGTGGTTGAGTATCGTGTCGGCCGGCACGAAGACGGCGGCGTTTTTTGTGGACGATTTGAAACTGAGCGTGGACTA
>CAYPFP010000071.1:0-27688 GCA_964409935.1 uncultured Planctomycetota bacterium | reverse complement strand
AGCCTGTTCCAGTTGTCCAGGCACACCCGCGACGCGAACTCGCCGTCCTTGGAGAAGTTCGAGCCGCCGGGGCGGTTCATCTCGTCCTCGGTGAGGGACTTGGGGCGCCAATGGGTTTCGAGGCTGACGTAGCCCTCGTACTTGTCCTTGAGGAGGGCCTGGAACTGCCCTTTGAAGTCAATCTCGCCCTCGCCGATCTTGGCGGTGGCGGGCTTGCCGGTGGCCTTGTCGCGGACGGCGTCTTTGAGGTGCATGTGGACCATCTTGTCCTTGAGGGCGTTGTAGCCGTCGGGGAAGGGGACTTCCTTGACCAGGTCGTCGTAGATCACGTTGCAGGGGTCCCAGATGGCAGCGACGTGGCGCGACTTCAACTCGCCCAGGAAACGCTTCAACACCCCGCCCGTGCCGATGTAGGTGGAGGCCTCGTTCTCGATGCCGAGAACAATGTTCGCTCTCTCCAGGATTCTGACCGGCTCCTCGAACTTGTCGAGGATCATCTGCCAGTGTTCTTCAGGGGAGCCTTTGCGCCAGAAGGTGAAGCCGCGGACGATGCGGCAGTCGAAGGCCTGGGCGAGCTTGATACAGTTCTTCAGGATCTCGATGTGCTGTTTGTATTCCTCGTCCTTGTCAATGTCGCACTTGAAGAACGGGGCGGCGATGCAGCAGACCTTGAGGCCGGTGCCGGCCATGATGCCCTGCATTTTCTTCACGTCGTCGGCCGTGATGTTCTGCGGCGGCTTGTCCCATACGCTGCGAATCTCCAGGCCGTCCAGTTTGTACTCGACAGCGACATCCACGGCCTTCTTGAAATCCTGCGACACTTCATCCGTAAACACGGCTCGCTTGTACATGGCTTCTCCTTCTCAAATGCGAAGACCCTGTTTCACCGCAGAGACGCGGAGGGCGCGGAGAACGGCAGAATTACCACTAAGGACACAAAGGACACTCGTGAGAAAAGAGAGAATACGGGGAAAACGAAATCCTGCACTCTTCTTTCCTCTGCGTTCTCTGCGTCTCCGCGGTGCAGAAAACATCACCAGCGAACTTCGTATCGGGTCAGCGGGCGCAGGCGGAAGGTCAGCGCTCCGCCTTCGCGGCCGACACTCAGGTCCGGGACCGTCTGTCCCGCGCCGGTTAGCGCCACGCGCGCCCGTTCTGCAGGCAATCCTTTTAGCATGATTTCGGCGTCGGCGTCAAGCCCCGTGAGCAGGCGACACGAGTCCGGCCCGAAGGAGACGTACAGGCTTGCGGGAGACGAGAGTTCGGCATGCAGTCCGCCGAGGCCGCACTGCGCGGCCTTGACGAGGTCGGCCTGAAGGGCGCCTTCGGCCTCGCAGAAGGCCGCGCCCGCCGCGACGCAGGAGAATCTGCCCCAGACTGTCTTGCCCGGCATTCGCGGCAGGTAGAGATACTTCTTGTGACCCTTGTGGTCTTCGCTGACGAACGAATCGTCGCCGGCCTTCTGAATCGCGGGCGGGCCGACGGCCGGGATGGTACTCCACGGACACAAAGCCGCCACGAAGCGCGTGTCCCGGGCCTTGCGGCGGGCGATGAAGACGGGCATCTTCCTGTCCACGCTGTTTGTTATCCCTTCCGCGAGGATGATTTCGGTGGCAGGCGATGGGAAGAGGCGAACCGACAGCCAATCCTGGCTCCCGGCAGAAAACGCCGAAAAGCCGACCTCGTCGTTCGTCGCGGCCCGCCGCACATTCGTGATCCACTGATATCCGCATTTTGCGCCCAGCGGTTCCTTCTGCGGGGCGAGGTTCACCGTCGGACTAATGTTTCGAATCTCCCCGTCCACGTGCAGGACATAATCGTAGGAATGTTCCTGCGCGCTTGAAACGTCGAAGATGTCGAGCACATTTTGGGAAAAAAGAGCCGTGGTGCGGACAAATTCGACCCCGTCATAGACCGCGTTGCTTCGGGCGCGGACGACCTTCAGAAGCGGGCCGGCGTGAAAGTAATCCAGACTGCCTTTGGCCTGTTTGTCGGCGGTGTCGCAAGGCCATTGAACGTCCTGGGCGCCGGCGGGATATTGACTGACCTCGTCCACCACGATGGTGTTATGACTCACGGTGTGGGAGGTCCACTGCGCCTTCTCTCTGCTCTCGTACTTGCAGCTTCCAAAATCGGGAATGATGTGCCTTCCGAAGGCGTAGAGCACGATGGAGAGCATGTCGGGGTGGCCGTGTCCGCCGCCGTGCGGCCCGAAGGAGACGGCAACGCACGCGGCATCTCTGTCGCGCTCGTCCTGCCGCAGGATGGCGAAGCCGGAGGAAGGAAAAAGCGTACTGCCGTTCATGGCGACGCCGTTGTTCGCGAAACGGCCCGTGCCCATCTCGAATCGTCCGGCGTCGGGCGGGGGCGGGTCGTAAAAGAGCGAAGGCGTCGCGCTCGCAGGGGAGGCGTCGTACATGATGTGCTTCGGGTTATTTATGACGAACGGATGCCGTCCGGCCTTCCAGTCCGCCACAGGGCCTTCGAGGGCCGGCGGTTTGCCGATCTTGGGGGCGGCATTCGGCGTGTCCGTTGCGCCGCCGAAGACGAGAGGGCCGCCCTCGTCGGTGTTGTACCTGTCCTGCCGGCTCGACCAGCCAAGCATCTTCTCCTTGACCGAATCACCGGAGGCGCGGTCGCCGTCATAGAGGCAGGCGTCGAAGGTAATCGTCATCCCCACGCGCGGCTTCAGGGGCGGGCCGGACTCGCCGGGTTTCGGCGCGATCTCGGCGAAGGGGATGATCGCCCGCGCCTCGTAGCCTTCGGGCGTTTTTCCGACGCGGAGCGTTCCTGCGCTCGTCACGTTCTGCGCGACGGTGTAGCGGTTGAAAAGCGCGAGGGCAGGCTCCGTTTTCGCGAAGTCGCCGGGGTTGATGAAATAGATGAAGTCATAGACCTTCTGGGGGTTGTCGGAGAACTTGAAGGCCAGCCACAGGCCGTCGCCGTTCCACCACTTCGCGGGGTCGGTGTGCGAGTTGCGGACGAGATCGTCCTTCACGTCGGCGAGAACGTAAAGGTTCGCGTCGTCCCAGGACAGCCACAGCGTTGCGCTTGCATCCTGCGGGCCTTTCCATTGCGCCAACTGCGCGGGGGGGCGCTGGTTCAGAAGCCACGCGTACTTCGGGTCGCGGTAGCGCCGCCAGGCGATGCGGTAGAAGTCCGAGGGCGAGAGCGGGCCGCGGCTGCTGTCGGCATAGACCGGCCACGAACGGTCGGGGAACATGAAGTAGAACGGCCCGTCGTAAAGAAGTTTGATGCTCTTCGGCCCGTTGTCGCCGTCCACGACGTAGTTGGCGATGTTCTCGCGGTCCTTGAGAAGATCGTCGGGAACCTGCATGTGATAGAGATCGAGGTTGCAGTGGTATGCCGCTTCGAGGAAGGGCTGAAGGGCGTGCATGACGAAGTTGTGGTAGCCCAGCGAACGCTCCCAGAACAGGCCGTCGTCGCGGATGTCGTGGGCAACGAGATGCTTGAGGCCGTAGGGGCCGTCAATCGCGTACTCAAGGAGGTCGGGGTCGCGAAGGCAAAGGCCGGTGAGGCCCGCGTTGGCGATGAACCAGGCCTGGAAGTTGTAGCACTTGAAGTGGAGGTCGTCGCCGCGGGGGTCGCGGGCGTAGTCGTCCACCTTGAAGAGCGCGCAGGCCGGGCGCAGGAGATCGTCTTCAATGATCTTGCGGTGTTCGGGCGCAAGGCTCTCATAGATGTAGTCATACGCGAGGATGAGCGGTTGGTACCACGTGGCCTCCATGAGCGAGTACGGGTTCACGCGGCTGCGGTGGCTCCGCACGGGGAGCTTGGGGTAGAGGCGGGCGTAGGCGAGAAGGGCGTCTCGCACGAAGGCCGCGTACTTCGCGTCGCCGCTCAGGGCGTAGGCCTGGGCGATACGGGCCAGGTCGGGAGCGATGGCGCGGTGCTTTTCGTCGTCCACCGGCGGCATGGCAAAGCCTTTCCCGCAGCGGGCGTCGGCCCAGGAGAGCATGCTTCGGTAGGCGGCTTTGGCCCAGTCCTCCTTCTCTATCCTCTCCCGCGCCTTGCGAAGGTCCTCCGTCGTGAGCTGGAGATAGGGGTGTTTGGCGGGGAACGGAGCGCCGGCGCGTACGACCGGGGCGGTGGATTCCGCCTCTTTGCAGAGGAAGGCGGGGCGCGCCCCGTCGGGATCGGCGATGCGCACGGAGAAGTACTTTGCGCCGGACGGCGGCACGCCGCGGCTGCCCTCGGCAGGCGGCAGGCCGCCCGCGATCAGAGAACCCGGTCTCTGCGGCGTTGCCGGCTCTTCGGAGCAAAAGATGTCCACGCTTTCCGCGCGAGATTCGGGGGCCGGTTTCCAGAACAGGCGGGCCGAGCCGTCGAGACGCCGGACGGCGCGGAACTCCGCAGGGGGCGCGGGCGGCTCGACGGCCGCGATGTTCACCGCCGCGGGCTCGGACGCGGGGCCGGTCGAGCCATCGGAACCAATCGCGAGAATGCGATAGACGTAGGCGTTTCCGGCGCGCGTACGGAGGTCGAGAAACGAATTCGAATCGGATTGCCCGATGATTGTTCCAGATCGCTCGACGCGGAAGGACAGAAGGTTGGCGTATAACTCGGGCGCCGTCCACGACAACCGCACGGCCCCCGTCCGAAGCGCCTCCGCCTTCACGTGCGAGGGTTTGGGCAGGCCGCTTCCTTCGAGGGTTGCGAGGGCCACGTTCTCATAGCGGAAATCGTAATCGTAGTAATGAAGAAATCCGACGCGTCCGGGCGATTTGGGTTGGCCGTTGGGCGTGACCGTCGCGCCCGTGCGCGCGCCGTCGCGGTACAGTTCGGCGCGCTCGCCCACGACGACGAGACGGAAGTGGACGGGCTTTCCGACAGGCAAAGTTTGCGCGGCCAGAAAGATGGAACGGCGATTCTTCCTGTCGTCGAAATCCACATTGAAGACGAGGAGGGCGCGCTCGCGGGGTGCGCGCTCGGAGACGCGGATGATGTCGAAATCCAGCACGCAGGCGCGAAGGTCTGCGGCGGAGAGCAGGTAATGACCCCCCTGCGACTTCCCGCCGTCGGAGGCGATGACTGTGCCGCCCTTCACCGTAAAGGTCGGCCCCGGCGCGGCCCAGGGCGAGTCCTGCGCGAGAACTACCAAATGAGACAGGAGGAGTAGCGGAGAGGCAATCTTGAGCATGAGGTAAAACATATTGCGCATGGAGAGGCTCCGAGGCCTTGTCTGCAGGCAAGCGGACTATGGAAGGAATGATACCATGATATGCCGGCAAAATCAGCGGCGCTCATTGGACGATTCAATGCAGTGTTGGATTGCGCGGGGCACGGGTGTATAATCATGTGGGAGAAATGGCTGGCATCCGCATAAGGCGCAGACGGCAGCAGTTATCACTTTCCTGTGGAGACCATCCGCGGATAGAGTGAGTTACGTGAGGTGCTTCAAATGAGAAAACGGAAGAAGGCGCAACTGCTGGGACGTTATATCATCGCCGATCCCGACATTTGTCATGGAAAACCCACCTTTCGCGGCACGCGGATCATGGTGTGGCAAGTGCTGGAGATGGTTGCCGAAGGGAAGGACTGGGAGAGCATTATCGCCGAATGGGGCGGAAGCATTACCAGAGAGGCGATAGCCGAGGCCGTCCAACTGGCCAGCAAGTCATTCGTTCGCCACGCACACGAGCACGACATGGAACACGCGCCGGCATGAACGTCCTCGATGAAAACGTCTCGAGAATCCAGCGACAACTCTTGCTGGACTGGGGCATCCCGATCCGACACATCGGCTACGAGATAGCACGGAAGGGGATGAAAGACAATGAGATCATCCCGTTCCTGATGACCCTGCGGCCGCCAACTTTTTTTTCGCTGGACTGGGATTATTTCAAGGCCGGCCTGTGCCACCCCAAGTATTGCCTGGTCTTGTTGGATGTAAACCGGGACGAGTCAGCGATCTTCATTCGACGTTTTCTTCGACACAGAGAGTTTGATACTCAGCGCAAGCGTATGGGAGCGGTGATCCGTGTCTCATACGCCGGTCTTTCGGTGTGGCGCCGGCGCGGATGGGTGAGGTTGCGATCCATGACGGACGCCCGCACCGCGAACCTTTCCCCCGGCGTCACGATGGACGGCGCCGCCGCAACGACCTTCTCCGGGGGTCCGCCGTAAACGCTCGCATAGACGGGCGAACCGGCCGCCTGGCGCAGTTCGCCGCTGCCGTCCACGTCCACCGCGCAGACGAAGGGGCGCGGTTTTTCTTCCGGGAAGGGCTGGACGCGGACGCCGAAGGGATGCTCGCGGGTGTCGCCGTAAGCGATGATGATCTGGTCGCCCGGCTCGAAGTCCGCGATCTCGACATCGGCGTTGATCCACCATCGCCACTGGGAGGCCAGGTGCGCCCATTCCCAGCCCTCGCGTTTCGGGATGTGCGTATACAGACAGTGGCGCTCCTCCGTCCACATGCGCACCCAGGCCTTGGTTTTCGTCTTCACCGCGAAGGTGGTGTTGAGGGGTTTCCAGGGGTTGTGTTTGCGGTCGGGGCCTTTGACCAGTTCATCGAGCGGATTCGGGCAGAGCACGAACGGCTCGCCCCAGCCCATGTTGGGCGGGGCGATGCGGAGGCGTCCGCCCTTTTTCAGACCCGCGTCGCCGACGGTGTAAACGAACGTAATCGTGGTGTACGCGCCCGCCTCGAACGGCCCGGCGGGCGTCATCTGGAAGATACCGGCTCTGTGGTCGCCCACGGCTTGTCCTCACAGAAGGCTTCAGCGGCTCGACGGCATAGGATGCGCGGCGGCGGTGTCGAACAGGGCGACGATGTTCTCCGGCGGCGTTCCCGCCTGGATGGCGTGCGAGGGGCCGAGGATGTAGCCGCCGTTGCGGCCCAGGACGTCTATGCGTTCGCGGGTTTCGCGCCGCACGTCCTCCGCCGTGCCGAAGGGCAGCGTCTGCTGCACGCTCACGCCGCCCTGGAAACAGAGCCTGTCGCCGTATTTTTCCTTGAGCGCGACGGGGTCCATGCCTTTGGCGTCGAACTGCAGGGCCTGCAGAATGTCAATCCCCATGTCCATCAGACCGGGCACGGCCTCCATGACCGCGCCATCGGAGTGGTATATCACCCTGGCGCCGAACTCGTGTATGACCCGGTTGAGCCGCGCGTGATAGGGCTTGATGTGTTGCGACCACATGTCGAGCGACATGAGAAGCCCCTGCTGGCCGCCGATATCGTCGGCAGTGAAGACCAGGTCAATGCGCCCCTTCGCGGCGGAGAGGACCTTCGTGAAATGCTCCACGAAGAAGCGGCACACGCGCTCGAAGATGGCGCGGGCGAGGTCGGGATTCTCGACAAGGTCCATGAACATGCGCTCGAAGCCCCGCATGTACCACGAGGTCTCGAAGATGTTGCCGTTGGCGGCCATCAGGCAGTAGTCGCCGTCCTTTTGGGCGGCGGCGATGCGGTCGGGCAGGACGGAATAGTCGAACCAGTCCGTCGCGGGCCAGCGGTGGGCGCAAAGGTCGGCGGGGTCGGTCATGCCGGCGAGGGGGTAATGCTCGATCTCGTTGTACTCGCCCGAGCCGTAGCTGACGGGTTTACGGCGCACGCCCCACATGTCCGTGCGCGGCGCAAGAGACGGCCCGACGTAGGCGGGGGCGACGCCCTTGATGTCCAGGAGCGGCTGGAGGTAAGCCTCGACGGTCGTTTTGCGCTCCCGGGCGAGGTAGGCCTGAAGGGCTTTGTAGGCCGGAGGGTTGATGCCGGAGCAGACCATGGCAATGGGGACGCGATCCGTCTCCTTGTGTTCAAGCGCCAGACGGACGCGTTCGCGGTGCGTGAGTTGCGGGTTCATGCCAAAGCCCTCTACAGAAGTTGGAAGGTGTGTATTTCGGCAGGCATTGCCGCCGAATTCCCAATTCACAAACTTGTCGCAATCACGCGCAGGCGAGAGGCATCATAGCAGAGGTCTTGAAGCAGCGCCAGTCCGGTCTTGAGACCCTTGATAATCCCTGACCGTTGTGCTACTTTGACGATGTAGGCCGACAAAACTTCCGCCAATACCCGTGTGCTTCGCCCTGAGCGTTTGACGACATCACTGAGGCGAGAATGAAGATGAAACCTGACGCGGTCATAGAAAGGATCAGGGCTGTCCGCAGAGAGATTTCGAAAGAGTGCGGGCCTGATCCGAAGACGCTGGTCGCCCACTATCGGGCGATGGAAAAGCAGTTCAAAGGGCGAATCCTGAAACGAACGTTGCGCAAGACGAAGGCTTCCTCCAGATAGTACCGGCGGCGGAAGAAGGCTTGCCCATCCGCAGACCGACAACGCCCATCTTGAGTTTTCCGGCCATTGGGCACTCCCTATTTTGGTTTCGTAATCATTTCAAAATCGTCCGTGCGGAACGGCGAAGCGGGCAGACCGTCCTTGTTGAAGAGATTGACGACCGGGCAGTTGGCCCAACCGTACCTGACGGCCGCGGGCGCCGCCACCTGCGGGCTTGAGACAAAAACCCGGTCGCCCTCGATCCTGGCCTCGGCGTTGACGAACTTCTTGTCGGGGCCGCAGACCGTGAACCCCTTCAACTCGCCGCCCTCGGAAAAGAGGGGGTTCGGCTTGACCTCGGCCAGGACCGCCGATTCCGCCAACATCGCCAACACCAGAAGAACGCCCAGCGCCTTGCGCACCCTGTCACTCACGGCCATTTCCCTCCCGGATCATATCTGAACGTTGAGTATCTGCCCGACCTCTTCGGTGACCTGCTGAATCTGCTCTTCGGCAAGCTGCGGATTGTAGACCTCGAAGACCCGGTTCTCGACCGGGTCGCGCAGGATGAGGGCCTCGCCGCCGTCGCCCTTCTTCACGTCCTCGAACTTGAGGAGCTTCTTGCGCATGAGGAGAAGCGCCAGGACGTAACGGAAGTTCTTCTTTGCGGCGTCCTCGGCGTTCTGGAGGCGCAGGAAGAAGTCCATGATGACCGAATCGTCCACAAACTTCCGGACCTTTTCCTCCTTCGGGACGCACCGCGTCTTCCAGAACGAATAGATCTGCGCGCGGTCCTGCCTGTCCCAACATTCGGGGCAGAAGTCCTTGCGGATGAATTTGTTGTCCTGGTCATACAGGCCGGAGAAATACTCCTCCTGGTCTTGGAACAACCGTTCGCACGCCTGACACTTCTGTTGACTCTTGGCAATCTCCCAGTTCACGACGCCTCCTGGAAAAGTCGCGGCTGCGCGGGCGCCGCCCGGTCGGGCGGACCGCGCACACGCACGGGAAAAAGCGATGCTGGAGGACGGATATTATCGCATCCGGCCTCCAGCATCAAGCGTTCAAAGTCTCGTTCACAACCCCAGCGCCTGTTTGGCCCTGGACAACCTGCCGGCCAGTTCTTCGCAAGCCACAACGACATCCTCGGTGCTGAGGTAGTGCGAGATGTTGCGGTCGAAGGAGACGGAGGCGCCGGGGGGAAGTTCGTCGTCGCCGCGCCAGAGGGCGACGGTCACGGGTACGCGGGGGAAGACCGGAAAGACCATGCCGGCGTCGCCGATGTCGGCCTTGCGGCCGCCCAGGTCCATGCCGCACTTCAGAAAGGCCTCGGGTTGGTTGCCGAACTTGCGCGCGATGCGGTCCACGACGCGGCCGTTGAAGGGCCCGAGATAGGAGGCGCCGCCGGCCAGTTCGGCAAAACCAGCCGGGATGCCGGACTCCGGCGCGCCGTCGGCGGCGCCGAGGTAGTGCAGGGCCAGCACGGCGATACGAACAGGGGCGTCGGCCTCGCCCGCCAACACCCTGCGATTGGCCGTATCCACCGACAGGTCGTCGGCGAGAAAGCGCAGACGAAAAGCGCCGTCCGCGAAGACAACGCCCGCTTGCCAGGCGACCGCCTCCGGGGCCTTGCGTCCCAGTTCCTGCCAGCCCAGGGCCAGAGCGTCGGCCAGAGGTTTGTGGTTGGGCGGGAAGATTCCCATCGCCAGTTACCGATCCGTGCCCCTTGCCTACTTCTTCAGCGCCGCGTCCACCTTGGCCATGACCAGGGTTGCCAGGCGGGCGGCTTCGCGGGTGGAGGACTCCATTTCCTTGCGGATCTCCGCCACAAATGGCGCGTCCTTGATCGCGTTGAGGTTGATGTCCACGTTCAGCTTGGCCCCGCGCAGCGCGGCCTCCGCGAGGAGGACGGCGACGCCGACGTCGCTGATCAGGTTAGGATTTCCGACACCGACAAGCTGCTCCATCAGGCGCAGGACGTCGAGTCCGGCGCGCACGGTCTGGAGCGGGGGTTCGAGCGCCGTCTTGCAGGCCTGCTGGATGGCGGCGCGGCGAGCCTCTTTTTCCTCGGGCGTCTGCCTGGGCATCTTGTAGGCCTTGGCGACATGGCCGTAGGCCTCGACGTCGGCCTGGGCCAGGTCGAGCAGTTTCTGGCGAGCGGCCTCGCACTTGGCCAGAATCTCCTTGACCTGCGCCTGGACCTGGTCGAACTGCTCCTTGCCGACGGTGAGGTTGCAGACCATGCTCCCCATCGCGGCGCCGAGCGCCCCCGCCGCGGCCGACACGCTGCCGCCGCCGGGCGCGGGGAGGTTGGAGGCGGCATCATCGAGATACTTGCGGACCGTTTCTGAGCGGTAGTCCATGTTCAATTGACCTTCCATTTTTCCTGTCTGCTCTTTTAGCACAATGGCTTTCAGTGCCGGGATCAAAGGCGGCAAGTCCTGCGTCGCTGTGTGCCAAAGGATGGGCCAACTCACCCTGAAATATTCATGGGTGACGACATTGCGGATGCCTCGCAGTTCCTCCCACGGCAAGTGAGGATGCCGCTCCCGAACCTCGGGGGGGACGTGTCGTGCGGCTTCACCGATGACGGTGATGTTCCGCAGGACGGCGTCCAGACGCATCTCGTCAGCGGCGAAGCTCTCATACGCGATGCCGGCAGTGTAGCGTTCAATCTTCTCGATTGCCTCGAGAATGTCCAGGATACGCAGTTCCCAGTCCCTAGGCATAAACGGCCTCTCTCAAGACCCGCTCGCGCATTTGCGGTCTGAGGGCGTCCGGTGTGACCAGATCAACTGATTTCCCCAAAAGGCGCCGCAAGAAGGCTTCCAGCCGCACGAACTCAAAAAGCCCGACAGGCTTGGCAAACTCCACGAGAATGTCAATGTCGCTGTCGGCTCGCGCCTCCCCCCTCGCAGCAGAACCGAAGAGCGCAAGAGACCTGACCCCGAACCGCTCGATTTCGCTTCGGTGCTCGTTCAGGATGTTGAGGATCTCATCCCGCTTCATCGGGATTCTCCGGGGGAATTCTTTCTTTCGGGTTCTCCGGACTATTTGGCCGGCGTTACCGTGACGACCGCATGATGGGTGAGGTATTTCCGCGCCACGCGGCGCACGTCGTCCATCGTGACGCCGTTGATGCGCGCGGCGTACTTCTCGCCAAAATCGTATCCGAGGCCGTAGAGTTCGTCAAGGGCCATCTGGGCGGCCTGGGCCGAGGGGCGCTGCAGGCCGAGTTCGTGCGAGGTCACGCACATGCGTTTGGCGCGTTCCAGTTCTTCGGGCGTGATCTTGTCGCCTTTGGCGTCCTCGAACTTCTGAAGCATGATCCGTATGACCTCGTCGGCCTTGTCGGGCTGGCAGGCGGCGTACGCGCCGAAGTAGCCCGGCTCCAGGCCCACCCAGTTCGTGGCGTGGACGAGATACACGAGGCCCTTGCCGCGCAGTTCGCTGTGCAGCCAGCCCGTGGGGAAATCGGCGCCGGACAGGACGGCGTCCAGCACGTCCATGGCGTCGCGGTCGGCGTCGGCGATGCGAAGGCCGGAGAAGCCGATGAAGATCGCGGCCTGTTCCTTCCGGGTGTGTTTGGTGAAGGTCGCGTCGGCCTTCAAGGGCGGTTCGGCGGGGGGGGCGGGCGGTTTGAAATCGGGATTGTTTTGGAACCTGCCAAACGCCTCGGCGACTTGAGCGCTTGCGGCCTGGGGGTCAATGTCGCCTACGACGGTCACGACCATATTGTTGGGCACGCAGCAGGCCGCGTGCCAGGCCCGCAGGTCTTTTTGGGTCAGGCTCTTGACCGATTCGGCCGATCCGAGCACGTCGAATCGGTAGGGGCTGGTCTTGAAGAAACTGGTGCGGAAAAAGTGCATGAGTTCGCGTTCCCAACTGTCTTCGCGGGCGCGGATGGCGGCGAGGAGGTTCAGGCGCATCTTCTCGATCTCGTCGGGGGGGAACACGGGGTTCATGATGACGTCGGCGAAGAGGTCGAGGGCGGTCGGAAGGTCGTCCTTGAGAACCGTCGCGGTGGCGTACATGGCGTTGTTGCCGGAGGAGGAGGCGAGGTCGCCGCCCATCGCATCGAACGTCTCCGCAATCTGCTGGGCGGAGCGGGTCTTTGCGCCCTTCACCATCACCTCGGCGGTGAAACGGGAAACGCCATTGTTCTTCTCGTCCTCGAACCGGACGCCCGCCAGCCAATAGGCCTGCAGCGAGACCATGGGGGCGGCGGCGGCGCGCTTGGCGATGACGCGCAGGCCGTTCGGCAGGACGGTGCGCAGGGGCCTGGCCTGCTCGACGGCGGCGGGTTTCTGCGCGGCGGCGGCTGTCTGCGTTCGCGGGCGCACCACGCTCACGCACAGGGAGTTCGGGTCGAAGTATTTTTGAGCGGCGGCGCGGATCTGTTCGCGGGTGACCTTCTGGATCTGGGACACATAGACGTCGCTGAAGTCCGGGTCGGCGGTGGAAAGCAGGCTCATGGCGATGTCGCCGGCCTGGTCTTCGGCGGTCTGGCGTCCAAAGACGTTCTCGGCGGCTTTTTGGCGCTTGGCCTTGGCGAGTTCCTCGGTTGTCACGAGGTCTTTCTTGAGCGCGTCCAGTTCGGCGAGGATGGCCTTTTCGGCGGCGTCAAGTTTGTCCGCGTCGAGGCGATACGAGATGACGAATTGGCCGCCGTCGTATTCGGGGGTGTAGGAATAGGAGACGATGCTGTGCACCAACTGCTTCTCGTCCTTGATCACGCGCACCAGGCGCGAGCTGTCGCCGTTGGACAGGATGTGGGAGGCCACGTCGAGGGGATACATGTCGGGGCTGGAGATGGGCACGGTTCGGAAGCCCATCATGACGTAGGCGATCTGAACGTCCATCTCCTTGGCCTGGCGCCGCGGGACGAGTTGCGGCGGTTCGGGGGGGAGACTCTCGACCAGAAGCGGGCGGCCCTTGATCTTGCCGAAGGCGTCGGCCACTTTCCTGGCGGCCTCGTCGGCGGACACATCGCCGGCCACGGCCACGACCATGTTGCCCGGCGCGTAGGTGCGGTGGTAGTAGGCCACGATCTCGTCGCGGGTGATGCCTCGCAGGATGTCGAGATACCCGATGGTCGGCAGCCCGCAGGGGTGATTCTGGAACATGAGCCGGTCATAGGTCATGTGAAGGACGCGGCGGGGTTCGACCTGGCCCTTCTCCAGTTCCCGCTGGACGACCTCGATCTCGCGGTCGAACTCGTTCTGCGGGAAGACGGCGTTGCCCAACCAGTCGCTGAGCAGGTCCAGGGCGATGTCGAGGTAACGGGAGGCGGTGTTGATGTAGTAGCAGGTGTGTTCCTTGGTGGTGTAGGCGTTGCTGTTGTTGCCGATGGATTCGAGCAGGCGGCGGCTTTCCTCCTCGGTGCGTTTGGGGGTGGTCGCGCCGTGGACGAGGTGCTCCAGCACGTGGGAGATGCCGGCGCCGGCGTACTTGCCCTCGAGCATGCTGCCGGTCTTCACGTACACGCGCACAGCCACGACGGGAGCGGAACGGTTTTCCTTGAACACCAGGGTCAGCCCGTTGTCGAGACGGCGGACCTCCGTGGCGCGGGCCAGGCTCGGCAGGCCGCAGGCCAGCAACAACAGGGCCGCCAGGGCCGGAGCGGGGATGCGACTTCTCTTTGAGGCGTTGTCCATCGTGTTTTTTCCTTACCGGTGAATGCCGGCCGCAGGGGACGCCCTGCCCGGCCGCGCGGTTTGCTTCTCGGAAGCAAGAAACCCGTTTTCCGTGGCTGAGGGCGCACAGGCGAAAACGGGTTCCCGTGATAAACGCGATCACAACGACGTGCGACAGGACTACTTGGTCTTCGACAGGTTTTCGTAATACTTCTTGAGGAGGTCCTCGTAACCCTTGGGCGGAGCGTCGCCCATGGCGTCAATAATCTCGTCCTGAAGGAAGGAGGGGAGCGCGGCGCTTCGGTCAATGTTGATGTTGGCCTCGCCGGCCAGGAAGTCCTTGGTGTTCTTCAGGCCGTCGAGAAGCACCTTGCGCTGGCGCATGGCGTTGTGGTAGCGGTTGCTGCGCAGGCTGTCCTCCACGCTCTTCATGATCTGGATGGTGCGGCTGATCTGCTCGGTGGGGTAGTTCATGACCTTGAAGCCCAGCTCGATGCGCTCGGCCTTGTTGCGCAGCTCCATCTGGCGTCCGGCCAGCGCGCCCAGCTTGGCCTTGACCTGCGGGGGCGGAGGACCTTCGAGGCCTTCGGAGCCGCCGCCCGAAAGCTTGCCGCCGCCGGTGGCGCCGCCGGCGTCGTCCTTGCTGGTGTCGTTGACCTGCCCCTTCTCGTAGGGGTCGGGGGTCAGGCGCGAGGGAGTGCGCCGGCCGCCCTTGCCGACGGCGCTGTCGCCGACGAACTCGCCGGCGGATTTTCCGGTGCGGCCCTCGCCGCTGCGGCCGCCGATCTCGCTGTTGTTGGGAAGGGTGTTGCCCGTCACGCCCTGGGCGCTCATGTTCTGGATAGGCCCGTCCATCGTGCCCCAGCCCGCGCCCTTGTCAATGGAGTCGGACCAGCCCGACGACGTGTCCTCCATGTCCTCGAAGAGGTCTTCCTCCTGCTCCAGGAGGTCGCCCACGATGTCCTGCAATTCCTTGGGCAGTTCGGCCATGGGGGTCTCGTAGTCCTGGAGGGGTTCCTCCATCTGCCACTTGATGCGGTCAGGCTCGTCGAGCAGCCAGCGCTCGATGTGGGTGGTCAGCGACTCGGCCAGTTCCGCGCCGGCTTCCTCGTGAGCGACGGCGATCTCGGTGGCCTTCTTGGCGAGGGCGTCCTTCGCCATCTCCACTTCGTTGTAAATCTGGTTGAGTTCCTTGAGGAGCGCGGGGTTGGTGAAGTCCTGTTCGGCCACGCGGCTCATGTCGCTGTGCGCGTCCTTGAGGAAGTTGGACCACTTGTCCTGCGTGGCCTGGATCGCCTGGAGTTCCTTTTCCTGTTCGGGCGTGAAATCGTCCACGGGCGTTTTGGCGAGGTTCTCGGTGGCGTTGATGACCTTTTTCTGGTCGTCTATGAAGGCCTTGAGCTTGTCGTTGAGGTCTTTGAGCTTGTCCTTGATGTCGTTGGGAAGGTCGCCGCCCTTGACCTTTTCCTTCTCGTCCTTGGCCTGGTTCATCATGCCGATGATGCCGAGGATTTTTTCGAGGACCTTGATGGCCTTGTCCTGCGAGTCCACCAGCCGTTTGACGAGGGGGCCGGTCTCGTCGGCGCTGCCGTTTTTCTCCAGGGTTTCCAGGGCGGAGATGGCGGCGGCGAACTCGGTGCTCGACAGGCCGTAGAGGACGTCGCGCACGCGTTTCTCGGTGACGTTGTTCACGTCCATGACCTTGGCGACGGCGAGGGTCATGTCGCGAATCTGCATCTGTTTGGTCTTGACGGCGGTCCAGTTGGCGGCTGTGACGCCGTCGGCGGCCCATGGTTGGGCCGTGCCGAACACGGCCAGGATGACGATCGTGGCTCTCAGGATTGCGTTCATGGTGTTATCTCCCACGCGCCTGGAGAAGTCTGCCGGCAACAAGAGGCCCGCTCTATGGGACGCCCTCGGGTGCGCGCCGGTTCACCGTTTTCCCTGTTTGGCGCGCCGTTTGTCTAGATTATATCACAGAACCGCCGGCGCCACCCTACTTTTCCTCCGCCGCCTGCCCCGCGTCCTGCCGGGCCTCGCGCTGGAGCTTGAGGACCCTGTCGAGGCGGGCCTCCCAGTCGGAGTATTTCTGCTTCAGTTCTTCGGCGACCTTCTGGGCGGCCTCGACGGTGAGCTTGTACTCCTGCGACTTGGCGGTATTGGGCGACGGGCAGTTGTCAACGACCTCGACGTAATAGGAGACCAGGTCGCCCACTTTGTACTGCTTGGCGGGGAAGGGCCATTCCCAGTTGACGGAGGCCGTCCTGGGGTCGGCGAAGTCCTTCCATTCCTTGACGAGGGCGGCGGTCTCGGCGTTGTTGACCTTGGCCAGCAGTTTGAGGCTCGCCACGCCGAAGTCATCGCTGCCGCGCACGGCCAGTTTGAGAGCGCCGTCGAGGGGAACGGTGGTGTCCTTGGCCGGCTCCAGTATCTTGACCAGCGGCGGCTGGTCGGCGGCGGCCTTGATGGCGTGGGGGACGGGGTCGCGGTTCGTGTAGCCCTGCTCGTCGGTGACGAAGATGCGGTAGCCGTCGTCTTTCTGGATGGAGAGCCGCACGGTGCTCGAAAGTCCGTCCACGCCCACGTTGAGCTTCTGCTGCTCGGCGACGTCGAAGCGGAGGTACCCGTCCTTGATCTTCTTGTTTGTGGCGATTCGGAGCGAGACGGCGCTGCCCTTGACGGCCTCGATGTTGCCGTCGCTGTTGTCCACCGTGGCGGGAGGCAGGCCGGTGTAGGGCGGGTATTCGTATTGCAGGTCAATGCGGGTGACGAGCGGCGGTTCGACGACGGCGACCTTGTACCGGCGGGACTCCGACCCGCCGATGCGCACGTGATAGACGAGGTCCACGCGCACGTCGGGCACCTCGTACTCAAACACGTTGTCCCCCTGGGGGGACATGGGCACGGCGTTCTCCCTGGCCTCGGCCAGCGTGTAGAACAGGGCGGCCTGGACGGCGGCCTGTGTGGCGCGCTCGATGGTGACGCGCACTTTGAGGTCGGAGCCGGCGATGAGGGAAATGTCGCCCGGCTCGACGTTTGTGATGAGCACCTGCCCCAGCGCGGGGATGTCGCCGGCGGGGTTGGCCAGGCGCATGAGCGCGTTTTTCAGGCGCGCCGGAAACAAGACCATGAAGCCCACCATCGCCAGGGCCAGCGCCGCCGCCGAGATGCCGAGCCAGAAGCACCGCCTTGTGTGGATGGACGGCGCAAAGTCCATCTTCTGGACATGGCCGGCGATCTCGCGCATGGCGGCTTCCACCATCCCGACCGACGCCACCTGGCGGTCCTTGCTGAGCCGAAGGGCGTTGATGAGTCCATTCCGGACGCCCTGGACTTCGGCCTCCACCAGCAAGGCCACCTCCTCGTCGCTTGGGATGCGCAGGATCGGCCAAAAGATGAAAACCAGGGCGGCCGTCAACAGGACGGCCAGCGAGAAGATCAGCATGACCAGCCGGACAATCCAACCGAAGTGGAAGACGGCCTCCGTCCCCGCGAAGAGCAGGATCAGCGCCAGGACCGTGGCCGCAAACGCCAGCAGCCCTTCGGTGATGCTGACGGCCTGCCAACGCTGCTTGACGCGCTGAATGCGAGACAGGATGTAGGGGAAACCTAGCGCCAAGTCTGACTCCCGCCTTTACTCCCGAATGACGACTTCCGTTCCTCTGGGAACAACGCTGAACAGTTCCTCGACCTCGCCGTTGAGCATGCGGATGCAGCCGGCCGAGGCGGGTTTGCCGATGGTGTCAGGTTCGGACGTCCCGTGGATGCCGAATCCCGCGTACTGCGAGGTCTCCTTGAAGCGCAACCAGCGGGTGCCGAGGATATTCTCCTTTGAGCCGAACTTGTGGACCTTTCCGTCGGGGGCATACCAGTCGGGGTTTTCGACCTTCTCGTCAATAATGAACGCCCCCGTGGGCGTCTTGTCGGAGTGGCCGATGGCGACGGCGTATTCCTTGACGTAATTGTTGTTGAACAGGACGATGAGGCGGAAGCGGCTTTTCTGGAGGATCAGCTTCACCTTGCCGCGGGGGATTTTGAGCCGGTCGCCCGGCCGGATGGTCGGCCTGGCCTTCTCGCTGGCCCACATGATGAGTCCGATGGTGGTTTCGTACTTCCTCGCGATATCGTACAACGTGTCCCCGCGTTGAACGACGTAGATCTCGGCGAAGCTTGTCGGCGTCTTGGAGAACATGAGGTCTTTGGCCGTTTCCTCGAGGACCTTCCTGACCTCTTCGCGTTCGGGTTCCGACGCGGCGGCCAGGTACTTGCGCGTAAGGACGGACCAGGCGTTCTCCTTCTCGACCCCGCCTTTGGCGAGCATGGCCTGCGCTTGCTGGAGCGTTTCCCCAGGGGCCGATTCGGACGGAGGGGCGGCGGGCTTGGGCGCGGGCGTGCCGCCCGCGATGGTCGCCGAAGACGGACCCGCCGGCGGCTTGGGCGCGGCGGCGACCTTCTTGGCGTCCTTCGCCGTCGGGATCTTGACCACCTCCACCGGCGGGGGCGCGGGGGCCTTGGGCGCCTCGGGCTGGGCGGGGGCCTCGCTTTTTGCCTCCGCGCCCGCCTGCGGCTCGGCCGGGGTCTGTTCCTGGGCCGGCCGGCTCCACCTCTTGCTCAGTTGGACGCCGCCAAACCATGCCACAGCGGCCAGCACGACAATGGCAATGATGCCGATCTTCTTTCCGCTCATGAGATGCCTTCTGACTCCTCTCGCGCCGCGGGGATAATACGCCTCAAGCCCTGGCTTGCGGGCGTTCCTGATTGCCGGCAGACGACTTTTCAGTACCAAAAAACGGGGGGGAAGTCAAAGCAAAACGCTGCGCACGGGCGCCGACAGAACTGAGACCCCAGACCGCAACCTATATTGTGAACAAGAGTCAAGCGGATAGCCCAGTGTTTTTTTTCTGCTTTGTGCTTGACAAGAGGCGGGGGGGGGTAAACTAACCGCCGACCGGGTAAATAACTATGGGCGCGGCTGTGTAGACAAAACCCGTTCAAGCAAACGCCATGCGTAATTGCCTGCGAAGGTTTTCCGCAGGTCGAAGATCCGCCGCGTTGTGTGGCGGGTGGTCTGCGGAGATGATTTGGCAGGTGCGACTTCAAGGCTGTTTTGATTCTGCATCATGGGGTGGCGTGCCAGAGACGTTGTTCTTTGATCCACGGGAAATCCCCGTGGGGAAAGGAGACGTTCTATGGCAAAGGAGAATGGGGGGAACGGTTCGAGTCGTCGTGACTTTCTTAAGCGATTGGCGGGGCTAGGCGGGCTGGCGGGGCTGACGCATTTCTCCATCTTGGGGTCATTCGGCGGGCTACCGAAGGCAGAGGGTTCCGTCAAGAACCCCGATGCCGGAGGCATCCTCGACGCCGACCCGTGCGACCCGGCAGGCCAGCCACCCGACACTTGCGACGAACGCGTTCCGGGCGATATTTGCCAGCCAGGCTGGGGGAATCCGGACATTTGCGGCGGCCAGTGCGGGGATGTGGACGAGTGCGAAGGACTTCTGGACCCAGACGTCTGCGGTGAAGGAAATCACGCGCCGGATATTTGCAACCCGCGTGCGAACAATCCCGACGAGTGCCTTGGATGGGGCGAGCAGGACGAGTGCTATCAGGCAGTGGGAGACATTGACGAATGCGCTCCGCCTATTGAACCCGACGTATGTGAACAGCAGGGAACTCTGGATACCTGTTGGGGCGCGCAGGTGCCCGACCCTGATTACTGCAATCCAGAAACAGGAGGGATAGACACATGTGGTGGCGTCTGTGGCGACGTCGACAAACCAGAACCATGCAACCAACAGCAACCAGATGACTGTGGCGAAGGAGCTGCTCTGCCGGACACATGCGACCCGCCGCAGAATCCGGATGCCTGCAATCCGGACCCCGACCTCTGTGATCCTGTGCAGCCGGACACCTGCGCCGAGGGGCCGGGGGTGCCGGACTCGTGCGCGCCACCCCAAAATCCCGACGTCTGTGCTCCCCCGGAAGAACCGGACGAGCCTGAAGAGCCTGACAACTGCGGGGAGGGCCCCGGTGTTCCGGATACCTGTAACCCGCAGCAGGGGAACCCGGACATCTGCAATCCGCCGAACGACCCGGATGAACCTGACCCGCCCGATCCTTGCGGCGAGGGCCCCGGAAATCCTGACATTTGCGCCCCGCCAGGCAACGCCGATCTTTGCAACCCGCCTGCAGACCCGGACGAGCCGGAGCAGCCCGACAACTGCGGCGAAGGGCCGGGTGTCCCGGACCTGTGCGATGAACCTTGGAATCCAGACGTGTGCAATGAACCGATAGAGCCAGACCAGCCATAGTGGCCGCTGCTGTTTTCCCTCTCGGCTGCACGAACTCTATCTCCAAAGTTCGGTACCTTTGCCAGGGGCACGGAGCGACGTGCCCCTGGCGATGCTGGTTTCTCTGCGTGGGCGTCAGACGAAGGTCGGGCGGCTCTCGTCTCGAACCGCCTTCTCGAAATTGGACCGGTCATTGTAACCCTAAGCGGGCGATGGTATATTCCTATCGTCCTTGATCTCTGTGCTCCATAATGTCGTTGGCCCTTGGCTCACGGAGTGGTAGCCAATTGGGCGTGCACGGAAAGGAGATGTCTGAATGCATTCGGCAAACAGAGGCTGCATTCGAAGCGGTATCACCCGCGCGAAGTATTCTACGCTATCCACCAGGCACTCAATCGTCGCTCTAGTTCTTTCGGTTCTCTGCTGCAGCGCAGCTTTCCTTTGGGCCAACCATTTCCTTATGGGCAAGGCATGCGGACTCGAAGGCCCCAAGTCGAAACGCTTTGCAGGAGCTTACGTGCACCGTTCGCCCCGAGGACCCTTCGACCTTCGAGCCCAAATTTCCCGCCAGATCAACGATAAGGGCGCCGTAATGTACAGCACCGACCTAGACGGGTACGTCTGCACGCTTTCGGCAGACACGAAGGGCGCGCCTGTAGAGTACAGCACGAACAGAGTTGATCTGGTGTTCAGCAAGAACGAGGTCGGCGGCGTTTTTCGCATTCCCCAAGAGGCGGCAAAGGAGATTCGTTTCTCGCCGCGGCCCGGCGCCTTGCCGGACTTCAACGAGCGGCCTGATCCGTACCTAACGCAGCACATACTCATCCAGGCCTATGATCTTGCGAAGGGTGGCCGACAAAGACTCCGCGTGTACGACTGGGATCGCTCTTGGCGCGCCTTTTGTGAATACGACATTACACTTGAGTTGGCCGAGCAAGAAGGCGTGATCCTCCCCAACGGCAAGTTTATGGCCCTCCATTTTGTCCAACTACAAGAGACAGCAGCGAGCACCGGCTTCAAGAAGTGGCCGGGGAGCCGAACCGACGTTTGGGTAGATGACGACCTGGTGATCCTGCGCATCTTCCGCCATCGCGAGCCTTACGAGGTCATTCTCCAAGACTACAACAACCCAAAGGCCCTCATCTCCGGCGAACTCAAGGCTCAGGGGCTGACGATCGAAACCACAACGTGCCCTGCCATTCAGGAGCGGCTCAAGAGAATGCAGCTCGAGCAGCAGCGGGTCCCAAAGCCGGTGCCGCCGCCCAAGGCACAGTAGGATTGTGAGACATATCATGCAAACGGTTTCCGTCAAGAACCAGATATTCACATGCGAAGGGATGACCTTCCTCTACGACACCGGCCGCTCCGTCTTCGTCAAGCTGGATGACAAGGCAGCGGAATTGCTTCGCTCGCACGCGCGATCGGCGGCCTCCAGGTGGCGCAATCCCAGGACGGCCACGCTGTCGGGGCCGAAGGCCTGGGGTTCGGCGATCTGGTAACGCGCGTACTCCTTCCCGTCGCGGTACACGACGACCTGGCGGCCCTTGTAGACGACGGCCACCTGGACCCGCGTGTTCGAGCCGGCCGTCTCGGCCGGGCCGGCCGCCTGGTCCTTCTGGGAGCGGCGAAGATGATCGCTGCCGGCCATCCACTTGCCGGGCGCGATCTCGCCGAAGACGATGCCGTCAAAGCAGCCCTGTGTGTCGTCGAGCGTCAGGACGCTGCCGCCCCGCTGAGTCAGGTTGGCGGGATAGACCCAGGCGACCAGCGTCTTGTCGAGGATCATAGCCGGTTTCTCCGTTTCCTTCGCCTGCACGGACGCGGCCAGAAGCGCCGCTGACATGGCGACGGCCACCCCGTTACGCATCATCGGCCCTCGGCGGCTTGTTTGACGTTCTTGATCTGCCACTCGAAGATGGAAGGGACGGCGGGCGCCTGGTCGTGCGGCGGCGGAACGCCCTTGTCGTACGGGGGCAGGAGTTTGTTGTTGCGTTCGACCAGCGGTTTGCCGGGGCCGTCCACCGCCTTGCCGTTGCCGCCGTGGATAACGTTGTCGTAGACCTCGACGCCGGTGCAGTCGGGCGTGGCCAGGGACACGGCGGGGAATCTGGGGCTTTGAATCACGAAGACGTTGCCGCGTATGATGTGGTCGAAGCTGAAGGTCTTGGCAAAGACCCCTTCGCCGTTGGCGGCGGCGAAGCGGTTATACAGGATCATCCATGCCTCGTTCATGCCGCCCATCCAGAGACCGGTTTTCTCGCCTTGGATGTCGCAGTTATAGACGACGTTGCGCGGCCCGTTGGGGCCGTGGGCCTCGTCCTCGGGCGGGGAGGCCCATGCGCCGTAGCCGTACGAGCCGGTCCCGCGGCGCGAGACCACGCGGCACTGCTCGAAGAGATTTTCATTGGTCCAGCCGGCGTGCCACTGCATGTCGCTGTCCATGAATGTGCTGCGGCGGATGACGTTGCCCGAGGCCGCCCACTGCACGCACGGGGCATGGCGCAGTTTGTAGGTAACACAATCCACCATGAGACAGTCGTAACTGGACTCCCATCCCGCGTAGGCCGTGCCGCCCCCGCCCTTGAACCAGGCGTCGTCGAAGATGCAGTCCTGAATCACGCACCGCTTGGCGGAGCGGGCGTAGACGGGAAAGCGCCCGCACTTCTTCACGGTCACGCCGCGCGCCCAGCACTCCCACGCCGAGTTGAAGAAGACGGTCGTGATCCAGAGGTCTTCGGTCTGCTCGAGGGTCATGTCCTCGACGCCGCAGCGCCGGATCAAGTCCATCTTGACGATGTAGGAGCCGTCTATCACGGGGAACTCGATGCGAAGGGGCTGGTTGAGCGCGACCGCTTTTCCTTCGACGGCCGTGATCTCCAGGATGTTGCGCCGGTACGTGCCCCACCGGCACTTGTTTTGAGTCAGTTTCTTCCAACGCTCCGTGGCCGGCCCCTCGATGAGGACGCGGTCGCCGGGGCGCAGGCCGTCGGTCGTTTCCAGCTCCAGCTTCATGTCGCCGCGACGCCCGTCGCGGGCCAGCTTGATGTTGTTTGCCCCGGCGGCGCGCGCCTGCCCCGAAAAGACGATGGCCGCATCGGTCCCGTAACGCCGCCACGCGCCCGGGTCCCCCTTCTGGCGCCGAAGCCGAAACGTCTTGTCGAGCTTGCGCACGGTTCCGTCGGCATAGCGGGCGACGCCCGTCACCGTGGCGGAGTCGCCGTTCGGGACGCACTCGAAGACGCGCGCGGCGGGGACCCCGATGTTGAAGGTGTTTCCCCAGTGCAGGCTGCGCTCGCGGTTGGCGATGCGCTTGCCGACGACGAAGATCTCCATCTGCTGAAGCTTCGCCGGCAGGACGTGCAGCGTCAGCGTGGAGTCGGTGAAGAGTTCGTCCGACTCCCACGGCTCCACCCAGCGTATGCCGGCCGCGCCCAGGGAGTAACGGAAAACGATGCGGGTCTGATCGCGGCCCGCGCCCCGCAGCACGACGCCGTCGTGGCGAAGCGTGATGGGGCGGTCAAGATAATAAACCCCCTTTTCGAAAAGGACCGCCCCGCCGCCCTCCTTGCCGACCTTCTCGGCGGCGGCCAGTATCGCGGCGCTGTCATCGCGCCCGACGTCGGGCGCGCGATCGTCGTCGGGAATGCCGCCGAAGTCGCGGACTCGCGCCCGCTCGGCAACTTGGGGGATACCGCCGGGAATCCCGACCTGCGTCCAGTTGGGGTACACCAGGCCGTCAGGGCCGACGACGTCGGCGGGCGTCAGGCGGGCCTTCTCGTCGGGCCGGAGCTTGTACTCCGGTTTCCAGGGCGGCCCGCCGGTCTGCGCCTGGGCCGCCTGCGCAAAAATGAAGAGAAGACAGACCGCCGGCAGGATCGCCCACCCATTCATCATGGTTCACTCCTCGTCGCTGACTTGGTCCGCTCCGCCGCCCCTGCGCGAAGAGACAGAAAGACCGCGCCCCCTGCCTGCAACTGCACGGGGATAACGGTCGTCTCGCCGTCGCGCCTCACGGGCACCGAAGGACGAGGCTCGCAGGAAAGGTCGAGGACCTCCCCGAAAACCCCGCGTACGCGCACCTCGCCTTCCCGCGGCGAGGTTGCGTCCAGATTGATAATAAACAGGAACTCCCCGCCGTCGCCGTCAACGCGCGGGATGATCTCAAGTTTGGCAAGGTCGGTGTGGACGTATCGGAGCGGCGCGACCTCGTCAAGGACTTTCTGCAGCGGGGCGGCGTCCTTGGCCGCGCTCAGCCGTTCCGCGCAGACGAAAACGCGGCCTTTCCCGAAGCCGGCGGGAGCGGGAGGCTGGTCCGCCGCCCAGGACCCTTTCTCGGCGTCGAAGCGCCACGCCCGCTCGCCGACGGTCCGCTTCAACAGAATCGCCGAAGGCTTGCCGTATTCGTCGAAAAGGCCGACCGGCCCCGTGGCGAAGAGACTGCCGCCCGCCTCGATCCAGCGAAGCATCTCGTCTTGCACGGCCTCGGGCAGGTTGACGGCCCAGGGCGCGACAAGGACCGAGACGCGATCCCTCCACGACGAATCGGCGAGCAGATGCTCCTCCGGAATCATGATCGGCATCTCGTGCCGCGCCAGAAGGTAGTCGGCGACAAAGGTCCCTTCCTGTCGCGTCGCCTTGTCCGGCGCGCTGACGAGCGTCGCCGCCGTGGGGCGCAGGATGGCGATGCCGGTCGGCGCGATGCGCGTGCGGTAGAGGACGTCCTTGAAGAGATGGGTCTTGCGCTCGACGGCGGGGATGACGCCCGCACAGTAACGGGGCACCTCCAGGTCGGCCTCGATGTTCAGGAGCGAGTTGTTCCAGTTGGCGGGCGCGTCGTGGAGCCATTCGGACTCCAAATTGAACAGCGAGATGCCGCGCTTGCCCCAGGCGATCTGCCGCCAGAGGTTGCGTTCGAGGGCGGCGCGCATGACCGGTTCGGGCGTTCCCTTGCGTTCCCACTGGCTCCAGATGAACTCGTCTTCCCAGTGGGGGCGGTCGGCCTTGCGATTCATCGAGACGGCGTAGAGGCTGGCGGCGGCGGGCCGGTCGCCGGGCCAGTCGTGCGTGCCGTAGAAATCCCAGGGGGCGTCCTCGGCCATTCTGCGCAGGTCCACGGCGGCCTCTTTGCGGTCCATCGGGCCTGAGACGAACTGCGAGACGACGGCCCTGTCGGGGTCGCCCGCGCGCATGGCCTCGATGCAGTGCCGGAACCAGTCGGCGTGGCTCTCCGCGCGGAAGGACTGGAAATCGTGGATGGGACCGGTGAGGACGGGCGCCTTGTCGTGTTGGGGCGCGGGGGGCGCAAGGTCGGTCGGCGGCTGAGCCTCCTCGAAGGCGGCGTAGCTTGTCCTCCACCGCGCATTGAGGGCCGCGATGGTCCGATATTTTTTCTCAAGCCAGCTTTTCCAGGCCTGCCGGGCCGACGGGCTGTAACAACCCGCTCCGATCGGCTTGTACTTGTATCCGTGCTCGTGCTTCTCGATGGTGAGCGAAGGCTCGTTGGTCAGCTCGTACGCGATGATCGCGGGATTCTTCGCATAGTATGCGGCCAGCTTGGAGAGATAGTCGGCGGCGGCGCGCCGCACTTCGGGATGCCAGATGTTGATGGTGTTGTGGCAGTTGCCGGCGGGGGACCAGTCGCCTTCGGCGTTATGCAGGTAGATGGCCTCTCCCAGCCGATCCTTGAGGGCGTCCACGGCGCCCGTTGCGCCGTCCACGCAGACGTCGCAGGCGTAACCGCGCTCGCGGCAGGCGGCCACGGCGGCGTCGAGGCCCTGGGGATTGAGTTGTCCTTCGGGCGAGAAGCGCACGCCCGCGCCCCACCAGCCGCTCACGATCCGGAAGCCGAACGGTTCCAGGAGCGGCCAGAACGATTCGTCCTTGAAGAAGTAGTCCCGCGTGAAACAGGGGAAGATGAAGAATTCTTGGGCAAGCTGTTTCCTGTCGGGCGCGCGCCCGACGTCGGGCGCGCCGTCGAGGCGCGGCCGCCAGACGCGGAACACGTCGTCGGCGCGGTGTCCCAACGCCGACCAGAGGCTCGCCAGTTGTTTCTCCGCCTGCTCCATGAGGCCGTCCAGAGCAGCGTAGTCCACGGCAAGATAATCGGGGACGAGGTACGGCGCGCCGAGGGTGCGGCTGATGCGCTCAACGCTTTGCCGCGCCTCGTCGAGGCCCGTGCGGAGTTTGTCCGCTCCCGAATACAGCGCGAGGCGCTCGGTCTGGGCGAGCGCGTCTCTCAGCCGCGCCTCGCGGATGATGGCGCGCGTATAGGCGACGCCCAACGGCCCGCGCCGTTTGGGGAGGACGTCGGCGCGCGGCCCCGCCTCGTACTCGGCGGCCTGGTCGCCGCGCTCCAACTGACAATCGTCCCACCATACCTCTCCGCCGTTGCAGATGAGGTGCGCTTTGAGGAAGGCGCAGTCGGGCGGCGTGGTGAAGGTCGCGGAGAAACGCGCGTACTCATTGACGTTGGCCGGCAGCGAGGTTGCCTCGCCGATGACGTAGTGAAGGACTTTCTGGGCCTTGTCCAACCCCCAGCCGGCGATTTGGATGCGCGCACCGGGTGCGCGCGCACCATCCTTGACGCGCGCGTAGACGCTGATCGTGTAGACGGTGTTTGGCTCGCAGGGCACCGGCTCCGAGTGCAGGTTGGCGCCGCCGCGGCTCGGATTGACGACGCGAAAGGCGCTGCCGCCGTTGCGGCCTTCGCCCGCCACCGCGCCGCCGCTGCTGCTCGTCGGGAATTGCCGCCATAGGCTCCAGTCGAGTTCGCCGTCCTCGAAACCCGAATTGGACAGGAGGTTTCTGCGCCCAGCCATCGGCGAGACGGCCCGGAACTGCGCGGCATCGCGGCCTCTTTCGACCTGCACGGCGTCCCACCAGACCGTGCCGCCGTTGCAGACCAGATGCGCCTTGAGGCCCGCGCAGTCCGGCGGCGTTCGCACGACGGACTTGAAGCGCGCCCAGGCCAGCTGGTCGGCGGGCAGCTCGACGGGATGCCCCACTGAATAACTGCGCGTCTTTCCGCCGGCGTCCACGGCCCACAGGCCGATGCGCACGCCCTTCGCCTTCTCCGTCCGCGCGTAGACCGAAAGCGTGAAGTCCTGTTCGCCGCCGGCGGGGATCGGCTCGGAGAACAGATTCGCCCCGCCGGAACCGCGATTTTCCACCTTGAAGCAACGCCGGCCGTGCCGGGCGGACTCTTCGCTGACCGCCCCGCCGCTGGTTTCGGGGGAGGCGCGCCAGAGGGTCCATCCCGTCGCGCCTTCCTCGAAGCTGGCATTGGGCAGGAGATTCGCTCCGGCCCCGGCTGTCCTGGAGAGGACCATGATCGCCATGCAGAAGAGAATCCGCCCTGTGAGCATTTCTCACCGCCGTTTCAGCCGCTACGCCACTTCCCGCCAAGGGGCCTCGTTATTCTATCACTTTCCAGGTTAAAACGAATCCCCTGATCGCGCGACCCGCCGGAGGAGCCAAGCCTGTCGCGAAAAAGGCATTTTTTGAGGGGACGTCAAACGCCGGGGGGG
>CAYPFP010000070.1:0-28100 GCA_964409935.1 uncultured Planctomycetota bacterium | reverse complement strand
GGGGCCTCGGCGGGTTTTGCCTCTTCGCCCGACGGCTTGGCGCCCTCGGCTGGCGGCGCCTCCTGCGTCTTGGGCTTCGGCGCCTTCCGGGGCGCCGCGGTAGATACAACCGGGCCTAGCTCCGACCTGTACTTCTGAAGGGAAAGCCACGTGAAGGCCACGGCAACGGCCATCAGAATGGCGGCGAGCGTAATCAAAACGTCGTAGATCGCCGTCTGGATGACGATCTTCGGCTCCTCTTCCTTCTCCTCTTCCGGTTCCTTCTCCGGTTCTTCTTTCTCCGGCTCGGAGGGTTCGGTCTTCTCCGGAGTTGCGTCGGCTGTTTCGGCAGTCGGAGCTTCCTCGAGTTTGCCTTCGGCGGCTTCCTCAGGCTTGCCCGGTTCGGCCTTTTCCGCGTCCTCAGGTTTCAGATTGGAGTCTTTATCGGATTCTTGTGGTGACATAATCACCCTTTCGTATCTCGGACTTGATCGTCCCCGGAACCGGCGTTGCGCCCGCGAGGTCGTCCTTGAGTTGGTCCACGCGGATCTCGCTGACGTACTCCCCGTCCCGGTACACGGTGAAGGAGTAGCCGAGGCCGACGCCCTGCTGCTTGCCGACGCTGATCACCACGACGTTGTTCGCGGGGTCTACTTCCAGCACGCGGCCGTCAATGGGCTTCTGCACGCCGGTAAGCACTTCCTCCAGACTGATGGCCCCGGCCTTGGCCAGCCTGTCCAATGCTTCCTTGGCGCGGGTAAGCTGGTCTTCGAAGTCCTTTTTCTGCCCTTCCAGGTCGGCCACCTTCTTGGTCATCTCGTCGCGTTCGAGCTTGGCCTTCTCGCAATCGGCCTTGGCTTGCCGGAGGGCTTCATCGGTCTCTTTGAGCTTGGCCTGCGCATCGGCCAGCTCTTTCTGCAGCTTCTCATTGCGCGCGGACCATTCCCCGATGCCGGTTCGAATCGCCGTAAGGCTTGTGGTCAACTCGTTCAGGCGCTTCTCCTTGTCGGTGGTTTCCGCCTGGAGTCTGGCCTTTTCCTTGTCGAGATCGCTCTTTTCCTGCGTTACCCGCTGGAGATCATCGTTGATCTTGCTCAAGGAGGCCTTGGCTTCCTGGAGGTCGTGCTCCAGCTTGGCGCTCTTGGCGGTTTGCGCTTCCTCGGCCTGTTTCTTCTCCCGCTCGAGCTGGGCGTGTTTGTCCCGCCACGTCTCCCGCTCGGTCATCAGCAGGGCGCTGGAAACCGCGAAGGCGATGCTGAGCGCGAACACCAGAACCACGAATATCTTCGCTATCGTACTCACTTGTCTATCTTCTCCTCATTGGGCGATTAGACCGATAGGCCTCCCCAGACCCTTACGCACCCCACCCATATTAGCGTGCAACATTATAAAAGCCCCCCATACCAAGTCAAGCAAAAACTAAACTTTTTGGCAAGGTTCCGACGCTCAAGAACCCATTCTCCTCTCGGGAGTTCCGACGACGACGGGCCCTGCGTTGCCGCAACCCGCTACGCTTTTTTCCCGTGTGCGACGCTCAACGCCGCCAGGAGAATGCAGAGCGCCATGCTGCCTTGTCCCAGCCAGTCGCCATACTGGGAATAGAGCGTTGTGCGGCTGTCCAGACTTACGTTCTGTGTCAATACGCCCTCAACGTTCTTGCGCTGCCCGTTCCGGCTTACGACGCCCTCGATCCGGCCCGTCGGCGATATGAAGCCGGAGATGCCCGTGTTGACCGAACGCACGATGCCGACCCGATTCTCGACCGCTCTGAACGTGCAGATGGCCAGGTGCGCATCCAGTTCCATGCTTCCCTCAAACCACCCGTCGTTGGAGATGTTTACAAGGAACTGCGCCCCGCCCTGGCGGAACTTCCGGACCAGGCTTGGGATTGTGTCTTCGTAACAGATGAGAACGCCGAATCTGGTCCCGTGGAGGTCGAAGACCCTCGCGGTGTTCCCTGCCTCGAAACCCGTCTCGTAAGGCACCATCCTTGACAGGAACGGGAAGTACCGTTTCAGCGGCGTGTATTCGCCGAAGGGCACCAACTCGATCTTGTCATACCGCCCCAGGAGCCTGGGCGGGGGCGCCAGGTCCTTCGGGTCCATGTAATAGGCGCTGTTGAACCGGGAGAGGACGGCTTCATCCTTCAGTTCTCCGACTACGTCGAGCGCCTGCCCGCCCACGAGCAACCGCGCCCCGGCGCGATGTCCCAGGTCTCTCAATCGCGTGACGCATTCCCGGGCGAAATCGTTGACGTCCTTGGCCTTCACGTGCCAACGGTCTTCGGTGGCGATGTTCATGAAACCCGGAACCATAGTCTCGGGCCACACCAGGAGGGCCGCCCCTTGTCCCACGGCTTCTTCGGATATCCGCAGGTACATGTCGAGGACGTCGCGAGCGGAGTTCGGGTCGTCTTTGATGCGTTGAGGAAGGTCTCCCTGGACCGTCGCAACCCTGGGGCCTTCGATGGGGCGGTACTCCCGGAGCCGATAGATGCCGTAGCCGAACGTCGCGGTAAGAACCAGCGCCGTTGCCGCCAGGGTCGGCGTCATCGGCCTCAGAGCCTTGCTGAGGCCACCTTCGCGCCGCAGCGCCACCCAACCGTCCGCCAGCGCGCCGTTGACCATCGCCAGGATGAAGGAGACGGCATACGCCCCGGCCAGGTCGGACACCTGGACCATCGCGAGTTTCTGGTATTGCGTATGCCCGAGGTAGAACCAGGGGAACCCGCTGAGCATGAAGGAGCGGACGTACTCAAGGCCTACCCACACCACGGGCGCGACCACGACCAGCGGCAGCCGCAACCGCTCCCGCAGGACAAGGGCCAGCAGGCCGAACGCGGGGAGATACAGCGACAGATAGGCGACGAGCGAAATCCACCCCGGAATCGTTACGAAGCAAATCCAGAACACCGCGTACCCAAAGAAGGCAAGCCCCAGCAGCCACGAGTAGAAGGCAACCTGCCGCTGCGAACTGCTCACGATCAACATGAGCCACGGAACCAGGGCGAAGTAGGCCAGGGGCCATGCGTCCGTTGTTGGAAATGACAGGATCAGCAACCCCAGTGTGGCGGCGCACAACACGAGTCGCCTTGCCGGGGTTGCGCAGAGGGTGTCAGCCATCAGAGGATAGTGGATTCCTTATCCGCCCACAGGTAAACCAGCACGCGGCCGCATCGGGATCGCCTGAACCTTCGGCGGCCTCAGTCTTTGGCCAGCCGGCGAATCGTCGCCAGGTTCCGCGTGTCGTCGCCGGGGGTGTCAATCGGCGTCTCCAGAACGGCCGGAATCTTCCGGAGGATCGGGTTCCTCAGAATGACCCGGAACCCCGCTTCCTTGATGTGACCCTTGCCGATGTGTTCGTGGCGGTCCCTGTGCGACCCGAAGGGATAGGCCGAATCGTTCAGGTGCAGGAACTTGAGCTTCTCCAAGCCGATGAGCTTGTCTGTCAGTTTGAGCAGATCGTTGAGGCCGGCGGGGTCAACGATGTTGTATCCATGCGCGAAAGCATGGCACGTGTCCAGACAAAGGCCCATTTTGTCCTTGTCCTTCACCCCCTCGATCAGGTCGCGCAACTGCTCGATGGACTCTCCCACACTCTTGCCCGCGTCGGCCGTGTTCTCCAGCAGGATCATCAGCTTGGGGGACTTGGCGGCCAGGATCTTGTTCAGGGCGCTTATCACGCTTTTGGCGCCGGCTTCGACGCCCGCGCCCTTGTGGTGTCCCACGTGCATGATGAAGAAGTCGGCGCCCATCATGTCGGCTCGGGCGACCTCTTCGGCCAGCGTCTTCACCGACCGTTCGTACAGGGCCTTGTCCGGGGAGGCCATGTTCGGCAGGTAAGACGCATGCACCGCGAGCGGGGCGATGTCGTACTTCCTAAGCTTGGTCTTGAGCATCTCGCACTCGTCAGGTTCGAGGGGCTTGATCTTCCAGCCTCTCGGATTTCTGGAGAAAACCTGAATCGTCTCGCATCCTTTGAGGTGGCCATAGTCGGCTGCTCTGTCTACGGACGGCGATATGGAAACGTGCAATCCAGTTCTCATGTTAGCTGCCTTCTGCCATGTCGGGCGCGAACCCGACTCGACGCAGGGCCTGGCGTTCGTCAGGCTTTAGATTCCCACCCCTCATCTGAATTCTACCTAATTCTCGCGCGATACAAAACAACAAGAAATTTCCTTCCCGGCCCAGAAGCTTATGCCGGTTCCGGTTCCGTCTTGCCGCCCTTCCGTCCGGAAGGCGTCTGGTACAGGTGTTTCCTGCGGAACAGTTCGACCAGGTCGGCGTCCAACCGGCCGCGCGCTGCTTCCGCGCCCAGCATCTTGAGCGCGCGGCGTATGGTGAAGGCCTTTCGATATGGCCGGTCCGCCGCCGTCATGGCGTCAAAAGTGTCGGCGATGGCCAACATCCGGGCCTCCAGCGGAATCTGGTCGCCCCTGAGTCCGTTGGGGTACCCCGACCCATCCAGCATCTCATGGTGCAAAGATGCCAGGCGGGGCGTGTCCTTCAGCCAGCCGCGGAAAGGAATCTTCGAGAGGAACCGCTCGGTCTCCGCCACGTGGCTTCGGACCTCGCTCAGTTCCGACGCGGTAAGGGTGCCCCTGGGAATGCTCAGGTGCTCCAACTCCTCGTTCGTCAGGAACTCGAACCGCTCCCCCTCCGGAGTCACAAAGGTCTGGCGGGCGATAGCGGCGAGTCTCTCTTGTCGCGGCTTGTTCAGGGGTCTTATGCCCGCCGCCTCCGTCACAAAGGCCGTGTCCCGGTCCAACCGGCGCAGGGCCGTCTCCAGCTTGCGCTCGACGTTGGCGACGTCTCTTGCCGACGCCTGCGGGTCCTGCAGCAGCCGCACCTGCTCCCGCAACGCGGCATGGATCATGGCGTGCCGGATGGCTGCGTACCTGGTCTGCAAGACCCGCAGTCTGTCCGCCGGAAGCCGCCGCCCCTTGGTCAGAAGGTCTTCGCTGATGGCGATCTTGCCGACATCGTGCAGCCAGCCGGCGTACCGCAATGCCTCCAGTCTTCTCATCGAATAGTCCACGTGGGCGAAGGCGGGCGCGCGGCTGCGGCTCGCCGCCCGCGCCATCCTCAGGACCAGTTCGCTTACGCGCCGCGAATGTCCCACCGCCGACGGGTCGCGGCCGTCAATGGCATGCGCGCTGAACTGCACGATCCCGTAGAACAGCGCGCGCAAGTCCTCAAGGAGCTGCGCATTGCGTATGGCGACTCCCGCTTGCGACGCCAACGCCATGGCCAGGTCCTCGCAGTCGCTCGTGAAGGGCACCACGTTTCCGGGAATCTCCCTCCCATTGCCGTCCAACGCGTTGATCAGTTGGAGGACTCCGATGACCTCCCGCTCGCGGTCGTGGATGGGGACCGTCATCATCGAGCGCGTCCGGTACCCCATCAGCTTGTCCATGTCCTGCTGAAAGCGATATTCCGCCCCGCGCGGAATCCTGTACACGTCGGGGATATTCAGGGGTTGCCCGGTCAGCGCGACGTACGTGGCGATGCGGGACTTGTCTATCTTGAACAGCATTGGTCGCAACGGCTCGGCGCCTTGCCGCCGGCGCAGAGAGGCGCACTGGATCACGCGGAAACGCAGGCAGTCGTTCTCCACCGTATACAGGCTGGCCGCATCGCAGTTGAGAAGGCGCCGCGCCTCCGTGACGATCATGGACAGGAGCCTTCCCAGATCAAGCTCGCTCGACAGGGCAATTCCGATCTTAGTCAGCTTGGCGACCTGGTGTCGGGGGGAGATGTGGATACGGCGACTCATCGGATCTCCCGGGATGCCGGTTTGTGACATCGCCGTCTTGAGGTTCGAGTCCCGATGCATGGATACCCCGCAGCGTTCAGGCAACACAGGAGAGTACAAAGGGGGCAAGTCAGCCGTTCGCCGCCGACCTCGCCACCTTCTCGAGCAAGCCCGTTAGCTCGGCGGGCAGTTCCTGGAGTCTCCCGTCCCGATCAACGCACCCCAACGTCGAGGTCGCCTCGGCGACAAGTTGCCGTTTCTGGTCTCTCCACAGCCGATAGCCGTGATCAATTCGTATCCGCGTAAACCGTTCCACCCATGTCTCCAGACAGAGGGTGTCGTCATATCGCGCCGGGGACTTGAAGTTGCACACGAGCTTGGTGATGACCAGGAAGATGCCTTTCTCCTCAAGGTCCTTGTAGGTCATACCCGACTCGCGGAGGAACTCCGTCCGCCCCATCTCGAAGTACTCAAAGTACTTGGAGTGATGGACACATGCCATCTGGTCGGTCTCGGCGTATCGTACCCGGAGAATGAGCGAATGAATCTGGCCGGGTGTCGGCCATGTTCCCTCGCTCACGGTGTCCTGCGCGCGCGACATATTCCCTCCCCTATACCGGAATGTATCAACACTCGCGTGAGAGGTCAAGACCCTTTGCGCGCCCGCCAAGCCGTCGGGCGGGCGTCGTCCTACTTTGTCGTTCAGGCGCCGAGACCTTGCCGCGTTTTCGCGTTGACTTGCCGCGCGAACAAATGCTATATTAAATCTTTTACATAAACGGGTTTGCGCCGCCCGTCGCGGTGCGCCCGCAGCATTCACACGGCCCTTGGGGTTGCGATACGGTGCGGGAACTACGGCAGGTCGTCAGAGCGATACGGATGGCGAAGACCTTTCTGATCACATCCCATATCCGAGGCGATGGCGACAGCTTTGGCTCGGCCTTGGCCCTCTCCCGCGTGCTTCGCCATGCGCGCAAACGCGCCGTAACATCCATTGACAGCCAGGTTCCCGACATTTATGCCTTCCTGCCCGGCGTGCAGGATATCCGGCCTCCTTCGCGCGTTCGCCGCGATTTCGACGTCGCGGTGACGCTGGATACGCCGACGCCCGGACGTTTGGGCGCGGTGGAGTCGCTCCTGAGCAGGTGTTCGACCCTCATCAACATTGACCATCATAGAACCAACACGCACTTCGCCGACATCAACTGGGTGGACATCAAGGCGAGTTCCGTCGGCGAAATGGTCTACAAGCTCATAAGAGCCTTGGGATTCTGTCTGGACCGCGTCTCGGCTGAGAACCTCTATGCGGCCATCGTGACCGACACGGGGCGCTTCTGTTATGAGAACACGACGCCCGAAAGCCTGCGCATGGCCGCCGACCTCATGGAGGGCGGGCTGGATTTTGTCCACGTCACACGTCAGGTGTACCAGTCCACCACACGCGAGGTCTTTGCCCTGCGCGCCCTGGCGATGGAAACGATCCAGTTCGCCGACAAGGGCCTCATCGCCACCATGACCGTCACCAAACGGATGTTCGCCAAGTCCGGCGCGCACCCCATCAACACCCAGGACTTTGTGGACATCCCGCGCAGTATCAAGGGGGTCTCTGTGGCGGTCTTGTTCCAGGAAATGGAGAAGGCGGGGTGGGTGAGGGCGAGCCTCCGTTCAGACTTGCGTTTGGAGGCCGACAAGGTTGCCGCCCAGTTCGGCGGCGGCGGGCACGCGCGGGCCGCGGGCTGTGAGATTCACGGGACTATCGCGCAGGTCCGCCATCGCGTCCTGGCGGCGATCCGGGCTAGGATGAAGAGGTCGTAATGGCGCGAGGGTTTCGTCCGTCGCCGGCGTTCCGCCGGTCGGGGTGATGATGATGTCCTCCCAAAACGGTGAGCGCCGTTCCGAGCATGAGCGCCTCCTGCGCGCCGTCCGTCAGCGTCTGGAGCTTGAAAAGACCTTTGGTATAACGTGCCTGACTATGCCCCCGAGAACGACAGCCGAAGCCTCCGCCGTCAGTCCCGCGGCGACGCCCAAGACCGTCCCGGCCCCCGCGGCAGTCTCTGCGCCCGCGACCGGCTCCAACGCCGAGGCGCTTGCCGCGCTCAGGAAAGAGTGCGAACAGTGTCTGCGTTGCGAACTGGCCCGCACCCGCACGAACATGGTCTTCGGCTCCGGCAACCCCGACGCCGAACTCATGTTTGTCGGCGAGGCCCCCGGCGAGGAAGAGGACCGCCAGGGCGAGCCTTTTGTCGGTAAGGCCGGCCAGCTCCTCACCAAGATGATCGAGGCCATGGGCCTCAAGCGCAGCGAGGTCTACATCTGCAACATACTCAAGTCGCGCCCCCCAGGAAACCGGACCCCGCTCCCGCACGAGATCGCGAACTGCATGCCGTTCCTGAAGCGGCAGATTCGCACCATTAGGCCCAGGGTCATCTGCGCTCTGGGCGCGACGGCCGCCAAGTCTCTCCTGGGGACCGACAAGCCCATCGGCCAGTTGCGCGGCAGGTTTTTCGATTTCGAGGAAGGCGTCCGTCTGCTCCCCACCTTCCACCCCTCGTACCTGCTTCGGTCGCCCTGGGAAAAGGCCAAGGCCTGGGAGGACCTCAAGAAGGTCCGCGATGCCCTCAAGGAGCCGCGCGGCGAAGGCCGCAAGCCGGATTCGCAAAGTTAGACTCATTGGATGAACCGCCTATGACTGAAGGCAGACAACCGATCCGCGCCCCCCGCGGCACCGAGGATATTCTCCCCGAACAGATGGCCCTGCAGAGCTTCATCGAGGACACGGCGCGTCGCGTGATGGCGATACACGGCTACCGCGAGATTCGCACCCCCGTCTTCGAGGATACCGGTCTTTACGCCCGCACCACCGGCGAGACGACCGATATCGTCGAGAAGGAGATGTTCTCCATCAAGGCGGGGGAAGAGGGGTCATTCGCCCTGCGTCCCGAAGGCACGCCCGGCGTTGTGCGCGCCTACGTCGAACACGAAATCTACAAGGTCAGAAGGTTCGAGAAATTCTTCTACGTCTACAACATCTTCAGGTACGAGCGTCCGCAGGCCGGTCGGATGCGCCAGTTTGACCAGATCGGCGCCGAGGCCATCGGCTCCAACGACCCTCTGGTGGATGCCGAGAGCCTCCTCCTGGCCTCGGCCGTCTTCGAGGCCATCGGGCTGGAGGGGTGCCGGATTCGGCTCAATTCGTTCGGCTGCGAGAAGTGCCGCTCCGCTTACCGCGACGCCCTGCGCAAGGCCGTCGGCGGCCGCGAGGATCAGATGTGCGCTGACTGTCGCCGCCGTCTGGGGCGCAATATCTTCCGCCTCCTGGACTGCAAGGAAGAGCAGTGTCGCGACATCACGAAGGGCCTGCCCAGCATCCGCGAGTACCTGGACGAAGAATGCCGCACCCACTTCGCCAAGGTGCGCGAGACCCTCGACGCCAACGGCGTGAAGTACGAACTCGAAGACCGCCTCGTTCGCGGCCTGGACTATTACACCAAGACGGTGTACGAGTTTTTTCACACCTCGTTGGGCGCGCGCGACGCTGTCTGCGGCGGCGGACGGTATGACGGCCTGGTCGAGCAGTTGGGCGGTCCGCCCACCGGCGGCGTGGGCTTCGCCATCGGCGTCGTCCCGACGGTGCTGGCCCTCAAGAACATCGGCAGGGACAAGCCGGAGGCCGCCCGCCTGAAAGGCCCCGCTCTCTTCCTGGCCACCATCGCCGAGGAGGACCGCGGCTATGCCTTTTCTCTGCTGAAGAAAGTTCGCGCCGCGGGCGTCAGCGCCGATCTGGACTTCGAGGGCAAGAGCCTCAAGGCCCAGATGCGCACGGCCAACCGCCTCGGCGCCAGGTTTGTCGTCGTCATCGGACCCGACGAACGCGCCACGAAGAGATTCAAGCTCAAAGACATGATGGGCCACAAGGTGGAAGAGGTGTCCGAGGACGCGCTGCTTTCCCTCGTGGACGCATAGGAAAGGAGATTACTGAATCGGCATGCCAGCTCCCTTCTTGCAGAGGACCCATACGTGCGGTGCATTGCGCGCCCAACACGCCGGCCAGACCGTGGTTCTCAACGGCTGGGTTGACACCCGCCGCGACCACGGCAATCTCACCTTCGTGGACCTGCGCGACCGCTACGGAAAGACCCAGGTCGTCTTCAATCCCGCCGACAGCCCCGAACTGCACAGGAAAGCCAAGGAACTGAGGTCGGAGTTCGTCATCGCCGTCAAGGGCGTGGTCCGTCCCAGACCCGAAGGGACCGTCAACAAGGAACTGTCCACCGGCGAGGTCGAGGTCGCCGTGCAGGAGCTTCAGGTCCTGAACACGTCGGCTACCCCGCCCATCGAGATCTCCGCCAAGGCCGTCGAGAAAACGGACGAGCTTTCGACCGAAATCCGGCTCAAGTACCGCTTCCTCGACCTGCGGCGCGAGGCCATGCAAAAGGCCGTCATCTTCCGGCACAGGATGTTCCAGGTGATCCGGCGCTACTATGACGAAATGGGCTTCATTGACGTCGAAACCCCCATGCTGACCAAGAGCACGCCCGAAGGCGCGCGGGATTTCCTTGTGCCGAGCCGCCTGAACCTGGGGACCTTCTACGCCCTTCCCCAATCGCCGCAGCTCTTCAAGCAAATCCTGATGGTGGCCGGCTTTGACAGGTACTTTCAGATTGTGCGCTGTTTCCGCGATGAGGATTTGCGCGCCGACCGGCAGCCGGAGTTCACCCAGCTCGACGTGGAGTTGTCCTTCGCCGCCGAAGAGGACGTGATCAGCGTGACCGAGGGCTGTATCGCGCGGGTCTTCCGCGAGATGCTGGGCGTCGAGATTCAGCTCCCGATCCCTCGGATTCCCTATGCGCACGCGATGCTCAAGTACGGCAGCGACAAGCCGGACCTGCGTTTCGGCATGGAGATTCACGATGTCACGAGTCTGGCCCGCGCCTGCGATTTCAAGGTGTTCAAGTCGGTTGCGGACTCCGGCGGCTGCGTGCGCGGCCTGTGCGCGCCTGGCTGTGCCTCGCTCTCGCGCAAGGAGATTGACGAACTGACCGCCTTTGTCGGCCAGTACGGCGCGAAGGGTCTGGCGTGGTTCAAGGTCGAGGAGGGCAGGCTCAATTCTCCCACGGCGAAGTTCTTCAACGAAGACCAGCAGAAGCAGCTTATTCACGAGTTTGCCGCCAACAACGGCGATCTGATCATGTTCGTCGCCGACAAGCCGGCCGTTGCCGCCGCCGCGCTGGGGGCGTTGCGTCTCCACATGGCGGGGCGTCTTAAACTTCAGAAGCCCGGCGACTTCAAGCTGTGCTGGGTCGTGGAGTTTCCGCTCCTGGAGTACGACAAGGACCTCCAGCGCTGGCAGGCGTGTCATCATCCTTTCACGTCTCCGCGTCCGGAGGACCTCGAACGGCTGGAAAGCGACCCCGGCAGCGTGAAGGCGCGCGCTTACGACATCGTGCTCAACGGTACGGAGATCGGCGGCGGCTCCATTCGTATCCACGATTCGGAGACGCAGAGCCGCGTCTTCCGCGCTCTATCCATCAACGAGGAGTCGGCGCGGGCCAAGTTCGGCTTCCTGTTGGATGCTTTGCGTTTCGGCGCGCCGCCCCACGGCGGCATCGCCCTGGGCCTCGACCGGATCGTCATGCTCCTGTTGGGCCTCGACTCAATCCGCGACGTCATCGCTTTCCCGAAGACGGCCAAGGGCGTCTGTCTCATGACCGATGCGCCCTCGCCCGTGGATGCCGCGCAGTTGAGGGAACTGGGCGTCCGCCTGGCCGAGTAATACAGCAATGCTGGTGCAGGCGCGGCCGTCGGGGAACGCCCTTCCGGTCGTCGCCGTGAAACCGCCGTTTTTTCTGAAACTGGAGAAACCTTGTCTTCTACGAACTTGCAGAAAAATGTTTCCCCTCCCGCCGAGAAGCAGCGCGTGCCGTCCATACTTCGCGTCGCTGGGGCCGTACTCGGTTTGCTTGCCCTTGTTGCTGCTTTCGAATACCTGGCGACCAAAGCCGGCCTGAGCACCTTGTTCCTTGTCTTCATGGCCGGACTCGGCGCAGCGGTGGTGATCAGCTTCATCTTCCTGTACTACGAAGGGGTCTGGCGCGCCCTTTCCTCGGTGAATCTGGCGGTGGTGCTGCTCGCCTTTGTCGGCATCCAGTGTGCCCTGGGCACTCTCTCGCTCCAGAAGAGCGACATCGAGAGGCTTTCGCCCGAAGAGCAGACTCGCCAGTTCAAGTTCGCGGAGGGGTCCTTCCTCTATCACCTCTTCGGGAAGAAGAGCAAGGAAGTCCCCGCACTCGACGAGAAGTCCGAGACCTACTACCGCCTCTTGTCCGAGAAATTCGACGCCGACTATGGCCGGCGCCAGCGCAAGAAGGCCGTTGCCGGTCTGGAGCAGGCAGTCAAGGACAAGGAGATCGAGAAGTTCATCGCCGACCACGACCGCCTCCTGAACGGTCTCTTCAAGTTCATGGAGGTCTCGGGTCTTTTCCACGCCCATTCCGCCTGGTGGTTCAGGATCACGATGTTGTTGCTGGCGCTGAACCTGATCTTCTGCACGGTGGAGCGGTACAAGGGCCGTCTTCGCCAGACGGGTTTTCTTCTTACTCACGCCGGCGTGCTGGTCATCTTCATCGGCGCCACGGTGGGGGTCCGTTACGAGCAGAAGGGCATGATGCAGCTCCATCTCGGCAGTGCGGACAAGTCGAGCGCCTTCTTCGACGAGCGCGCGAAACAGGTCGCCCAGATGGGCTTTACGGTGCAACTGGCCAAGTTCAAGACGATTTTCCATAGGGAACTGTTTGTCGAGTTCCTCGACGTTCCCGCCGCCGGCCTCCCCGAGAACGCCGCCTTGTTGCGCCCATATAAAGTGATCAAGGGCAAGGAATATCTCTTGGACGGCGGCAAGCTCAAGCTTCGCCTGCTCGACACCGTTGACCAGGCCGTGGTGGAAAGCAAGATCATCAACCTGACCAACGAGCCGAAAAACCCCGCCGTGGAGGTCAAGGTGATTCGCGGCGATTCCACCGACCATAAGTGGCTCTACGCCCAGGACGCCGAGACGGTTTACGTGGACAAGAGCGGCGATATCAAGATCAGGTTCGTCCGTCCCGCTTCCGATGCCGAGCTTCAGGACGAATTGGCCAAGGCAAAGGAGTCCTCTTTTGGGCGTGTCATTCTGCAAACGGTCAAGGAAGGCAAGAAACACGAGGCAGCCATCCGCGCAAAAGAGAAGATCGCCTTCGAGGGCTACACGGTCGAGATCGCGGATGTCCAGCCGAACTTCCGCATCAGCGAATCGGCCCCGTCGCTGGGCCCTGCGGTGCGCCTGGCCATCGCCAAGGGCGAGGATAAGGAAGCGCGCCTGGTCTTTCAGAACTTCGACTTCGACCAGATGCACCGCCCCAAGTTCGACGACCTGAAAATCGGTCTGGCGATGCCCGCATGGAACACCCCCGCAAAAGTGAAATGTCTGATTGCCCAGAAGGGCGATGGCTTCTCCCTCCACGTCGTTGAAGACAAGTCGGCCACGGGACCGGCGGCCATGAAACCGGGCGAGGCGGTCGCCGTCGCCAAGACGGACGTAAACGTTGTTGTTGCCCAATACTTCCCCGATGCCGGCCTGGAGCGGAACGTGGTCCCCATCCTGACCAAACCGTCCGAGAGTCATGCCGGGTTGGAGGACATCGCGCAGCCCGCCGTGCAGTTGGAGGTCGAGGGGCCTGGCTTCAAGAAGACCGAATGGCTGCTGGCCGGCTCCAAAGAGGCCGGCATCTTCGAGCAGCCGGGCTACGTCCGCGTGGCCTACGCCGACAACACCGACAAGATGCCCCAGGAATGGCGAAGCCACCTCCTTTTCCTGGAGGAAGGCCAACCTGTCTTCTCCGGCGTCGCGCGCGTCAATCATCCGGTGTATTTCCGCGGGTACACCTTCTACCAGACGGACGCGAAGACCGAGGACCCCGGTTACTCCGGGATTCAGGTCGTCTACGATCCGAGCTGGCAGATCGTCAACCTCGGCCTGCTTTCGGTCATCATCGGCGTATTGTTTACGTTTTACGTGAAGCCTTACTTGAAGAAGAGTGAGAAATAGTCCCAGCCATTCGGGTTCTCGGTTGAATTGAAGGAATGCTAGATGTCCTCAACGGAATTGTCCCAGACCATTGCCATTGTCCTGTACTGCGCCCTCGTTCCGGCCCATCTGCTCTCGTTCGTCCTGAAGCGCAACCTCTCTAAGCACTTGAGCATCGGCGTGGGCGCGGCCCTCGTGGCCAATCTCCTGGCCCTTGTCTTTCGCGGCATCGAGGTGCAGCACTGGCCCTTCCAGACCCTGTACGAGGCCTTTTTGCTGACCTCGCTGACCATCGCGCTCGGCTATCTGTTGATCTACTTCGCCAGCCATCTGTACGCCCAGGACCGGTTCACGTCGCTGGTGGCCAACCTTCTCGGCGCGCTGTCGTGCGCCCTGGCGGCCTACGTCATCATCCGGGCCGTGCGCTTCGACGATTACAAGGCCGATCTTCCGCCCGCCTTGCAGAGTGTCTGGTTTGTGCCCCACGTGGTCGTCTATATCTTCGGGTACGGCAGCCTTTGCGTGGCCTTCTGCGCGAGCGTCATTTACCTGGTTCTTGCCTGGGTGCGGCGCTCCAAAATGACGCCGGAGGCCGAGTCCCAACTCGACAACCTCGACCAGTTCGTCTATCGCTGCATCGCCGTCGGGTTCCCGTTCCTCACGATGGGGCTTATCTTCGGCGCGCTCTGGGCGCAGGTCGCCTGGGCGACGTGGTGGGGCTGGGACTCCAAGGAGGTCTGGTCCCTCATCACGTGGCTTGTCTATCTGGTTTATCTGCACTTGCGGTACGTCAAGGGCTGGCGAGCCGCCCGTTCCGCCTGGTTCATTGTGCTGGGCGCCATCGCCATCTTCATCACCTTCGAACTGTTCGGCTACCTGCCGGCCTCGCAGACAAGCGTCCACAGGTACGCCTCGTGACGTTTTCGGGCGTGTCGCCTTTCGGGTGGCGTTCGAGATACGGGGTACGGCAGCCATATGGGTTCTCGTCCCGCGTCCACAACCCTTTCCAGCGACGTGCAGTACGCCAAGGGAGTCGGCCCGAAGGGCGCCCCGCTCCTGCGCAAACTCGGCATACGCACGGTGCGGGACCTGTTCTTCCATGCCCCCTTGCACTATCGAGACCTCTCCCAGATCAAGAAGCTCGCGGAGGTACAGGTCGGCGCGTTTGAGACCCTGCGCCTGCACGTGCACGGCGTCAAGCTGCGCAAGATCGGCTTCTGGAAGACCCGCCTCGACGTCCTCGCCGGCGACGAAACCGGCCAGATCCTCCTCTGCTGGTTCAACGCCCCTTACATGCAGAGCCGCTTTCACCCCGGCCAGCGCATCATCGTCTCCGGCAAGATCGGCTTATATCGTCAGCTCCAGATCGTCGCCCCCAGCGTGGAGCCTGATGTCGCCGACCGCGAGGCCCTCGTTCACGCGGGCCGCATCGTGCCCATCTATCCCCTCACCGAAGGGCTTCGCCAGACCACGATCCGCCGTGTCATCAAGGCCGCGCTCGAACGACATCTCGATGAGGTCGAGGAACCTTTCCCGCCCGCCCTCCTGTCGCGCCGCAAACTGATGCCCCTGCGCGAGGCCGTTCGGACCCTGCACTATCCCGACTCGCAGGAGCAGGTCCGGCGCGCTCGCCGCCGCCTCGCCTACGACGAGTTCTTCCTGCTCGAACTGGCCATGGCCCTGCGCCGGCGCGGCGTAAAGGAGTCCAAAGACGGAATCGCGTTCAGGATCACGCCCGAAATTGACGCCCGCATCCGCGCGCGGTTCCCCTTTCAGCTTACCGAGTATCAGGAGAAAGCCCTTGCCGAGATCAAGGCGGACCTACAAAGCCCCAAACCCATGAACCGCCTCCTGCAGGGAGACGTGGGTTCCGGCAAGACGGTTCTGGCGCTTTACGCCATGCTCGTGGCGGTGGCCAACGGACGGCAGGCCGCGCTGATGGCCCCCACGGAGGTCCTCGCCGAGCAGCACTTCCGCACCATCAGCCATTTCCTCGAAGGCAGCCGCGTCCGCACGGCGTTGCTGTCCTCGGCGGTGAAACCCAAGGAACGCAAGCCCATCCTGGCCGCGGTGGAATCGGGCGAAGTCGGGCTGCTCATCGGCACCCACGCCCTGATCGAAGAGACCGTGCAGTTCGCGCGGCTGGGCGTCGTCGTCATTGACGAGCAGCACAAGTTCGGCGTCCTGCAGCGCGCCAGGCTCCGGCGCAAGGGGCAGGAGCCGGACGTCCTGGTCATGACCGCCACGCCCATCCCGCGCACGCTGTCCCTCACCGTCTTCGGCGACCTCGACGTCTCCACCATCGAAGGCCTGCCTCCAGGCCGCCTGCCGGTCCAGACCACCCACGTGCCGGAGGGCAAGATGTCCAAGGCCTTTGAGTTTATCCGCGAACGCCTCCGGCAGGGCGAGCAGGCCTTCTTCATCTATCCCCTAGTGGAGGAGTCCGAGAAGCTCGTCCTCAAGGCCGCCACCGAACGCGCGGCCTTCCTGCAACGCGAGGCGTTTTCGGAGTTCAGGGTCGGCCTTCTTCATGGTAGAATGTCGCCTCAGGAGCGCGACGAGACGATGTGCGCGTTCCGCGACGGGCGCTATCACGTCCTAGTGTCCACCGTCGTGATCGAGGTCGGCATTGACATCCCGAACGCCACGATGATGGTGATCGAACACGCGGAGCGCTTCGGGCTGTCGCAGTTGCATCAATTGCGCGGACGCATCGGTCGCGGGAGCAGGAAATCGTACTGCCTCCTCTTCGGGTATCCGACCTCCGAAGAGGCCCACAAGCGTCTCGAGGTGTTGTGCGGCACCGGCGACGGTTTCCGCATCGCCGAGGAGGACCTGCGCATCCGAGGCCCCGGCGAGTTCTTCGGCACGCGCCAGCACGGTCTGCCGGAGATACAGGTCGGCGACTTCGTCCGCGACGCCGACATCATCGCCCTGGCGCGCGAGGATGCCTTTGCGCTGGCGGCTGCGGACCCGGCTCTTGCCCGCGAGGAGAACCGTCTTCTGCGCCGTAACCTGGCCGACAAGTTCAAGGACCGCGCAGACCTGATCAGTATCGGTTGATTGTAGGAGCGAGATTGGAGCGAACGATGTCTGTTACCGGAAACCTGAAATTCGACAGCAACGGCCTGATCCCCGCCGTCATCGCCGACGCCCGCACCAACGAGACGCTCACGCTGTGCTACATGAACGACGAGGCATTGAAGAAGACTCTCGAAACCGGCAAGGTTCACGTCTTCCGCCGCTCCAAGGGGCGCTTGATGCTCAAAGGGGAGACCTCCGGCCACATCCAACTGGTCAAGGAAGTGCTCGTGGACTGCGAGGGCAACTCGCTGGTCATCAAGGTCGAGCAGAAGGTCGCGGCCTGCCACGCCGGCTATTACTCCTGCTACTACCGCCGCCTCAACCCGCAGACCGGCGCGCTCGACGTCGTCGCTCAGCGCATCTTCGACCCAGGCAAGGTGTACTGAGGCGCGCTCCTTCGGCACAATCGCGACAGGATCGGCCCAGTCTCGGCCGCTATGCCGCCGGATGCTGCTGAGTGAGGCAGTGAAGTGTGCCGAAGCCGAGGACGAGGTCAACGGCGTGAATGCCCACAACAGGACGGTCCTCGAAAAGCTCCGACAGCGTACCCAGGGCGATACGGTCGGCGGGGTCGTTGAAGGTCGGCACGATGACGGCGGCGTTTGAGACGTAAAAATTCGCGTAACTGGCCGGAAGGCGCATGTCGCCGTAATAGAGCGGGGCGGGGCAGGGAAGCTCCACCACGTTGATCCTGGAACCGTCCTCCAAGCGCATACCCTTGATGCGTTCGGCGTTGTCGCGGAGCGGGCGGTAGTTTACGTCGGACTCGTCCTTCTCATGGATGAGGATGACGGTGTCGGGGCTGACAAAGCGGCACAGGTCGTCCACGTGGCCGTGCGTATCGTCGCCGACGATGCCGTGACCGAGCCAAAGGACGTTGGCGGCGCCGAGATAGTCGCGGAAGATGCGGTCGTAGTCCGCGCGCGTCGCGCCGGCGTTGCGTACCTGGACGACGGGGTCCAGGAAGCATTCCTCGGTCGTCAGGAGCGTACCGCGGCCGTTCACCTCGATGCCGCCGCCCTCAAGCGCGAACTCCCGGCCGTCGGCCAGGGCCGTAAACAGCCGCAAGCCGAGGGCGTTTGCGGCGCGCAGCGGTATTCGGTTGTCCAGGGGCCAGTTGCGGTACTTGTACCCCCACGCCGTGAACTTGAACTTGACAATGGCGACCTCCGGGCGCGGGCCGCCCTTGCGTACGCACGTGGGGCCGAAGTCGCGCGTCCAACCGCGATTGGTCGGCCAGCGGCAAAACTCGACCTGGCGCAGATCGGCGCGCGCTTTCTCGAGGACACGCCGGGCAAGAGCTTCGTGTTCGGCGGACTGCACGAGGATGCGCACGATCTCGCCCGGACAGATCTTGCGAACGATCTCGCCGTACACCCAATGGATGGGCACGATCTTGCCGGGCCAGTCGGGACGGTGATGGGGCCAGGCCAGCCATGTGGCCTCGTGTTTTTCCCATTCGGCGGGCATGGAGAAACCAAGCGCGGCAGGGGTCTTGGGTTGAAGGCTCTTGGCGGTCATCGCGCGGATTTTCTCTTTCGGGTCTTGCGGGCGTCCAGGAAACGATGGACGATGTCGGCGTAGGCATCTATGCGGCGGTCGCGAAGGAAGGGCCAGCCGCGGCGGACCTCCTCGATGCGGGTAAGGTCCACCGTGCCGATGAGGGTCTCTTCCTTGTCCGCCGAGGCCTCGGCGATCACGGCGCCGAAGGGGTCGCACAGAAAACTCGTGCCCCAGAACACGATCCCCGCCGCGCCGGGGACGGGCTTCTCGTGGCCGACGCGGTTGACGGCAGCGACGTAGACGCCGTTGGCGATGGCGTGGGCGCGTTGGATGGTGAGCCATGCCTCGCGCTGCGCGGCCCCGTGCGAGTGCTTTTCGTGCGGGTGCCAGCCGATGGCCGTGGGGTAGAATAAAATGGAAGCGCCCTGCAGGGCCGTGAGGCGCGCGGCCTCGGGGTACCACTGGTCCCAGCAGATCAGCGCGCCGACGCGTCCGAAGCGCGTGTCAAAGGCCCGGAATCCCAGGTCGCCGGGGGCGAAGTAGAATTTTTCATAGTAGCACGGGTCATCGGGGATGTGCATCTTGCGGTAGACGCCGGCGATGGAGCCGTCGGCGTCCACGACGGCCAGCGAGTTGTGATACAGACCCTCGGAACGTCGCTCGAAGACGGGCGTCACGACCGCGATCCTGAGGCGGCGGGCCGCTTTGGCGACGGCCTCCGTCGTGGGACCAGGGAGCGGCTCGGCGAGGTCGAACAGAGAAGCGTCCTCGCGCTGGCAGAAGTAGGTCGAGGCGAAAAGTTCCGGCAGGCAGACGACTTGCGCCCCGCGCTTTGCCGCCTCACGGACTCCGGCCAGGGCCTTGCGCAGATTCTCCGCCGGCCGATTCGTCATGGCCATCTGGATGATCCCAACGTTATATTTTGTGGTCTTCATGGCGTTGCCAGGGAGCGCGGGCCCAGAAACCCGATCATCTCGGAACATTCATGCCCTTTTCCGGCAGAGGCAAGGGCATCGGTTTCGTAACCTGGTTTGGAGGCTTTGCGCCGTTCGCGGCAAAAGGCGAAGAACCGGAGGGCTTCGGCGCAAAAAGCCAATCAAAAAGGCCCTGCTTCTGGGTGCTGACGGGCTTGATCTTGATCGGCGAGCCGGCGGCGCGGTAGGTAAAATCCGGATCGCGGTAGGAGGCCGGCTTGGGCGGGCTTGAGACGTTGTCCGACGGCCCGGGCAGGCTCGAGCGATAAAGGTCTTGCTTTCGCATCTCCGGCTCCGAGCAGGCCAAGCCGCCAAAGATCGCGCCGATGACGGCCGCGACCGCCAGGATGCGCTTGCATTGGCCTGTCTGTGATTTCACATCAAGTCTCCATCCGCACAAGGAACGCATGGCAGAGATTATAGCATGTTGATCAGCCCGTGCAAAAAGAAACCGCACTCCGAGACAGAGGGAGTGGGCGACCCTGCGCTTTGACTTGGGGCGTTCCGGTCGCTATAATCGCGATTCTTGCGAGGATATTCTGCGGAGGACTGAGATGGCGGTTGACTTGAAGGACAAGGTTGTTCTGGTGACGGGCGGCGGGCGCGGGATCGGGCGCGAGATCGGTCTGGCGTTCGCGGCGGAGGGGGCGAAGGTGGCCGTGACGGCGCGCACAGGTCGGGAGATCGAGGAAACGGCTGAGCTCGTGCGCAAGCGGGGCGGAACGGCGCTGGCCTTGAGGGCGGACCTGACCGACGAAGGCGATGTGCGCGAACTGGTCGCCCGCACCGAGCGCGAGCTTGGCCCTATTGACATCCTCGTGAACAACGCCGGGGCCGCGATCTTCAAGCCCTTTCTGGAGACTACGCTGGAAGACTGGGACCGTCTTATGGCCATCAACGCCAGGGCGGTCTTTGCATGTTGCCGGGCGGTATTGCCCGGCATGATTCGCCGGAAGGCGGGCCGCATCATTATCATTGCCTCCACCGCGGGGAAAAAGGGATACGAGGGCCAGACGGCCTATTGCGCGTCGAAGCACGCCGCTATGGGCTTTGCGAAGGTTCTGGCGCTTGAGACGCACGGGAAGGGGATTCGCGTGCATGTCATCTGTCCGGGCGGGGTGGATACGCGCCTCGTCCGGGAGGGGCGCAATGACGTGGATGCGTCACAGTACATGCATCCGGCCGAGATAGCCGAGGCCGCTGTGTTCCTTGCGAAGCAGGGGGGGCTTGCCACGATTGATGAACTTCTCATCCGGCGCGAGGGCGCTACGCCCTGGGCCTGACCAAGGCAAGTTCCGCTCATTAAGGGCATTTCGGGCTGCGGTATCCCTCTCATAGACGCAATTTTTTCCTGTGAGCGTGGTGCCCTAAGTCCTTCAGCGGCAGTAGTCCACACCAAGTTCCCCCAAGGGTTTGATTCCCGCGATTTGACAAACGCGGAAAATGTTGTAAACTAACTCCGCTACTGTACCCAATGGACTGGATTTCTCCGAGGACACGGACCGGCTGACCTGTGCCGGAGAGGCGCGCGGCGACCCAGGGCATGCAGTTCCGCGCGGTAATCGCCCCTATGGACGGTATGGAATTTGCTTAACTGGGGGGTGGCGAAAGACCGGAGTCGAAAAGGGGAAGGCCATGCCGAGAGTACTCATACTTGAGGAAAACAAGTACATGAGGATGCTCTACGCGCTGGAGCTGGCTTCGGAAGGCTATGAGGTCGTGCTTGCCGGCGACGAGATGGAGGCCCTTCAACGAATCGAGGAAGTGCGTCCCGATCTGGTGGTCTTGGATGTCTGCCGGAAGACCGGCAAGCGTTCCGTTGAGGCGAAGGAGATATCCGGCAAGTTGGGCAGTTTGCCCGTTATCCTTAACACCACGCATGAGATAGCACAGGAGGCGTGGGCAAGAAATATCGCGACCGTCTGTCTGATCAAGTCAAGTGATTTCTCGGCACTGAAGACCAAGATACGGGAGCTTCTGTCGCAGGCGGACCCCCGCGATGAGAAGGAGATGTATGCATGGTCAAGATGACGGAGGTTCGAAAGATTGCGAAGCGATGGGGAATCAAGACGGTTCGTCTGTCCAAGGGGGACGTGATACGGAAGATACAGACGGCCGAAGGCAATTACCCTTGTTTCGAGACGGCAAAGGGGGAATGTGAGCAGAAGGGGTGCCTGTGGTATGACGATTGCGTGAACAAAGACGCATCGGAATGCGGCACAAAAGACACGTGATTGCATTCGAGAAATAGCGAGAACTCTCTTGCGAGGTAAGGTTGGGGGGCCTCGCAAGAGGAACTGCAAGGTCGGCCCAGGCACGTATAGAGGCCCGGCAGTCAATGCCGGGTCTTTTTTGTTGGCCGCGACAGCGCCAGATTCCTTGTTGACTTTGGGCGGATAACCAAGTAAATAGTAAGCCCCAAGTCCTGGAGCGCCGGACTGTCAAACGGAAATTGCTATGAGGAGCCCCGGCTGATGGGTCTGAAGGTCTATGTTGACGGCAAGCTGTACCCCAAAGAGAAAGCCAAGATATCCGTGTTCGATCACGGTCTGCTCTACGGCGACGGTGTCTTCGAGGGGATTCGCTCGTACAACGGCCGGGTCTTCCGATTGAAGGAGCACTTGGACCGTCTCTACAGTTCCGCCAAGGCCATCTGGCTGACCATCCCGATCTCCAAGTCGGGGATGGCGAAGGCCATCGAGGACACCCTCAAGGCCAATCATCTGAAGGACTCGTATATCCGGGTAGTGGTTACGCGGGGCGCCGGGACTCTGGGTCTGGATCCCAACAAGTGCCCCAGGCCGAGCGTCATCGTCATTACCGACACCATCTCGCTCTACCCGAAGGAATTCTATGAGAAGGGCCTGGAGGTGGTCACGGTGGCCACCCTGCGCAACCACAACGCGGCTCTCAGCCCGCGGATCAAGTCGCTCAACTACCTGAACAACATTCTGGCCAAGATCGAGGGCCTGCAGGCGGGCGTCGTGGAGGCCATCATGCTCAACACCGAGGGCTGCGTGGCCGAGTGCACCGGCGACAACATCTTCATCGTGCGCAACAAGACGCTTTCCACGCCGCCGGTCACGGCCGGCATCCTGGAGGGCATCACGCGCAACGCCGTCATCGAGATCGCGCGCGGACTGGCCATGACCGTGCGCGAAGAGAACATGACGCGGTACGACCTTTTTGTTGCCGACGAGTGTTTCCTAACGGGCACGGCGGCGGAGGTCATCCCGGTCGTCAACATTGACCAGCGCCCCATCGGGAATGGGAAGCCCGGGCCGATTACGCAACAACTGCGCGGGGAGTTCCACAAGCTCACCCGGAACGCCAGGGACTGAATCTGTCGGGGCGTTGCGAGACGGTTCTGCGTCCGCCTGTTGCATGTCGCGCCAACACAATCTCCCGCCAAATCCGCATCTTGAATTGCGCTCCGCAAGTCCGCATAATAGGGCAGATTGCGGAATGACACGGGAGCGTTTCCTGCGCATTCGGCGCAACGTTTTGCGGCTCGGCCAGATGGAGAATTCCCTTGCCCGAAAAGGATTCAGTGACCGCCGGCACGCGCACCGGCATATTCCTCGTCTTCTTTGCGCTGGGTTTCTGCTCGGTCATCGTCCAGACCACGCTCATCCGCGAAGCCCTGGTGGTATTCAGCGGGAATGAACTGTGCCTGGGCGTCATTTTCGGCGTATGGCTTTTCTGGATCGGCGTGGGCGCAGGCATAGGCTCGTGGCTTTCGCGTCGCATGGACCCGTTCTGGCCGTTCGTGATTCTGGTCGTGGCGGGGGCCTTGTGCCCGGCCTTGCAGATTTACGGGTTGCGCATCGTTCGGGAATTGTTCACCGTCATGCCGGGGGCGTACGTGTCTTTCGGGCAGATGGCGCTTGCGTCGCTACTGTTCCTGGCGCCGTTCTCCTTCATGGTGGGCATCACATTCCCGTTGGGGTGCAAGGTCTACGCCGGGCAGCAGTCGGAAGACGCTCTAGGGATCGGGTGGCTCTATGTGACCGAGGCCCTGGGCTTCCTTGTCGGCGGACTGGTGTTCACGTTCTACCTGGTCGAGCACTATCGGGCATTCCTCAATGCGACCTTGGTGGGGATGCTTCTGCTGGCGGGGTGCTTCTCGTTGAGCGTTCGCTCGCTTCGCGGGGCGGCGCAGTTGGTGACGGCCGGCATCCTGGGGGCGCTTATTCTGGCCATGTTCTGGAGTATGCCCCGGTTAAGCCATCTGGACAAGGTCAGTATGGAGAAACGCTGGCTGTCCCTTGTCGGCACGACGGCTCGTCACAAGCTCAAGGGCGGCCAAGCCGAACCTCGTCTGACACTGACCCGCCATGTCGAATCGAAGTACCAGCACCTGGCCCTGGGCGAAGAGCCGGGGCAGGTGTCCGTCTTCGGGGACGGTTCCCTCTTGTTCAGTTTTCCGCAGGAATATGAATTCCCGCAACAGGCCAACCTGATCCTCTCGGAGCATCCCAATCCCAGACGGGTGTTGATTCTGGGCAATTCAACACACGGCCTGCTCAAGGAATTCCTGCGCAACCCCCTGGAAGCCGTGTGGCAGGTGGACCTTGACCCTAAGGTCACCGAGCTGATTCGCGACGTGCTGCCCCCCGCCGACGCGGCGGCCCTGAAGGACCCGCGCGTCCACTTCGCCTACACCGATGGCCGCTTCTTCGTCAAGACCACGGCCGAACGCTTCGACGTCATTTACATAAATCTGCCCGCTCCCTCCACCGCCATGCTGAACCGCTATTACACGCGGGAATTCTTCGAGGAAACGGCCGCCATGCTGAACCCCGGCGGCGTGATTGCGCTTCATGTGCCTTCGGCGGCCAATTACATGGGCGACATTGTCGGCAGGGAAGGCGGCTCCATCTATCGTACGGTGGCCAGCGTCTTCAAGCACCAGGTGGTGAGCGGCGGCGAGATGGCGTATCTATTCGCCTCCATGTCGGACGGCGTGGTGACCATGGACCCGGATATTCTCGGTCAACGTTTCAGCGCGAGAAAGGTCGAAGTCCCCAATTTCTCACCGGAGCAGTTTCCCATCACCATTGATTTGACTCGCGTGGGGTTTGCCAACGAGGCCCTGTCATCGCGCAAGGACGTCCCCATCAACACGGATTTGCGGCCGGTCACGTACTACTATAGCCTCCGCCGGTGGGATGCCGCCGCCGGCTCGAAGCTGCAGCCGGTGTTCGACCAGGTGGGTCGGTTCAACCTGGGTTTGCTGGGCGCCATACTCGGCGGGCTTCTGCTCATGCGGCTGGCGTTTCTGTCCGCATCGGAACGATTGCGGCGCGTGGGGGAGTCCGTCCTGGCGATTCTTGTGTGCGCGAGCCTGCTGGCGATCATCTACTGGATGCTTTACCTCGCGGGTTACCGCATCGCGGCCGGCGCGGCATCGCTGGCGGTGCTGGTGATGTGCGGGAGATGGATCCTCGGCGCTCTGCGCCGGGAGCGCGCCGACGCAAGCGGCGCGCAGTTCAACTACCTGACCGTGATCACCGTTTGCGGTTTCTCCGCGATGGCCTTCGAACTGATCCTGGTCTTCGCGTTTCAGAACCTCTACGGATTCCTGTACTACCAGATCGGCCTCATCATCGCCCTGTTCATGGTGGGGCTTGCCTTCGGCGGCTTTGTGAGCAATGTGCTCTTGAGGAAGGACCGGATCGGCCTCAAAACATTGATCGGCATCGAGGTCGCAGTGGTCGGGTACGCGCTGGTGCTGCCGCTGCTGCTCGTCGCATTCTCCGGAGAGTTCATCGCGCTACTGCCTCTCGAACTGTCGCAGACCGTTTTTATGTCATTGATACTGATTGCCGGCATACTCGGCGGCTTCATTTTCCCACTGGTCACGGCCCTGTATTTCAAGAAGGCGCCCAACACGGGCGCGACGGCGGGAAAGGTGGACAGCGCGGACCACGTCGGGGCGTGTCTGGGGGCGCTGCTGGCCGGAACGGTGTTTGTGCCCATCATAGGCATCGCCGCGTCGAGCATCTTCGTGGCCTTCATGAACGTGGGGTGCGTTGTGCTGCTCGCCGTGCAGATGCGGAGGACATGAGGACGCTCGCAACGCGTGCCGTCCGAACCGAGGCGCTTCGCTTAGGGAGACGCGCCAATGCTGAGAGCTGTGGCCGTCCCGGCGTTGGTTTGGGTGTTCGCCGGCCTTGTTGTCGCGGGGGACTCCCCCGGCTTTGTCAACATGGACTTCGAATCTGGCAAAGAGCCGTGGGGCGTCTGGTACTCCGACGACCCAGACTACGCCGGCCCCCGGTTTGAGTACGGGCCGGACACCGCGACCGCCAGGTCGGGAAAGGCCTCGATGCGCATCGTCGCCACCAGCCGCGACGGGCGAGCCTTCGTCCACCAAACCAGCGACCAGTTGAAACCCGCCACGCGCTATGAACTCTCATACTGGATGAAGGTAAGTTCCCCGGAGATGGCGCAGACGTGTTCCATACGAATTAACCTACGGTTCCCGCGCGAGGACGGAAGAGGGCTGGCGATGAAGGCCGTCAGCCCCGTCGTGTTTACCCAGCCGTCGGAAGACGGGTGGCTGTTCTGCCGAAGTTGCTTCAGCACGGAAAAGGACACCAAGTTCGTTCAGGTCGGCCTGTACGCACAGGATGCCGTGGGCAGGGTGTGGTTCGACGACGTGCGGATTCGCGAGCTGTCCGACGGGTCGATCAGTGTGGACAGCATGTACGTCTACTATCCGCTGCAGGTGAAGCTTGAGGGCGACATGGTGCGGCGGTTCGGAAAGCTGGCGGAGGCAAAATCTCCTTTTCTCGACAGGGCCAAGACGTACAACAAACTGTTGGTGGACGTTGCGCGGCTTACGGAAGACGCCCGTCGGCTTCAACGGGCGGCCGATTATCTTGGCGGCGACCAGGACGCGTTGAGACGGGCCGCTGCGGCTCAGGGCGTCGAAAACGGTCTTGATGAGCTTTATCAGGCCTATGGCCGGCTCTACGTTGACAAGAATGAGGCCAGATTGGGGGAGTTCGACAACGCGGCGGACGCGCTGCGAGGGCGTATCGCATCCGTGAGAGCGCGCGCGGCGGAGAGCCTGAAGGCTCTGCAATCTCGCGCGAAGGAAAGGGCAGGGGAGTGGACCGCGCCCCCGGCGCCGGCAGAAAAACCGTTCGTGATCACCCCCGACGGAAAGCCGAACCAGATCATCATCGGCACGCGCAGTCCCTACACGCACTTCGAACTTGAGGAACCGTTGACGATCAATCGTCTGCATTTCCTCTCGTCGGGCTTCAGCCTAACTCAGCCTGTTGTAGAGGGATATGATTTCCAGAGGGAGCTTGACCTGTGGCGCGGACTCAAGGAACGGGGCGCAGTGCAGGCCACCATCTCCACGCCGTTTGCGGTTCACGATGTTCAGGTGACCCCGGCGTGGTTCCTGGAGAAGCACAAGAACGATCCGGACATCTTCATGCGCGCTGCCGACGGGGCGGAGCCGAGGTCGCTCAGATACGGCCGTTCGCTCAACACCTGGCGACCGGAGGTGCGCGAGATGACCGCTGAGGCCATCACGCAGGTCGCGCGCGCCTATGCCGCGCCGGAGTTTGTCTTCTTCGTGATGTCGGCTGAGAACATCGGTCCGTACTTCGCCGTGGACAAGGGCGTGCGTTCAACCGGATATAACGCCTCGGCCCTGCCGGATTTCCACGCCTGGCTCAAGTCGCGGTATCGCGACATCGGCGACCTGAACCGCCAGTGGAAGACGAACCATGTCCGATTCGAGGACATCGCGCCGCCGGAGGACCTCTGTCTGGTCACGGAATGGAAACGACCGCATCCGCTGGGGTACGAGTTCCAGTCGTGGCGCGAAGACCGGCATGTTGCATGGCTGAGATTCATCTATGAGGCGTTCAAGAAGGCGGCCCCGGACAAACCGGTCGTGGCCGACCACAGCAGACTGCTGGCCTCTGTGGATGGAAGCCGGCTGTTCGATACCGCCGACATCATGAGCTTCCATACGCGCTCGCCGCATTTCATGCTCGGCTCCATCTACACGTACAGCCTCAACCGCTTCGCGGGGAAATACCTCGGACAGTACGAGTGTTTCTGGGGTTGTCAGGAGGACTTGCCGCGCATCGCAGAGGAGAAGGTGCAGCGTTGCGCCATGATGAAGTACCTGTACCGCCTCACGGTGTGGGGACGGCACATACAGGTGTGGTGGTACGCGTATACTTCGGCCGACTACCTGCTTTTCTACAACGGCAACTGGTTCAATCCGGTGTACGATCTGACGACCTTGCGGTACTGCGCAGCGGCGCTGCCGGTGGGAAAAGAGAAGGTGAAGCGTCTCGAAGAGATCTTCCTGAACTCGCGCATCGCGCCGTCGCGCATCGTGATGATCCAGCCGAACACGTCCATGCTTTTCCAGAAATACGGGCAGGGCGAATCGTTCCTGGAGATGCTCGAGCTGCACGAGATGCTTTTCGGACGGAACGATCTGTACGAGTTGATTCCGGAAGGCCATTTTGCCGACGGCAGGGCGAAACTGGAGGACTACGACGTGGTGGTTCTGCCGTGTGCGCCCTACCTGACCGACGCGCTGGAGACGCAGCTTGAGGCGTGGGCCGAGCGCGGCGGGCTTATTGTTAGCACCGGCCCGTGCGGCATCTATGACAAGTTTGGCTTCGAGAAGCGCGGTCTTTGGACGCGGGCTTTCGCAGGCACAACTCCGACGAGGTTGACGGACGCCAAACAGACCGACT
>CAYPFP010000069.1:0-29270 GCA_964409935.1 uncultured Planctomycetota bacterium | reverse complement strand
GAGGCGTTCGCCTTCCGTTGCATCCGCAAGAGGCCCTCGCAAGGGCTGCTTCCTATCGGGTATCAAGCGCCTGCTCATACTTTTCCTTGTTCCACTGGTATTTTGTGCTTGACATACGTGGAATTGTTGATATGGTATGCGTGGAAAATGCGTATTCAGAGAGGCGTTCCAGGGCTTGCTCAGCGACGTCGCCGGACTCCTTTCTGGGCCGTGTCCGGACTCGAGTTCGGGAAGAACCGCCATCGTGGGGATGGCGGAGCCTCGGTTCGGCGACGATTCAGTGGACGCGCAGTTCTTGCAGCTTGGCTGAGGCTGGTCGGCAGGGCGTTGACTTTGCGCCGGCGCCTGCGCGTTGTGTCCTGCTCGGGTACCCAAGGGAAGTTGATCTCGATTGAGCGACAGGAAGCAGGCCCGAGCGAGCGTGTGCGGTTCTCTATCCCGTCGGAGGGGCATTCGTCGGCCCTTCGCGACCCCGTCGTCGTTCTGCCCCGCCCTCCGGCCTGTCATTCGGCACTGCCTTGCGCGTGCTCCGAACCGTTTGAGATTCCCCCTGCAAGGCCCGCGCGTCTTGCGGGCCTTGCCGTCTTGTGCAGGTGACATCCCAGTTTCCATTTGAGGAGGAAGGATATGTTCCGTTCCAGTCGCGTTGCCGTGGGAGTCGTTGTCGCGATCGTTCTGGCCGCTTGGAATGTGGGTTGGGCGCAGACGCAGCCCTCCCTGGCAGACCTGGCCAAGATGGTCGGCGACCTGAAGAACATCGTTGAGCAGAACACCCAGGAAATCTCGAAGCTGCAGAAGGCCGTGGCCGACAAGGACAAGGCCCTCGCTCAGAAGGACGAGGAGATCAGCAAACTCAAGGCCGAGACCTCGGACCTGGGCAAGAAGGTCAGCAAGGTGGACACGATCGAGGGTACGGTCAAGGACTACATCAAGGAGGCCGAGGCCAAGAAGGAAAAGCCGATGCGCGAGAACGAGTTCGGCGTCCTCATCGGCGGCATGTCCGGCCCGTATGATTCGAACAGCGGCGCTTTCTTCGGCGGCTTCCTGGATTTCGCCTGGATCCCCCGCGATCCGCTGGGCAACAAAATCTCCGGCGAACTCCTCGCCATGTTCGGTCAGACCGAGCAGCGCTATGCTCAGGTCACTTCCGCCGTGCTTGGGGAGCAGGGCCGCGTTACTCAGGAGATTGACACCCTTGCCGTGATCGCCGGCCTCAAGTACACCGTCGTCAACAACAACCTCGGCCCCTTCCGTCCGTACTTCGTCACCGGCCCCGGCATGTACGTCTTTGGGCAGGACATGAGCAACGACTTCACCATCGGCCAAGTGCCGCCGGCCGCCGAGCTGCGCCGCAACCACTCGCCCTCCGGCAACGCCGACCTGCAGTTCGGCTGGAACATCGGCGGCGGCGTCGAGTGGCGCATCAACGATTACATCGGCATCGGATGGGACATGCGCCACAACATCGTCACCGGCAAGAGCACGGACTTCACCACCATCGGCGGGTATCTTTCTCTGAACTTTTAAGCACGCTGGGGCGGGTCTCGCAGACTCTGCGAGGCCCGCCCCGCTCTTTATGCGCCCTGGCCGGGGAGGCAGAGTCGCCTAGAAGGTGACTACCTTGCCCGTTCTCACCGACTCGAAGCACTTCAGAATGAAGCGCGTCGTGCGCGCCCCGTCCTCCGCCGTCGCCGGCGATGGCTCGTCCTTCAGGATGCAGCGCGCGAACGTCGGCAGGATGTTGCCCAGCCCGTTCGCGCCGTCGCGCTGAATCTTCTGATCGTACGGCATCTTCCATTCGGCGGCGGGCACGACCGATTCGAACCGCGCATCCTCGCCGTGGTCAATCGCCATGCCGCTGCGGCCCTTGGCGATGACGATCACGAAGAACGGGCAGCCGTTCGCCAGCGGATGGTGCATCATCAGCCGCCCCGTGCCCCCGTCGCCGCCCATGAAAGCGCCCACGGCTCCGTTCTTGAACTTGATCGCCGCGTTTACCGTGTCAATGCAGTCCGGTTTGGCGTGGTGGAACACGCCGCCCGTTGCGAACACGGTCTCCGGTTCCGACCCGGCCAGGTAGAACATGAGGTCCACCGTGTGGCAACCCTGCGACAGAATCTGGCCGCCTCCTTTGATGGGGTCCTGCGCCCAGCTCGTCTCGGGCCAGATGCTCGGGTAGCGCGCGTGGGCGATGACGTTGTCGGGTTTCGGGAACTCGCGTTTCACGTCCTGCGATCCCTTCGCAAACCGGCACCGGAACGCGACCATGTACTTGACGCCTGTGCGCTTCTGCGCCGACACGATGTCGTCGCATTCCTTTTCCGTCATGGCCATGGGTTTCTCGATGAGCACGTGCTTGCCCGCGGCCATGGCCGCCAGCGAGAAGGGTGCGTGCGTGTCGTGCCATGTCGTGATGAGCACGGCGTCCACGTTCTTGTCCTCGAAGATCTTGTTCGGGTTGTCCGTCACGTATTCCCCGCCGTGCCGTTTCTGAAATTCCTCCGCCTTGACCAGGTTGACGTCCGCCAGCGCCTGCACCTTCACTTTTTCGGCCCACGGACGCAGGTCGTCCGATGTCCCCGCCGCCTTCCCCCCGACGGTGCTCGCGTGTACCCGCGCCATGTTCCCGCACCCGATCACGCCCAGTCTTACCTTGTCCATCTCGGTTCTCCCTGTGGAAAACTATGGAAAGCCGGTATTATACCGGCCTCAATGCCTTTGCGCCATACTTGCGGTTCAGAGGCGACCCCCGGTGCCACTCCACGGCCTCGCGCAGGGCGTTGGCGAGATCGCCCGTGCGGTATCCCAGTTCCTCCTCCGCCTTGCGCGAACTGAAGGCAAAGGAGTGCCGGATAAGCCGTACCCCTTCCACGGACGCCCTCGGTTCCCTCCCCGTCAGCCCCGACCAGAGGCTCATGGCCCAAGCCGCGCCGTACCCGCCCCACCAGGGGATTCGCAGCCTCGGCCCGCGCACGCCCGAAATCTCTCCCAACATCGCGAAGAACTCGGCCAGTTCCAGGTTACGTCCCCCCAGGATGTACCGTTCCCCTGAGCGGCCTTTCTTCATGGCCAGGACGTGGCCGAGGGCGCAGTCCTCCACGGCCACAAAATTCATCCGGCGGTTGACGAAAGCGGGGAGACGGCCTCGCAAAAAGTCGCGTATCAGTCGGCTCGGCTCGGTGGGCGTGGTGTCGTAAGGCCCGATGGGGATCGTCGGGTTGACGATGACGCATTCGACTCCCTTGTCGGCGAACTCCAGCGCGGCGCGTTCGGCCCGCCACTTTGAGACGCCGTAGGGGCCGGGCAGTTCGGCCTCGCGGACGGGGAAATCCTCCTCCGTCCCCTCGCCGCCTGCGGCCCGCTGCTTCATGCCGAGGAGGTCGCAGGTGGAGACGTGGACGACCCGGCGCACGCCCCCGGCCCGCGCCGCGCGCAGGACGTTGCGGGCGCCCTCGAAGTTGACGCGCCTAAATACGGCCGGGTCGCAGGCCCACAGCTTGTTGCAGGCGGCCAGGTGGTAGATCTCTTCGCACCCGGCCATGCCTCTCTCGACGCTCGCCGCGTCGCGCACGTCGCCGTACGCCTTCTCGATGTCGAGTCCCGCGAGCGTCGTCTCGTCGGTGTCCGGCTGTATGAAGGCGCGCACCGCCTGGCCCTTCTCGAGCAGCGTCCTGACCAGGCTCGACCCGATGAAGCCGTTGGCGCCCGTGACCAGCGCTCTCATGTCCCCCCCACGCCGCTCTTGGCGATGACGGAGCGCGTCTTCTCGATGCCGATGCGGGCGACCTCGAACGGGTCTTTTTTCCATTCCTCGCGGTTGAAGATCTCCAGCGACAGCGGCCCCCGAAAGCCGGTCTTCCACAGGTCGCGCAGAAACTGTGGAAGCGGCAGGATGCCGTCGCCGGGGTAGACCCGGTCGGCGTCCTTAAGCTCGAACTGCGGCGGTGTTTGCGGCGCGTCGTTGAAGTGGCAGACCGCCAGGGCCGCGCCCTGAAGATGGACGATGCCGGCGTAGCTCGACCCTCCGCGGTAGATGTGGAACGTGTCGCACACGATGCAGGCGTTGGGGTGGTCGGCCTCGATGGTGATGGCCGCCGCCTGTCCGAGCGTGTGGATGCCTTTCCAGAACCCGACGAATTCCACGGCGGGCACCACGTTGAACTCGCGTCCGATCTCCAGTATCTCGCGGTATCGTTTCGCGGCCCAGAGCACGTCCATGTCGGCTCGGTCGGGCGTCGGCAAGGCGGCGATGTGGCGCGCCCCCGCCTTGGCGGCGTGGCCCATCCTCATGCGCACGGCTTCGAGGGCTTTGGGTTTGTCCTCCTCCTTCTGCGGCATGCAGCCCCAAAGTCCGATTACGTTCACGACGTCGAGGCCCAGGTCCTTGATGCGCTTCCTGAGGTCGTCCAGAGATTTTCCCTCCTTCTCATACTTCTCCAGGTCGCCGGCCCACAGCTCGATGGAATCGTAACCGGCCTTTGCCGCGGCGCCGACCTTGTCGTCGAGCGACGCGGGGCTGATGGTGCTGGTGTTGAGCGCGATCTTCCATCGTTCCTTTGTGGGGCCGGGCGTTTGCGCGGCGGCGGTGCGTTCGGTCGCCGTCGCGGCCAGAAAGATGCCGGCGGCCTTCATCAAGTCGCGGCGGGTTATTCCTGACATGTTCGTCCTCCTTCAGGCGTGCAAGGCGTAGAAAGTCGCGTCGGTCATCTCGATCCGCAGCGAGACGGCGTCGTACCGGTACGGCGCGACGGTCTTGCCGTCTGTCCAGCGCAGGACGTGGTCGGGCGCGTTGCCCGTGATGGCCACACAGTTGGCCAGCTCGTAGCCGCGAACCGGCGCGCCGAAGGGATCGAGCAGTTCGGCGCGCAGTCGTCCCTGGACGTCGGCGTCAAGGCGGACTTCGGGCGAGCAGGGGATGAAGGGCTTCAGCGTGAACCTGCCGGTGAGGCGCGGCGGCGCGGCGAGTCCGGCGAAGCGGTTCTTGGGGATCGCGGCGGCCATCACGCCGCGCCACGGCTTCTCGACGCCGGCCGGCATTTGGTGGTTGTGTTTGCAGTTGCCTGCCGTGTAGAGCATGAGCCATCGGTCGCCGTCGTCCACCAGGGCGTTGGTGGGGTAGGCCGACATGCAGCCGAGTTCGGGGACGGGATCGCGCGGTATCCAGCCGCCGCGCAGGGGCCGGCGCCACGCGCGGCCGTCGCGGCTGAAGCAAAGCTCGATGTCCATCGTCTGTTCCCAGACGCGGTAGTGGCCCAGGAACCCGATGCGCCAGCCGGGGTCGCGATGGACGGCCAGATGGTAGAACTGGATGTCGAGCGGGTCGTGGGCGTCGGGCGTGATGAGCAGTTCCGGGTCGCTCCACGCCAGTCCGTCCTCGCTGACGCGGCGGTGGATGGTGCGCAACACCTGGGGGGCGTTGTCGTGAGGCACATGCCGGCGTGTCTCCGGCGAGTTGGGCAACAGCCAGACCGAGTACATCTCGTACAGGTTGCGCTCGGGGTCGCGATACAGGAAGGTGGCGTCGTTGCTGCGCAGGCGTTTGGCGGCCATGAAGTCGAGTGTGCGCAGGTGGCCGAACTTGTCGTTTGGGTTGGCGGCGGTGAGGCCGGCGGCCCAGCCGGCCTGGCCGACCTCGCGGTCCGCCGGGTGGTAGATGGCGGGCCGGTCTACCCCGAGGGTCTTCCATCGCAGGCCGTCGGCGCTCTCGGCGATGAGGTAGCGGATGAGTCCCTGCGACTGGCCGTGGAGCCAGAAGTACATCCGCCAGCGGCCGTCGGGCAGGCGTACCACCTGCGGCTGAACGATATCGGCGTTGTCGTAGAGTCCTTCGATGACGAGGCGGTTGGTGTCCTGTCCTTCGTGGCGCATCTGTCCCAGGTTGGGTTTGGTCCAGCGAAGTCCATCGGGCGATTCGGCGACGGCGATGCCGAGCGCTCGCGGGCTTCGCGCGTGGACGGAGTAGTACATGCGCCGGCGTCCGTCGTCGAGGCGCACGACCGCGCTTGCGAAGCTGGACACCGAGCCGACGTCCGACGGCTTGTCGGCCTCCAGAACGACGCCCAATTTCTCAACCGGACCGTACACGAGGCGAAGTCCGCTTGACTGCTGAAACGCCGCGTGGTCGAAGGCGTAGATGATCATTAGGGTCTCCGTTCTTTGGCAGAACCATGGCGTCGGAACGTGCGGGGATTATACCACAAGATCAGCAGGTGGATAACACAGGGCTGAAACACTATAATGTTCGGCAAGCGACGAATCCCCGTTTGGACGGAAACGCATCGGCGGACCAGGCATGAAGAAGATCGGACTCATCGGCGGGTCTTTCGACCCCATCCATTTCGGACATCTGTTGGCCGCGCAGGGGGCGGCGGAGCAATTGGGGCTTGCCACGGTGATTTTCATCCCGGCCATGCAGCCGCCGCACAAGAAGTACCGACACCTGGCGGCCTTCGAGCACCGTTACGCCATGGTGAAGATTGCCATCCGCGCCAATCCTCTCTTCGAGGTCACGGACATCGAGCGGCGGCGGGGGGGGAAGTCTTACAGCATAGACACCATCCATCAGCTTCGGGCAGAGTACGGTATGGACAAGAAGCTGTGCTTTATCGTCGGCGCCGACATGGTGCGCGATCTGCCGACGTGGAGGCAGATTGACGAACTCGTGCGGTTGTGCGCGTTTGCGGTGGTGGTGCGGCCGGGATACGACTTCGACTGCGACTTGGACGAGATTGAGGGCCGTCTGGGCCGCAAGTTCGTTACGGAGACCAGGCGAAACATCGTTCGCATCCCGCCTGTCGGCGTCTCGGCGACGGAGATTCGCCGCCGGCTGGGCGCGGGAAAGGCGGTCCGGTACATGGTTCCCGAAGGCGTGGAGCGTTACATTCAGAGGCATGGGCTTTACGGGGCGTGACGCCGCCCCGGCCCCGAAGGGAGCAGAGATGAACAATCTGACCGCTGAACAGCAGAGATACGTCCTTCAGTTCCGCCACCTCGAAAAAATGCTGGCCTATATGCCCGGTCTGAAGGAGACGCACATTGCGGCAATGTTCGGCGTCGAGCTGGCGTGGTATCGGCGCGTGAAGGCGGGTTTCGCCGAGCAGGCGCGTCGGGCGGCGCAGGGCTTGTTGCAGGACACAGGCTTCGCCGGGCTTGTGGCGCGGCTGCCGTTCAAACGCGGCCAGACCGTCGTGGCCTTCGGCGACAGCCTGACGGACGACTACCAGTCCTGGTTTGAGATTCTCCGACACCTTCTCAATCTCGCGCGGCCGAAAGACCGCCTCAATCTGGTCAACGCGGGGATTTCGGGCGACACGACGTCGGTCATGATCAGCCGTTTCCTCGACGTCGTCCTGCTGAAGCCCGACTGGGTCTTGTGCATGGCCGGCACGAACGATGCGCGCACGCACGGCAAACGGCCGACGAAAATCCTCGTCAGCGCTCAGGAGACCGAGAAGAACCTTGCGGCGCTCCGCCATTTCGCGGCGACGCAGACGAAGGCGCGCTGGGTCTGGATGACGCCGCCCACCGTGATTGAGAAAAGTATCGGCGCGCACTGGTTTCTCGCTTCGTTGCAGCTCATGTGGCGCAACAAGGACCTGGCCGCCGTCGCGCGGGCCGTCCGCCGGCAGGGCGGCGAGTTGGTTGACGTTCACAAGGCGTTCGGCGTCCCCGCCGATCCTGCGCTGCTCATGCCGGACGGTTTGCATCCCTCGCTCGAAGGTCAGAAGACCATTGTGACGGCGGTGGTGGAACACCTGGCCGGAATGAAGAGAGTGCCATGAAAAAACCGAACTTCATCGTCATCTTCGCCGACAATCTGGGTTACGGCGATTTCGGCTGCTACGGCTCGAAGGTGCACAAGACCCCGAACGTGGACCAGATGGCCGCCGAGGGCCTGCGGCTCACGAGCTTCTACAGCACCAGCGGCGTCTGTACGCCGTCGCGGGCAAGCCTGCTCACCGGCTGCTATCCGCGCCGCGTCAACATGCACGTGAGCGGAACCGGCACGCCCGTCCTGCGGGCCATTGACTCCAAGGGCCTGCACCCCGCCGAGATCACCGTCGCGCGTCTCTTGAAGGGGGCGGGTTACGCCACGGCCTGCATCGGCAAGTGGCACCTGGGAGACCAGCCGCCTTTCCTGCCCACCCGTCACGGATTCGACTGTTACTTCGGAATCCCTTACAGCGACGACATGACGCCCAGCAAGCACAATCCTCACTGGCCGCCGCTGCCCCTCATGCGCAACGACAAGGTGATCGAGGCGCCCGTGGACCGCGACTATCTCACCAAGCGTTACACCGAAGAAACGATACGTTTCATCTCGGAGAACAAGGACCGGCCCTTTTTTGTCTATCTGCCTCACGCCATGCCGGGCAGTACTCGCCGCCCCTTTGCCAGCCCCGCTTTTCAGGGCAAGTCGGCCAACGGTCCTTACGGAGACAGCGTCGAGGAGATGGACTGGTCCACCGGCGAGATATTCGCCGCGCTCAAGCGACTTGGGCTGGACAACGACACGCTGGTCATCTGGACGTCGGACAATGGGGCTGTTCGTCTGGACCTGCCTCAGGGCAGCAACGCGCCGCTGAAGGGATGGGGCTACGACACTTCGGAGGGCGCGATGCGGATGCCGTGCATCATTCGCTGGCCCGGCCGCGTTCGGGCGGGTACGGTCAGCGACGAACTGGCCTCGACAATGGACCTGTTGCCCACGCTGGCGTTCCTGGCCGGCGCGCGTCCGCCTTCGGACAGGATCATTGACGGCTGCGACATCCGTCCTCTTCTCTTCGGGGAGGCGGGGTTCAAATCGCGCTATGATGAGGTCGGTTTCTTCTACTATCATATGGGTCAACTGCAGGCGGTGCGGAGCGGCCCGTGGAAACTCTACCTGCCCCTGGAGAAGAAGCGCGTCAGCCTCCGGGGGGACACCGCCACGAGTCCGGCCGCGCTCTTCGATGTGCGCAACGACCTCGGCGAGACGAACGAGGCCTCCGCGCAGCATCCCGACGTGGTGGCGCGCCTGTTGGCCCTGGCCGAGAAGGCGCGCGAAGACCTGGGCGACGGGGACCGCGAAGGCCGCAACCAGCGCCCCGCCGGCCGGGTGGACGACCCCAAACCGCAGGTGCTGTCGCCCAAGTGAGTGTGACGGACGTTTGCCCAAGTACGTTGGAGATTGCCATGAACAGGATGGTCCTTTGCCTCGGCTTGATGGGCGGCCTGGTTGCGTCGGTGTGTTTGGCGCAGACCGCCGACCCGCCGCAGATGCCGCCGGGGTTGCAGAACGTCTTGATACGGTTTGGCCTGAAGGACACGGCGCCGACCAGGTGGGACGGCGAGATTCGCGTCGTCGGCGACGGGACGCTGGCGCGTCTGGAGGGGTGGCGTTTCGGCCGCGAGGACAAGGTGGAGGGCGCGAAGTGGCAGGCCGCCACGCGGCCCATCCTGCCCAACAATCCTTTCCAGATGCGCATCCCCAATGACCAGATGCCCCCTTCGGACAACGGCGTCATGGCCGCTTTCAGCGGCGCTACCGCCGCCACCCGCATCGAGGTTGCGACGCCGCAGGGCAGTTTCTCCTTTGCGCTGCACGACTTGCCGTACGGCAAGTCGCTGCCCGCTCTCGACGGCCAGGCCGACGTGCGCCGCATCCCTCCTGCCTGGCAGCTTACGTCGGGGGCCGAGGAGGAGGATTTCCCCGCCGCGGCCTCCGCCGCCGACGGCGCCGTGTATCTGGCCTACATCGCCTTCACGCACGGAAAGGATTTTCTGGCGCCCAAGCCCATCACCGAAATGCCCAGGGATTATGCCTATCTCGCGCAGCCTGTGGGCGGCGAGAAGGTCATGATGATGGTCTTCAAGGACGGGCGCTGGAGCGAGCCGGTGGTGGTGGCGACGGGATCGGACTTTTTCCGCTGCGCCGTGGCCGTGAATGGAAAAGACGAGCCGTGCGTTGTCTGGTCCGAGCGGCGCGACACAAATTTCGACCTGTTCGCCGGCGTGGGCGGCAAGACCATTCGGCTGACGAGCGATCCCGGTCCCGACATCGCGCCGGTTGCTGCGACGGACGCGGAGGGTCGCGTCTGGCTCGCATGGATGGCCGGCCGCGGGGGTAACTTTGACATCCATGTGGGCCGCCTCGGCAACGAGGATCTGGTTGACGAACAGGTCCTCGGCGCGTCGCCGTCGAATGAGTGGAACCCCGCCATCGCCGCGTCCAGAAACAACGAGGTAGCCGTGGCCTGGGACACCTACAAGAAGGGCGATTATGATGTGTACTACGCCGTGGCCAGGGGCGGCCGTTTCGGCGAGGCGGCGCCTGTCGCGGTCTCGGCGAAGTTTGAGGCTCGCCCGTCTCTCGCTTACGACGGCGAGAACCGGCTGTGGGTGGCTTGGGAGGAAGGAACGGAGTTGTGGGGTAAGGATTCAGGCGCGCTGGTCAAGGACAAGGGCTCCCCGCTCTATCGCTTCCGCCAGGTTGCCGTGAAAGTCTTTGTAGACGGGCAGCCCCATCGCACCGCCGGGGATGTCGCGGCGGCGCGTCCGCCGAAGCCCGACTACGGCCCCATTGCGCGCGCCATCAACAAGGCCGGCGCCGATCCGAACGCCGTGGAGATCGTCAAGCCGGGGCCGAAGTTCATGCAGCAGCCGATCCCCTGGGATCAGCCGCGCCTGGGCGCGGACTCTCAAGGCCGGGTCTGGCTGGCCTATCGCTCGCGCAGCCAGAACTTCCCCAGCCATATCGGGAACTGCTGGCACGAGCAGATTACCACCTGTGCGGGCGACCAGTGGCTGCCGGGCGTCCTGGTCCCGCACACCGACAACAATCTCGACAATCGTCCCGTGCTGGCGGCGACGGGAGATCGTCTCCTGTTGTTCTCGGCGTGCGACCGGCGCCACGAGGCCTCCGCCATGGGCGGGCGCGGCAAGCGCGGCGGCATTCCCCCGGCGCCTCCCAGGCCGGACGGCATCCCGGCCATTAACAATGACATATGGGTTGCGGAGATCGCGGCGGGCAAGGCCGATCTTGCCGCGCCGCGTCTGGAACCGGCGGCGGTCCAGCCGGCGCCCGACATGACGCCGGACACCAGGGCCGAACGCGACGTCGTCGCCCGCATGAGGGCCTATCGCACGACCCTCAACGCGCAGGAACTTCGCGTCGTGCGCGGCGAGTTCCACCGCCATACCGAAATGTCGCAGGACGGGCAGGGCGACGGCTCTCTTGAGGACATGTGGCGTTACGCCCTCGATGCCGTCGCCATGGACTGGATGGGCAACGGCGACCACGACAACGGCGCCCGCGAGTATCCCTGGTGGATTACGCAAAAGACCACCGACGCGTACTGCTTGCCCGGCGCGTTCGTGCCGATGTTCTCCTACGAGCGCAGTTGCAACTATCCCGACGGCCACCGCAACGTTGTGTTCGCCAAGCGCGGCATCCGCACGCTCCCGCGTCTGCAGGGCGGGGCCGGCAAGAACCTCGACGGCAAGATTCCCGACGATGCGGAGCGTCCGCCCTCGCCCGACACGCAGATGCTCTATCGCTATCTGCGCCACTTCAACGGCATCTGCGCCCTCCACACCTGCGCGACCGACCAGGGCAGCGACTGGCGCGACGCCGATCCGAAGGTCGAGCCTTGCGTCGAAATCTACCAGGGCTGTCGGCAGAGCTACGAGCGTCCCGACGGCCCGCGCGCCAACACCCCGGAGTACTCCATCAGCGGCTGGCGGCCGCTTGGCTTTGTCAGCCGCGCCCTTGCGAAAGGGCTGCGCCTCGGCTTCCAGTCCTCCAGCGACCACGGCTCGACGCACATCAGCTTCTGCATGCTCTGGACGCCCTCTCTGGAGCGCGAGGCGATGCTCGAAGCGTTCCAGAAGCGCCGCATCTACGGCGCCACCGACAACATTCTCGCCGATGTGCGCTGCCTGGCGGACGGCAAGGAGTACTTCATGGGCGAGGAGTTCCGCGTTGCGGCTGCTCCGCGTTTCCGCATCAGGCTTGTCGGCACTGCGCCGTTCGCGAAGGTGAGCATCGTGCGCGACAACGAGTACGTCTATGTCACTGAGCCGAACCGGCAGGATGTCGAGTTCGAGTGGACCGACGAGAAGCCCGTGCCGGGAAGGACGTGCTTCTACTACGTGCGCGGCGACCAGGTCGAGAGCGCCCCGGGCAAGAACGACGGCGAGCTGGTCTGGGTGTCGCCGATGTGGATCACCTGGGCGGGCCGATAGGAAGTGTCTTCCGCGCGGATGAAATGGACGGAAACGGTGGACATTTCCGAGAAAAGTCTCAACCGCAACATCCTGAGACTGGCCCTGCCGGCGGCGGGCGAGAATCTGCTGCACATGACGGTGTTTATCACCGACGCCGTGCTCATGGCGTGGGTGGGCGTCAAGCAATTGGCCGCCGTGGACATGTCGGCCATGATCGCCGGAATCCTCATGCTCGTCGTCATGGCCGTCAGTACGGCGGCGACGAGCCTCGTGGCTCGCAACATCGGCGCGCAGCGGCGGCAGGACGCGGAACGGATTGCGGGTCAGTCGCTCTTGCTCGGTTTTGCGGTTGCCATCGTGGTGGCTATCCCCGTGATGATCGCCGCGCCGGGCCTCATGTGGGTGATGGGGCTGGAGCCGGCCGTCGCGGTCTACGGTACGACCTATCTGCGCACGGTCATGTGGGGGGCGGCCTTTCGTCAGATCATCAGCGGCGGTTGCAGCGTGCTGCGCGGCGCGGGCGACACCTTTACCCCCATGCTCGTGACGCTCCTCATGAACATCGTGAACATCGGGGCGGCCGTCATTCTTGTGTTCGGGCTGTGGGGTTTTCCCCGGTTGGAGGTCTTCGGCGCGGCTCTCGCCGCAAACCTCGCTGCGCTGACGGGGGCGGCGCTGGTGATGGTGGTGCTGCTCTGGGGCAGGGGGCCGATTCGCGTCCACCCTCGCGACCTCTTTACGCCCCACTGGCCGGCGATTCGCCTCCTGGCGCGTATTGGCGTGCCGGCCGGCCTCGAGATGTTCGTGATGCGCATCAACTTCCTCTTTTACCTGCGGATCATTGCCGGCCTCGGCACCGACGCCCTGGCCGCCAACGCCGTGGCCCTGCGGGTGGAGTCCCTCTCCTTCATGCCGGGCATGGGCATCGCGGCCGCCGCCATGACGCTTGTGGGGCAGAGCCTCGGCGCAGGCCAGGCGCAACTGGCCGAGAAAAGCCGGGACCGTTGCGTCTGGGTGGCCGTGATCCTGATGAGCGCGTTGGGCGTGATGTTGCTGTTTGTGGCCAGGCCGATCTCGGCTCTTTTCGTGCCGCATGAGCGCTTGATCCTGCTGAGCGCGTTGTGCATCCAGATATCGGCGCTCGAACAGCCCTTCCTCGGTTTTGTGATGGTTCACATGGGCGCGCTGCGCGGCGCCGGCGATACGGTGAGCGCCCTCATTGTCTCCGCCGTCTGCTCGATCTTCGTGCGGCTGCCCATTGTCTTCCTTTTGGCGCACACGGCGGGGATGGGTCTGGCCGGGGCCTGGCTGGGCGCTGCGCTGGACTGGGCCATTCGCAGCCTGGTGGTCTACACGGTGGCAAAAGGCGGAAGGTGGAAACGGGTCAGGCTGGAAATGTCGAACTCCTGATGCGCGAACATGCGCCGCCGGTTACAAAGTCTGGCCCTTCGTCGCCAGCACAAGATACTGGGCGCCGAAGGGCAGGCGCGCAAGCCACCGCTCCGTGAAGCGCATGAACGCCAGGCCGCGCGGGAAGTAGAAAAGAAAACGCGTCGGCGCAGGACACTGAAAGCCCGCCTCGCGCAGGAGTCGCCGGGCCTCCAAATGCGTCATCATGCGGGCGTCGCGGTCGAAGGGGATGCGGCCCATGGCGACCTGCATCGCGGGGTTCCAGGGGTTGTTCTCGTAGAAGGCCAGGCGGCCCCCGGTCGCCAGCGCCCGGTGAATCGTCCTCAACACGCCCGCCCGTTCCGCCGGCGGGATGTGGTGGAAGACGCCGTTCACGTAGCACAGGTCGTAAGCCTCTTTCTCGAAGAAGGCGTTCACGTGCCGGAAGGAGAACTCGGCGGACCCGTGAATCTGCTCGGCATGGGCCAGCGTCATCTCCGAGGTGTCAACGCCGGTCACCTTCGCGCCGGGAAAGACCTCCAGCAGCCAGGGCGCCGTATCGCCGATCCCGCAGCCGTAGTCCAGTATGCGTCGCGGGGAGCAGTCCGGCGGCAATCGGCGGCGAAGCTCGCGCAGTCGTCCGGCGATGAAGAATGTCTTGTCCTCGCCCGACAGGCGGATGCCCCGGTTCAGCATGTCGTCGTATTGTCGAGCAAGGTCGAAGAGGTTCTGGCGCATGGCCTCACTTGCCGCCGTACTTGGCCGGGTCGCCCAGGATGCTGTAGAAGAAGGCGTTGAACATCGTGGCCGCGCCGATGGCCACCAGCGTCGTGCCGAATATGGCCAGGCGCGTGTACGCGCGAAATTGCGCGCCGAAGTCGTAGTCCTGCCGTATCCAGCACCCCACCACCGCCACGTCTGCCGCCGTTCCAACCACGGCGATCAGGAGTCCGATGATGAGCACCCTCTCAAGCGTCAGAAGATTCAGCAGGCGGTTCAGGTTCGGGTCGGGCGGCCTGAGGCCGTGCGTGACGGCATAGATCTTCGCAAAGAAGTGCACGGTGATGAGGTGATACCCCACCAGCATCAGCATGCTGCCGCCGAGCGCCCAGTGGTAGTCCATGTGGACGGGACCGATGAGGAGCGCGTTGTCGGCCGGCGCAAAAAGTTGCGAGACGACCAGGATCGCTCCCGCTCCCATGAAGAGCAGCCCCGGAAACAGAAAAACGAAGGTCGGGCTGAACATGAGCATGAACTTCAGGTGCCGCCAGCCGTCGCGCCAGGGCCGGAGGTGCGGCGGCCGTCCCCGGCCGTCGGGGTGCAGCGTGATGGGCACCTCCCCGATGCGCATCCCGCACATCCCCGCCTTGGCGACCATTTCCGAGGCGAACTCCATGCCCGGCGTGCGCAGGTTCATGCGCTGAAAGGCGTCCTTGGTCAGCGCGCGCAGACCGCAGTGGGCGTCGGAGACCCGCGTCCCAAACAGGATGTTGAGGATGGTCGTCAGGGCCGGATTGCCGATCCACTTGTTCTTCCAGGGCATGGCGCCGGGAAGTATCTTGCCCTTGAAGCGCGACCCCATCACCAGGTCGTTCCCTTCGCGGAGTTTCTCCACGAAGCGCCCCACCTCGCCGAAGTCGTAGCTCATGTCGGCGTCGCCCATGATGAGGTACTTTCCCCGCGCCTCCTCGAAGCCTTTGATGAGTGCGTTGCCGTACCCGCGTTTTGTCTGGTGGACGACGCGCGCGCCGAGCGATTCGGCAATCTTCACCGATCCGTCCGTGGATCCGTTGTCGGCGACGATCACTTCGCCGCGAAGTCCGGCCTTGCGGAGGGTCTCCTGGGCCTGGCGCACGCAGGCCGCGATGGTTTTCTCTTCGTTGAGGCACGGCATGACGACGCTGACTTCGATGCTCTCGACGCCGTTCGGCTCCGTCATGGGTTGTCCTTATTCTCTGGCGTTAAGCCCCGCGTCCTCCAAAGACACCGGTTCTGCAGAGGCGGCGCGGATTCTTGAGAGGTGGCTGCGCTGGAATTCTCTGTCGTTGGCGGCGAGGCAGAGGGGGTTATATCGGTTGAACCAGTCTATGCGCAAGGCGCGTCGGCGGATTTCGGCAAGCGGGGTCTCGAAAATGTTCCCGAAGCGCACATGCACGAACGCGCACGGCATGACGTCTCCGTAAGGCGTAATGTACAGCTTTTCTTTCACGGCGCCGCAGCCCCAGCGGAAGTAGTTGGCTTCGAAGTCTGTCCTGGCGTGGAGATATCGCCCGAGCAGCGTGTCGAGGTGGGCGAGGTCGGCGTCGTCAAGCAGGACGTCCGTGTTGTCGTTCCAGTTTCCGGCGGGTACGGCCCAGCCGATGATCGTCAGAACGCCCTTGCGTTTGGTGTATTCGAGCAGTTGGACGATGCCTTCGGAGCGCACGTTCTGGTGCGTGACGACCGTGAACGCCATGCCCAGCAGGCCGGCGTCCAGTACCATGTCGAGGGCCTTCATCGCCTGGGCGTGCGCGCTTTCCTTGCGACGCCAGCGGTCGTGTTCGCGCGGATCCATGTCGTCCAGGCTGATGCTGACGTTGTCAAGCCCCGCCTGTTTCAGTCGGCGCAGGCGCTCTTCGGAGAGCAGCAGGCCGTTTGTGCTCAGGGAGACGAAGAGCCGTGAAGGGTTCAGGGCCTGGATGATGTCCTCGAGGTCCGGGTGGCAGAGGGGTTCTCCGCCCGTGAGTTGGACCACCAGGACGCCGTTCTCGATGAGTTGCTTGCCTAGCCTGCGGTAATCCGGCGGGCTTAGTTCCTTGCGGGCGGCGTTCTTCAGGCGCGTTGCCGAGCAGTGGATGCAGTTCAGGTTGCAGTCGTAGCTCAGCGCCAGGTCCACGTATCGGAGCGGCGGATCGTGGCTGAGCATGTACCGCAGGTAATTGCGCGCCGTCCGCAGGGCGACGATGGGCTTGTCCTTTCGCAGGACGTACTTCAGGGCCAGGGCATAGCGCGCGACCCTGCGCTTCAACGGTATCCTCTGATTCTTCGCCGAGGTCAAGGTTCACGTTTCCGAACGGGGCTTTCTCAATATTATCCGCATATTGGAGTTCCGGCGGAAGAGCGAAAGATTTGCGGCCTCGATGATCGTGGCCAGCGAGATGAGCGGTAACGACTGGTAATGGACCCGGCGTGCCCATTGCTCCGGGAACCCGGCGCCGAGCAGAACGTTGTGCAGGCTGTGCACCCAGAAGACCGGCGAGAGCATCTTGCGGCAGGACACGACCTCGAACCCCCGCGACGCCGCCAGCCGCGCAAACGACGCGGCCGTGAACAGCGTCATGTGCCGGGGGAAGTGGTAGCCGCCCCAATATCGGCGGCTGAAGAGTCTTCGGTCAATGCTGTCGTAGTCCGGGGTGTCGAAAACGGCGTGGCCGCCCGGCGCGAGGTCTCTGTGCGTCTTCTGGAGCAGCAACGCGGGGTCAAAGGCGTGCTCGACGACCTGTTGCGCGATGATCAGGTCGAACGGGGCCTCCTCGAACTCCACTTCCTCGTATAGCCCTTTGTAGATCTTGATACCGTCCGTTCGCTTCAGGAAACAGTCCGCGATGCCGAACTCCACCCCCGTGAGCGACCAATCGGGAGCGCCGTATCTCCTGAGCAGCATCAGCATCCGGCCCGTTCCGCAGCCCATGTCCAGGAGGCGTCTCGGCCCTTCGCCGAGCAGTCCCCGGAACAGGTCCAGTCGTTTCCGCTCCAGCAGGTCCCAGACGCCTTGCACGAGAGCGTTGCGCTTCTCGGCCGCTCCGGCGGGGTCGAAGGAGTAGTAGTTTGCGGGATAGATGATGTTGAAGTCTTTCGGACTCGGGCGGGGGTTCAGATAGACGGCGCCGCAGTCGCGGCATTGCACAAAGAAGAAAGCGTTCGAGCAGGTGGCGTATTCGTAATCGGCGCCTCCGGCGACGGTCCGATGTCTTGCGCATCCACACACAGGGCAGGGGACGCGGACCAGCTCCAGCCGCGGGGTGTTCCGTGTCTCCGCAAAGGGGGATTCCCTCGTCATGCGTTCGGCCCAGCCCTCGAACAATGGGTCGCCCGACCCGGCGAGTTACTTGACCAGTTCGGTTACGTCGGTAAAGCGGCGTGGCCTTTCGGATTTCGTGTAGAAGTTGCGATCCTTCAGCAGGGCATGCTTCTCGCGGAAGTAATGGTTGAAGATGACGCGGAAGGTGTTCACGGGCGTCATGGTGTCATACAGGAGGGCATCGCCCCCCTCGGGCAGATAGAACGCGCTCAGGACCCGCATGCGTTCCTTGAGGAAGGTGTTGCTGGGGCGGCGCCAGTTGGCCGTCATGTCGGGGCCGTGGTCTCCCTGCAGGATGATGATCGGGGGGACAGCGCTGTTGGCGATCAGATCGTCCACCAACTGCTCGACTCTCCTGTTGATGTAGATGACCTGGTCCACATAGCGCCCTGCGCGCCTGTAAGCCGCGTCGCGCATCATCTCCAGCATGGGCTTGGCCTCTCCGTTGGGGCCGAACACATAGGGCGGATGGGGGCAGATGACGTGGGCGACGACGAATTTCGGTCCTTTCTGCCTCGGCATCTGATGGAGCTTCTCGAACATGCGCAGGGTGCTCTGCCGCGCGTTCTCGCCGCACAGGTAGGACGTCAGAGGCGACAGCATGGTCGTATTCAGCAGCGCTGTGGTAAACCAGTGCTCACCGCCCAGATGCGGCGTCATCCCGTCGTCAAGATTTATATAGGTATAGCCGTAGTCCCTCAAGATGCGGCGCGTCCGGCTTTGTCGGATCTTGTCGAGGAGGGGCGACCTCTCGGACGTGTCCATCTCCTCCGGTTTTACAAGGGAGGGGAGATAGTTCATGTTCAGGGAGGAGGACAACGACAAGAGGGTCCAGCAGTAATTGGACGTGGCCCTTGGGATCACCCGGAACCCTTTTCGGGCGAGAAGGGCCAGGAACTCGCTGTTGTCGAAATCGTAGAGTTCCTTCAGGGTGTCGGACCGCCCGTAGGCGTCGAGGATGATGTAGTAAATGTCCCGGTACGGCCCGCCCGTCGTCTTGGTGACCGCAACGACGTCCTCTTCGGCCGCAACAGGCTCGGTCTGTCTGTACTGCTTGAACTGGTGAAGGGCGATGCTGCCCGCGCAGAAGAGGACGAGGCCCGCGGACAGAACGTTCACCACCTGCGTTATCTTGCGCGGCCGGTAACGCGCCAGGACGATGGCGAAGAATCCAAGGACAAGCAGAAGCGTCCAGAGCGCCAGCAGCCGTTTGCTCGGTCCGAACAGGTGGCCGAAGGTGAAAAAGAGCGCCAGGAAGAAACTGGCAGCCAGGCCGGCCTTCTGGAGATTCCTGAACACGAGCCACGTCGCGGCCCACAGGGCCGCCGCCCCCGCCAGCGAAACGCCCAGCGGAAGCACGATCTCCCCTATCCCAATGACGTCCATGTTCTGTGTGTACAGGAACAGGATGGGATAGGCCGCGACCAGCAAGGGGTGGACGACGACGGGTGTTTTTTCTTGTGCCGGATTCTGCGACATTTCCTGGAACACCAACGGGGCCTGCTCAGAGACTGCCGATGCAGAGCGAACGCGGAATCTTCAATACGGTGCGAGCCGCCGATGATGGCCCTGCGCATGCCCGCCATCCCGGCGGCCGGCATTCAGCCGAAGGAAGGCTCGCTTCACTTGCCTTCGGAATCCTTCTTTTCCCCCGCCTCCTCCTTCGGTCTGTATCCCCTGTGGCACTCCCCGCACAGACCCCGGACCGCCATGACGCACTCGTGAACGACGGCCTTCTTGCCCATGGGCTTCGAGACCTTCACAAGATCGTTGGAACTGGCGATCATGTCGTCGGCCAATTTCGCCGCCTTCTCGCCTTTCAAATGCGGCTTCCACGCCTCGGACAGTTCGGCCATGCGCTCGCCCTGCGCGCTGATTCCCTTGCGCAGCTTGGACTGCGCCGCGAAAAGTTTTTCCTTTTGAAGCTGGTCGCTCAGTGTCTGCATCTCCTTGATGCACAGGCCCATTTCCTTCATGACTTCCTTCTGGTTCTCATACTTCACCTCCTCGCCCTTCTTCTTGGGCTTCGATTGGGCCAGGGCGGGTAGGGCGGCCAGGGCAACCACACATGCGGTCGTTGCCGCCATGAACATGCGCTTGCGCATAAATCCTCCTGCCTTGTGAGAAGCTGCGCCCGCGGAAGCGTCGCCCGCCAGACCAGGCCGCGACGGCGCTCTGCCGCTCCCGAATTTCGCCTATGACAATCTCTCGTATTCCCGCAGGAAGGTCTGGTAGGCCTCTTGGCCGTGCAACACAAAATGCACCTCCTGCGGCGCGGCCTTCTTGCTCAAATGCTCCAGGACGATGCCCAGCATGATCTGCGCGCACCGGTCCATCGCAAAACCCGCAATGCCTGTCCCTATGGCCGGGAAGGCGATGGATTTCAGTTCCTTCTCCTCTGCGCGAAGCAGGGCGTTCCTCGTCGAGGCGACCAGGTTCGGCTCCGTCGTCTTCTCGCCCAGCCGCATGCTGGCGGCGTGGATGACGTACTTGGCCTTGAGGTTTCCGCCGGTGGTGACGGCCGCTTCGCCCAGCGGAACCGGGCCGATCTTGTCGCACTCCTCCTGAATGGCCGGGCCTCCCGCGCGGCGGATGGCCCCCGCCACGCCCCCGCCCAGTTGCAGATCGTTGTTCGCCGCGTTGACGATCGCGTCCACCTCCATCTTCGTGAGGTCCCCCTCCGCGATATGAATCCTCTCTTTCGGCTTCACGGCGTCCTCCCCTTTGCGGCCCTCTATCCTGTTCAGAAAATGGTCTATCTTGTGGAGGACTGCCGAAAGCTCCACGCGCGAGACCTCTTCAACCCTCCGGACCGCCCGGAAACTGCGTATCCACTTGACCACCTGGTGCTTCTTCTTGAAGTCCAGCACGGCCAACCCGATAAGGATCGTCAGAATGCCTTGTCCCGGCGTGAACAGCATGATGAGGCCCGCGAGGATCAATGCCGTTCCGATGATGTTCCTGATGATCCACGCGATCGTTCTTTTCACAACGCTCCACCAACTGCCGGCTTCCGCCCGGGATCGGAAAGCATACCGCAACTTAATGATAAAACAAAATCCATGAATGTCAACGGCTTTCCAACGGCAAGACCCGGCAGGCCGGCGGGCGGCCCTACGGTCTCGTCTTCCGCTGCGCAAGGTATGCGCGCAGGATGACTTGAGCGGCAAAGCTGTGTTCTTTCATGCGCTTCTTCGGCGTGGGGACGCCGGCCTCCGTCATTAACCGGTGGGCCTGGGCGGTGGACAGGCGTTCATCCACGAAGTGCACAGGGCGCTTGATGTGGGATTTCAGCAACTCCGCAAACGCGATCACGTTCGACGCTTCGGGGCCGAGAGTGTCGTCCATGCGTTTGGGGAGTCCCAACACGATCTCGCCCACTTCCCTTTCCCGCACGATGCTCTCGATGCAGGCGAGGTCCGACGCGTTCTCGGTTCGAAGCAAGGGCGGCAGGGCGTGGGGCACGATTCCCAGCGGGTCGCTTATGGCCATGCCCAAGTAGCGCTCGCCAAAATCAATCGCCAGGACTCGCATAGCAGCACTCAGGGTTGCCCATCTCTTGCGCGCCGCGTCCTTGGCATGCAGGTCTGCTTCTCGCCTCACTGGAGAAGCCCCGGACTACTCGTGCAGGTAGGGGAATTCGGGCATGGGATTCACCACCGCCAGCCCTCGGCAGTGCGTGATGACGCCGTCAATGATGTCAGTGAAGACCCGGCGGAAGGCCTTCTTGATGCGATCCAGGCGCAGCCGCACCTGGGGACCCTTCCGGCTGACAATCGGTATCTTGCCTCGGTCGCCCATCTCGAACACGAGCGACGCGATCATTCCGCCATTCCCCTTCAACTGCTTCACCATCTCGCCCGAAGGCAGAGAGGCGACGTACGAGACCGGGTAGGTGAAGTCCTGATAGCCTTCCTTCTCGAAGTAATACTGGCCGTCAATGCCCAAGGCGCGCATGAAGGCCTCGACGGCGGCCAACTGGCTCTTGTCCGCCGCACTCTCGGCGATCGCCGGCTGTTGCGCATAGTCGGCAATGGCCCCCGCGATCGTCCCCGTGGCCACCACCTGGCCGCGTTGGTAGGCCGTGATCTCCAGCCGCGCGCTGTCGCTCATCTCGGCGGCGTTGCCTGTGCTCCGCCACCAGATCGAACTGACCATGCGCTCGCCGTAAAATGCCGGGGCGCGGAACCGGAACCTCGCCGACTCGATGCGCACGAAGGGAAGCAAAATCTCCACGGGCAGCACCATCTTCGCCGCCGTCATCGCTCCCGAAACGACGTTCATCGTGCGGTGAATGTCGTTGGAATCTCTGGTGACTTCCTGGAAAAGGTCTCCCTGTTCCGGAGTGATGAGATACTCGTAGCGTATCTGGAAGTCCCGCTTGATGAGAAGATGCTCGCCCCTCGACGTCGTGATCGGAAGCAATGCGGGCCGCGCCGACAGCGCGCGCGGGTCTCGAAGGCACAACGTGTCCCGGAAAGCGTTCAGCGCCGCGCGCGGTATCGCGCTCGCCGAAACGCCCCTCGCAAATGTGCTCTGGCCCGTCCCGCTCTCATTCTGCATGCCCACGCCCTCACCGCGTGCTGGCAAGAAACTAGACCTTTGTATGCTACCCCACACCCCAATGCCTGTCAACTGGAAATGGAATATTTTTTACGCGCCTCTCGCCTCGCCGTGCCGGTGTGCGGTCTGGCCTGCTCCTGAGAAACAAGCCCCTCCTCAACGCCCAAGTTCGTGTCGCAGGACAACCGCCAAAATTTGTCAATATTGCCTTGAAAACTGACAAGAGTTATGGTTTCCTTTCACATAGAGGTTCTGCGTCCGGTTGCCGTTTTGGCCGCAACCGATTCCGGACTAATGACCTATGACTTCATCGAGTGTTCGGCATTGAGTTTGCGCTTGTTTCCTGGCACGGCTAAGTTTATATTTAGCGTATAGTAGTTTGTACGGCTCGCGATTCTTGAGACCATAGGGGGACTAGCGGGGGAAATGTAGCGATATGCAGCCGCTGTCTTGAACGCGCCAAATCGCAGAGATGCGCGCGTAGTCTGCGAGAGGGCATCTTGTCTCGCGTCCGTGGTGAAGATGTGATCAACACACTGCGATCAGGCAAAAGATGGACGAACCGGCGCCCGGTCGTGCGCGCGTTCACGCTGGTTGAGCTGATCATCGTGATAGCCATCATCGCCATCATCGCGGCGGTCGGCATCCCCAACCTCCTCAGGAGTCGCGCCACTGCCAACGAGGGGAGTACGGTGGGCAGTCTGCGCACCATCGCCACCTTTGAGGCCGTCTTCCGGCAGCAGTCCGAAGTGGACCAGAACGGCAACGGCCAGGGCGAATTCGCCCTTCTCGGTGAACTGGCCAGCGAACTGGCCCTGCGCCCGTTGTCACCGCGTCTGGTCCAACCCATTTACATCACCCAGCAGTTCAGCACGGGCGGCAGCGCCGGCAACGGCTCCGCCTCCAAGGCCGGCTTCTACTATACCGTCTATCTCTCCAACGCCACCCCCGGCGACGAGGAGGCCACCGGAACCGACAAGGACCTCGGCGGAACCCCCGTGCAGGGCGGGCCGGCCGCCGACCTGGCCGCCATCTCCAAACAGGAACAACACTATGCGCTCTACGCCTGGCCCATGGAATACGGGCGCTCAGGCTACCGCTGCTTCTTCGTCAACGAAGCCGCCGAAGTCTATTTCACCAAAATGGCCGCTCTGACTTACGATGGCTTGATGGCCGCTCCCGCCGCCAATTCCGCTTACCTGAGCGGCTCTCGCGTCTTCAAAGGCAGAATCGCCAGCGGTTCAACACCGGGGAACGATAACAACCTCTGGCTTCCGACGGGCGGATGAGCGGTATCCTGGGGCCATCGCCCATCGTCGGGAAAGGCCGGCATCGCGGGCATCTTCTGGGGGAAGCTTGCCATGGGGGGCCGTGCACTCTCACACGTTCATGCCGCAGAGGGGAGGCATAGACACGCCGATGCCGCCCCCTTCTCCACGCGTCGTCGGCCCCCGCCGGCCTTCACGCTCATGGAACTGCTCATCGTCGTCACTATCATTGCCGTCATCGCCGCCGTGGCTATCCCCTCCTTCCTGAGAAGCCGCGCCGCCGCCAACGAGGGCGCCACCATCGGCGCCTTGCGCACGGCCGCCACCTTCCAGGCCGTCTTCAAGACCCAGCTTGAGGTGGACATCTACTTCTCCAAGATGCACGCGAGCACCTACGACAGCATCATCGCCGTTCCCGCCGCCGCGTCCGCATACCAGAACGGCAATCCCGTCTTCCGCGGTCGCATCGCCGCCGGCAGCACGCCTGGGAACGACGGCAACCTCTGGTTCCCGGCGGGGGGCAAATGAGACGAACCCCCTCGCCCCTCGGCTTGACCCCGCCGCCCCAACTTCATACAATCATCCGCGGCGTTTCCTCCAGGTTGCTTGACAAGAGGCCCGCGCGCCATTGCATAGTCGCCAGAAGAACACGGTCGTCCTGGCCTTCATGTTCCTTGCCGCCTTCATGGTCTATGGGGCGAGCCTTTCGGGGCGATTCACCAATTGGGACGACCGGCCCCTCGTCGTGGAGAATCCGGCGATAAGGTCTCTATCCCCGGCCAACCTTGTGCAAATCTCTTCCTCGACCAATCGCGGCGCGTATCTGCCCGTGCGGCTGTTTTCCTACGCCGTGGATCATGCGCTGTGGGGCTTGAACCCCTTCGGTTTTCGTCTCACCAACATCGTTCTGCATGCCCTGAACGGTTTCCTCGCCTACCTGTTGGTCCTTCGGCTTTTCGGCTCGGCCGAGGCCGCTCTGGCCGCGGCCTTCTTCTTCCTCCTGCACCCCGTCCAGGTCGAGTCCGTGGCCTGGGTCGCCGGGCGCAAGGAACTGCTCTGCGGACTCTTCCTCCTCTTGAGCGCCCTGTGTTTTGACCGCCGTTACCGCTTGTCGCTTTTCTTCTTCGTGCTGGCGTGTCTTTCCAAGGCTAGCGCCATAGTCCTGCCGTTTCTGCTGGCCGCGTGCATGCTGGGCAGGGAGGGCCTCGACTGGCGAAGGCTCGCGCGACGCCTCTGGCCCTTTGTCGGCCTCGCCCTCGTCGTCTCTCTTCTCAGCCTGGCCGTCGGCGCCTCGCACGGCGTGGTGAAGACCTACCACGGCGGACCTGCGGCCACGCTGCTGACCATGACGCGCGTCGTGGCCGATTACATCAAGTGCATCGCCTTCCCTGCGTACCTGAGCGCCAAGTACCTTGTGCCCCTCGTCGGCTCATTGACGGCGGTGGAATTCCTGGCCGCTGTCCTTCTCATCGCGGCAAGCGCGCTCCTGCTGTGCGTCTCCCGCTCGCGCATGGCCCGCCTGGGCGGCCTTTGGTTTCTCATCGCGCTCCTGCCCTTCCTGAACATCATCCCCATCAGCACCCTGCGGGCGGACCGCTACCTCTACGTGGCCGTGCTCGGCGCGGGTCTGGTGTTTGGAGCGTGTGTGCCCCCGCCCTCGTGCCGCCGCGGGCTGATCGCCGTGCTGCGAGTCGCGCTCCTGGCCGCGCTGGTGTGCATGGCCGTTCTCTCATGGCAGCGCACGCGCGTCTGGGCCGGCTCCGTTCCCCTCTGGCGCGACACGGTCGCCGCGTCGCCCCTCAGCCCCATGTCCCACGCCAACCTCGGCGCGGCCTGCCTCGAACGCGGCCGCCGCGCCCTGGCCGAGCGCGAATTCGAAAACGCCCTGGCCTGCGACCCCAACTTCGCCATCGCCCTGACCAACCTTTCGGTGATCTGGTGGGACGGCGGCAGAAAGTCCGATGCGTTGCGCGTCGCCAAACGCGCCGTCGAAGCCGACCCCAACCTCGCCGACGCCCGCCTCAACCTCGGCCGCATCCTCGCCAACATGAACGACCTGGACGCCGCCTACCTCCAGTTCGGCGAGGCCGTCCGTCTCGACCCCCTCCTCGCCGAGGCTTACTACAACATGGCCATGATCCATCTCATGCGCGGCCGCCTCGGCATGGCCGCCTCCAACGCCGCCAAGGCCGCCGAACTCGGCCTCAGGGACGCCGAGCCTCTCCTGAGCGAAATCCGCGCCAGGCTCCCCAGGCATCCCCGGCCGTCGGAATCCCGATAGAGTTCGGCTGTCTGCCGGCGGGAATCTGCGCTATCGGCGTTCGGCGGCGGTCCCCTTCCGCTATACCGCCTTCCGGTGGTACTCCTGCAGCGCCTTGACGCCCAGCGCGCGTTTCTTCATGGACTCGATGCCGTTGACGGCGGCCATGGCCCCCGAGATGGTCGTGATGCAGGGAATGTTGTGGATGACGGCGAGCGATCGTATCTTGGCCTCGTCGGTCTTGGGGCCTTTGCCCGATGGCGTGTTGATGAGGAGTTGAATCTCGCCGTTCTTGATGTGGTCCAGCAGGTTGGGCCGGCCTTCCTTGATCTTGTTGACGCGGTGGACGTCTATGCCGTTCGTCGCCAGCGCCTTGGCCGTCCCGCCGGTGGCCATGATCTTGAATCCCAGGTCTTCCAGCTTCTTGGCGATGAAGATGACGGCGCGTTTGTCGTGGTCGCGCACGCTCACGAACACCGTGCCCTTGAGCGGCAGGCCCGACGACGCCGCGATCTGGCTCTTGGCGAAGGCCGCGCCGAAGTTGGTGTCTATCCCCATCACCTCGCCCGTGGATTTCATCTCCGGGCCGAGCACGATGTCCACTCCTGGGAAGCGATTGAACGGGAAGACCGATTCCTTCACCGAGATGTGCGTCGGCTCGATCTCTTTGGTGAAGCCCAGATCGCGCAGCTTCGCCCCCAGCATCACCTTCGTGGCCAGCTTGGCCAGCGGCACGCCGATGGCCTTGGACACAAACGGGACCGTGCGCGACGCGCGCGGGTTGACCTCCAGCACGTACACGATGTCGTTCTTGATGGCGTACTGCGTGTTCATGAGGCCCCGCACGTCCAGCTCCCGCGCGAGGGCGTACGTGTTCTCTTTGATCTTCTGCAAGAGTTTGTCGCTGAGCGTGTACGGCGGCAGCGCGCACGCGGAGTCGCCGGAGTGGATGCCGGCCTCCTCGATATGCTCCATGACGCCGCCGATCACGACGATCTCCCCGTCGGCGATGCAGTCCACGTCCACCTCGATGGCGTCTTCGAGAAACTTATCCACCAGAACGGGACGTTCGGGCGACGCCTCCACGGCCTCGGTCATGTAGCGCAGCAGCGATTCGTCGTCGTAGACCAGTTCCATCGCCCGTCCTCCCAGCACGAACGACGGTCGTACCAGTACGGGATAACCGATGCGGTGGGCCACCGCGCGGGCTTCCTCGACGTTGGTGGCGATGCCGTTGTCGGGCTGGTGAATCTTCAGCTTGGTGATAAGGCGTTGAAATTTGTCGCGGTCTTCGGCGGTGTCAATGCTTTCCACGGACGTGCCGATGATCTTGACGCCGGCTTCCTGTAGCACGCGCGCGAGGTTGAGCGGGGTCTGTCCCCCGAACTGCACGATGCAGCCGTCGGGTTTTTCTTTCTCCCAGATGTTGAGGACGTCTTCGCGTGTCAGCGGTTCGAAGAAGAGCAGGTCGCTGGTGTCGTAGTCGGTGCTCACGGTTTCGGGGTTGGAGTTCACCATGATGGCTTCGTAGCCGGCCTCCTTGACGGCGAAGGCCGCATGGACGCAGCAATAGTCGAACTCGATGCCTTGTCCGATGCGGTTGGGGCCGCCGCCGAGGATCATGATCTTCCTGCGGTCCGACACCCGCGCTTCGCACTCCGTCTCATACGTCGAGTAGTAGTACGGGGTGTACGCCTGGAACTCCGCGGCGCACGTGTCCACCAGCTTGTACGTCGGCTCGATCCCGAGCGTCTTGCGGCGCGCCCGCACCTTCATCTCGTCGGACTTCCACATGCGCCCGAGTTGGTGGTCGGAGTACCCGAGCCGTTTGGCCTGGCGGATCAGCTCCGCCGGCGCCGCCTCCAGCGTCGCGTATTGCGTGAGCGTCGTCTCGAAGTCCACCAGCTCTTTCATGTTGTTGATGAACCACGGATCCATTCCGGTAAGGTCGCAGACCTCTTTCTCGCTCATGCCGGTGGCCAGGGCGTAGCGGATGTAAAAGACGCGATCGGCGTTGGGGGTGATGAGTTTCTCCCGGATCTCGTCGGGCATCGGCGGGTTCGCCGATCGCAGACGATCCTTGCGATCCCACCCCAGCCCGAAGCGGCTGATCTCCATGCTGCGGATGGCCTTTTGCAGGGCCTCCTTGAACGTCCGCCCGATGGCCATGGCCTCTCCCACCGACTTCATCTGGGTGGTCAGCATGGGGTTGGCGTCCGGGAACTTCTCAAACGTCCAGCGCGGGAACTTGACCACGCAGTAGTCCAGCGTCGGCTCGAAACACGCCGGCGTCTCCTTGGTGATGTCGTTGGGGATCTCGTCCAGCGTGTAGCCCGCCGCGAGCTTCGCCGCGATCTTGGCGATCGGGAAGCCCGTCGCTTTCGACGCCAGCGCCGAACTGCGCGACACGCGCGGATTCATCTCGATCACGACCATGCGTCCGTTGGCGGGGTTGACCGCGAACTGGATGTTGGAGCCGCCCGTCTCGACGCCGATCTCGCGGATGATGGCGATGGCCGCGTCGCGCATGCGCTGGTATTCCTTGTCGGTCAGCGTCTGGGCCGGCGCCACGGTGATGGAGTCGCCCGTGTGCACGCCCATGGGGTCGAAGTTTTCGATGGAGCACACGATCACGACGTTGTCCTTCACGTCGCGCATCACTTCCAGCTCGTACTCCTTCCAGCCCGTCACGGACTCCTCGACGAGGATCTCGCTGTTCATGGAGTATTCCAGCCCGCGGCCGCAGATTTCATCGAACTCGTCCACGTTGTACGCGATTCCCCCGCCGGTGCCGCCCAGCGTGAAGCTCGGGCGGATGCACAGCGGAAGCCCCAGCTCGTCGCGTATCTTGCGGGCCTCCTCCAGCGTGTAGGCGTAACCGCTCTTGGGCAGGTCCAGGCCGATCTTCAGCATGGCGTCCTTGAAGAGCCGCCGATCCTCCGCCTTCCTGATGACCTCGGGCGTCGCCCCGATCATGCGCACCCCGTACCGTTCCAGTATTCCCAGGTCGGCGGTCTTCACGGCGGTGTTGAGGCCGGTCTGGCCCCCGAGCGTCGGCAGGATGGCGTCGGGCCGCTCGATCTGGATGATCTTCTCGACCATCTCGGGCGTGATCGGTTCGATATACGTCCGGTCGGCCGTATCCGGATCGGTCATGATCGTCGCCGGATTCGAGTTGATGAGGATGACCGTGTAGCCCTCCTCCTTCAACGCCTTGCACGCCTGCGTGCCGGAATAATCAAACTCGCACGCCTGGCCGATGATGATCGGCCCCGAGCCGATGATGAGAATCTTCTTGATATCAGTCCGCTTGGGCATTGGCAAACCTCAAAAAGGAAACCGCCGATACACGCCGATAAACGCCGATTACCATTGTCAACGACCTTATAGTGGCAACGCACACCATGAGGTAGCTTAATCACAGCCTATTCTAGCCTTTTGCGGTCACTGAGGCAATACGAGGCAGCTAAAGCCTATTGCGAAAAGGCGTGAAGTGTTGAGAGCATGAGAGATACGAGCGGAG
>CAYPFP010000068.1:0-29450 GCA_964409935.1 uncultured Planctomycetota bacterium | reverse complement strand
CGGAAAAACCGCCTTGACAGTGTTGGTGGAACGGTCTAATCTCAGAGGGTCCTTCGAGACGGCCTTGCCGACCGAGGGCTGCTCGGCTGAGTGACGGGAGTCTGTCTTCGTGAAGCGACGAATATCCGCCCGCAATCCATTTCGGGACATTGCCCAGTTCCCGGTGCCGCTATCGCCGCGTGACGCTGCGCGGCGCTTGTTGCTGCACTGGGCGAGCATGTCCGGCCGAGTGTGCCGGCCTGATCTTGCAGAAGCGCCCGAAAAGTGCGACTGGGACTATTTCCTGAGCCTCTGTGCGCGGCACGGCCTTGCCCCCCTGGTACACGTGCGTCTCGAGGAGGCGCTGGCTGGTTGCGAGTTAAGCAGAGAATCTGTCCCCGGAGGAGTCCAGCAGGCGTTGGCTCGCTACCACGCGACGAATCTGGCACGCAACGTCTTCCTGTTGGAGGAAACGGCCTCAGTCTGCAAGCGCTTGCAAGCGCTTGGGGTTCCGGTCATGCTGCTGAAAGGGATGGCGCTGCTTGACAGCGTGTACCCACACCCCGCGCTTCGCCCGATGACGGACGTGGATATGCTGGTTGACAAAAAGCATCTCGCATCCGTTCGGCGGATACTGGCGACGGAGTTCGGGTATCTCGACGGGGGCTATGAGTCGGCGGCTGCAGAGCGGCTGTACGGGCGTACGACCGTGCGGAAAAGAGGCGCACCGTCCCATTTGGGCCAGGTGCTGCTGGAGCTTCACTGGTCTGTTGCTCCGATGGAGTATGTGTGGAAAGGGCGGAGTTCTCCCGTGCGCAGTTTGTGGAGCGCTGCGCGTCCGATGGCGGGCGACTTCGGCGGGGCGCTGAAACCGAACGATGCTGACCATCTTTCCTACCTGGCTCTGCATAACAGTATCCACTGTTTTGACAGGATTATCGGTCTCGTGGACGTAGGGAGGCTGCTGCTGACAATGCTGAACCCGATGGACATTATGACCCGTGCAACGCTGTGCGGATGTCGGCACGAGGTGTTCCTGAATCTGGCGCTGGCGCAGGCCATGCTCGGCGTCCCCCTCGAATCGCAGACGATCTGTGCTCTGACGCCGCCTCCGTGGCGGGGCAAGGTGTTGGCCGGGATTGTGTCGCGCGAAGTGCTTTTTGAAGGGGGCTTCTCGACACGCAGGCGGGCGTTGACGCAACTTTTGTGCGGAGAGCGTCTCGGCGATGCGCTCCGATTGCTTTTCTGGGTGCTCTTTCCCCCCAAGGGGTGGTTGGAGGTGCGGAGAGCGCTTGCTGGAGTCCCAGGCGAGAGGCGGACGAAGATTCCTGGCTCCGCCGATCTGTTGATCGGGTAGGAACGGGCGAGATCAGAGGTTGATTATCTTGTGTGACCGCGTTAGGGGCAATGGCTGGAGAGAAACACGATCTGCTGATCGGGGATCGCTATGAGCCGGGATTGAAACACGTTCCCTGTATCGGGTGAGCGCAGATTGAGTGTCCCGGTCCGGTGCCCAGCCGTACCAGGAACTTGCAGCCGGCCAGGACGGCTTCTTCTGCAACAAGTTTGACTCGGCTGATTTCGGGCTTTTGGTATCGTTTTCTATGGGGCATTTGTTTTCTAACATCGGGCTGCATGCAGATACCTCCCGCCTCCCTAGACGCCCCGCCCAGCCTTCCAACCCCACACCGTTGCAATACCTAGCTTGGCCGCCGGCAACGAAATTCATTCACCAACAGAAAGCCTGCTCCTTCCGTCTAAATGCATTATATGCTTCCCCCTGGCATATGCAAGAAAAAAATGTGGAAAATTTTCTTGTGTGCCTTGGGGCAATAGGTGAGTCTGTGCGTTAGTGCCTGGCACTTGGCGGGGCCTGCCACTTCGTGCAAAATGGCGGTTGTGCGGGGCTAGGGGACATGACGTATATGTGTAATAACCTTCTTGATGGCCAGTAGGTACTGATCGAGGAGGCCTGTAGGAGGTAGCGCGAAGGCCGGAAGCGCGAAAAGCTGGTCAACAACGGTTTCTGTAACCGGTAAACTGCCCGGTTCGTGCCGCCGTGGCCGCCGACCCTCAGGATGCCTCTTCCAATCGTAAAAGCATCCCCCAAGCCGGGACAGATCATAGTCGTTGAACAGCGGCTCCAGATGCATGGCCCCATAGCCGCCGCGTCGCAACCAGATGCGAGCGCCCTCTGCGGCGACCGCCTTGACGAAACTCTCGCAGGAGACGCCCCAGTTCTCCTGCCCCGTGTACCGGAAGTTCAGTTCAAGGTACCCGCCCCGCTTGGCGCCAGGCAGAGGTTCAACAGTCGCGATGCCCTCGACCTTCCTCAAGTGGGCATTCAGGTAGTCCGCGTTACGGGTGCGGTGCTCGTTGAGCTCAGCGAGGCGCTTGAGTTGAGCGCTGGCGAACGCGATGCCCAGAGGATTGGCCCGGTACTTGAGGCCAAGGCCGATGTCCTTCAATTCCGCGAACTCCGTGCCGATGCGCCTGCTGCCTATGCGACCGTAGCCCCCCAGGATGAGGGCGCGGTCGAACAGCTTGGGATCGTTTGTGGTGAGAACTCCCCCCTCGACCGCCGACAGCGCCTTGGACGCCTGCATGCTGAAACAGCCGATGTGCCCGATGGCGCCGACTTGCCTGCCCTTCCAGCTTGCGCCGTGAGCATGGGAGCAGTCCTCGATCACGATGATCCCGTGAGCGTTGGCGACGGCCAGGATCGCGTCCATGTCGGCGACATTGCCGAACACGTGAGTGACCACGATGGCCTTTGTCCGCGGGGTGATTCGCCGCGCAATGTCCTCTGGATCGAGGCAGAGGTTGCGGGGATCAATCTCCGCAAAGACCGGAGTCGCGCAGCAGTGGAGGGAGGGCGTGATGGTGGCGTGCCACGTATATGACGGAACAATAACCTCATCGCCGGGGCCGATGCCCGCCGCGAAGTAGGCCGCATGGAGGGCCGCCGTGCCGTTACAGTGCGTGAGAGCATACTTGACTCCCACAGTGTCGGCGAATTCGCGCTCAAAGACTTCCAGGATGCTGTAGAGTTGCCCGATGGAGCGTGTGGAGAGCAGCGCGGTGACCGCCGCGATCTCGCTGTCGGTTATAGGCTCCCAGCGGTCGCCGGCCGGAATCGTTACCGCCTGAGGCCCGCCGCGGACGGCCAAATCCTCTCTGATGCCGACGGACATGCATTCCTCCCGCAAAGGCAAAGGCTCAGCCCACCTTCACCACGAGGCCAGCTTCTTCGAAAATGCGGCGAAGGCCCGCCAGCCTCTCGTCTGACGGCGGGTCCGAACCCTCAAGGGGGTAGTGCATCTTCAGCCGCCTGTACTTGGACTCGGCGAAACGGTGGTAGGGCAGCAGTTCCACATGGTCAATGTTCTGAAAGGTGTGGAAAAATGCGGCAATCGCGCGCATGTTCTCGATGTCGTCGTTGTATCCGGGAATGACGGGTACGCGCAACCACATGGGGATTCCGCGGTCGCGAAGGCGTCGCGCGTTGTCGAGGATCTGCCGGTTGTCAACGCCCGTAAACTTCTTATGCTTGTCGGCATCCATGTGCTTGAGGTCGTACAGCACGAGGTCCAACAGGTCGAGGACCTGCTCATAGGCTCGCCAGGGCGTGAAGCCGGAGGTGTCCAGGACGCGGTGGAGCTTGCGGTCGCGCGCGTCGGCCAGAAGCGCTTTGAGGAACTGAAGTTGCATCATAGGCTCGCCGCCGCTGAAGGTGACGCCGCCTCCCGAATTGTCATAGAAGGGGCGGTCCTTCTCCACCTCGTCCATGACCTCTTGCACGGTCACGAGCTTCCCCTCGACAATAGTGGCCTCGGCGTAACACACGGCGGCGCAGCGGCCGCAGAGCTTGCAAGTCTTGCGGTCAAATAGCCGCTGCCCGTCCTGAAGGCGCAACGCCCCTTCCTGGCACGCAGCGAAGCATTTCTTGCAGCCGATGCACTTGTTGTCGAAGAAGACAATCTGGGGGTCGGAGTTGAATGACTCCGGATTATGGCACCACAGACACCGTAACGGGCATCCCTTCAGGAAAACGGTCGTTCGAATGCCCGGCCCGTCGTGTACGGCGAATTTCTTGATGTCAAAGATCATGCCTTTGACGACGGTGGACTGTTGCGTTGTCGTCGGCATCTTCTCCTGTTTCCTTCGGACGCGGCGCGTCGTTCCAGCGACGCGCGGTTGAGGCCGGCTGACGCGTGGGCGCGAAAAGTCACGCCCACAAAAGAATTCTATGTCGGTGTGTGACTCAAAGTCAATGGTCAGCCGGCGGGGCTGCGATTGCGTATCCGCCCAGCCAGAACCAGAATCCGGCGCCGATGGCCGCGCCGGCCAGTTGGGCAAGGGTGGAAATGCCCGAGAACCCGCGGAAGTCCTGCCACGCGCCGACGATCTGGAGAATCACCCAGGTTGTCAGAAGGGCATAGGCGGGCATACGCATCCAGCGAAGCGAAAACCGTGTGAAGTACCCCAACTGAGCGTGGGGGAATTGCAGGGCGTAGTATGCAATGATGGCCGAGACTGCCGCGCTGGGTCCCACGCAGGGGGCTTGGGAGTGAGGACTCAGCACGACGTGCACAATGTCTCCGGTGAGGGCAGCAAACACAAGCAGCAGTACATACCGGGGCCTCCCCAGGGAGTCTTCCACGTTATCGCCGAAGAGACAGAGGAAATACACGTTGGTTGCCAGATGGATGCGTCCACCGTGAAGAAAGAAGGAGGTAAACAGGGTTAAGCCGCCGTCGCGGAGTGGGTGGGCGGGTAACAGGCCAAAACTCTCCATCGCCTTTTGCGGGTCCGAGTAGACTTGGGCTGTCAGAAGGACCATGGCAGCCGCAAGCGTCCAAGTTATGAAGGGAAGGCGCTGGAGCTGATTCACGTCCTCTTCAACGGGTAGGCCCAGAAGCGCCGGTATGTACTGCCACCAGTCGGTGGGGCCTGGATCAGGGATAGGCCCCGCAGCTAAGACCTTCCCGAGGGCCAGGGCGCGGCGCTCCTCCAGCGGCAGAGATTCTTCAGGACGGGACGCGGGCGGCAGCGGCGGCGCATTCTCGAATTCCCTGGGATCAAACCAGATGAATGCGCACGACCGGCAGACGTCCACCGTGGTGGCGGCCGGCGTGGCCGGTACGCGGACCGCGGTCATCTGTTGGTCGCACGCCGGGCACCGGCGGGCAGAGGGCGCGGTCTGCGAACCATCCCTCCCAAGAGCCGAGGCCCAAAGGCGATTAACGTACTCGCGGATCACGGTCTTTCGGAGAACGGGAACGGTGACGGCCTTTCCTCCGCAAGTGGCGCACACCCAGAATACGGCGTTCTCGTTCTTCGTGCGAACGAGCCGGGTCCTGCAATCAGGACAAATGAACATGCGGAGATTCCTCCCCGAAGGAAGCCTCGTCATCGAGAGCTGCATAATGATACCGCAGCCAAACTGACCATACACGCAGAATTTGCGCTTCACGGGTGACGGCAGGTCTGCGCGCCGGTGAAAATAGGCAAAAAAGTGCTTGACAGGTGAGGGACGGCCTGTAGAATAAAATTCAGTCATGAGCGGCGTTAGTTCAGTGGTAGAACACAAGCTTCCCAAGCTTGGGGTCGAGGGTTCGAATCCCTTACGCCGCTCCAGGTTAACCCTTCGGACAGGCGCGAGTTTCCTTGATGAGAGGCTTGAGGCGTCTTGGGAAATTTGCCCCTGTCTTCTGCTTTTAAGCATGGAACAGGACAGGGCTATTGCTGATCGGGCCGGACGCAATTGCCCAACGGATGTACATGGCCGGGGGAGGAGGTAGCGTCGTGGTGACGCCTGCGAGGCGCGTAATCGGTCTCGTTGTGCTGTCTATGCTCTGGGGATGCGCTGCAAAACCGCGCATCGAGGCCGTTCCTCGGCCTGCTGTGCCGAGCGCGGGCGTCGTCCAGCCCGGGGGTTTCTACTACACTGTCCGACAAGGCGATACGCTCATCTCGATTGCCAACTCGTATAATGTCGCCGCCAGCTCCATCATGAAGGCGAACCGCCTGCAAGACCAGTATGCCATCCGTGCTGGGCAACGACTGTTGATTCCTGCCGTGGCCGCCGTTCCGCCAACGGTAGGAAAGATCCCGGACCTTTCGCGTATCGTCTCAGAACCGAACTTCACCTGGCCGCTTCGCGGTCGGGTGATCAAACGGTTCACCGCTGAAGGCAACGACACAGAGCACAGCCGCGGCATCATCATAAGCGCAAGGCAAGGCGAACCTGTTCTTGCGGCGATGAGCGGCGTCGTGACTTTTGCCTCGGAGGCCTTCCAGGGATATGGCCGGACGGTCCTGATCCGTCATGCCAACAACGTGAGTACGTTCTACGCCTACAATTCGCGCCTCCTCGTTTCGGTCGGGGACTCCGTGCGGCAGGGCCAACCCATTGCCGAAGCGGGACAATCGGGACGGGCCGGCGGCCCTCAACTGCTGTTCAGAATCCTGCATAACGAGGAGCCGCTCGACCCGCTGCGCTACCTGCCCTGACGTCCTGCGAAGGCTGCTGTGGAACGCCGCTGGGTGCGCGCGCACCCGGTGCGCGCCCGCCAATGCGTCGGGCGGGCAGTGAGCAGGGGGGTTGTTCCTGGTGTGTGCGGCCCAAGACGTCTGGCCTCTGTAGGGTGTTGCATGCCTATCTACGAATATGAATGCGGGAGATGCAAGGGTCGCTTCGAGGTCTTCTTCAGGAGCTTTGATGACCGGCCCAAGGTGGTGTGTGACAGATGTGGAAGCAAAAGGGTGACGCGGGCAATGTCCGTTTTTGGGCTGGTCACCGGGGGGGGTAGCGGCGCTTCGCGGGGCGGGGGTTCGGGTTGCGGTTCCTGCCGGCGATCCAGTTGCGCGGGGTGTAAGACATAGAACGCAGTTTGGGCGGGGTGTTCCGTACGTGTGGCCTGGCGGGGGAGCGATGCCCGGCGCGAGGATGGGTTGGGCGAGGGGCTGAAACATGAAGATTGGCGTCCTTTCCGATACGCATATTCCTGTGGTGGCAAGCGAACTTCCCACCGCCGTGCTGAAGGCCTTTGACGGGGTGGACCTGATTCTCCATGCGGGGGACATTCTGGAACTGAGTGTGCTGGACGCCTTGCGCGCTATAGCCCCGCTGGAGGCCGTTCACGGGAACATGGATAGATGGGAGACTCGGCAGGCTTTGCCGGATAAGAGGACTATCACGGCCATTGACCGGCGTATTGGGCTTGCTCATGGAGGCGGCGCGCCGTGGTCGCTCCCAAAACGAATGTTGAGCGAGTTCCCCGGCGCCGATATAATTGTGTTTGGTCATTCGCACTGTGCGCTCGTCGAGCGGCGGGAGAACGTGCTGCTGTTTAATCCCGGAAGCCCGACGGACACGCGGTTCGCCCCGTTCAAGTCGTATGGCATTATCGAGATCACCGATACGGTGAAGGCGGAGATTGTTCGGCTTGCGTGAGGAGATTAAGCGATCCTGCCGAAGCATCTCGTCTTCGGCAAGGGGTCCGGCGCTTTGACGACCGAGGGAAGGATCAAAATGAAATGCCTCTGGGCGCCGTGGCGGTTGGAGTTTGTGAGTCGCGAGAGTCGCGGCGGCTGTTTTTTGTGCCGCGCGCTAAAAGGATCCCCTGCGGATAGGCGGCTGCTCATCTGCACGGGCAAGACATGCGTCTGCATGCTCAACAAGTTCCCCTACAACAACGGTCACCTTCTGATCGCCCCGAAGCGGCACAAAGGCCGCTTGGACCAGTTGACGGAAAAGGAGGGGCTGGAACTCCTCAGCATGGCGGCCAGGATGCAGGGGGTCCTGAAGAAAGTTCTGCGGCCGCATGGGTTCAATATGGGCTTCAACTTCGGCGAAGCGGCTGGCGCGGGACTTCCGGGCCACCTGCACCTCCACGTTGTTCCCCGGTGGCGCGGCGACACGAACTTCATGCCCGTGCTGGCCGATGTCAAGGTGATGCCGCAATCACTCGACCAGCTTTGCCGATCCATCAAAGACAATCTGCACGAATGAGGGGGACAGAATCGCGGTGCTGACTCGTCGCCACATCGAAGAAAGGGAGGCCGGCTTTCTCGCCCCCTATGCGACGAAAAGCCGGGACAGCCTGGGGCGCAAGCATTCGGAGCCGGAACACGAGTTCCGCAGCGTCTACCAGCGCGATCGGGATCGGATTATCCACTGCACGGCCTTTCGGCGCCTCGAATACAAGACGCAGGTCTTCGTCAATCATGAGGGAGATCATTACCGTACGCGGCTCACGCACACCATGGAGGTGGCCCAGATTGCCCGCACCATCGCCCGCATGCTGAATCTCAACGAAGACCTTGTGGAGGCGTGCGCCCTGGCTCACGACTTGGGGCACACGCCGTTCGGCCATTCCGGCGAAGACGCCCTTCGCGAACTGATGAGGGATCACGGCGGCTTCGAACATAACGCGCATGGGCTTCGCGTCGTGGACGTGTTGGAGTTGAGGTATGCCGGCTTCCGCGGCTTGAATCTGTCCTGGGAGGTGCGAGAGTCCATCGCGAAGCATGCGACGGTGCATGACCGGCCTGAGCCAACCGCCTATATGCGCGAGGAATTCGGGACAACGCAACCCTCCCTTGAGGCGCAGATTGTGGAGGTCGCCGACTCCATCGCCTACGACAGCCACGATATTGACGACGGCTTGATGGCGCGGATGATCGCGCCCGGAGACCTGAAGCGCGTTGAGCTGGGCCGAATGGCCTTGAGGCACGTTGAGGACCTCTGTGCGAATCCGGACGACCAGTTGATCCGTGCGCAGGCGGTGAATTTCGTCATCAACCTGCTGGCGACCGATCTGGTCCGCCATACCCATCGTCTGCTGGAGGAGGAGAACGTCAAGACGGCTGACGATGTGCGTGGGAAAAAGCGCAGCCTGGTGGGGTTCTCCCCGGACGTTCAGCGGCTGAAGCTGGAGCTTGAGGGGTTCCTGAAAGAGCGGCTGTACGAGCACTATCGCGTCGCGCGCATGTCGAGCAAGGCAAAGCACTTTGTGGTGCGCCTGTTCGAGGCCTACACGAAGGATCCCCGACAGCTTCCCTTCGAGTATCAGGAGTGGGTTCGCCGGGAGGGTCTCCATCAGGGCGTGTGCGACTACATTGCGGGCATGACCGACCGGTATGCGCAAGACGACTACATCAGGCTGTTCCATCCGTTTGAGAGAGTGTGATTCGACAAAGCCTCCACAGGATTCCGATGAGCGTGACGCGCCGTCCTCTTGTGTTTGCCATCGTTGCCGCCGCAGGCGCGGGCGTGCGTTTCGGCGGTTGTGTGCGTAAGCCTCTTGTGAAACTCGGACGGGACCCGATCCTGGTTCATACAGTGCGGCGGCTGGCTTCCGTCTCGTGTATTCGTGAGATGCTGATTGTCGTGAACCCGCAGGACGAGAGTCTCGTAAGGCGGAAGTGGCTGCCTCGGTTGCGCAAATACCGGGTGAGCGACATCGTGGTCGGCGGTAGATCGAGGCAGGAATCGGTGAAACACGGTCTGGCGCGAGTTCCTCTGAGTGCCGACCTTGTGCTGGTTCATGACGCGGTGCGTCCATTGGTTCGCAAGGGAGTGATCCTGGCGACGATCAGAGCGGCTCAGAGGGTGGGGGGTGCCATTCTGGCGGCTCCCGTGAAAGCCACCCTGAAACGGGTGGGCCCAAACGGACTGATAGCGGGCACCGTGCCCCGCGAAGACCTGTGGTCTGCACAGACTCCCCAGGTCTTCAGGCGCAGCCTCTTGGCGGCCGCATACGAGAAAGCGGAACGGCGTGCGTTTCGGGTTACCGATGACGCCGGCCTGCTCGAGCGCCTGGGCCATCCCGTGGCCGTTGTCGAAGGGTCGGAGGAAAACATCAAGATCACAACGCGCGAGGATCTGACGATCGCGAAGGCTTTGCTGGCGGCGCAGGGAAACAGTTGAGCCACCCACTTTTTTAGGACACTCGCATGCGTGTCGGCTTGGGCTACGACATCCATCGTCTGGTGGAAGGGCGCAGACTCGTGCTGGGCGGTGTTCAGATTGAATTCCCGTTGGGCCTTCTCGGTCACTCGGACGGTGATGTGCTTCTTCATGCCATTTGTGATGCTTGTCTGGGCGCGGCGGGGTTGGGCGATATTGGCGAGCTGTTCCCAGATACCGAGCCGAGGTTCAGGGATGCTGATAGCGCGGCGTTGCTCCGGCAGGTGCTTGGTCTCATTGCCGAGAAGGGACTGAGGCCGCATAACTTGGACTGTATCGTGTATGCCGAGAGACCTCGCCTGGGGCCTCTGAAGACCCAGATCCGAGCGCGCCTCGCGGAAATCCTGGGCGTGGCTGAGGCGAGGGTGAACGTCAAGGCAAAAACGATGGAAGGGCTGGGGCGGATTGGCGAGCATGCGGCGATGGCCGCCCATGCGATTGTTTCCCTGACGGAAAGGGCGCCGTCGTAAGGAGGAGGCATGGCGCGAAAAACTCTTAAGGCCAGTACCGCGTTGTATCCGGTTCCTGCGGTTCTGGTCACGTGTGCGGCGCAAGAGGGTCGGTCCAACGTTATCACGCTTGCGTGGGTGGGGACGGTGTGTTCCGATCCCCCCATGATCAGCATCTCCATCCGGCCGCAGCGGTACTCTTATCCTCTGGTCAAGGAGAGCGGTGAGTTCGTCGTGAACATTCCGTCGTGTGCGCTGCTGGAAAAGACCGACAGGGCCGGAATCATCTCGGGTCGAGATGGAGATAAGTTTAAGAAACTGGGCCTGACTCGCATCAAGGCTCAACGGGTGGGCGCTCCGCTTATTGCGGAGTGTCCGGTAAACATCGAGTGCAAGGTGCGTCACAGCCTGATGCTGGGCACTCATGAAATGTTTGTCGGGGAGATCATGGTCGTGCACGCCGACGAATCGGTGCTGGACGGCGGCGGCAATATTGACTTCCTGAAAGCCGCCCCATTCTGCTTCAACCTGGGCGAGTATTGGAGCCTCAGGGAAAAGATAGGCTCTTACGGCTACTCCGGGAAAAAACAGTCCGTGTGATCGGTTTGGCGCCTCTTGTGTCCGGTGGAACATGTTGAGTCGCAGAGACTGGCTCCTTTGGCTCGTAGTGGCGGTCGCGCTGCAGTCTTCGCCCCTCGGCGGGGCGGCGGTCAAGAAGGATGGCGCGTTCTGGGTCCTGGAGACCAGCCACTACACGATAAAGACCGACGCGAGCGAAGAGTTCGCCGAGGATTTGGCGGACCTCATGGAGTCGCTCTATACCGCGTATTCGAAGTACGCGCACGGGAAGCCCAGAGTCACCGGCAAGTCAGTGGTTACGGTGTTTAGACGTCAGGCCGACTTCTTGAGGCATATCAGGGGCGCGGGGGACAACACCGCGGGCGTTTTTGTCCCCGCCACAAAGGAACTGGCGTCCTTCCTTGAGAAACAGGGCGAGGAAGGCGTTTTCGATGTGCTGAAGCACGAAGGGTTTCACCAGTTTTTCGACAAGTACGTAGGACAGAACCGTCCCGTCTGGCTGGACGAAGGGCTGGCCGGGTACTTCGAGCGCACGATTAAAGAGGGAAACGAGTTCAAGTTTGGCATCGTGACGAAGCAGGATGTGGCGCTGATCCAGTCGGCCTTCAAGGGCGAGAAGGCATACTTCATCTCGGCGCGGGAACTGATGACGATGAGCCAGATGGTCTGGAACCGGAACGTCGAGCAACGGTATGAGAAGGCCCGGCTGCAGTACCTCGAAGCGCGCCTCCTGGTGCAGTTCCTCATGAGCCGCCGGGAGTATACCGCAATGCTGGACAGGTACATCAACGCCTGTGGGCAGGGAGCGGATTTGGAGCAGGGGATACGGATTGCCTTCGGCGGGAAGCTCGAGGCGATGACGAAGGCCTGGGTCGAGTATATGAAGGCGATCAAACCGTACGTGCCCGAGAGCTGCAGCGTCAACCTCCGCTATCTGGCTACGTTGCTGCGGGTGTTCGGCACGTACCACAAGAATATTGACTCGCCCGCGGCGCTCCTGGAGGTGGTAAAGAAGAACAAGGACATCACATGGTACATCGGGGAGATAGGCGGGGGTCCCGAGGACAAGATCACACAAGACGACATGGAGACCATTGTAAAATGGTTTCGGTGTCCTAAGGAGAAAAAGACGGTGGAGTTGCCGGCAAGCTATGAGTTCGTGAAGTCGCAAAGCAAGGCCGGTTACCCGGACATCACGTGTAAGAACCATGCCCCCGTGCTCCTGCGGGTGATGATTGTGCCTGCCGAAGAGGCAGGCAAGACGCGGGCGATTGTTCGCGAGGAGCCGCTGAAAAAGAAATAGAGGCCGACGTGGTGCGCATGAAGGGTAAGCTCATCGTCTTCGAGGGTGTGGACGGAAGCGGCAAGGCGACGCAGGCCAGGCGGCTGTTGGTTCGCCTTCGGCGGGGTGGAGTCCGAGCGCGATACGTGGACTTCCCGCGCTACGGACAGGGCTTCTTTGCCGACCTCGTGGCCCGTTATCTCAAAGGGGAATTCGGCCCGGCTGCCGCGGTGAGCGCATACCTTGCGTCGGTGCTCTACGCTGGGGACCGATGGGAGGCGCGTCCTGCGGTCGTGCGTTGGCTGAAGGCCGGCGCCCTGGTCGTCTGTAACAGATATGTCTCGGCAAACAAGGGGCACCAGGCGGGGAAGATCCGCAGCGCTTCAGGGCGCCGGGAGTTCCTTCGGTGGCTTGACCGTCTTGAACACGACGTGTTCGGCTTGCCGCGTCCGGACCTGGTAATCCTGCTTGACGTTCCCGTTCGCGTGGCGGGCAAACTCGTGGGCAGGAAGGAGGCCCGCTCCTATATCGGCGGCAGAAGGCGAGATGTCCATGAGGCCGACGCCGGCCATCAGCGCCGGGCCGCCGCCGTCTACCGTTGGCTCGCAAGGACGGAAAAAGGCTGGAGAAGAATCTGCTGCGCTCCCCACGGCGCGCTTCTGTCTCCCGAACAGATAGGCGAAGAGGTCTGGCGAATCGTCCAGCGCTTTTTGCCTTGACCGCCTCTCGCGACCGTGTTAACATCCGCATGGACCGGCTGATCTGCCGTAGGCATGCAGGAGAGGTAGGATGGTACCGAAGTCGCTTGTCACCTTGCCCCTCGTCTTCGTCGTTGCCCTGGGTTGTGCTGGGTCGCAAAAAAAGGAGCCTGAGTCTAGGGTGACCGCCCCTCCGAAGTCGGCGCCCGGTGAAGACAGAACGACGACACCTAAACCTGTTGCGGCTCCTGTGGCCGGCGGCGAAGCCCCCACCGCGCCCGCTGAGGCCCATCCAAAGAAGCAGGACCCCATTGCGGACGTCATCGAGGGGACTGGAAAGGTCATTGGGGGGGCCGGCAAGGTCGTGATTGAGGGGGGCGGAAAGGTGTTGGAAGGCGCCGGTAAAGTTGTCATTGACGGCGGCGGCAAGCTGGTGGAGGGAGGGGGGAAGGTCCTGGCGGGCGCAGGCGAGGTGATTGGCGGCGCCGGTGTGGCCATCGGTAAGGCCGTGGGTGATGTGGTGGTAACGGCCTTCGGCAGCGAAACGAAAGCCCCGGACTTCAAGCTCCGGGACCTCGATGGGCGCCCGATCTCGCTGTCCGACTTCAAGGGATCTCCCGTCGTGCTCCTCTTTTGTACGACAAGCTATCCGCCTTGTGTCGTTGAGATGCGCCACCTGCGGGACCTTCAAGCCAAGTATGAGGCGGATCGTCTCAAGGTGATTGCCATCGCCCTGGACTGGGAAGGGCCTGCCGCCCTACGAAGGTTCCAGCAGGAAATGGGACTCAATTACCCGCTGGTCTGGGATAATGGAGAGGTGTTCAAGGCCTACACTCAGTCCCCAAACGTGCCGACGACATTTTTCATAGACAAGAACGGCCACATCGTCAAGAAGCGCGTGGGCTTCGCCTCGGCTACCATTGTCACTGAGGGAGCCTCGATGGTGGGTACGAGTATGGTGGAGTTGGATAAGGGGTTTGAAAGGGATCTGCTCGAACTGCTGAAGAAGTGACCGGCCCTGCATTTTCCCCCCCGTCTTGCGCAACCCGCGTCCTGCCTTTTGCTTTGAAGGCAACAAGCCTGTTCTGCTATCATGTCGTCCTGACTGTGTTCCCGAGCCGGGATACGACGTTTGTGGCCGCTGCTTCTTGAGGAGATTGACTCGCTTGCCCAGCTACAAGGATACGATCAACCTGCCGAAGACCGACTTTGCCATGAAGGCGGACCTGGTTCGTCGCGAGCCTGAGTTCCGCAAGAAATGGGCCGAGTTGGATATCTACGGCCTCATCCGCAAGGCGCGTGCCGGCGGTGCAAAATATATCCTTCACGACGGTCCTCCCTATCCGACCGGCGACCTCCACATCGGCACAGGTCTCAACAAGATTCTCAAGGACATTGTCGTCAAGTACAAGACCATGTGCGGATGTGATGCGCCCTATGTGCCGGGTTGGGACTGCCACGGCTTGCCCATTGAGCACCGGGTAATGCAGGAACTGGGTCCGAAGGCGCGGAACCTCTCCAAGGCCGATATCCGCGCTCGCTGCCGCGAATACGCGATGAAGTTCGTCGGCCTCCAGCGCGCTCAGTTCAAGGCCCTTGGGGTCTTCGGCGACTGGGAGAAGCCGTATCTCACCCTTCTGCCCGAGTACGAGGCCGGCGTCATTGACGTGTTCTGCAAGATGGTTGAACGTGGGTTCATCTATCGCAGCCTGAAACCCATCCACTGGTGCATCGAGTGCGAAACGGCCCTCGCAGAGGCTGAGCTTGAATACAGCGATGAGAAGAGCCCCTCGATCTACGTCAATTTCCCCATGGTGGATGACGTTTCGGACGTGTTGGGCAGAGCGGGGACTCGGAATATCTCGATGATGATCTGGACCACGACGCCGTGGACATTGCCGGCCAACCTGGCGATTGCCCTTCAGCCGGAGGCGGAGTACGTCCTCGTTGAGTACGCGAACCCAAAGAAAGGGGCGCTGGAGGCCGCCATCGTGGCGGACAAGTTGTGCGATGGACTGATGCAATTCTTGGGCATTAAGGGATTCCGCCGTGTAGGCAAGGCATCAGGCAGGCAGTTGGCGGGGCGCAAGTACAGGCATGTGTTCATGGATCGCGTGTCGCCCGTCGTGCTGGCGGACTACGTGTCGTTGACCGACGGCACGGGCTGTGTTCACACTGCGCCCGGCCATGGCGAAGAGGATTACGTCACGGGGCGCAACAACGGCCTGCCGGCCCTCAGCCCGCTGGATTCGCAGGGCATCTTCACTTCTGAAGCCGGCCCGTTCAAGGGGCTGGACATCTTCAAGGGGAACGAGGCCATCGTGAAGCACCTGGACGAGCTGGGCGCGCTTCTGCGGCTGGAGACGATTGTGCATTCCTACCCGCACTGCTGGCGCTGCCGCAAGTCCGTGATCTTCCGCGCCACCGAGCAGTGGTTTGTGAGCGTGGATCATAGGCAGATGCGCAAGTCGGCGCTGGATGCGATTAAGGGCGTGACGTGGGTGCCGGCGTGGGGGCAGGAACGCATTGCGGGCATGGTGGCCGAGAGGCCCGACTGGTGCATCTCCCGCCAGCGGTCCTGGGGCCTGCCGATTCCCGCTTTTTACTGTAAGGGCTGCGGTGAGGTGCTTCTGACGGCCGAGTCGGTGGCTGCGGTGGGGGATGTCTTTCGCAAAGAGGGCGCTGACAGTTGGTTCTCCCAAAGCGCGGCGCATTTCGTGAAGGGCCTGAAGTGCCGCAAGTGCGGCGAGCAGGAGTTCCGCCAGGAATCGGATATTTTCGACGTCTGGTTCGAATCGGGTTCCAGTTGGCGCTCGGTCGTGTGCGAACGGCCCGAACTGTCGTTTCCGGCAGACATGTATCTGGAGGGCCAGGACCAGCATCGCGGTTGGTTCCAGTTGAGTCTGTTGCCGGCGGTCGCCGCGCGCGACTGCGCCCCCTTCCGCACCGTCCTTACTCACGGCTTTGTGGTGGACGAGAAGGGCGAGAAGATGTCCAAGTCCCGCGGCAACTTCATCTCCGTGGACGACGCCGTGAAGCGTTTCGGGGGGGACATCACGCGGCTTTGGACCTCGTCGCTGGATTATCGCGGGGACATGAGCGTGTCGCTGCCCTTGATTGAGCGTATGTCGGACGCCTATCGTCGAATCCGCAATACGTTCCGTTACCTGCTCGGCAACATTCACGATTTCGATCCGGCTCGCGACAGCGTACCTTGGGGAGAAATGCCCGAGATTGACCGATGGGCCCTCGGCCGCACCCAATTGCTGATCGAGGCCGTCACGCGCGCGATGGAGGAGTATGAGTTTCACAAGCTCTACCATCTCATCCACAATTTCTGCGCCGTGGACATGAGTGCGGTCTATCTGGACATCTTGAAGGACCGCGTTTACACCTCCGGCAAGAAGTCGCGGGATCGGCGCTCGGCGCAGACGGTGTTCCGCCACGTGCTGATGACGCTGGTTCGGCTCTGCGCGCCGGTGCTTTCACACACTGCTGACGAGGTGTGGTGGTGTATGAGCCAGAGGGATGAGGACGTTGCCAGCGTTCACCTGGCTCACTGGCCGAAGCCGAACCAGACCTTGATTGACGAACGACTGAATGCCAAGTGGGATCGCCTCATGGCGGTGCGCGGCGACGTGGCGCGGGAGCTGGAGAAGGCCCGAGCCGCCAAGCTTATCGGTAGCGCCCTGGAAGCGCATGTGACGCTTGCCGCCGAGGACGAGAAGCTGTTTGATCTCCTCAGAGCATCGGAGGATATCCTGCCGACGCTCTTCATCACGTCGCAGGTGACGCTGGTGAAGGACGCGGCGCGTCCGCCCGACGGCTTGGCGGACGCGGCGGCGGAGTTGGCGAAGGGACTCGAAACCCCTGCGCTCTCCATCAAGGTCGAGGTGTCGAAGTTTCCGAAGTGTGATCGCTGTTGGAACTACCGGCAAAGCGTGGGTCAGGACAAGGAGCACCCGACGATTTGTGCCCGCTGCGCAACGGTCGTGAAGGAAGGATGATGCGGCGGCTGGCCGGGCTGAGATGGTTTGTGGGGCGGCGACGAAAGGCCCTGGCCCCTCATTGGGGAGCGGCCGAGTTAAGGGTAGTAATCACCTTGAAGAGGCGTTCGAGTTGGGTCGGCCACGGCGCCTCCGGAATGGTTTGATAGGAACCATGCCGCCACGCATAGTCAACCTGCCACCCGACTCCCTGTGCTGAGGGCCAGAATTGGGCCGTCTCTTTGCCATGTGAGATCATGAGCGCCGAAGGGATGAGGCGGGAGTCCGGTGTTCCCAGGAGAAGCTGCTCGACCTCTTTCCAGGAACTCACTCGAAAGGCCCCCGTCTCCTCCCGGCCGATGCCGATGGCCAGAATGCCTTCCCTCATGTAACCCTCAATGTCGCCTTCACGGTCCCCAATCCCCACGGCCACCGCCGGGTACGCCTGCTTGATCTCGCGGAATATCTTGCGTTTGGCCGTGGCGGGCCGGAGAGCCTCCGTACGCGGATCGTAGAAGAAGGTTGGGACGCGGGGAAAGCCGTTCCGCGCAAGCCATTCGAGCACGGCGGGCGCTTGTGTCCGGGGGCGCGAGGTGACGATGAAAAGCTCGTATCTCTTGGCCAGCTCGTTAACCACGCGCACGGTGTCGCGGTCCAGGGGCAGAGCGAGCCGGAACCTCCCTTGGAAGACGTCCTTGATGGTCGTGGCTGCCAGAGTCTTGTCTATGTCGAGGATGATGCCGTACCGTGTCGGCTGTCGGCATAGGACCAGCGCTCGGAAGGCCGCCGGTCTGAAACGGGATGTGCCCGCGAACTGGCATTCGATGGTGTACTCGCCGGGGGCGGGTGGCGTGAACGCTATCGTGCCGCGAGCCTCGCCGTCGGTTACGTCGCCGCCCAGGAACTGGAATTTCTCCCCGTCCACGCGCCAGAAGCTGATGGGTTTCCCCTCGACGTCCTCCCAGCGCCAATCGTTCTCCTCGAGTTTGGCGGTGAGATGGACCGATTCTGCGGGTTTGCAGATGGCGTCGCGCACATACAGGATCGTTTCGTTCTGGAGGCGGCATCCGGCAAGAAGGACGATCGCTCCGGCAGCCGGTAGCCAAACGGCCGCAAGCAGGCGCAGCTTGAGGGGGAATGCGTTCATTTGCGTTCAACCACGATCTGAGATAGGTCCGCGATGCCGCGCGAATAGAGTTCGTTGATCTTCCTGAGCAACAACAGGCGGTTATTGCGCACGGCCTCATCCTCGACGTTCACGTAGACCTTGTCGAAGAAGAGGTGGACGGGAGCGGCGAAAACGTCGTGGTATTTCAGGGAAGCGCCCTCGAAATCCTTGGCCTCCACAAGGCCCGTGATCTCCCCGGAGTGCGCGGCATAGAGCGTCCAGAGGGTCTTCTCTTCCGGTTCCCGCAGGAGGGCCTGGGCTACGTCCCCGCGCGTGTCGGCCTTCTTCCCGATGTTATATGTGCGCTCGACGACCTCGACAAGTCCGAGCCACCTGTCAGTTGTGGAGAGCTTGCTCACGGTTCGGACTCGGCGGAAGAACTCCGTAACGTCGTCAAAGCCGGGGGCGAGCACGGCGTTAACGATGTCATATCGGTGCCCGGTGTCCAGGCACATCTGGTAGAGGCGGTCCCGGAAGAAGCCGCGAAGGGCGTCGAGGGTCTCGGGAGCCTTGTTGACGTTGTTTGGGAGACCGGAAAGGGCGCTCTGTATGGCAAGTTCGAGAGATAGATGGAACTGATTGGCCTCCAGGATGCGCAGAATTCCCTGGGTCTGGCGCCGGAGTCCGTAGGGATCCTGCGACCCCGAAGGGGCGAGGCCCAGGGCAAAGCAGCCGGCCACATTATCGAATTTGTCGGCGAGGCTGACAATGGCCCCCGCGCGGGTTGAGGGCAGAGGCGACGAGGCGGTTCGCGGTTGGTAGTGTTCGGCAATAGCACTGCAAACCGCCTGCGGCTCGCCGCTGACGCGGGCATACTCGCCCCCCATGCGGCCCTGAAGGGAAGGAAACTCGCCGACCATCTGCGTGACAAGGTCGGCCTTGCACAAGCGCGCAGCTCGCTGTGCGGCGTCGGCCTCCGGCGCGGAAAGCCCAACGGCTTGGGCGATGCGTCTTGCCATCGCCTCAACCCGGGTCGTCTTGTCGAAGTATGTTCCCAGTCCGCGTTGGAAGTAAACGCCTTTTAGTCGTTCAATCCGGTCTTCAAGCCGCGTCTTCTTGTCTTCGGCCCAGAAGAACCGTGCGTCCGTCAGTCGCGCGCACAGCACGCGCTCGTTGCCGGTGCGAATCAGGTCGGCAGCAGCCCCCGTTCTGTTGGCGACGACGAGGAAGCGAGGAAGCAGATTGCCCGCTGCGTTGCGCACGGGGAAGTAGCGCTGGTGTTCCATCATGGCGGCCTCGAGGACGCATGCGGGCACCGTGAGGAATTCCTCCGAGAACCGGCCCTCCATCGCGCACGGGAACTCGACCAGATAATTCACTTCATCAAGCAGTTCGATCTCTCTGAGTTTGGAGCCGTGTTCGTGGAGGCGGTGATTGAGAGTGGTCTCGATGAGGGCGCGTCGCTCAGCGACGTCCACAACGACTTTGGCCTGGAGCAGCGCGTGTTTGTACTGTTCAAAGTCTGCTCGGGTGATCTCGACCGGCCCCGGCGCCTCGAATGGATGTCCGTGGGTCAACCGCCCGCTCTGAACCCCCGCCACCGCAAGAGGGACGATGCGCTCGCCCAGGAGGGCGAGAATTGACCGTATGGGCCGCGCAAAGGTTGTCTCCGGGTTCAGCCAATACATGGATTTGGGGAAGGACATCCTTGTGACGACGGCAGCCAGGATCGCGGGAAGGAGTTCCTCGGCCTGCTTCCCCTGGAGCTTCCTCACGGCGAAACAGTACTTGCCCTTGGGCGTGTCCCGCACGATAAGCTCCTCTACGGGGATGCCCTGCCCGCGCGCAAACCCCAGTGCGGCCTTGGTGGGCTTTCCCTCGGCGTCGAACGCGACCTTGGCCGCAGGTCCCGCCACTTGCTCAACGCGCGACTCCTGGCGATCGGCAAGGTTCGCAACAAACGCAACGAGCTTGCGGTGCGTGGCCGTCGTAAGTATCTTCTGAAAAGGCAGTCCTGCGTCGGCAAGGCCTTTCGAGAGGGCGTCGCTGAGCTGTTTGAGCGCTGGCTCAATGTAACTGGCCGGGATTTCCTCGGCCCCAATCTCAAGAAGCAGATTCGGCATCGAGACGGCATTCCTTTCGGGTCAGAATGGACGCTGGGCCCGGCGACGGGTGAGCTGAATTCCCGCACCTGCAAAATCTAGCAGAAAGCGCCGAGGCAGTCAAAAGTATTCAAGGACGATCACGCGGCCGCCCGAGGCGGCCGACGGGACGCGCACCAGCCGCCTGCGGCCTTAGGCGCTTGACACTAAGGCCCAAAAAGGGTATGAACGAGGACCATCGCGTAGAGGGATCCCTCTTCAGGGCGGAGGAACGTACATGAACATCTACCTGGCCGCGCCTCTCTTCACGCAAGTGGAGAGAAAATGGAACCGCGAATTGAGCAAAGCGATCGAGGCCGCTTTGCCCCAATGTTCGGTCTTCCTGCCGCAGGACATCAAGGTCAAGCACAAGTTTAACGACCCGCGCCATTTCTCCATCATTTTCAGATCGTGCATTGACGCAATACACAAAGCTGACGCGGTCGTGGCGATACTGGACGGGGCGGACGCGGACAGTGGTACGGCGTTTGAGGTCGGATATGCCTATGCCCTGGGCAAGGCGGTCATAGGTGTTCGTACGGACTTCAGGCGTGGGCAGGAGAAGGGGCTTAACATCATGCTTGCGCGCGCGTGCAACTACTTCATCCCCGACCTGGCGTTCAATGAGGATACGGACCTGCTTGCTCGCGACATCATCGCGAAGATTAAGTCCGTTCACAGGTCAGCGCCCGCGACGCCGGGCGGACGCCCAGTCGGACCCGCTAACTGCTCTAAGAGCTGAAAAGAGAGATTAAGCTGCCGTTTGCTCGCCCTTTTTCTCGAGGGCGCGAACATTTGTCGCCTTCGGGCCTCGGTCGCCTTGCGCGACCTCGAACTCCACCTCTTGGCCCTGCTCAAGGGTCTTGAAGCCCTCGCCCGCAATGCCGGTGTGGTGGACGAAAATGTCGCCGCCTTCGTCTTTCGTGATAAAACCATAGCCCTTCTTTTGATCAAACCACTTCACCTTGCCCGTCGCCATACGGCAGCTCCTTTGAGATGCTTGCCCCTGATAATGCTATGAAAAATACCCCCTGCACACTCTATTTGAATTCTAACCCATGCCTGCCCAAAGTCAAATGTGCTGCTATTCTAGCGCGAATAATGCTCCGTGACATTTGTGGGAAAATACGTAATTTGCTGGGAAGAAGCCCTAGCTCTCCCGAAGGGATTCGGGAAGCATCCTCCGCACAGTTGCCCGTAGGCGGGTTCCCGGCGTTCGTACCAGCAGACGGCCTTGAAACTTGCACCCGTCCACGTTTGCGGGGCGTCGTTGAGGTCAACGTCCGCCCAGACGATGGAACGGTTCTCGCCTCCCATGGCAAGCATCTCTCCGCGCGGCGAGAAGATTCCGGTCCCATAGCCGTTGTTGCGTGCGACAACCATATGGACTTGGTTGTCCATTGCCCGCATCTTGTGGATCATCATCCACTTCTCGACGTCGAAATTGAGGCGCCCCCTGACCCAGGAATCCGCGCGATGGTCGCCCATGATTGGCAGCAGGATGATCTCGGCCCCGCACCGTGCCGGAACACGGGCCGACTCGGCTGCAGAAGAGTCCATGCAGATGTTCATCCCCACCTGCGTGTCCTCAATCGGGAAGACGGGCAACTCGTGGCCGGGGGTTATTCCCATCCACACCTCTCCCGGTTGAGCGAGGTGCACCTTGCGGTACTTGCCTGCGAGCTTGCCTTGCTTGTCTATGAGGACTGCCGTGTTGTGTAGGAGTTCGCCGGACCGTTCGAGTACGGAGAAGCATAGGGCCATCCGGGTCTCGCGCGCGAGCTTACAGAAGGCGCGCAATTCTTCTCCTGGAATCGTCACGGCCTGACGGTACAAGCCCTCTCCCTCCGCGCGGGGAAGTCCCCAGGAGAGAATGACCTCCGGCAGGCAGAGGAGGTCAAGCTTGTGTCGGGCGGCCTGGCGTGCAAGCCGCAAGAAGAACTCCATGTTGCTCTGAAGGGTGTGCGGGCCAGGCGGGAGTGGGCAGCCTGCGGCCCCCAAACGCATATGGCGGGGCGATGGGGCGCGAACGGTCTCGAGTTGGGGATCTGCAAACCACAAGGATCCCGTCTCGGACCAGGCGATGAGAAGCTTGACGACGAGCGTGTGCGCTTCTCCGGGAACGCGTAGGAGTCTCTCGTAGACGACGTGTCTGCGCTCAACTCGTGCGGGGAAAATGGGATCCCAATCAACCTGAGTCCCGTCTTTGTCGAGCCACGCGACGGCCGTATTCACGGAGTCGTAGCCCCGCTTGAGGTCTGCCCAATGTGCCTTGACGCGGAAACGCATCCATCGCCGGCCATGTCCTGTGGCGGGGTAGACCAGTTCCCAGCCGCCGAAGCATCCTGGGCTGCCATTTGAATCAATCCGCAGATCTCCACTGCGCTCCACACGGGTCTTGGGGGCGACCTGGGGACGGGGGGACCAAGGGCGCGTTTGCCGTCTTCGAATCATGGAAACCTCCTCGAAGAATTTTATATAGCGAAAAGATGTATTCTACAACACGCCGGGGCACGAACTCAAACGTTCCGTCCTGGCGTGTTGCCTCGGGGGGATGAAAGTGCCTGGCTCGCGCCTGCCATGCGGCGGCGCGTGCCTGGCACTACGTAAAGAGTGCCAGGCACCCGCAACGGGCGGGAGCCTGGCACGAACGGAACGGGGCGGGGACCTCTTGACTTTACGCAGGTTTTGATTATCCTTCTTGTAATAACGTACTGCCACAATTGAGAAAGGTGCGACGGTGCTCGATGGCTAAAGATCAATTGCCGGGCTTCTGGGAGATTCGAAGGCTCCTGTATTCCAAAGATGTATCCAGCGGCGAGGTCAGTGCGGCGGCGGACAAGCTTGCGGCTGCCGAACGCTATTCTGATGCCTTGGACTGCTATGAACGCGCGGAGAACATGGGGAAGGTGTTGGCCGTGTCTGAGAGGGCGTTCGCGGAGGGCGATGTGGGTGTTTGGCTGAAGGGGAAGAGGATTCTCAAGGAGTCTGTTCAACCCGAGGAGTGGCAGAAGATCGCGGCTGTTGCGCTGATGTCAGGAAAAGAGCATTTTGCCTTGTTCGCTTACAGGCGCGCGGGGGACGAAGCCAAGGTGGAGGAGATTCGTCGTGGTATGCTGAACCGGAAGGGGCCCCCCCCGAGTGGGGGGCCCGTGTCGGAAGGCTCCCCCGCGTGAGTGCGCGTTCTGGAGTCCCGTATCCTCAGGAGTCAGACCGGGAAGCGAGTGTGGTCAATGAAATCAGGCCTGTGTCTTCGCAGCGTGGTCTTGGTATCTGTGCTTCTCGCCTTGGGATGCGAGGAGACCCGGAAGAAGCCCGAGGCTCAGCAGAAAGCAGAAGCGGTTAGGCCGGCGGTGGTGCCGAAGGCTGTGCGGCAGCCCAGGGAGCAGTCTGAGCTTGTTCTTGAGCCTGCCGGGGGGCTGGGGGCTCGCGAGGCAGAGCGCAGACTTCAGGTTGCCCTGAAGGAGAAGTCCGAGGCCGACAAGCTTGCCGACGAACTGCGGAAGGCTTTGGACGAAGAGCGGACGGCGCGGACAAGAGACAAGAAGGAGTTGCGGGAACTTCGCATTCGCCTGGCGCAGCCGCAGAAACGCAAGGCTGACGCCAAACCTCAACGCGATGAGGACACAATGCTGAACCTGCTCGACCTCGGGCGCGAGTTGTACGACAAGAATGAGTTCATTAATACCCGCCGTCTTCTCCAGGGGCTTGCCGAACTCGGTTTCGAGAACGCGGATTTGTTCTTCATGCTCGGACGCTGCCACCAGGAACTGGGCGATGCGGATGCCGCTCTCTCGGAGTACGGCAGGGCGTGCGATATCCTGGAGAATGCCGCGGGGAGGTCGGCGGCGCATGTGCGCGTCCTGTTGAATATGGGCGTGATCCTCCGGGCGCAGCGCCGATTTGAGGACGCGGTGGCCGTCTATGAACGGGCGATCAAGGTGGATCCGCAATACGCAAGCGTCTACTACAATCTGGCGCTCCTGTACGAGGAGTCCCTGAAGGACAAGGGCAAAGCCCTCGCGTTCTATGAGAAATACATTGATCTGCGGGGCGAGCGATATCAGGAGGCCGAGGAGCGGGCCAAAAGGTTGCGATCATTAGGGACGCGGAAGTGACGCGGAAAGGCGCTGGCGCGTGGGAGCAGGGGCGACGTTCGGATCTTCGCCATCAGGTCATGGCGACGCCTCCTGCGAGTGCCGCGACTGGTGGTAGAGGTACTGTTGGGCATACCCGGCATAGTCGCCAAAGTAAGTCTGGGCGAACTCCCGAATCTTCTCCTCGGAAACCGGCTGGTTGTTGAAGTAGAACTTGCGCATGGTCCTGCGAATCCACGTGTCCACCGGAAACGCCTGGAGGAAACCAAGCGCGAAGAGCATCACGCAGTCGGCCACCTTCGGCCCCACACCCGGCAATTCCTCAAGTCGTTCCTTCGCCTCGGTGTAGGGGAGTCTCTGCAGTGATTCAAGGTAGTGGCGGGGTTCCTGAGCAAGGCGTGCATTGACGCGGGCAATGTAGTCCGCGCGGAATCCGGCCTTGGCCGAGCGGAGGGTTTCGGAGTTGGAGAGCGCTCCCAGGGGCGGAAACGTCCATGACTTGACATCGTGCAGTTCCACGCAGCGGCCGAACGCCCTGCAGATTGCATTCACCGTGTCCTTGATCTTGGGAATGTTGGCGGCCGCCGAGCATAAGAAGGAGACGAGGCATTCCCATGGATCCTGCCGGAGAATACGAAGCCCTGGAAATCTCCGCGTGGCCTCGGCAACGTGATCGTCAACCGCGATCTTGCTCAAAATCAGGTCCAGGCTATGGTCCAGGGAGAAAAAGTGTCGGAGAAAGGCTTCGTCTGCGTCGCCATCATAGATCAGCCGGTTGCCTCGTTGTTTCGCGCGGAATAGCCGCCATCCGGTCTGGATGTAGAACCATTCGTCCTGCTGCGTGAAGCGGAACATTTGACCGGAGGTGATCGTGTGATGGAGGGAGAAGTTGTTGGCGCTGATGACGGGCACGGAGTATCCTCCCGTCCTCAGCGAAGGGCATCGAGCGCGGCGGGGAGTTCCGCAAGAGAATGGATGACCGCGTCCGGCTCCGGCCCAGGATCGTCGGGAGCGTTCTGCGGCTTCAAGAGAATGCATCGCAGACCCGCCTGTTGTGCGCCGACCACGTCCTCCTTGCGCCGGTCGCCCACGTAGGCGGATTCGGAAGCGCTGGCGTCCATCTGTTTGAGAGCGGCGTCAAAGATGGCCGGACTGGGTTTTCGGAAGCCCACATCGGCGGAAGACACAACGGTCTGGAAGTAGCCCGCAAGACCGGAGGCCTCGAGCAACTGCCGAAGAAGGGCCGCGGGCCAGACCGAATTGGTGATAATGCCCAGGCGGAGTCCCTTGGCCCGAAGTGTGTCCAGCATGGGCGTCACGCCGTCGTCGAGCCGCATCTCGGCGGCAAAGGGGGCGTGCCATGCGGCCAGGACGGCATCAAGCTGTTCGTCGTTCAGGGGCGCGCCCATTCCGCTGTAGAACTTGCGCAGTTCGTTCCTGAGGTCAAGCTCCTTCATGCCTTCCGCCGCGCCGGCCATGGCCATGAAGGCTGCCGTGACCTTCGCCATATAGGTCAGGTACATGGGCAGCCGAACTCCCATAGCCTTGAGGCGGTCATAGGCGGCTTTCGCGCCCTTATAGCCGAGGTCCATGGCTGCGCCGAGGCCGCGCCCCCGCAGCAGCGTGTCCCCGAGGTCGAAAAACACTGTCCTGACTTCGCTCAATTTCAGTCGCCTTTCAGATGAACGGAAGGTGACGGCCGTTGATTCTGGTATTATAGTGGGCGTTGGTCTGGTTACAAGGTTTTTCTATGTGCCGTCCGGCCTGGGGAACGGAATGATACCGCAGGCCGCACGCTGAGTCTTGGGCATCCCTGGACCGAATGAAGATCGGCAATATTCAGATTCACGGTCGCGTCGTTCTGGCCCCGATGGCAGAGTATGGGAACCTGCCGTTCAGGCAACTGGCAAAAGAGTATGGTGCGGCGCTCGTGTACACCGAGATGGCGATGGCTCGTGACGTTGCGCGCGGGGACCGGCGCGAATTGCGGCTTCTGCGTACGAAACCGGCCGAGAAGCCCGTCGCGGCGCAGCTCTGCGGACGTCACGCCCAGGACCTTGCTGAAGCGGCGCGGGTGGTGGAGTCGCTGGGATTCGACATTGTGGACCTGAATGTCAGTTGTCCGATAGCGCGTATTCTTGCCCAGGGATCCGGCGGCGCGCTCATGGGCGATCCCGGCGAGGTCGGCCGGCTGGTAGCCGTGTTGGTTCGTGCGACGCGTCTGCCGGTCACGGCTAAGATTCGCAGCGGCTTGGTTGCGGAACGAATCAATGCGGTGGACATGGCGAAGGAGTGCGAGGCGGCCGGTGCGGCCGGCATTGCAATCCATCCTCGGACTGTTGCGCATCCTTTCGCGGGTGACGCAAACTGGGGGCTGATCGCGAAGGTGAAGCAGGCGATCCGAATCCCGGTGATGGGCAGCGGCGATGTACGAGCGCCCTCGGACGTGAAGGGGATGCTGGTCGCTACGGGCTGCGATGCCGTCTTGGTGGCCCGTGGGTGTCTGGGACGTCCCTGGTTCTTTCGCGAGGCCAATCACCTTCTGAACACAGGCAGACTCCTGCCGCCCCCTCCCGTCGTGCAAATCAAGCGAATAATGCTGCGCCACTTCGATCTCTTGCGCGAGCACGCGGGGGAGTCGTCCGCCGTTCTCCTGCTGCGCCGACATCTGCCGTATTACGCCCGGGCCATGGTGCGCGAGAAGGACTTTGGCCAGGCAGTGAGGAATGTGCGTACCGCGCGGGAGTTCCTTGAGGCAGTGCGTGAGCATCTTTAGGTGGGTTTTCGGTTTGAACTCCGGGCGCTTTGCCCTTATATTATGATCTCTGTGTTGCTTGAGTGCTGTTTGTCTGCTTTCGGCGGAGTGCGACTGTGAAATACTGCATTATCATACCCGATGGTATGGCTGACTGGCCTGTGGCAGAGCTGGGCAATAAAACGCCCATGGAGGCGGCGCGCAAGCCCAACATGGACTTTATCTCGCAGAATGGCAGGCTTGGGCTTGTGCGGACCATTCCGCCTGGGATGCCCCCAGGCAGCGATGTCGCGAACCTGTCGGTTATTGGCTACGATCCCCGCAAGTCGTACACTGGCCGCGCCCCTCTGGAAGCCGCAAGCATGGGGATCACGATGGCCCCGGAGCATTGGGCCTTCCGGTGCAACCTGGTCACCGTGGACGACGACATACTGGCCGACTATTGCGCGGGCCACATCTCAAACAAAGAGGCGTGGGAGCTCATCAAGTTCGTCCAGGAAAAGCTGGCTCCCCGCTACGTGACCTTCCATCCGGGGGTGAGCTTCCGGCACATCATGATCTATGCGGGACCGGACCCCATGGACGCCGTGACCACTCCTCCCCACGATATCATGGGCAAGCGGTTTGCCGACTACTTGCCGCGCGGCAACGGGGCCGCTCTGTTGCAGCGTCTGATGATGGCTTCGCGCCAGGGTTTGCGGGACCATCCCATCAACACGGTTCGCGTAGACCTGAAGGAGAACCCGGCGAACATGATCTGGCTCTGGGGGCAGGGCCAGGCTCCTCGCCTGCCGAGATTCGCTGACCGATACCACAAATCGGGCGCCGTGATCTCGGCGGTTGACCTCGTCAAGGGAATCGGGCGCTGTATCGGATGGGACGTGCTTGAGGTGCCGGGGGCCACCGGGGAACTGAATACAAACTACGCCGGCAAGGCCCAGGGGGCCATCGAGGCCCTGCAGACGCATGACATCGTGCTCATACATATCGAGGCCCCCGACAGTGCGGGGCACGATGGCAATGCAGGGGATAAGGTGAAGGCGATCGAGCGCGTGGACTCGGAGATCGTCGGTCCGGTTCTCAAGGCACTGGAAGGTTTCGGAAGGTTCAGGATTCTCGTCATGCCTGATCACCTCACGCCGGTCTCAAAGCGAACGCACGTCTCCGAACCGGTTCCGTTCGCCATGTACGGCGACGGTGTGCGCTCGCCCCGCCGGGCGGCGCTCACCGAGGCAAATGCGAAGGAGAGCGACCTGAAGATTGAGGAAGGCCATACATTGATGGAATACTTCTTGGCTACCTGAGAGCGCGCAAGGAGCGACTGCGCGCGGGCTTGTTGGTCAGGAGAACTCCCTTGAGCGAGGAGATTGTCATTGTCGCGGGCACGGGCAGCCGTCGCTTTGGCGAGGCCGTGTGCCGCGTGCTTGGTTTGCCGTTGGCCAGGACCAATGTGGTCCGATTCTCCGACGGCAACATCTTCGTGAAAATCGGCGATAACGTTCGCGGCCGCCATGTGTTCGTGATCCAGTCGGTCTCGCCCCCCGTCAATGACAATTTCATGGAGTTGGTTTTCTGGATAGATGCGGCGAAACGGGCCAGCGCTTCGCAGGTCACGGCGGTCATACCGTATTTCAGTTACGCCAAGGGCGACAAGAAGGATGAGCCGCGCGTCTCAATCCGGGCGCGCGTCTGCGCGGACGCGATGGAGGCGGCGGGCGCTGACCGCGTCGTGACGATGGACCTCCACGCGCCGCAAATTCAGGGCTTCTTCCGCATTCCGGTGGATGACCTCTACGCGCTGCCGGTGCTGTGCGACGAGGTGCGAAGGCGCAACTGGAGCAACATGGTCATTGTGTCGCCCGATGTGGGTTTTGCGGCGCATGCCCAGAAGTTCGGAACTCAGCTTGGCGTGCCGGTGGCTATCGCCTCAAAACGCCGCGTTGCCCATGACGAGCGCGCGGAGGTCATGGACTTGTTCGGCGAGGTGAAAGGATGCACCGCCGTGATCGTGGACGACTTCGTTGTGTCTGGGGGGACGCTTATTGAGGCGGCCAAACGGGTCCTCGATATGGGAGCCAGCAAGGTCGTGGCTGTCGTAACGCATGGAATCCTGCCGTCGGGGGCCGGTGAGCGTATCGCTCAGTCCCCGCTTGAGTGTCTTCTCGTTACCGACACCGTCGAGCACGGGGAGGGGGAACTTCGAGACAAGGTGCAGGTCGTGAGCGTGGCCCCCCTGTTTGCGCGCGCTGTCGAGTGCATTCGGGATCGGGCCAGCATGAGCGTTCTTTTCCCTCAGTGACGTGGTACTACTGACTGTTGTCCGGCCGGTTGTGGCCCCCTTTACCATTGCTTTCCCTGCGCTCGGCTGGCGGGGGATGTCGTGGTCGAGGGTCTGTTGAC
>CAYPFP010000067.1:0-29965 GCA_964409935.1 uncultured Planctomycetota bacterium | reverse complement strand
GGACGCGCATCATCTTGACTTGCCGCAACCGCTAGGGTACTATCTGGCTGTGCTCAAAGCCCTTGACCTCTGACGGTGAACGCATGCCGGACGCCTATATCGAGTACGCGCGCAGGGTGATCGAGATGGAGGGGCGTACGCTCATCAGCCTCGCCGGCCGCGTCAACTGCGCCGTGAAGGCGGCCATCCAGCTTATCCTGGCGTGCAAGGGGCGCGTCGTGCTCACGGGCATGGGCAAGGCGGGCATCGTCGGGCAGAAGATTTCGGCCACGCTCGCCAGCACGGGCACTCCCTCCTACTTCCTGCATCCGGCGGAGGCCGTCCACGGCGACCTGGGCCGCATCGTGGCCAGGGACGTGGTCATCGCGCTGTCCAACATGGGCGAGACGCAGGAGATCACGCGGCTGCTTCCCGCCATCAAGAAGATCGGGGCCAGGGTCATCTCCATCACGGGCAACTCCAGATCGGTCCTGGCCAAACACAGCGACGTGGTCATTGACCTGGGCCGGATCGAAGAGGTCTGCCCGCTGGGGCTGGCGCCTTCGGCCAGCACGACGGCGATGTTGGCGATGGGGGACGCCCTCGCTCTGACGGTGCTCAGGAACCGCCGTTTCAGCAAGGAGGACTACGCCTTCTACCATCCGGGCGGGGGGCTGGGCCGGCGGCTGATGGTCGTGGAGGACATCATGCGCACGGGGCGCGAAAACGCCGTGGTCCTGCCGACTGACACCGTGCGCAAGGCGCTGCGGGCCATTCGCGGGGTCGGCCAGGTGAGCAAACGCCGCACGGGTTGCGTGTGCGTCCTGGACGCGGCGAAGCGCCTCGTGGGCATCTTCACCGACGGCGACCTGCGCCGGCATCTGGACGCCGGCCACGCCTTCCTGGACCGCCCCATCGGCGAGGTCATGACCCCCAACCCCAAGGTGGTCAGGAAGGGCAGCCTGGTCACCGAGGCGTACAAGACGCTCAAGGACTTCCGCATTGACGAGATCCCCGTAGTGGACGCCAAAGGGAAGTTCGTCGGACTGATTGACGTGCAGGATCTGCTTGAAACGACGCTGCTATGACAGCCGCGGAGAGGCCGTTGAACAACCGGATCGGGAAGGTCAAGCTGATCATCTTTGACGTGGACGGCGTGTTGACCGACGGGCGTATCGTCTTCACCGAATCGGGCGACGAGATCAAGCAGTTCGACGCAAGCGACGGCGCGGGCATCAAGTTCCTCCGGCGCGCGGGCCTGATCGGGGCGGTGTTGAGCGGGCGCAAGTCGCGCATTGTGGCCCGCCGGTGCAAGGAGCTGGGCATCGGCATCGTGGAACAGGGCGCGCTGGACAAGATCGAGGCGTACGAGCGGATTCTCAAGAAGCTCAAGCTCGCGGACGAGCAGGTCTGCTACATGGGCGACGATCTGCCGGACCTGCCGGTGATGTGGCGCGTGGGATACCCCGTGGCCGTGCCCAACGCGCGCCCCGAGGTGCGCCAGGCGGCCGTCCATGTCACCCGGGCCGAAGGGGGTCGCGGCGCGGCCCGCGAGCTTGTCGAGAAAATACTCAAGGCGCAGGGACGCTGGCATCTGATCTTCGAAAAGTATGAACGCTGCCGCACCCGGCGCAGGCACCGGAAGGGCGCGATCCCGCGTCCGGCATGAAGATCGCGATTCGTCGCGCGTCACGAGGAGGACGGCTATGGACACACCGCGTACGAGCAGAACACGGCTGATTTGCCTGACCCTCGCGCTCTGGCTGTGCGGCAGCCCGGCGCCGGCGCAACAGCAAACCGCCCCCCCCGCCAAGCCGGCCCAGCCGCCGGCAAAACCCGCGGCGGACAAGCCGGCCGAGAAACCCGCTCTCCCCAAACCCTCCGCCCCCGACAAGCCTCCCGCCGCCGAGATATCCAACTGGATGAAGCGGACGACCGAACTGCGCGCCTCCCTCGACAAGGTCTACGTGACGCTCAACGCCCAGAAAGTCAAACTCTCCGACGCCGTTCGCGCCCTGGCATCCTCCCAGGCCAAGGTGAACATCGTTCTGGACGACACGCTGCCTGCCTCCACGCGCGACCGCGAGGTGACGCTTTCCCTGCACAACGTCACGTTGCGCGCAGCGCTGACGGCCCTGACGCGCCCCGACCTGGCCTTTGAGGTGATGTACGAGGCGATCTGCATCTCCACCCGCGCGGGCATCGCCGACCTGATCGCCAGCGCCCCCGTCATCCCCGAAGACCTGACCGCCGAGGGCAAGGCCGTCGTCGAGGCCCTCCAGCGCAAACTGATCTCGTTCTCCTTCGAAAACGCCCGCTTCCAGGACGCCGCCGCCGTCATCAGCCAACTGACGGGCGTCAAGATCATCGTGGACCCCGGCGTGCCGGCCGAAAAATTCCGGTCGGTGACGCTCAGCCTGGCGGACGTCCACCTGGCCTCGGCCCTCTTCTACCTGACGGGCAAGGAACTCAATTGCGCCGTGAGCTTCGGCAAGGTCCTCATCTCGACCAACGAGGGCGTGCAGAAGGAAATGGCCCAGAGAGCCGTGATCAAGAAGCGCATGGCCGAAAAGACGAAATTCGGCGAACTCCTGGCCAAGCCGGTGACGGCCCAGTTCACCAAGACCCCCCTCAACGACGCCGTGGCCGAATTGACCAAGGCGACGAAGGTCATGATCGTCTTCGACCCCGTGGCGTTGCAGCAGGTGGGATCTAAAGCCACCGTTACGGCCAAGCTGGACAACGTGCCGCTGGACACGGCGTTGAGCCAGATTTTGCCGGAGAAGCTCGACTACTCCGTAAGCGACGAAGGCACGATCGAGATTCAGATCAAGGGGACGAAGAAGCCTGCCGCACCGCCGGCGCCCAAGTAAGCGCCCGCCTCTTAGCCTTCCAGCCCCAGCAACCTTGTCGCGTTGCCGCGCGTTATTTTGTCGTAGGCCGCGCGCGAGATCCTTCCCTCGGCCAGGGCGGCCCTGAAAAAGGGCACAATCGGCACGTTCTGGTTGGCGTGGCAGATGTCCGTGCCGAACAAGAGCTTGTCCTGGAACTCCTCCAGGAATCTGTATCCGGCCTCCGAGTCCCGCGAGATGGCGTTGAACCCGCTGCCGGCGGACAGGTCGCCGTACAGGTTGGGGTACTTCCGCAGAAGCTCGGGCAGCCTGCCGCCGGATTTCACCGGCCCCTTGGGATAGCCGCCGCGAGTCCGGGGATCGGGGTCGGCGCTGATCTCCGACCAGAACGACATGGCGTGTCCGAGGATGGCGGTTGCCGGGAGGGCCTTGAGAACCTTCTCAAGACGCGGAAGCCCCGGATCGTCCGCCAGCCCGTACAGGCCGTGCGCGACCGCTGCGGCGCAATGATAAATGACCGGCAGGCCGACCTCCCCGCACTGGCGCAGGAGGTTCATGCAGAGCGGATCGTCCACGTACAGGTTCGCCGTCATCTCGCCCACGCCCTTACAGCCGGCCTCCTTGTATTCCTGCAGAATCCATTTGAAGTCCGCCGACGGGCTGTTGCTGACATTGCGGGGGTCCAGGTCGCAGAACGCAATGAAGCGGTCGGGACGGCGCCTGGACGCCTCGATGACGGCCTCGTTGCCAAACCAGAAGAAAGAGCACTCCGGGCTTGCGCCCAGGGGAAGAAGCACGACCTTCTCGATGCCCAACGCGTCCATCTGGCGGAGCATCTCGCGCTCGTCGCAGACCGCCTTGTCCTTCGACGACCGGTATCCGATGTGGGTATGCACGTCAATCATCCGATCAACTCCTAAAGGGATCCCGGCAAGACCAGGGCGGGACGGCGCTCACGCCAGGCCGTATTTCTTGAGCTTGCTCAGGAAGGTGGTGCGTTTGAGGCCCAGAGAGCGGGCGGCGGCGGAACGATTGCCGTTGAACTCCTCGATGGCGGCGCGCAGGCGGTCGCGCTCGTAGGTGTCAAGCGTGTCGGGGAGCGTGTCTGCGGGGGGGTGTCCGGCGTGGGGCGCTCGCCCGACGTCGGGCGCTCGCCCGAGACCGGGCGCCGCATCAGGCCCGCCCTTGCCCATCTGCCCGAAAGGCAGGTCGCGGGCCGTCACGCAGTCGCCTTCGCCGAGCACGACGGCGCGCTCGATCATGTTCTCCAGCTCGCGCACGTTTCCGGGCCAGGCGTGGCGGGTCAACAACTGCATGGCCTCGTCGTCGAAATAGCGCAGGTTCTTGCCCACCTCGCGGTTGTACTTGTTCAGGAAATGGATGGCCAGCTCGTAGATGTCCTCCTTGCGGTCGCGCAGGGGGGGGATGAACAGGCTGATGACGTTGAGACGATAGAACAGGTCCTCGCGGAAGTGCCTGTCCTGAATCAGCTCCTCCAGGTTCCGGTGGGTGGAGGCGATGACGCGCACGTCCACCTTCACGGTCTCGTTGCCGCCGACGCGCTCGAACTCCTTCTCCTGCAGGACGCGCAGCAGGCGCACCTGCGTCTTGAGGGGGATGTCGCCGATCTCGTCCAGGAAGATCGTTCCGCCGTTGGCCAGCTCAAACCGGCCGACCTTCTGCCGGATCGCGCCGGTAAAGGCGCCGCGCTCGTGCCCAAACAGTTCGCTCTCCAGGACGCCCTCCGACAGGGCGGCGCAGTTCACCTTGACGAAGGGGCCGTTGTGGCGGTCGCTGTTGTAATGGATGGCCCGCGCGATGAGTTCCTTGCCGGTGCCGCTCTCGCCGCGAATGAGCACGGCCGACTGGGTGTTGGCCACTTTCTCCACCATCTTGAGCACGTCCTTGATGGTGGCCGAAGAACCGACGATCTCGCGGAAGTTGTACCGCTGGCGAATCTCCTCCTTGAGGTAGCGGTTCTCGTTGACGAGCTGTTTCTGCAGGACGAGAATCTGTTGCTGCTGGTCCTCGATCTTGCGCACCTTGTCACCCATCTGGGCGTTGAGTTCCTGGATGACGCGGTACGACGTGGCGTTGTGGATGGCGATGGCGGCCTGGTAGCCCAGGGTGCGCAGCATCCGCACGTCTTCGTTGGTGTAGATGTCGTGCGAGAGTTTCGGCCCCAGGAGCAGCGCGCCGATGACCTTGTCCTCGAACAGCAGGGGGATGGCGATGGCGGCGCCGTGGGAGCGCATCTCGGCGGCCACCTGCCCCATCGGGCTGTCCGGCGGGGGCAGATGGGGCGGCGCCACGATCTCCTCGCGGTCGGCCAGCAGTCGCGCCGCCAGCGGGGTGTCGGCGGGCAGGACTGCGGCCGTCGGCGTCTTGGGTTCGGCGAACAGGGGCGGGTGCGAGGCTTCGGGCGCAAGCTGCCAGGCCGCCTTCTCGAAGGCGCGGGCCGACTCGCGCCACAGCAGAAGCCCGGCCCCCCGGACCCGCAGGCCCTCAATGAGCGTGTCGAGGATGCGCTTGAGGAGGACGTCCCAGTCCAGGATCGAGGTGATGGCGCTGCTGACCTCCAGCATCATGCGCTGGAACTCGTACTTCTCGCGGTAGAAGAAGCGGTCAACGAACTTCTGGACGATTTCGCTGAAGGGGCGGAAGATCACGGCGATGGCCAGCATGTACAGGATGCTCGACACGGCGGAGGTGTCGCCCGTCAGGGCGCTGAGAACCCAACTGGCCAGCACCACGAAGACGTAATACCCGAAGACCACCACGCCGCTGACGATAAAGTACACGATGCTGCGGTTGATGAAGGTATCTATGTCCATGAGGCGGTAGCGCGTGATGGCCAGCGCGCCGCCGCCCATGAGCACAAACGATCCCATCATGATCCACCCGTTGGCCGCGCCGAAGGCAAAGCCCTTGAAGTCCGCGACGGCGATGTAGGTGGCGAAGGCCAGCGGCACGGCCGCCGCCGTCGCGCCCCAGAAGATCCATTTCAACTGTTTCTCGGCCTGAGAGCTTGTGGTGGCCCGGTAGGCGTGGATGACAACGCCCAGCGCCGTCGCCAGGTACGCCGTCAACAGGGCCAGTTCGGCGTACACGAGCCAGTTGATGATGGTGAACTCGGCATGGAGGTCGCGCCCGCGCCCGAAGTCATAGTGGGCGCGGATGTTGAACGCCTCCATGACGCCGAACAGGGCCAGGTGCGGCACATACAGAAGCGGCAGTATCCATTTGCGCCGGCGGATGAATTCCTTCTTGGTCGGGAAGACCAGCGCGTAGTGGAGGCACATCGGGCTGAGCAGCGCGCCGGCCAACATGAAGCCCGACAGCAGCGGAGCGTTGTTCACCAGCACGTACCAGTTCGCCCCGCCCACAAAGGCCCCGATGGCGCACACACAGATCAGGCAGAACAGGATCGTCGAGCTGTCTTCGGGACCTTTGGCGTAGACGGCGAACCCCGTCACCAGCGTCGCCAGCGCAAAGGCCAGCCAGATGTATGAGGAATACTGCGGCTGGCTCTTCTGGACGGCGATCTCGATGGGAATGCGCTCGCGGTCGCGCTCCACCACCATCTGCGTGCGCTGGCCCGGCTTCAACTGGCCCGACAAAAACAGATAGTCGGCCAGGCTCTTGACCTTCTGGCCGTCCAGTTCGACGACCTCGTCGCCCTTGCGAAGCCCGTGGAGGGCGGCCTCGGAGTCAGGGAAGACCTTGGCGATCCTCAACTCCGCGAAGACATAAAACCCCTTGAACGTCTGGTTTCGGACGTGATAGAAGACCAGGGCGGAGTACAGAACGATGGCCAGCCCGGAAAGCAGCAGGAGCGTCCGGGCCAGCAGGTGACGGTGTTTCATGGCCGGCGCAGGGTTCATGTCCCAGCCTGTTCCTTCTCACAAACAGGCGCTCGCAAGGTTCGGCGGAATGCCGAAGCCCGTTCTACGCAATGATACCTTACCGGGGGGCGAAGTCAAGATGTCAGGGCGGCGTTCAGGGCAGCGATGGCGCGCTTGAGGGTGTTGTAGGTGTCGAAGTCGAAACGGCCCCCCAACTGGTGGAAGGCCGTCTTGTTGTGCAGGAGGGGTTCGGTGCGGATGGCCGGATGGACCTCGGCGGCGCGCTCGAACTCCGGCGTTCCGGGAATGGGCGAGAACTGGGCGAGGTTGATGCGCGCCCCGCAGCGGTGGACGAACGCCAGGGTCTCCTGCACTTCGTCGAGGGTCTGCCCCGGAAAACCGAACATGATGTAGACCTCGAACTGCCGGCGCGAGAAGCCGGCGTCGAGCAGATTGCGGACGGCCGTCTGCAAGTCCTCGTTGGCGACCTTGCCGTCGGAGTCGAGCTGGCGGACCCGGCTGGCGGTCTCGAAGCTCAGGCGAAGGGTGCAGAAGTTCGCGGCCTTGAGCGCGCGCGCCACTTCGGGCGTCACCAGGCGCGTGTGCAGGCCGTTCGGGGTGTGGAATCGCGCCCGCACGCCGCGCGCGTTGAGCAAGCGAAGCGTCTCAAGCAGTCGTCCGTCTGCGTTCAGGAGCAGCGCGTCGTCGTAGAAGGCCACGTCCGTCGTCCCGCGCGTCTGCACGTAACCGGCGATCTCGTCGGCCACGTCGCCTGGCTCCCGCTGTTTGAAACCGCTGCTCAGCAGCCGCGACGCGCAGTAGGAGCACCGAAACGGACACCCGCGCGAGGTGAGCACGGTGACCGACTCCAGTTCGGGAAGCAGATCGCAGGCCGGGCGCAGCCTCTCCCACGCGGCGGGGGCCGCCCCCAGGTGTTTCATCAGCGAGAGTTCCGCCGGTCCGCACAGAACGTGGTCCGCGCCCGAATGCGCCCGCGCATGGTCCGCACACAGCGTGGCGTAAATGCCCCCCAGCAGCGCCGGCACGCCGGGGAAGGCCTTCCGCGCCAGTTCGACGGCCTCGAACACACCGAGGCACCAGTACGTCATCGTCGAGGTGACGGCAATCAGATCGGGCCTGGGATGCCGGCGCATCTCCTCCAACATCACGCCGGAGGGCAGCCCGAAGCGCCTGAACCTTCGCGGGATGTGCGCGAACACGCGGGGTTTCGGGACCTCCTCGGCGTGGAAGGCCCCGCAGCCGTACTCCTCCTTGTGCGGCAGACGGCCCCGCACCGCCGGATGCCGCCGGTCCATCGCGTTGACGAGCGCCGCCTCATACCCCGCCTGCCTCAGCAAGGCCCCCACGTAGAGCAGCCCCAGCGGCTTCATCCACAGGTCAAATGCGGAGAAGTCGTAAATGGGCGGGTTGACGAGGAGGATTCGTTTGGACATTCTTGCCGACTCGCGCAGAACTGCCTTCGCATTTTATGAGGCCCGCGAAGCGGTGTCAACAGCGGACACCAGGAATTGGCGCAAGTATGCCGAGCCTGAATAGTCTTGCATTTCGCAGGACTATATGCAAACTTAGGAGGCGCGCAGAGGTGTCTTGGAGAATTGACCTGAAGCGCCGAGGCATGCCTCTATGGTGGATATTCAGAAGCAGATAGCCTACTGGCGGGAAGGCGCTTCTGAGGATTGGGCCGTGGCCTGTGAGCTTGTGGAGCGCGGGCGAATCCGGCATGGTCTGTTCTTCGCTCACCTGGCCCTTGAGAAAGCCCTGAAAGCGCACATTTGCCGCAAGACGCACGAATTGGCGCCGCGCACCCACAATCTCATCAGGCTCGCGGAGCAAACGGACCTCAATCTCAACTCGGCGCAACGGGATATACTGGCCGAGATGAATGCCTTCAACGTGGAGGGGCGCTACCCCGAGACGCTCGCGCCGCCGCCGACAAAGGAGGAAACCCGCAATTACCTCGCGCGGGCCGGAGAGGTTTTCCGATGGTTGATGCCTCTGTTGTAGCCGCGGTTCGCAACTACCTGCGCGCATTGCAGAACCACGGCCTGACCGTGCGTTTTGGCGTTGTTTTCGGGTCCTGGGCCAAAGGAACCGCAAACGCCTCGAGCGACATTGACCTGCTTGTTGTCTCCCCGCGCTTTGACAAGGCCCGCAACCGACAGGATGTTGACCTGCTCTGGCGGTTGGCCGCGCAGAATGACAGCCGCATCGAACCCATGCCCTGCGGAGAGCGCCAGTGGGAGCAGGATGATTCCAGCGCCATTGTTGAGATAGCGCGGCGTGAGGGTGCACGCATCGCGCTTTCAGAGAAGGACCGATGACCCCGCGCGAACGCCTCGCCGCCGCCTTTCGCTGCGAACAGCCCGACCGCATCCCCCTTCAGGTGCGGGGGGTGGACCCCGTCGGCGACGCGCTCCTGAAACGCCATGAAAGCTTTCGGCCTCTCGTGGAGGCCGTCGCCCGGCGCGGCGACCTGACGCAGAGCTGGGGCGCGTCGTGCTCCTTCCTGACGCGGTGGTTCGACTCCGCCAATACCGCCTCGCGTGTCGAGAAGCGCAACGAAGACTTCAACGTCCACCATCACGTCATCCGCACGCCCAAAGGCGACCTGGCCTGCTCCACCAACGTCAGCACCAAGGGCCATCCGCCCATGCGCGAGACGTTCTACATCAAGTCCCTGGCCGACGTCGAGAAGTTCCTGTCCATCCCCTACGTGCCGCACCAGCCGGACGTGTCGCCGTTTTTCAAGATGGTCGAGGCCCTGGGCGAGCGCGGCATCGTGCTGGCCTCGCCGGGCATGGACGCCATCTCCTTTGTCCACGAACTGCTCGGCTCGGAGCTGCTGGCCATCTGGAGCCTGGAGGAGCGCGAGACGATCCACCGCCTGCTGCGCGTCTTCACGGACCGGCAGCGCGACCTGGTGAAGTACCTGGTGAGCAAAAAGGTCGGCCCCTTCTTCGCCACCGCCGGACACGAATACGTCACCCCGCCGCTGCATCCGCCGAAGGACTTCTACGAATTTGTCGTGAAGTACGACAAGGAGGTCTACGCCATCATCCGCGATGCGGGCGGCTTCGTTCACGTCCATTGTCACGGTCCGATCCGCGACCTGATGGACGGCTTCCTGGAGATGGACATCAACTGCCTTCATCCCATCGAAGGCCCGCCGATGGGCAACGTGCCCCTGGCCGAGGCCAAGGCGCACATGGGGAAAAAGATCTGCCTGGAGGGCAACATCCAGATCGGGGACATCTACTCGTGCACGCCGCAGGAGGTCGAGCGGCTGACCATCGAGGCCATCCGCGCCGCCGGACCGGGCGGCGGCTTCATCCTGTGCCCCACCGCCTCGCCCTACACCCCCACGCTGCCCGACAACGTCCTTCAGAACTACCTGGCCTTCATCCGCACGGCCGACGCCTACGGCGCGTACCCCTTGCGCGTGTAGGGCGGCCTGCTCGCCGGAGATATCAGTCAGGACCTGACACAGGTCCGTAAATGACTAACTGCCTCAGCCAAATTTGCTCTGGTGGATGCAAGAGTCCGACATGGCCGGATTGCTCTGATCCGACGCGACATAGATATCATCCGAGTCACACATGGGGTTCTTGGCGCTTACCGTCCAGATAACGGTTGCCCCGCCGTACAGCAGAACGTTTTGACCCTCCCCGCCGTGGTTGTCGGAATTCTTGCTCAGCCCGGTGACCGCGGCGCCGAACGGCGCGCCAGCCGCCGGCGCGTCGCCAGCGATCACTATGTCCGATCTAGCGAGAATTCCCCTTCTATCATCATAGGCATAACTGCACGTGCGCCGTTCCGTGCCCGCCGGTCCCGCGCCGCCGCGTGGCAGGAAGGTCTGGCCGACCTGCAGATCATGCATGCTGTCTGCCGTCGAGGGACAAACAAAGATCTTGCTGTTGGTAACGTACCGATCATACAAGAGGGGCAGCGAAGCCATGGGGTTGCTGATATTGCTTCCGTGCGCCCTTATGCTGGGATAGTACTCGCCAAAATCTTCGCTGTACATGAGACAGCCTTTTCCAATCTCTCGGAGATTGCTCATGCACACCTTGCGGCGGGCGTGTTCGCGTGCCCGGGACAGTGTGGGAAGCAGCATGCTGGCCAAGATTCCAATGATGGCAATTACCACAAGAAGTTCGACCAGGGTGAATGCGCCGAGGAGTTGCGACCTGCAAGAAGACCGGCTTGTTACTTCCCCCGAGTAGGCCATTTCCCGCCCTCCTGTGCATGGACATAATGGAACACAGTAGAGCCTCTATACATCAATAAGTCAAGCATAAAATAGCTCGTCCGGTACATTTTGCCCTGTAGATGCCGCACCATGCCCGTGGGCGCGGAAAGACGGTGTCGCCGACATCCCCGCGATGCGACCCCGGAAGCAGACGACGTCGGCGATGAGATCGCGCGCCGCCGCGACGACTACTTGTCTTCATCCGTCGTCTTCTCGATCCTGAACGTCTTCGACGTCTCCTCGAAGACCTTCTCGTACTGCGCGAAGACGGTGTCGAGCGTGCCGCTGGTGATCTCGTACTTGCTGTCGCCGTCGGCCATGATGACCTTGAGGTTTCGCCAGGCAATGACCTTCTTGTCCACGATCTGGTTGAAGCAGAACGTGATCTGGTACGCGTCGCGCCCGCCGATGGCCGTCTTGATGTCGCTGATCGTCCGGTAGCCGGGCAGCGTGGCCGAGGCCACCTGCTTGAAGTGGTCCACGTACAGGGGCAGGATCATGTTGCTGTTGCGGCACACCACCGAGATGACCCCCGGCGCCGGGCCGTTGGGGACGACCGGACTGGAAAAGGCCACCACGCCGCTTCGGCCCGAATGGTCAGCCTTCCAGCCGCTCGGCGGCAGAATGGAAAAGTTGTGCCGGGTGTTGAGGTAACTGCCGTCCGGCCTCATCCGGAAGGCCGCGATGGCCTTCTCGCCGGTCGCCCCCGACAGCCTGAAGGTGGACAGGACCGCCTCGAACAGCCGCACGTACGCCTCGAAGCCCTCGGCCGGAGCCGTGCACTCCGCCGTGTACTTGCGGTCGCCGGAGGCGAGCATGAACTGCAGCGCCCGAACGCGGATGTTCTGCTGCGTGTACGCCCACTCCACGAAGGCCTGCTGCGGCTGGTTCTTGGTGAAGGCCACGTTGATCCGCACGATCTCATTGTCCTGCCGCGTGCGCTCGTAATGGAAGCGCAGCTTGCCGATGAAGTCGAGCAGGCTTCCGGCATCCATGTCCACCCACACCGCCGCCGTAGGCCCCGCGGCGTCCTTGCGCGGCCCCAGGAAGAGGGCCTTCATGTCCGGCGTGGGCGGCGTGGCGGGCTGCCAGCCCGCCGGCGGCCGGATGGAGAACCCTTCCTCGGCGTTGGTCACTTCGGGCCCCAACTGTTCGGAGGACAGGTACTGGGCGCGAGCGGCAGCGCCCTGCCCCAGCATCAGCAGCAGGGCAAGGACGGCGTGCGTCAAGCGAAATCTCATAGCGAACCTCCAGGCGCAGGAGGACAGCACCTCAGCCACCCCCTCCAACGTATCAACTTGCCGCGGCGCGCAAAAGCAAAATCCTGACGGGAAAAAAGCGGGAGGGCTTTCCTGCGGCGGAGTCCTGTGCTATCATGTGATTGTTGTCTGCGCGGGTCGTCTTGCGCCTTGTCCGGCAAGGGACGCGGCGCACGGATAACCCCGCCCAAGCCGTCCGGATCGCCAGAAGCAGGCTTTCTTCGTCTGACTTCCGGAGACTCGATATGGCGCAAGACCATCACGCAGGCGTCATCAAGGCCTTCCTGTACGCATCCCTCTTCTGGCTCATCATCGGCACGGGCGTCGGCGTGATCGCGGCCGCCAAGATGGCGTACCCCCACTTCCTGGGAGAATACGGCTGGCTGCAGTTCGGCCGCCTTCGCGCCGTCCACACCAACGCCGTGCTGTACGGGTGGCTGTCGCTGTCGTTCATCGCCATCATGTTCTACATGGCGCAGGACCTGTTGCGAACCCCCCTGTACAGCGCGCGGCTCGGCTACGCGGCGTTTGCCCTCTGGAATCTCGCCGTCGCGCTGGCGGCCCTGGGTTTCATGAAGGGGAGCATCGGCTGGCACTCGCTCTCGAAGGGCAAGGAGTTCCTCGAGATGAACTGGCTCTCGACCGGCATCGTGCTGGCCGCCATGTTCCTCGTCATGATCAACCTGTTCCAGACCGTGGCGCGCCGCGCCGAGTCGCAGTTATACGTGACGATGTGGTACTCCATCGGCTCCGTGTTCTGGCTCCCGATGGTCTGGATCGTCGGCAACGCGCCGGTCTACACCGGCGTCAACGACGCGATCGCCAACTGGTTCCTCGGCCACAACGTCATCGGGCTGTGGTTCACCACCGCCGGCGTCGGCATGGTGTACTACCTGATTCCCCGGACGACCCGAAACCCCCTCTACAGCCACAAACTCTCCCTCATCGGTTTCTGGACCATCGCCCTGGTGTACCCGTGGGTCGGCGCGCACCACCTCATTCGCGGGCCGGTGCCGGAGTGGCTGCAGACCATCGCCATCATCTTCAGCATCCTCATGTTCGTCCCCGTCTGGACCGTCATCACGAACTTCTTCAAGACGATGTCGGGCAAATGGGGCGTCATGGCCGAGAGCGTACCCCTCAAGTTCGTCATCTTCGGGACCTGGGCGTACTTCCTGACCTGCATCCAAGGCCCCCTTCAGGCCCTGCGCACCGTCAACCAGTACACCCACCTCACCAACTGGACCGTCGGGCACGCCCATCTGGCCCTCTTCGCCGCGTTCTCCTTCATATCGTGGGGCGCGATCTATTACATCTTCGAACGGGCGACCGGCCGTCGAATCTCCCAGGGCGCGCTGGCCCACTGGCACTTCTGGGTCGCCGCGATGGGCTTTGCCGGCTTCTTCGCCACTCTGACGATGGCAGGCCTGGTGCAGGGAGCGATGTGGACGCAGGGGCTGCCCTTCATGGTCGGCGTCAACGCCATGTTCCCGTACATGCTCGTCCGGCTGGTCTTCGGAGTGGCGATGTTCGCGGCGCAAGTGATCTTTCTGGTGAATGTCCTGACCGCCAAACGGGTCTCGATGCCGGTCGGCCGCAACGCGGAACCCCCGGAGAAAACGCAGCCATGAAAAGCGGAGTGTTCGTCGTCATCGGCGTCGCCCTCCTGCTGGCGCTCTCGGTCTTCACGACGATCGTCATGCCGTACATGGACATCCTCACCGTGCCGCCGTCGCCGGGCGCCCGCCCCTACACCGCCCTGGAAGAGAAAGGACGCATGATCTATCGCCGCGAAGGCTGCTACTACTGCCACACGATGCAGGTGCGCCGGCAGCCGATGTACGACGCCGAAGGCCGCCTCATGCGCGACAAGAACGGCGCCATCATGTATCGGCCCATCCCCGCCGACACGGTCTTCTCCGACATCGGCGGCGGCCCCACGCACCCCGGAGATTACGTCTACGACAAGCCGCACCTGCTCGGCACCGAGCGCACCGGCCCCGACCTCTTCTACGAGGGCATCAAGCGCCCCCAGAAGGAATTCCACTACCAGCACTTCAGAAACCCCCAGAGCACCGAACCGCAGTCTCTCATGCCGCCCTTTAACTTCCTCACCGAGGAGGAGATCGAAGCCCTCACCGCCTTCATCATCATGCCGCGAGGACGCGCCGCCGCGCCCGGCCGGCCGGGAGGATTGCTATGACCACGCCGGACAACCCCCCAGGGAACCAACATCGCGACCGGGTCCCCCTCTATCTCAAACTGGCCTACGTCCTCCTCCTCATCTGGTCCGCCATATACTTGTGGCTGTACTTCTAGAGCGCCCCGCCAGAGCGTGTCACCGCCGGAGGCCGGGCCGTGTATAATTCTACACGCCCCGGCGCCGAACCCAGGCCGTAAAACCCCTTCCAGCCCCTCGCAAAGCCCTTTTGCGGAGTTTCTCCGGTTTGGCACTCCCCTTGCATAGTTCATGGGCGTACCCGGAGACAGAAATGGCAAAAGAACCCGTTATCAAACTCCCTAAAGCCGAGTTGCTCAAACTTTACCGCCAGATGCTCCTGATCCGCCGTTTCGAAGAAAAGACCGGCGAGATGTACATGGCCGGGAAGATCGGCGGATTCTGCCACCTCTACATCGGGGAGGAAGCCGTCGCCGTCGGCGCCATCAGCGCCCTTCGCGAGGACGATTACGTCATCGGCGCCTACCGCGATCACGGCCATGCCCTCGTGCGGATCGGCGACCCCAAACGCATCATGGCCGAACTCTTCGGCAGGTCCGGCGGCATCTGCAAGGGGCGCGGCGGCTCGATGCACATGTTCAGCGCCGAGAAGCTCTTCTTCGGCGGCGACGGCATCGTCGGCGGCGACATGCCGGTCGCGGCCGGCATCGGATTCGCCGTCAACTATCGGGACGGCGACCAGGTCGTCATGTGCTTCTTTGGCGACGGCGCCGTCAACGAAGGCGCGTTCCACGAATCGCTCAACGTCGCGTCGCTGTGGAAACTGCCCATCGTCTTCGTCTGCGAGAACAACGAGTACGGCATGGGCAGCGCCGTACACCGCGTGTCGGCCTACGCCGACCTGTCCCGCCGCGCCATGGGCTACAACATGCGCGTGGACAAGGCCGACGGCATGGACGTGCTGGCCGTGCGCGAGGTCTGCGAACGCGCCGTCAAGAAGGCCCGCGAAAAGGAACCCACCTTCGTGGAGGTCGTCACCTACCGGTACCGCGGCCACTCGATGGCCGACCCGGAGTCCTACCGCCCCAAAGAGGAAGTGGCCAAGTGGCAGGCCCGCGACCCCCTGCCCCACTTCGCCAAGAGCCTCCTTAAAGACAACACCGCCGCCCAAGCCGACCTGGACAAGATCGAGAAGGACATCGAGCGCGAAGTAAATGAAGCCGTCGAGTTCGCCGACCAAAGCCCCGAACTCCCCCCGGAAGCGTTGGCCGAAGACGTCTACGCCTGAAAACCGAGCCCGCCGCCAACGCGGCGAGAGAAGGGATAAACGCATGGCCGTGATCACGTATCGAGAAGCCCTGAACCAGGCCCACCGCGAAGAGATGCGCAGGGACGAGCGCGTTTTCATCCTCGGCGAAGACGTGGCGCTGTACGAGGGGGCCTTCAAAGTCAGCCAGGGACTGCTGAAGGAGTTCGGCCCCAAGCGCGTAGTGGATACGCCCATCGCCGAAGAGGTCATCATGGGCACGGCCATCGGCGCGGCCCTGGCGGGCCTGCGCCCCATCGCGGAAATGATGACCATCAACTTCAGCCTCCTGGCCATTGACCAGATCGTCAACCACGCCGCCAAGTTCCGCTACATGTCCGGCGGCCAGGTCTCCGTACCCCTCGTCATACGCGCCCCGCAGGGCGGCGGCCAGCAGCTCGGCGCGCAGCACTCGCACAGCCTCGAGCCCTGGTTCGTCCACGTCCCCGGCCTCAAGGTCGTCACGGCCTCCACCCCCGCCGACGCCAAAGGCCTCCTGAAAAGCGCCATACGCGACGACAACCCCGTCCTCTTCATCGAGCACGAGGGCCTTTACGGCCGCAAAGGCGAAGTGCCCGAAGAGGAGTACCTCACCCCCATCGGCAAGGCCGACGTCAAGCGCCAGGGAAAACACGTGACCCTCATCGCCTACCTGCGCATGGCGGAGGTCGCCCTGGGCGCCGCCGAAAAACTCGCCGAGGAGCAGATCGAGGCCGAGGTCATTGACCCCCGCTCCCTCCGCCCCCTCGACACGGAGACCCTCGTAAACTCCGTAAAAAAAACCAACCGCGCCGTCATCGTGGAAGAGTGCTGGCCGCGATGCGGCATGGCCGCCGAAATTCTGTGCCGGATCAACGAACTGGCCTTCGACTATCTCGACGCGCCCGTCGTGCGCGTCTCCGGCGCCGACGTGCCGATGCCCTACGCCGCCGGCCTTGAACAACTGTGCATCCCCGATGAGGACCGCGTGATCGCCGCCGTGAAAAGCATCCTGTAAGGCATCGCCAGGACGAGGAAGCCCCATGTCGGCCGTCCCTCGTCGGACTTGTGAAGGTGTTTGACAACGGGAGACATCCATGGCCGTGGCCGTCGTCATGCCCCGACTCAGCGACACGATGAAGGAAGGCAAGGTCGCCAAGTGGCGCAAGGCCGAAGGCGACGCCGTGAAGAAAGGCGACGTGCTCCTCGACGTGGAAACGGACAAGGCCACGCTGGAGGTCCAGGCCTTCGAGAGCGGCGTGCTCCGCAAGATCCTGGTGCCCGAAGGCAAGACAGTCAGAATCGGCACCAACATCGGCGTCATCGCCGGGCCTGAAGAGGACATCTCAAAATACCTCGCCGCCAAACCCGAAGCGGCCCCGCCCCCAAAGGCCGCCGCCCCGCCTCCGGCCCCGAAGGCGCCCCCGGAACAGGCTCCTCCGAAGGAAGCTCCTCCGAAGGAACCCCCCGCAAAGGAAGCGCCCGCCAAAGTGGCGCCGCTCAAGGAGGCCCCTCCGGAAAAGGAACGGATCAAGATTTCGCCGCTCGCGCGCCGCATCGCCGCCGAAAAAGGCATCTCCGTCGAGGCCATCAAAGGCACCGGCCCCGGAGGACGCATCGTCCAGAAAGACGTCGAGGCCGCCGCGCCCGAAGCCCCCGGCCAGGAACGCGAACTAAGCCCCCTGGCCAAGACGCTCGCCGCGCGCGTCACGGCGTCCAAGCAGCAGGTCCCCCACTTCTACATGACCGTTGAGGCCGACATGGGCGAGACCATCAAGATGCGCGCCTCCCTCAACGCCGTGGACCCCGAAGCCCCGAAGATCACCTTCAACGACATCGTGCTCAAGGCCACCGCCCTGGCCTTGCGCAAACATCCGGAAATGAACGCCTCCTTCGCCGGCGACAAGGTCGTCCTTCATCAGCGCGTGGACCTGGGCATCGCCGTCGCCCTCGAAGACGGCGTCGTCGTGGCCGTGTTGCGCAACTGCGCCGAGAAGGGACTCGCCACCATCTCGGCCGAGGCCCGCGACCTGGTCGAGCGCGCCCGCGCCAAACGCCTGAAACCGGAGGAGTACTCCGGCAGCACGTTCACCGTCTCCAACGCCGGCATGTACGACGTGGAGAACTTCGCCGCCATCATCAATCCACCCGAAGGCGGCATCCTGGCCGTCAGTTCCATCCGCAAGACGCCCGCCGTCGTCAATGACGAGATCGTCATCGCCCATCGCATGAAGATGACGGTCTCCGCCGACCATCGCATCGTCAGCGGCGTCCACGCCGCGCGATTCCTCAACGAAGTCAGGCGGATACTGGAAAACCCTCTTAACCTGGTCCTGTAGGATTACAAGATTACTCTTGGGGAGGTCAGTCATGGCGCAGATGGATCGCCGCAATTTCGTGAAGACGATAGGTTTTGGGGGGGCCGTGGCGGCCGCCGTCGGCATCGGCCGGCCCGCCCCCGCACAGGAGGCGCAGAAGGCCCAGACCGCCAGAGACCCCGCCAACATGACCCCGCTGGAAGCCCATCACGTCCCGAAGATCGAGACAGCCAACGCCGCCCCCAAGGCCGGCGAACCGCTGCAGGTGAGCGTCGTCATTGACCACCCCATGGCGGCCGAACACCACATCGCTTACATCGAGGTCTTCATGGACGACCGGAAGATCGCCGCCTTCACCCTGACGCCCGACGTCATGAAACCGGCCCTCACCGTCACCCTGACGCCGAAAAAATCCTTCGAACTGACGGTGCAGGATATGTGCAACCTTCACGGGCTTTGGGAGAACCGGAGAAAGATCGAGGTCGCGTAACCGTTCGGCCATCGCGCGGCCGAGCGCGGCCGCACGAGGAGGAGTTTGATGCAAACGACCCGTCTCTGCCCAAAATTTCATGCCGTGCTTTTCGACGCCACGGAAACCCTGTTCACCCCCCACCCCTCCGTGGGAGCCGTCTACGCCAGAGTCGCGGCGGATTTCGGCATCACGCTGGACGCCGCCGCCGTGGATGCCGCTTTCGCCGACGAGGCCCGCCAGGTGATGAACCAACTGCGGTCCGACGGTTGCGCCGTCTGGGAGAACGAGTCCGGCGCCCGCGCCTTCTGGCGGCGGTTGGTCGAGGCGCTGTTCCAGCGCCTGGCCAACCGGCCATGTTCCGGGACCTGCTTCCAGGCCGTCTATGACGCCTTCGAAAAACCCGACGCCTGGCGCGTCTACGACGACGTCGTGCCCGCCCTCGATTCCCTCCGGGACCGCGGCCTCAAACTGGGCATCGTCTCCAATTTCGACGAACGGCTCTACAAGGTCGTCGAGGCCCTCGGCCTGCTGAAGTATTTCGCCCTGGTCCTGCCCTCCACCGACGCCGGCGTGTCCAAGCCCGACCCCCGCATCTTCCTGTCGGCCCTGCGGGCGATGAAGGTCAGGCCGAACGCCGCGCTCTTCATCGGCGACGACCCCGACACCGACGCCGCCGGCGCCGCCGCCGCCGGCATGGAGTGCCTGCTGGTGGACAGGGCCTCCGAAAGCTCCGGGCAACAGAAAAGGATATGCTCTCTCGCAGAAATCCCGTCCTATGTGGGGTAGAAACCCGCGCTCCATCGGATGACGAATCTTCTGCGCCCGCGTTCCCGTCTCCGGCCTCCTGTGCTATAATGTGGCCGGTGTTCCATCGCCGCCTTTCAGGGAACCGGAGAGGATGCACATGCCCGCCCACAGCTTGCGCGCGCTGGTTTTGCCCTTGGCCGCGGCGTCTCTGTTCGCCTGGGCCTTGCCCGCGCATCGCGACGCCTTCGCCCAGACCAAGCCGCTCATCGTCGTCCTCGATTTCGAGTCGGAATTCGACAATGGCCAGATGGGCAAGAAGGCCGCCCGCATCGTCACCAACCACGCCTTCCGCCGCCGCATCTACCAGACCGTCGAGGAGATCGAGCAGGAACAGCGCATCGAAGCCAAGAACTTCCAGGCCAAACTCAACGACGACCCCCGCACTATCGCTCAATTCGCCAAAGACGAGTTCAACGCCGACATTGTCGTCTGGGGCAGAATCACGAAATCGGGCGAGGAGACCTACGACGTCTCCGTGAAGGCCCTGGACCTGCGCAATCCCGAGGCCCAACAACTCGTCCTGGACACCTCCTACAAGTGCGACGGTGTCCACGAGATCCCGCAGAACATCCAGGCCGGCGTCCTGGCCCTGGAAGGCAAGAAGCCGGCCCCCCAGATCACGATGCTCGACTACACGCAGGACGAGAGCTGGAAAAAGCGCAAGAACCTCGTCAAGAACCCCGGCTTCGAGGAGGGCAAAGGCTCCCCGGCCTTCTGGGAGAAGGTGGACGGCATGTGCAGTTTCTGGGTGGACGGCGAATCGCCCACGGGCAAGGCCGTGATGTTCGACACCGATGTGCTCCAGAGCCAGCACGACGATTGGCGCAAGAAGTTCGACGCCGGCGCGCCCGCCTCGCAAGCCCCCAAGAAACTCCCCACCCGCGAACCCAAGTACGACACCGTCGGCGGCAACAAGGGCGCTCACCTCTACAGCGACCCCGTCCCCGTCACGCCCGGCATGGCGTACCGCTTCGACTTCGACGTCAAGTGCCCCAACGGCGGCGTCTCCCCCGTCTTCGTCAAGGGCTACGGCCGCATGACCAGCGAAGACTTCGGCGACCAGGACCGCGAGATCTACCGGACCCAGATATTCCTGCGGACCAAGACCAATGGCGCCGAATGGGAGCATTTCGCCATTATCTTCCGCCCCACCCAGCGCATCAGCGTCCTGAAGTTCTACTCGCCCTTCGACGACAACAAGATGGCCGGCGAGTTCCGCCGCCTCCTCCAGGAGGCCGCGCTCAAGGCCGGCGCCTACGGCGTGATCCCGATGGAGGAAGTGGACCAGGGCATGGCCGGGCGGAAAATCCCCATCACGCAGCACTCCACCCCGGAAGAGATCACGCACTTCGTCGGCGAGACGTTCCGCCACTCCGTGACGATGTGGGGCGCCATCTTTTCCGAGGCCGACGGCGCCGACAAGTCCGCCGGCCCGTTCCAAATCGTCCTGCAGGCCTACGACGTCCATCCCGAGACCGTCAAGCGCATCCTCGAAAACCAGGTTTACCGCGTGGAGAAACCCTCCGACCTGGCCAAGGTGGCCGTCCAGGTACAGAAGGACTTGACCATCAAACCCACGGTGAAGTTCCTCCGCGTCAAGCTCGACACCTACTGGCCTGCGGGCAAGTACTACTTCGACAACATCGCCATCACCGAAGAGGGCATCGGAAAATAGCGCCGGCGAGCAAACTCAGGAGGCAGGAACATGAACAAACGCCCTCTCGTTCCGGTCCTGTTCGTCGCGCTCGGCCTGTGCGCCGCGCCGCCCCTTCGCGCGCAGGACAAGACCGCCGCAGCCCCTTCATTCCAGGAAACACTCAAGACGCGGCGCGTTGACGTCAACTTCGCCGCCACGCCCCTGCACGACGTCGCGGCCTTCCTCGCCCGCCTCGCGCAGACCAACATCGTCCTGGACCCCGCAGTCCGCAGGGAAAGGCTGATCACCCTGGCGCTTGAGGATGTGCGGCTGGAAACGGCCCTCACCGTCCTGGTGGGCCGAAGCCTGGCCTGGCAGGCCAGGGACAACGTCATCGTCATCGTGAACCGCCATCCTGCGGCCGGAATGCCCGTCCGGCCGCCCGCCGAAGACGAACAGAAACTCTCCGAACTGCTCAAGACAACACGGGTGGACGTAAATTTTGAGGCGACGCCCCTCGCCGACGTCGTCAACTTCCTCCGCGCGCTGACGAAACTCAACATCGTCCTCGATCCGGATATCGAAGACCGCAGTATCGGCCAACGCCTCGTCACCCTGACCCTCCGGCAGACCTGTCTGGACGACGCCCTGGGCTTGGTGGCGGGTCAGGATATGGCCTGCCACCTCGTAGACAACGTCGTCGTCATCCGGGAGCGGTCTCCCAGGACGGTTGCCGCCGGGCCGCAGCCCGCCGACAGCGAGGCGCGCGTGCGGAACCGTCTCCAGACGCGGCGCACGAGCGTCGAGCACAAGGGCGAGCCTCTGTCGGAGGTGGTGGCGCAACTGGCGGCCGTCGCCGACATCCCCATCGTCTTCGACCCCGCCATCCTGGATTGGGAGGAGGTCAAGGAAAGGCCCGTCATCCTCGCCATGAAAAACGCCAGCCTGGGCACGATCCTGGAGGTCCTGATCGGCAAAGACCTCGTCTGGGTCGTCAAGGGCGAGGCCGTGGTCATCACACGGAAATAAGCAGGCAACGCGCTTTACGCCGTCATCCTGAGCGGCGCACCGTAAAGGCCTGATTGCAGGCCGGGCACCGCGCCACCCGGCCCACCGCCTCGGCCGGCGCCGTGACCGTCCTGTTGCAGGCGGGGCACTCCACCCGCACGCCGCCGTATCGCGACGGCGCCGGCGGACCGTCGCTTACAGAATGCGGTTTGTGGTCGGCAATCCCCCCCGTGCTGGCGAGCACCAGGTCGTGGACCAGGCGGATTACGCTCTCCACTCTCGCAATATCCACCGGCACGCCCTCGATGACGCTCCTCTTGAACTTCAGTCCCACGACAAGACCGCTCGTCGTCGTGATGCTCAGCGTCATCTCTTTTTTCAGCGCGTACGCCAACACGCAAAGCCCCGCAATCCCGCACACCACCAGCAGCACAACCAAGGCCTCCTGCGCCCCCAGCGGCGCGCGCGGACTGGGCTGCAGATACGACATGATCAGCCCCGGCAACGTGAACACGAGAATCACCCCGGCCAAGATCAGATACTCGATGGGCTTCCTGAAACCCATGTACGCGCTCGAAACCTGGGTCATCGGAACCATGTGCGTCAACTTGCCGAAAAGGCTGGCGGCCGTGAACCGGATGTCCCGTTCGCGGATAATAAGCGTGCTGACCGCCTCCAGCCCCAACAGCATGAAGAGAAATGCGACCAGCCCGCCCTTCCTCCCTTCAATCGTCACAAGGGGCGCCGATTCTCCACGCGGCTCCCGCCCGACGGAAAACTTCCGCAACACCAATGCGCCCGCCATGGCATCGCCCTCCCTGTTGTCGAGACACGGTCACTTCGCACAACGCGACGGTCCGCCGTCCTCCGTGGTTCCCTTTCGTGCTCTTCCTTCGGCCGCAGAATTCTAACCGCAGCGGGCCTGACACGTCAAGCAGGCGGTCCGCAAGGCCCTTTCCATCCCTCGCGCTTCCGTATATACTCTAGCCCCGATGCCGTCGGGCAGAGAGTTTTTTCTGAACCGAGAGCGCCGATGACTGCGCCTTCCTCCCCACACAAGGCCGAACAACTCATCTCCATCGCGAACCGCGCGCGGACGCTCGCCGCAGCCGCCGCCATCGGCGGCGCCGCCCTTTTTCTGCTCTTCGGCTACGAATTCGTGCGCAGCGCGTCCACGTCGCTTTACGTCCACGCCTACGGTTCGGACAGACTGGCCGTCGTCATGGCCCTGGCGCCCCTCGGCACGCTGGCCATCCTGTATTTCTACGGCTGGCTGCTCTCGCAGCTCGGCCCCAGACGCGCCCTTCTGGCCACGTCGCTGCTATCGGGCCTCGGCATCGCCGCCTGCTACGCGGGGGTTCGCCTCGGTCTGCGCCCCTTCACGGGCGTCCTCTACGTCCTGCGCGAAGCCTACATCGTCCTGCTCATCGAGCAATACTGGTCCTTCATCAACAGCACCTTTGTCGCCTCCGACGCGCGCAAGCTTAACGGCCCCATCTGCGGCATCGCTTCCATCGGCGCCATCGCCGGAGGGTATCTGGTCGGCAGGACGGCCAAACCGCTCGGCAGCGAGACCCTCCTCCTTTTCGCCGCCGCCTCCCTCCTGCCGGCGGCGATCCTGGCCGCCCTGGCCTTCCGGCTCGGCGGCGAACCCGCCCCCACAAAAACCGAGCGACAAGCGCACCGCGGCGAGCTTGCCCTCGGCCTTTTCCTCCAGAACCGCACGTTGCTCCTGCTGGCGATCCTCATCACCTGCACCCAGGTCGTCTCCACCGTCCTCGACCTGCGCTTCAACGGCATTCTGCAGGAAGCCTATCCCGTCAAGGACGAGCGCACCGCTTGGTCCGGCAACTTCTACGGCCACCTCAACCTGGTCGCCTTCGTCTTCCAGTTCGCGGTCACGCCGCTCCTGTTGCGCTTCTGCCCCCTGCGTCTCGTGCACCTGGCCATACCGCTCGTACACCTGAGCGCCTGCTCCACGCTCCTGGCGCACCCCACCCTCTTCACCAGCGGCCTCGCGTTTCTCTCGTTCAAGACCCTCGACTATTCCGTCTTCCGCGCAGGCAAGGAAATCCTGTACATTCCCCTCTCCTTCGACGCCCGATACCGCGCCAAACAAGTGATTGACGCCTTCGTCTATCGAGCGTCCAAAGGAGGGATGTCGCTCCTGCTCGCGGCCGCCGCGCAAGTCTTCGGACGGCTGCCCGGCCTGACGTATCCCCTCACAGCCATGACCTCCGCCCTGGCCTGGCTGTTCGTCGTGGGACGCTTGACCGGCAAGACCACCCCAGACAAGGAGGTAAAACCGTGACAGCCCTGCTCATCATCCTCGGCGTCGTCCTTTTCTCCGCCCCGCTGGCCGTCGCCGGCCCTTTGTCCTCCATGCCCGCCACCCCGCCGGAAGACCCCAAGCAGTACCTCGACAAATGGGACCCCTTCGTCCTCAAGCCCCTCACCGGCGCCGCCGAAACACTGTCCCGCAACAACGGCCGCCACATCGCCCGCGACTCCTCCGGCGGATGGTTCGTCCTCTGCGAGAAGGACGATCAGGCCCTCTTCCTCGGCCTGGCGCGCGGCCCGCGCGTCGCAGGAGGCGACTTCGACATGATCGAATTGGCCGGCCCATCCCCCCAGGCCGTTTTCAACACACCGGGCGGCGTCTCCGCCCTCGGCATGGTCATTGACGCCGAAGACAGGCTGCACGTCGTCTGGCGCGACAAGACCGCCCTGTGGCACGCCGGCCGCACCGTGAAAAACATTGCGCCGTCCTCCCTCCGCGAAAAAAACGGCTGGGGAGAAGCAAAGCGCATCGCCGACGCCCCGTGCCACCCGGGCGACATCATGCTCGACGCCCAGCGGCGCCCCGTCGTCGTCTACTCGCGCGAAGATACGGTCTACTATCAGCCGCTCTCGGACAGCAAGGCCGAGCCGGCCGCCGGCGTCGGCGCGGGCATGCCGCCGCTGGTCATGCCGGCGCTCCCCCAGGCCGCGCCGCCGAAAAACTTCGCCCCCGCCGCCCCCCAAGCGCAGCCCGGAAAAAGACCCAGCTATCCGCCCCCTCGCCCCCTCAGCGAACGCGAATGCCGCGACGCCGTCATGGACCTCGCCCCAGACGGCTCGGTCCACCTCGCCTTCCAGCGCGACTTCGACATCTGGTACGCCCGCCGCACCCCCCAAGGCCAATGGCTCCCGGCCGAGCGCGCGGCCTGGGGACTGGCGTTCCACCCCGCCATCATCGTCGCCGACGGCCGCCCGCTCATCTGCTACCAGTATGAGGGCATCCGCAAGGTCGCGCTCGCCGGCGACGACTACCTCTCCAAGCGCGAGGGCGGCGGAGCAAGCATCGGCTTCGCCGTCCGAACCGACGCCGGATGGCGCGCCGACGCCCTGGCCCAGGCCGAGGAGATCATCGTCAACCGCCAGGGCATCTGGGAGAAGCGCTTCGAAGGCAGGGTCCTGCCGATGGTGGAGGAGATGTGGCGCCCCGTCCTCTTCCGCGACCGGCACGGCGTGGCGTGGGCCTTGTGGCAGAACACCACGCGCCGATGGGCGTACTGCGCCCGCTGGCTCGGCGACGGCTTCGGCCAGACGCACGAGTGTCGCGGCCCCTTCAACGCCCCCGGCCGGCCCGTCAGCGCCGAGAAGCTCATGCCCGCCGGGGCAGGCGACGTCGGCCTGCTCTTTTTCGCCGCCAACCGCGTCATCTTCGACCGCCTGAAGGTCCCGACCCTCTCGCTCTCCGATGACCGCGAAATACTCTTCCTCGACTCGCTCGAAGTCGCCCGCACAAGCGGCCTGGATTTCGCCCTCAACCAGATGACCAAACACCCCGCCAACCCCGTGCTCTCCCCCGGCCCGCTCGGCGCCAAGGACGACCGCCTCGTCTTCTCCGGCCGCGTCTCGAAGCATGGAGGCGCCTACCTCATGAGCTATCACTACCAGTGCTGGTCCGAGGCCGGTTACAAGGGCGGCGCCCTCGCCTTCAGCAAAGACGGCGTGCGCTGGGAAAAGGTTGACAAGCCTCCCAAGGACCTGCCGCCCGCCGAGGGCGACGGCGAACCCATGAACCCCATCACGCGCGGCTACTTCGACAACCCCGACCAGTCCGACCCCGCCAAGAAATACATGCGCGTCAACACCTTCGGTCCGGTCTGGTACAAAGGCTCCAAACGCATCGTCTATTCGCCCGACGGCCGGAACTGGACGGACGGCCCGGAAGTCTCCATCCTCAACGCCATCTACGAGGGCGGCACGCCCAACCTCTGGGACACGCTGGACATCCCAGACCGGCGCATCAAAATCTATGGCCGCGTCTTCTCCGTCAACGCCCGTTCGTGCGGCATGATGTGGTCCAAGGACCTCCTGAACTGGGAAGGCGCCGAACACCCCCTCGACCCCGACGACCCCTACGGGAAGCCCCTCCCCAAACCCGGCGCCGGCCCCCTGCGCGGCCAGATATTCCTCGACGCCTGCGCCGGCAAGGGCGAAGACCAGATCTACTCGGCCGGCGTGCGCATCGTCGCCGGCCTCTACCTGTGCCTCTACTGGCCGTGCACCTTCGACCACCGCTACGACGGCGCCCTGGCCGTCAGCCGCGACGGCTACAACTTCACGCGCATAAAGAACGGCGGACGCACCCTTCCCGTCGGTCCCCCCGGCGCGTGGGACAGCGGCATCGTGAAGATGGGCTGGCCCCAGCGCGACGGCGACATCCTGCGCGACTACTACGGCGGCAGCGGCTGGCATCATGGCGTGGAGCCTTACCGCCCCGCCTGGCACATCGGCCTAGCCACGATCCGCGTGAACGGCTGGACGTACTACGCGCCCGCCCCCGACGCCTATCGCGGCGCCCTGACCACCATCCCCATAGACGCCCCCGCCGACGCGCAGAAGATTCTCACGGTCAACGCCGAGGGCGCGGCGAGCATCGCCGTGGAGGTCCTCGACGCCGCCGCGGGCGTGCCCATCCCCGGTTTCGCCGCCGCCGATTGCGTCGCCCTGAAGAGCGGCGGACTCGCCGTCCCCGTGGAGTGGAAAGGCGGCAAACGCCTCCCCGCCGGCAAGCCCCTGCGCCTTCGCTTCCACCTGCAGGGCAAAGACGCTCGTCTGTACAGTTTCGCGTTTCGTCCGTCTTCGTGACCGCCGGGAGGTCGAGCATGAACCGCCTCGTCGTCTGCGCGCTGCTGGCCGGACTCTGGCCGGCCTCGGTCTTCCCGCAGGCCGCCGCCGGATTCCGGGACTCCCTCTACACGCTTGAAAACCCCTCCTTCCGCATCGAGGTGGACGCCGCCGCCGGCGCGCGGATTCGGTCGTGGCTCATCAAACCTTCCGGACGCGAACTCATCTCGCTGTGGAAAGGCGCGGCCGAGATCGGCGGCGCCCTCGACGACCGCGCCTTCTTCACCGCCGTTCGGTACGACGCCTCGGTCGTCCAACCCGGCCCCGAAGTCGCGTCGCTCCGCTTCGAATCCAAACACCCCTCCGGCCTGAGCGTCCTCAAGATCCTCACCGCCCGCAAGGACGCCCCTGCCCTGGAAATCTATTACGAGTTCCGGAATGGGACACAGACACCCCAGCGCCTCTTCGTCCGCAACTTCTTCCTCCCCGGCGGTAAACCCCAGACCGACAACCACCTCTACTGGGTCAACGCCGACCCCGCCGCCGGCCGCAAGCCCGTCCTCGGCGGAACCGACGCCTCCCAATACTACACGCCCGCCGACCCCGCCTTCGCCGCGCTCTGGGACAAAAAGACCGGCGACGGCATCCTTGCCGTAACCCCCGGCGCTGACAAGTTTTATTTCTGGCGCGACAGCCGCGAGTTCCCCACCTTCGAATGGCTCTACGCCGACGTGCCTCCGGGCAAGGTCCTGCAAGCCCACGCCCTGCTCGTCTCGCTCGAATCTGCCGCACCGCCCGACTGGAAGGCCCTCATCGCCGCCCATGGAGACCGCGCGCGCAAGGCCACCCTGCACCCCCTCCCCGGTTGGGTGAACGAGACCGCCAGATTCGCCGTCACCGACGCCGAACGACAACGCGGCTTCTGGCTCTCCATCGGCGCAGACGAATACAAGCAACGCCTCCCCGAGACGCTCCCCTTCGATCTGCCTCTGGCCGAGGACCGATTCACCGCCGTGACCCTGAATATCCTCAAGGACTTCGAGGCGCCCGTGCGCCTGAACATCCCGCAGAGCCATCGGCAACACATCCGCGCATACTGGGAAACGCCGGGGGACGACCGCAGGGAACTCCTGGACATGCCCGCCCAACCCGTTTCCTTCAAGTCCGGCGCGACAGAAACGCTCTGGCTGCAAGTGTCTGCGCCCGGACGCGAGGCATCGTCCAAGCAACACGAAACAGGACCCGACGACGTTCCGATGGAACTGGTCGTGGGCGACGTCGCCGTGCCGGTCGCGCTCCGCCTGCGCGTTTGGCCCGTCGCCGTGCAGGCCCCGCGGCCCTTCCATGTGCGCGGGTACTACGGCGGATACACAGTCCTCACCGGCGGCTTCGACATCAACGAGAAAAACCTCCGCCGCCTCGACGTTCTGCTCAAGGCCTACGCCGATATCGGCGGCAACGTGCTCGACTGGACCTGCGCCTGGAACCGAGTCATGGAGAAGATCAGGATCGCGGGCACAGACGACTTCCTCGCCGAGGTTGCCCGCAAGAATCCGGAACGCATTGACCTCGAACGCCTCCCTCAGCTTGACTTCTCCGCCTACGACCCGTGGTTCGAGGCGGCCAAACGCCACGGCGTGACGCGCCTGGAGACCTACCTCGGCTATCCGACCGACTCCCGCCTGCAATGGGCGCTGCTCGACCCCGCCGTCGGCAAGGGGCGCGTCAAGGCCGGCACGCCGGAGGCCGGCCGCGTCATCGTCTGGTTCTACCGCGAGATGAAACGCCACTTCGCCGCCAAAGGCTTCGACGCCCAGTTCTGCAAGATCAGCGACGAGATCTCGCCCGAACACATCCCTCCGTACATCGCCGCCGCTCGGCTCGCCCGCGAGGCCGGCTGGCGTCCCTTCACCACCATCACAGGCATGATCGCGCGCACCGCCGAACACATCCGCCAGATGAATCCCTGGTGCGATCAGTGGCAGCTCGGCTTCGGCTCCAAAGACGAATTCCTCCGGATCACGCGGGCGCGTTTCGCGCTTGAGCCGCGCGCAATCCCGTTGGACGTGCGCTGGGGCGAATACCGCAACGGCGGGGCCGAGGCCACGTGGGGAGCGAAAGTCTTCGGCCCCGACAGCGCAACGGGCATCAGCCCCGAAACCGTCGAACGCCTCGAACTCTGCGAAGACGGCGTCCCGCTGCGCATCCACGGCGACAGCCCCTGGGGAAATAAAGAGCGCGGACTCGTCATCACCGCCGGCGCCCTCAAACAATATCTCTATGTCAGCCCCCGCGACGGCGCCGACCCCGCCAAACACCGTTACGAACTCCGCCTCACACTCCGCCGCGAATCCCCCGACGGCGAACCCCTCGTCTCCATTGACCCCGCCGACGAAGTCTGGTGCTATGGCGGCAGTTCGAAGCCCTACCGTTCGCCTTACCACGCCGCCTGGGTCTATCCCGTCATGACGCTCCATCACGGCCTACGCGGCTACGGCCTCTGGGCCTTCTGCCATTGGCAGAAGACCGAGAACATCGTCTGGTTGGACGAGGACGCCCGCCGCCTGACCGTCTCTCCCGCGTACTGCGGGTACCGCGACGGTTGGCGCGACGCGCTGCTATTCAGTCAAGCGGCCGAAAGACCGTTGGGGGAGAACGCGGCCCTGCGGGTCGGTCGCCGCACCAGCGAGGTCTACGACTTCACCACGGTTCTCAACGCCGCCGACCCGCTGGCCCTCAACGCCGCCCGCCGCGAGGTCCTGCAACAGCTTGCCCGCCCAGGCACGAACCCATGATCCGAACGCGCCTTCTCCGCCGCGCCCCGCCCTCTCTTTGCGGCTGGCCCCTCCTCTTCTCCCACCCAAGCTGCCGAGAAGCCCTTGATCGCGAAGACGGAACACAGTCACAGTTAGTGTGCATGATGCCTTAGGGATACTA
>CAYPFP010000066.1:0-30235 GCA_964409935.1 uncultured Planctomycetota bacterium | reverse complement strand
GCTATTTCAGCAGCGAATGCAGATATTCCTCGATGTTCGTGTAGCCGTCGCCATCGCGATCTTTGTTGCCGTCGGACGGGTCGTTGGGATTCAGCCCCTTGCCGCTCTCCCACTCGTCGGGCATTCCGTCACCGTCGGAATCGAGAGGCGGAGTACCGGAGCTGAGCTTCGGGTGGCCGCCTACCTGCTTGGGTGAATCAATGATCCGGCCGGTCTTGTTCGTTACATCGGCCACGATACGGGCGTCAACGGCGTCGCGCTTCGGCGCGGTCGCTCCCGCCTCGGCCAGAACCCGGGCCAGGGCCTCCGCCGCGGGAAGTTTGCTGACGGGATGGGCCGCAAATGCCTGCGACGCACGGTAAGTCTGAGGAGCGGGGCTGTCTTCGCCCCAGCCGAAGCTCACAAGGGACCATTCATCCATGTCTGCCTTCGGGCGATGCGGCCCGATATTGTCCTCCACATAGACCTTGGGATTTCCCTCCCCTCTCTTGTGGTTCAGGCATACTTCGTAAGCGGTGGCCTTCGTTGACGGGCCGGGCAGGAAGCAGTTGCCGACAAAATTCAGGAACGAATTCGAGCCGCTATCACAAACCTCTGCCGGCAGCACTCCCCAGTTGTATATGACATTGTTGACGATGTCATGCGTCCCTCCGCCCGAGATCAACGGATTTCGAAAATCGTTGTGCGCCAGCAGGCAGTGGTGTATCGAGACGTGCTCGCTGGAGTCTCCGATGAGGAGTCCGGCGCTGTGGGTGCGTTTGCGGTGGCGGCTCCGATTCAGCGCCTCGCTGATGATGGACCACGAAATCGTGACGTCGCGCGGCCCGAACCAGGTGCTGATGGTCTCATCTTCGCTCCAGCTTGCGGAAATGTGGTCCAACACCACATTATACGCCCCGGGTAGACTGCCGTGTTTGCCCAGGACTTCCACGGCATCATTGGTGTCCGCATTGACGCGTCCTTCGTTGCCGGGCCGTATGCGAATGTGTTGAACAAGGACGTCATGGGTCACTATCACGAGGCCCGCGTTCTTGATGCAGATTCCATCGCCGGGAGATGTCTGGCCCGCGACCGTCACGAAGGGCTGATCAACGACTACCGCCTTGCTGACCTCGATGGTTCCCCCGACGCGGAAGACGACGATGCGCCGGAATGGCGCGCTGAGGGCCTCCCGAAACGTCCCAGGCCCGCTATCGGCCAGCGAAGTCACCTCGATGACCTTGCCGCCCCGGCCCGCCGGGGTCCGCGTTCCGAAACCTTCCGCTCCGGGGAACACCGGAAGCCCGGTCTGCGGTTCCACGCGTCTGGGTGTAGTCGGGTTCTTGGGCGTCCCGGCCTCCATCCTCCCCTGGAAGAGCGGCACGCCGATGACCACAACGAAAGCAAGGACCAGGAAACCGCCTGTCCCCATAACCGCCCCTCCCAAGGCGCGCGTCCGCCGGTCGCGGACCATTCTGAATCCCAGGAGCATCGCGACCAGCGGGCACAAGGCCATCGCTCCGAAGGTGATATTCGCCCCCAGAAGCCTCTTCACCAGGTAGTAGTTAAAGATGTCCGCGATGCGCAACAGATACAGGACCGCCAACAGCCATAACATGAGTGTCGCGCCGAGCAGAACCAGGGCTATTCGTGTCTGGACGGTCATCGAGGTCTCCACAAGAGGGTGGAAGGCACAAGCGCCGCAACGCCGAAGGACTGCGTCCTCGGTCGCCCAGCAATCACATAATATGGATACACAGCACATGAGCCGGCAGTTTCACGGAACTGCGCGGCTATCCTTGCGGATCGAGGGAGGGAATCTTCATCTGTTTGCCGCCCTGAAGGGCCGACTGGTGCGCCACGATGCCAGGCGCCGTCATGGCTACGGCTTCGTAAACGTCAATGGCGGGTTTGCGGCCGTTGACGAGCGCGTCCACAAACTCGTGCGTCAGAAACGTGTGCGACCCTCCGTGGCCGCTCGGGTGGCGAAGCGGTTCGGGAAGGGCCTCGGTCTTCCACCACTGCGGTTGCTCATACTTCTCGAATGGCGACAGTTGGCGCACAAAGCCGCCGTCATCCTTTTCCGTCTGCGCCCCTGACCTCACGATGACCGACCCCAGTCCGTTCGGATGCGGATCATAGAAGCTCATTCGGCTCCCGAGCCACTGCCCCCTCTCGCACCCGCGCACGGCGCCATGCCACCACACCGCCACGCGAAACGCATTGCCCTTGTCGGTCTTGAACATGGCCGTTTCGCACCAGAACGGGTTGCCGTACACATTGTCCTTGAGGAACGCGGCCCCGTCTCCCCAGCCCAGACACGTGGCCTCGACCATGCGCTCGCCCGTCACACCCACCAGGTACGCCGTGCAATGGGTCGGGTAATGCATGGGCGGGAAGCCGTAGCGCCACGTGCGGCGGCCGTCCTTCTCGAAGTACAGGGATTCCAGGCCGGGGTGGTGATACTCGGCCTCAATGTAGAAGAGGCTGCCGAACTTGCCCTCCTTGAAGAATTGCCGCGCAGAGATCACCGATTGATGATACCAGCTTGTCTCCGCCATCATGTAGGTCAGGCCGGTCTGTTTGACGGTGTCCACGAGCTCCTGACATTCGGCAAGGGTCATGGCGGCGGGCACCGCGCAGATGACGTGTTTGCCGGCCTTGAGGGCCGCCACCGAGTGCTTCACGTGCGCGGGGGCCGGCGTGAAGACCCCGACGGCATCCACGTCCTTGTCGAGAATGAGTTTGTCCAGTTCATCGTAGGCCTTGTCGCACCGGAACGTCTTCATTAACCTCTCGCGCCGTTCCGGCCGGTGGTCGCTCACCGCCGTGACAACGCAATGGGGATGCTCATGCCAGTAGAACGAACAACCGAACCCGCCGCCCACGACGCCCATGCGTATCTTCTTGTCGGACTTCATCGCGCCCTCCTGACCCAATGCCGTTGCCGGCGCCAGCGCCATCCCCGCCAGGATCGCGCCGCCTCTGACCAGAAACTGCCTTCTCGCACAAGTCGGAGGGGCAGACCCTCCGCGTCCGTCTGACCTGCTGTCCATGCGCGCACCTCCGCTCCTCTTGCGACGCTCGCCCGCGTTCTACCGGATCACGCCCGCCGAGAGCAGCAGCTTCCGAAGCGTTTCGGTGTTGGATCGGCTTTCCGCCGGCGGCATGATCGGCTGCGCCTCGCCGCGAATACAGGCGTTGAGATTCTCGGCCTCCAGCGTGTATTCATTCCCGCCGTTCTCGACGACGACCTCGCGCGTCTCCCTGCCGCGAACAACGTACAGCGCCGCGCGTTTGGCGTCGGGGAACCAGGGGGCGTTGGTGATGATGGCGCCCTCGCTGCCCCACACCTCGGCGGTGTTGGGGCTGGTGTTCCGCATCCCCGCCAGAAGGATCGCCACTATATCGTCGGGGAACCGCACGGTGCACGCGATCGTCTCGTCCACGCGACTCTCCGGGCCGATGAGGGCCGCCGCCTTGGCCTCGACGGGGTCCGCCCCGGCGATGTAGCGCGCGAAGTTAAGGCAGTAGCAGCCCACGTCCATCAAAGCGCCACCGGCCAGCGGCAGACTGTAGCGAACGTTATCCAGCGCATACCAGTTGTAGCAAAACGAGGCGCGGATGACGCGCACCTTGCCGACCGCGCCCTCCTGCGCGAGCTGTTTTATCCGCATGGTGGCCGGATGGCAGCGGTACATGAAGGCCTCCATCAGGACGACGTTGTTCTTTTTCGCCGCCGCAACCATGGCATCCACCTCTTCCACCGTCACCGCGATGGGCTTCTCGCAAAGTATATGCTTTCCGGCCTGAGCCGCCTTGATCGTCCATTCGGCGTGCAGCGCGTTGGGGAGCGTCAGGTAGACGGCGTCCACCTCCCGGTCGGCCAGCAAGGCCTCATAGCTGCCGTGGGCGCGCGGGAGGCCCAGTTTCGCCGCAAACGCCTGGGCCGACTCCGGCTTGCGCGATCCCACCGCCACGACCTGCGTCTCCTTCGCGGCCGCGATCAGCGGCGTCACCTTCGCCGCAATCATCCCCGTTCCCATGATGCCCCACCGAATCGCCTTTGCCATGCCAATCCCTCCTCGTTAGATCGCGCTCGTCCGTTGCGCCCGCCTACTTTGTCCTCACCGGAAAGGCTCTTTCGACCGTCTTCTTCCTCCCGTCCCGCTCCGCCTCGATGGCGACTTTCACCTCGTTAAGCCCCGCACTCGGGTTCCCGAAATAGACCGTCCGCGAGAATGAACCGTCCTCCGCCACCTTCACCTCTGCGCCCTTCACCTTTACCTTCGTCCCCTTCTCCACAACGCCGAAAAGCTCCGCCATGATCGGCCCAGGAATGAGCCGCGTTCCAGCCATCGGCTTTGTCTCGACCATGAGCAGCGGCGAATCCAACGCCGTTTCTATCTCACGCGCCAGCAACGCGCGCGCGGCGCGCACGGCGGCGGGATCGTGCGCGTAATCGTCAAAATCGCGCACCAGGCTCAACGCAATCTCGTTGGCGCGCTGTTCGGGACGGAAGGCCCCGGCGGCCTGCCCAAGTCGTTTCTGCACTTCCTTCATGCGCTCCGTCAGGAGCCGCAAGTATTCGTAGTCCTCGATGCTGTCGCGCTGCGTCTCCCAGCGGATGGAACTCAGGGGGCCGTCCTTGCCCGGATATACGACGTGGGTGTCGCCGGGCGGCAGATTGTCGGGCGGCGCGCCGAACGGCTCCTTGCCCCAGTACGTGAGACCCCAGTGCAGATACCCCGGCGCCCCGTACCGCCAGTTTATCCAGTGCAGCAGTCGTACCTTGGTCAGCGAGAAGTCCAGGAAACGGTTGGGGTAGAAGCCCGTCGGGTGGCAACAGATATAATACCACAACTCGCGGCCGGCGGCCTGGGCGCGCTTGAGGTCGTCGAACCAGTTCCGCAGATGACTGAGCTTTGGCACGAGGACCTCCAAGTCGGTCTCGAAGCCCGTGCCCTCGATGGCGTCAATCCGGCGAAGGCGCGGGGCGGCCTTGTGGACGAACTGCGACGCCCTTTTCCAGGCGGCGATATTCGCAAGAGACGGCTCGTCGGCCACATGGATCATCGCCTTGTCCAGCCAGCCGCGCTCGGCCAGGTGCTTCTCCAAGTCGGCCAGCAGAGGCGCAAGCCCCTCCTCCGCCGACAGCGTCACGGCCTTTCCGGTCTGGGCATCCGTCGCGCGAACCTCGCTCAGCACGATCTCGGAGCCGCCCCACCCGTCCTTCCCGAACCGCCCGACATGGCCGATCTCGATACGGTCGCTCACACCCGCGCGGAAAAACGTCTCAACGTAGCGGTCGAAGTTCGCGTAGTCAAACACCAGTTGTCCGTCCTTCTCCCGCGTCACCCTTATGTAAGACCACGGCGCCATAAAAACGTTCTGCCGGTGCTCGGCCATGTTGCGGGCGTACTTCTCCATGAGCGGCCAGAAGGCCTCCGTCAGCGGCTCGACGCCGTGAGTCCTCGCGATCCCGTTGGGATTGAACCAGTTGGTAACCAGCAGGTGACGCTCGTCCGGCAACGCGAAGCTGAACACCGTCAGTTCGACGGCCACCTCAACATCGCCCCGCGACGTCTTCACCGTCGCCTTGCCGCGGTAAAGTCCCTGCTCGGCATCGGCAGGCACGTGAAACGTAAGCCACACCGGTTGCGTCGTCCCTGCCTTGACCGACATCGAACGCTCGGCCAGCAGCGGGTCCGGCGCCTCGAACGGGGCCTGCCGGATCAGCTCTTCAGGCACAGTGGCCGGCGTGTTCTTCGTGACCGGAATGAAGCCAATGAAGTTCCACTGCATGCACGAAGACGGCAACCGGCCTCTCTCGCCCTGCAGGTCGCTCAACGTTATCGTCACGTCCGCAAGGTCAGCCCCCGCCGTGACCGCCAGTTGCGCGGACTCGTACTCGTTGCGCGCGCAACTCACTTGCATCACCGCTGACACGGAAGCCGGCGGCCTCGAGTCGCGGTAAATCTTCTCCAGCGGATCAGCCGGCCATACCCTCAACGCCCCGTCCTGACCCAACGCCATCCCGCACATCACCATCGGCACTATGCCCAGCGCCAGGCCCCACCACGCGATGCGTTGCGCCATATCTTTCTCCTCTGCAATGACCCCGCGCCGCTCGACGGCGCCCTATGTTCGTCAACATCGCCCCCCTTGTCAAATCAATTCAGCCGCGCCCTCATGGTATAATGGCACTGCGCACTGCGATAGGGAATCGAACGGAATCTGCTCTGGCATGAGGTGGAAATGGGCCGCCTTCGCGCCGCACTCCCCGCTGTTGGGATCGTCGCCGCCGTGCTGGCCATTGTCATCGTTGAGGGCATCATCCTGACCCGCTGGCAGCAAACGGCCATGCGCTACCAGGAGGTCATGCGCCGCCGCGACCAGATGGCCGCGCGACTCTCCCCCATCAACCCCGTCTTTGAAAAGGACAACCAGGTCGTCCTCCACGTCGGCGCCGGCGACGAATACCACCGCAAGACGCTGACCTTCGACGGCACACTTCCCAGTTTCACCGAGATCTGGGACGGCTGGCAGACAGCGCTGCCCATTGATGTTCACGTCACGCTCGGCGCGCTCCTTCAGAAGTCCGGCAAGTACGTCGAGGCAAAGAACGCCTACACCGACGCCCTCAGCCAGGCCCAGGCCATCGCCTCGGCGGCGGACCAGGAGGCCGCGAAGTGCCCGACCCCCGAAGAACGCAAACTCTTTCTCGCCCTCTCAGACCAGGCCCGCGAGAAGGCCCGAAAGATCACGGCCTTCCTGAAGGACGATGCTATTCGCCTTGGCGCTGAAGGATATGCCCTGTTCGAGGGCAAGTGGCTTCAGCCGGCGCAGATCAAGGAGATCGAGGACCGTCGCAGGAAAGAGGCTGAGCTTGCCTTTGAAAAGACTCAAATAGAAAAGGGCCTCGTGAAGGCGGACGGCAAGTGGGTGACGAAGGCCGAAGCCGAGAAGATCGCTGCCGAGAAACTCGCCGCCGAGCAGAAAGCCAAGGGCTTCGTGCTCTACCGGGACAAGTGGGTCAAGCGCGAAGAGATGGAGGCGCAGGAGGCGGCCCTCCGCGCACAAAAGGAGAAAGCCGCGGAGGCGCTGGCCGCAGGCCCCTTCTCGCCGGCCAAGAGAGAATGGATGCTCGAAGACTTCAAGAGCGGCACGCCCTGGCAGCAGGAGCCGTGGGCGGACCTGGTGTCCGTGGACGTCAGCGCCGACAAGGGCGCGACCTGGATGAGCATCCTCTACCCCGGCGGCTCGTCGTCCAAAACGTGCCTTTCCATCCCCCTGGAGAAACCGCTGGACATCTCGTCGCGCACGCGTTTCCTCATGGACCTCAAGAACACGGGAAACGCCAGCACGAACATCTCGATCATGCTCACGGCCGATATGTCCTATGAAACGAAACCCTACGACATCGCTCCCGGCGAGCACAAGGACTTTGCCATCCCCATCTCCGGCAAGGTGTTCAAGTGTCCGGCGGACAACTGGAGGAATTTCGCCTTCGCCATCACGCGTCCTCAATCGGTCACGCGCATCGGCCTCATGGTCAATACCAAGGCGCAGCAACTCCTCGTAGGCCGCGTGCGGTTGGTGTCCGATTAGGAACGAATGTAGCTGAAAACCATAGGCGCGGGGGACAAAGTGGTGGAATTGGCCCAGAGAAACTGCTAAAAGATAAAGTTGAGCTGTCCTTCAGTCCGAGGGCATAAGGGATGACCCAAGAAAACAAAAAGAGATCATCGGTTCTGATCCCTGACCTTGTCATCCCCGTCAGCACCAAGCCCTGCCGAAACGACGGTGCTCAGAACAAGATCCTGCCTGAAGATCGCGCTGCACATGATTGGTATCGTTTTGTGCTGTCCTTTCCCCCGCATCTTGTTCGCGAATACCTTCAGCGATTCGGAATGAACCGCCATAAGCGGGTTCTGGACCCATTCTGCGGAACCGGCACGACACTTGTAGAGTGTAAGAAGCTTGGCATTCCCAGCGTTGGGATTGAAGCCACACCAATGGCCCACTACGCCAGTCGAGTGAAGGTTGATTGGCGTCCGAATGCCGAGGAACTATCCGAACATGCCCGTGAAGTCGCAGACCTTGCCCTCAAGAACTTGAGATCCGAGGGAATCAAGGACGGTCTTTTCTCGGCGAACCGCGATACTGGCCGTTTGAGCCTACGAGGCCTGCCGGCTGCACAAATGGATCTGCTTCTGGAAGGTTCAATAAGTCCGCTTCCGCTCCATAAGGCGTTGGTTCTTCTGGACTGCATTAATGCTCTGCGCAAAGAAGTGTTTTATCACCACGAGCGCTTGGCCCTTGCAAAGGCCCTTGTGCATGTCATAGGCAACCTGGAATTCGGTCCCGAAGTGGGGGTGGGAGCAAGAAAGCCGGATGCAATGGTTGTCTCGTCGTGGATGGATTGCGTTACAGCAATGACCCACGACCTGCGTGAACTGCATCCACTAAACGCCACGGCCGCTGTTGTTCACCGAGCGGATTCCCGACAACTGGTCAATCTGCTCGAACCCAGGAGTGTCAATGCCGTCATAACGTCCCCGCCGTATCCCAACGAGAAGGACTACACACGAGCGACTCGTCTTGAGTCAGTGATTCTAGGATTCGTCCAAAACAAGGTGGACCTTCGGGCCATCAAGAAGGAATTGGTTCGGTCCAATACGCGGAGCGTCTATGCAGATGATGATGATGATCGCCTCATTGCAGATCATCCCGAAATTCAGAGATTGGCCGATGCCATAGAAACTCGTCGCAAGGACCTCGGAAAGACGTCGGGGTTTGAGCGCTTGTATGCCAAGGTTACAAGACTTTATTTCGGAGGCATGGCCCGGCATCTGGCCAGTTTGCGAACGCTCCTTCGTCCCGGAGCTTTCCTTGCCTATGTGGTGGGCGACCAGGCATCCTATCTGCGCGTGATGATCCGCACGGGCCAACTCCTCGCGGACATCGCAAGAGAGATGGGGTATGATGTTGTAAGCATTGATCTATTCCGAACCCGTTTGGCAACCGCAACCCGAGAGCAGCTTCGGGAAGAGGTCGTTGTCTTGCGTTGGCCCGGGTAACCTTCAAGCACAGGGGTGGGCAGGAATCCATGGTACGGAAGAACCGTTACGAACAGATAATCGAAGCGATTTTCTTCTCGCACTATTCGAAACACGTTGCGGAATTTGAATTTGAGAGAAAGGAAATTGAGAAGCACGCCGCTAGGCTTCGCGTTCAACTCCCGAAGAATCTGGGAGACCTTGTCTACAGCTTCCGATATCGTACGGCACTGCCGGAGAAGATAACGGCTTGTGCACCCCAAGGAAAACAATGGATCATTCAGCCGGCAGGAAGATCGAGGTACCGCTTTGTTCTAACAGCCGTCCCCCAGATTGTCCCAAACCCCATGCTTGCAGAGACAAAGATCCCCGATTCCACCCCTGGCGTTATTTCGATGTATGCGCTGAATGATGAGCAGGCTCTGCTGGCAAAGCTGAGATATAATCGACTCATTGATGTTTTCAGTCGCGTCGCATGCTATTCGCTTCAGAACCACCTCAGGACTTTCATACCCGACGTTGGGCAGGTTGAAACCGACGAGATCTACGTTGGTGTTGATCGCAGGGGAGCACACTTTGTCTTTCCCGTACAGGCAAAAGGCGGCAAGGACAAGCTAAACGTAGTCCAGGTGGAGCAGGATATCGCCGTGTGCGGCCACAAATTTCCCTCACTGGTCTGCAGACCCATTGGCGCGCAATTCATGACCGGCTCTGTTATCGCGCTATTTGAATTCGAACAAAGTGAGGATACCGTTACGATTGTTTCAGAAAAGCATTATCGGCTTGTGCCTCCCAAGGAACTGACTCACCATGATCTGGAGAGATACAAGGCGATGAGGCCCGATGATGATTAAGGGGACGTTCCGTACCAGCTTGTTGGCTTTCTTGCCTGGCTTCTGGTACTGTCCAGCACACGGCCTCGGAAAGACGATGAGCGTCGGAGAAGCGACGGCACATCCGAAGGCCCCTCAATGCCGTCAGTCAGTCCTTGCCTTCTGCCACGCCTCGGCCGCGCCCAGGAAGTACAACGCCGTGTGTCTGGCCGGCAGTTCCAGTTTCACCTCCACCGCGTCGGTCGCGACCTGTTTCTTCTCGAAGACCTCGAACAAGGACACCGGACGCGGGAACCGAAGGGTTCGCAACCCCGCTTCGTTGGTGTGGATGCCCAGAAATGACTTGTTGATATACATGACGTCCTCGCCGTCGCTATAGATCGCGACGCCGGCCGACCTCGCCACGGCCCTGAGCAGCCACGACGGGAGATTGGGCGCTGCACAGTAGACGGACGTCCACGCCGGAAACCTTTTGACCGCCAGGCCCGTCTTCCCGAGTCCCTCTATGACGCCGAGCGACACCGCCGCCGGGTCATCGCAGTGGAATACAGGACCGATCGGCGCGTCGTCGCCCCACCCCGCGCCGGGCGGAATGCCTTTGGCGGCCTCATCGGACACGTCGGCCATCTTCACTTTCAGCGCGCGCCGCTCGTTCAGGTGAACGATACGGATTCCCGTCAGCGAGGAAACGCCTTCGTCCGACAACGTCTCCCCCACGAAGCCGGGGGCGTACACCCACAACGCCGTCCTGCCGTCCCGCTTGACGACGCCGTCCACCATCGCGCGCTGCGCCGCATCCAGCTTGAACGCGTTCAGGAAGACGTAGAGTTTGTAGGGCCTGACTTTCTCCAGGTCGTTGAGGAAAACCGTGTCAAACGGCGCGCCCATCCGGTGAAGCTGGCCGCGCTGCCGGTTGAGGAGAAGGTTGCCGAGCCGCCCCCGACCTTCCCCGTAACACATGCTCTCCTCGTCAACGACCACGGCAATCTCTGCGACCGAAGAACGGTCGAACGAGATGCTTCGGGTTGCCGCGTCGTTCATCTCCGAGATGGCCTTCATGAATCCGGCCTCGTCGTACCATCCGCCGCCCATATCGAACCACCACATGGCCGTGCCCAGCGAAAGGACGTGGGCCAGTTCGCGCTTCTGGACCTCGACGGACTCCGACACGTCCTTCAGCGCCACATAGTCGAAGTCCGTCTTCTTCTGGCGCACCAGGTGCGTGCGATAGTCGTTCTCGTCGAACCACAGTTTTCCATGCAGCTTGATCGCCTCCGTCGCGGACATGAACGCGCTGCAACCCGCTCCAAGCGGACGGAAACAGTACGACGAGGGCGCCGTAAAAAAATCCACATCGGGGGAACGAAGCAGGCGTTGCAGCGCCAGGTGCCCGCTCTCGGGAGAACCCGACAGTTCGAACAGGTAGCCGTAGAAGACGCCGAAAAGGCTCTCGCGGTTCGTCGCCTCCTTCACCACACGCGCGAAGTACTCGATCGTGTCCGCGATGATGTCGTTGTAATACAGATAGAAGTCTATGGTGCGCCGGCTTTTCACGGGGTCTCGGAAGAAGCTCAGATCGGTGCTCTTCCTTTCCGCCATCGTCGGGACGCCCGCCGTGTCGAAGTCGGCCTTCGGGTCGCCCCAGGCGCGGCGCAGCCGCTTGACGGTCTCGTACCTGCGCCGGAGCCAGGCGCGGTACCCCTCGATGTCGGCCTTTCCGTACCCCCAATAACTGGGCGGGTTTGCCCAGAAGTTATGGTAGAACCACTCCTCCGTGTGAAGGCTGGCAACGTGGTAGCCGATCACGCGGTCCGCGTACGGGCTGGAGCGCACGTGCGTGATGAATCTGCGCAGCGCCGCCGCCGTGTCCGTGCGCCACTTCTCGGACGCCGGCGACGCAAAAGGCTGGTCTTTGAAGTGGGGGCCTTTCACGTTCGTCTCGTCGGCCTGCCTGGCCACTTCATCCGGATTCTCTTTGCACCACCATGGCGGCGCGGAGACATACACTCGCGGGAATAGCAATGCGTCGGGATTGGCATCGAGGATGGACGTGATTCGCTTGTCGAATCCCGAATAGTCGAACACGTCCCGCGCCAGCCACGTCGGCGGCGCAAGGTTGTAGAAGCTGAAATCCGACGTGGCCGAGAACGTCGCAAGGTTTACGCCCGCCTTTCCGAAGTCGCCGAAGTACCTCGGCTCCTGCCGGTTGTACGTCATGTACGTCATACCGGCGTTCGGCTTGCCGTTGATGAACAGCGTGGGCACGCCGGTGTGCGGGCGGACTTCCGCTTTGGGAATCGGCCCGGGCCGGCGCGCCTTCAATTCGAACTGCATCACGGCCTCCTTTCCGTCCATGCCGGTCAGTCTCGTCCATCCCAGCCGCGCGTGCATCTCGTATACGCCCCCGCCGCCAAACCTCGGGAACGTCAATGCGACCGCGGGCATCTCAACCGCCTCGCCCGGCTTCCACCGGCTGGTCGGAACGGACGGCTGCACCTGCCACCTCCTGTAGACCTTGCCGTCGCGCAGGCACCACAGGGCCAGCGCGTAGTCGGCCCGGAGCGGCTCGCCCGCCGACAGCGTAAGCCGCACCGAAGCGGTGTCTCCCGCGTTCACGGAGCCTGGCCCCTCCGCCTTCACGAGCGCGACCTTCTCCGGCGTCGGGCGCGAGACCTCCAGGTCGTCGAAGTCCAGGTGATACTCCTCCCCGGCGCTCAACCCGTTCACAACCAGCACCACATGCTTCAGCGGGAAATCCAGCGAATTGTTCTCGTCCTTCGACCACTGCGCGACCTGGTACTGGCTCGCCTTGAACTCGATGCGCTGCCAGTCCGCGGTGCCGCCTATGGGCGCCCCGAGCGGCTCGGTCCGATAGTCGCTCCCATCCTCCTCGACCAACTTCATCCAGAAGAGGATGGGCTTTCGCGCCGCGTTTCGGACCCATATCGATATCTTTTCAAACGGCTCGTCAATCACGAAATCCCCGTAGATATCGGCGTAACCCAGCTTCGGCTTTATTTCCCACCGAAGACCGTTGCCCGACCTGCCGGAGGCGGGGCTAGAGGTGAAACGATAGTAGTCGTACTCGTTTCGCAGGCGCTGCGCGTCGCGCGCCGCGTTCCACCGCGACACGTCGCCAAAGTCGTCAATGACGCTGGCCCTGTCCTGGGCAAAGCCCTCCGACGAAGACAGAACGACAATGGCCACAAGAGCACCGAAGAGGAACTTGTTCATGTTGGACCTGTCGAAACAGAGGGATACCGATGAAACGTCCAAAGGAAATGCGCCGGCTCACTACGGCGCTTTGAGCTTCGCTTCCTTGATCATGATCTTCATATTGCGATAGCGGTCCCCCGCGTGCACCTGGAAACCGATGGCGCCGGTCGCATACTGCGCGTCGTCGAATTCGCCGACGAGTTTGCCGTTCAGCTTCGCGATGATGTGCGAACCCTTTGCGGTGATCTGTGCCTCGTTCCAGTCGTCCTTCTTGAGCATGCTCTCGTCAACGTTCTTGGACAGGAACCCGCCGCGCGGGGCCGGCTTGGCGTCCGGAGCAGTCGGCTTATCAGGAACGGGCAAGGAACCATACACGCTGCCCGTGGCCACCTTGTAGTCCTGCAGCGCAAGGATGTCGAACTGCAAGCCCAGCTTTCCGGCGGGCTTCCGGAACCAGATGCCGCTGTTGGCGGGCCACACCACCCTGAATATCACGATGAGGTCAAAATCCGCGTATTCCTTCTCGGTCAGAAGGTCGCCCGCTTTCTCGCTGTCCTGCTGTCCGATGAGAACACCCTCCTCCACGAACCACTTGGCGCCACCCGTCTTCTTCCACCCCGCAAGGTCCTTTCCGTTGAAAAGCGCCGTCCACTCCGAAGGGGGCGGGGCCGGCTTTGCCTGCGCCAGCGCGACAGCAGACACCCCTAGCAGCGAAATCGTCAGCAACGTCGCCAACGCTCTCCGTCTCATCGCCATCCTCCTGTCTTAGATCACTGCGGCGGCAACGCCGCCCGCCAGCCCTTTTCGAGAAGTTCGTGCAGTTCCTTTACCGTCGCCGCACACTTGGGGTCCTTCGCCAGGTTTGTGTACTCGTTGGGGTCGGGTTCGTGGTCGTAGAGTTCGGCATGCTCCGGGCCGCCCCATTCGCTATAGCGCCAGCGTTCCGTGCGCAGCGAACGGCCTCGCGTAATCTGAGTGAACGCGGCCTTTTTCCACGGGCGGTCTGGGGCATCAAGGAGGGGCGCGAAGCTCGTGCCCTCCGCCCCTTCCGGCGCGGGCAGCCCGCACAGTTCGCACAGGGCCTGGTAAATGTCCACAAACTCCACAAGTCGCGGGCTTGCCGCCCCACGCTTGCGCCCGGGCGCCCCCACGATCAACGGCACGCGGCACGACTCTTCGAAGAGCGTGCCCTTGCGCCACAGACCGTGCTCGGTCAAGTGATACCCGTTGTCGCCCCACAGAACGATGATGGTATTGTCAAGGAGCCGCTCCTCCTCCAGGGCAGTCATCAGCCTGCCGACCAACGTATCCACGAAGGAGGTGCAGGCATAGTAGGCGCGGATAATCTCCCGCGCCTGCTCGTCGCTGACACCCTCGTTCCACAACTTGCCGTAGGACGCCCCCGCAGGAAGGTCTGCGCGGTCATCCTTGGGAACCCGCGGCAGTTGTATCACGTCCATCGGGTACAGATCGAAGTATTTCGACGGCGCGACAAAGGGAAGATGAGGCTTGTGGAATCCGACCGCCGCAAAGAACGGCTTGTCCGCCGGCCGCTTCTTGATGAACTCGATGCCTTTGAGCGCGATCTGCGCGTCCACCTGCGACTCGTCAGGCCCGTCAACGGACGACCATACCAGCGGGACGCCCTGCCGCCGCGCCTTGAGGCCTTCCCGGCCGGTCTTCTCCGCCTCCTCAGGCTCTTCCTTGCCCCCTCGCGCCGCTACGCGCACCCTGGCCCTCAATTCTCGCGGAACCTTCGGCGCGTCCTCCATTACGTCCCATCCCGCGGCGTCGGCAAGTCCCCCGTGATAGATCTTGCCCGTACGCGCAAGCCAGTAGCCGTTCTTCTGGAAGTGCTGCGGCATGGTCGTCACTTCCGGCAAGGCCGCGCGGAAGTTCGCCTCGTTATTCAGCACTTTCGTCGTGTCCGGCCGGCGTCCCGTGAGCAAGGAACTTCGCGACGGATTGCACAACGGGTACTGGCAATAGGCGCGCTCGAACCGGACCCCCTGCGCGGCCAAGTTGTCCATGTGCGGGGTCTTCATGAACGCGTGACCGTAACAGCCAATGCGTGTGTTCAGGTCGTCAACGGCCAGAAACAGGACGTTCGGCCGCCGATTCCGCTGGTCTTGCGCGAAGACCTGAGAACCGGATACCATGCCTGCGGTAGCGAGCGCCCCAAGGGTGCTGAGCGCCTCGCGACGCGTCATGTGCCTGCCCTTCATGGATTTCTCCTCCCACTGTCCTTTGCCAGCGCCGTCGAGATTCTACACCTGCCGCGCCGCGATGTCAAACGCCCCCTCTTTGAGACCGCCGCTGCATTGGCAAGGCAAATCTGTTATCATACCTTGCGTGCTTTGCACAATCCGACGGTGAAGGAGTTGGATATGGTCAGACGTTCCCTGATCGTGGCGATCGCAGCGTTCTGTTACTTCACATCGGCCTTCGGCGCCCAGGAGCGCATGACGTTGTGGATGACGTTCGACGCCGACAAGATCGGGCCTGCAGTCGCGTGCGAAGGAGAGCTTCGTCTCAGCGAGGGCAAGCTGACGCTCTCGGAGTGGCTGCTCGAAGGGAAGGAATCGGCGCAGGGGGCCAAGTTCGCCTTCTCGACCGAACACAACGCGCAGACGGCGGAGGCCGCGAACGTGCAGATAGCCCGCCGCGCAACTCTCCCCAAGGGGCTTTTCATTCGAGTTGAGGCGCCCCACGGCAGCACGCTTAGCGGCACGACAAGTCTAGGCGCTTTTGACCTTCCCCTGGCCCGCTTGCGCAAAGACCGCGTGGCCGAGGCGCTCGACGGCAAGGTCCGCCTGCATTGGATTCCCAACGTTACCCCTCTCACCGGCGATCAAGCCGAGGAGGACTACCCCTCCGTGGCCCTCCTGCCCGACGGGCGCACGGCCGTCGCCTACGTTGCCTGGGACGGCAAGAACGACCGGGTCTTCGTGCGCATAGGCGACACCGCGCAGGAGATCACCGGAGAGCCAGGCGACTACCAGGAACCTCGATGCGCGACCGACGGCCAGGGACGCCTGTGGGTGGTCTGGACGGCCAACGACTCCGCACAGTGGGACTTGTGGGCGTATTGCGACGGTGCGCGCACGAGGATCACGTCCAACCCAAAGAACGATTTCCGTCCCCGGCTCGCCCGCGACAGCCAGGGAACTCTGTGGCTCGCCTGGCAGACCGTGGCCGAAAACCTGCACTACGAGATCATGCTGGCGCCCCTGAACGCCAACGGTCTTGGCCCTGCCGTCAATGTCAGCGAGCATCCGGCAGACGATTGGGACCCGGCCCTGTGCGCCACTCCCGACGGCCGCATTGTCGTCGCCTGGGACACGTACCGCAACGGCAGTTACGACATCTATCTTCGCGAGTTTACCGCCGGCGCCTCGGAGGCGAAGCCGCTCGGCCCGCCGCGCCCCGTGGCCGCCACAGCAAAGCGCGAGGCGCATGCCGCCGTCGCAGCCGATTCGAAGAATCGCGTCTGGATCGCCTGGGATGTCAGCGTGGAGAACTGGGGAAAGCATCCGACCCCTGCCGGTCCCCTGCATGCCTCCCGCTCCACCGATGTTGCATGTCTGGCCGACGGCAAACTCCAGCGCCCCAACGCCGATTTCATGGCCGCGCTCCCCCCGCCTCTTGCCAAGTGCGTCGAGTATCCTCAAGTCGCCGTGGATGGCCGCGATCGCCTGTGGGTCTTCTTTCGCTCTCAAAATGAGGTCCGCCCCGTTTACCGCCGGCAGAAAAAGCAGACCGCCCAAGCCTGGTCCACGTGGCATGTCTTCGCCACACAGTACGACGGACAGAAGTGGACGCCGCCTCTCCTGATCGCCGAAAGCAACGGCCGGCAGGATATGCGCCTCGAAGCGGCCAGAGACGCCAACGGCCAACTTCTCATCGTCTTCGCCGCCGACGGGCGTACGCGGCGGGCCCCCTACATGCCGATTGATTACAACGTGTTCCTCGCACATCTTTCCGGTTTCGGCGCGGCCCCGCAGGCGCCGGCCCTTGCCGAGGCGCCGGATCTCGGCAAAGTCACACCCGCCGCCCCCGACCCGGAGTTGTCGCCGCTGCCGCGAGAATGGTCTGCCGGCGGCAAGACCTACCGCCTCGTCATCGGCGACACCCACCGCCACACAGACATCAGCCGCTGCGCCAACGGGAAAGACGGCTCGCTCCAGGACGCCTACCGCTACGCCCTCAACGCCTGCGCTCTGGACTGGCTCGCCATCAGCGACCACGACCAGGACATTATGAAGCACCGCAACGACACCCTCCAGCGCCCGCGGCAGGACTACGACTGGTGGCGGTCGCTCAAATACTGCGACCTTTACACGATTCCGGGTCGCTTCGTGGCGCTCTACGGATACGAGCACGGCCGCATGTACGCCAAGGGCGGCGGCCACAAGAACGTGCTCCAGGAGCAACGCGGCCCGGGTGTGCAGGAGGCCGACGCGCCGCACGAACTCTTTGCCGCGCTGGCAGGATCGGGCGCCATCGCCATCCCCCATCAGCTCGCCGACGACGGGTCGCGCATGGACTGGGAGAAATGGAACGCCGACTTCGAGCGCGTCGGCGAAATCTTTCAGACGCGCGGGAGTTACGAATTCCACGGATGTCCGCGGGCGGCGGCCCTCTTCACGCCGGGCTTCTCCATGTGGGACGCCCTGGCCAAGGGGATTCGCATCGGCATCATCGCTTCGAGCGACCACGGTCAGACGCACCAGGCGCGAGCCGGCGTCTACGTCGAGCCTGACGGCTTCACACGCAGAGGCATTCTTGAGGCGCTGCGGGGGCGCAGGGCCTTTGGCTCCACCATCGCGGTTGTGGTGCAGATGCGCGTCGGGGACCGCGTCCTCGGGGAGGAGTTCGCTCTCGCCGCCGCGCCCAGGATCGAGGCCAACCTGATCGCCCCCGCCGACATCGTCCGCGTGGACGTCGTCCGCGACGGGCGCTTCGTCTACACCGTCGAACCGAAGAAGTCCCAAGTGTCCTTTTCCTTCGAGGACGCCGACCTGAAGCCGGGACAGTCGGCCTACTACTATGTCCGCGCGCAGATCGGCGAGAAGGATTTCGCCTGGTCTTCGCCGGTCTGGATTACGCGCACCTGGTGCGCGCGCACGCAGTGATTTCAAGGATATCCCTTCATGACAACCGTCCGCTCCGCCACGTCGTCGGCAACGCGCTGGTTCGGCGCTCTGCCGCTCTTTGACCCCCGCAAAGGAATCACCGTGCTCGAACCGCCCGGGGCCGGAAAGGGATGGTGGGTTGGCGCACCGAGCGCCATTTACGAGGCGCAGGCGCGCAAGTTCTATCTGTACTATCGCGTCCGCAAGCCCCGCGAGTTCGGGCGCGGCGGCGAATGCCGCATCGCCTCCAGCGACGACGGCGTGCGTTTTCGCTGGCTCGGCAACATTTTCTCACCGCACCCGAAGGGATGGGACGCCGCGCGCCGCGCCGCGGCGCGCCGCGGCGCGCATCGGATCGGTGATCCATCGGCCGCCGGTGTTCCTGGCCTTCTACGACGGCAGCGCCTCCGTGGACGAAAACTACGAGGAAAGAACCGGCCTGGCGCAGAGCCTTGACCTCGTGCACTGGGACCGCATCACCGAGAACGCCCCTGCACTTGTTTCGCCCCACGCGTCGGGTTCGTTGCGGTACATTGACGTCTTGCAGACCGACGAGGACGTTCTCTATTATTACGAGTACGCCCGGCCCGACGGCTCGCACGAGTTGCGGATGTCGCGGCTGCCCAGGAATACCGAGTAGACCGTCCGCGCCCGCCCAACGGATTGGCGGGGCTGATTGCGCACTATGTTTCTTAATGCAACACACGCCATGCAAGTGACGCCCGATCGCACCGACGCCACCGGAGCGGAGATCGCCGCCCGCCTCGGCTGGATCACCAGGCTGCGATGGCTCGCCATCGGCTGCATTTTTCTCACGACGGCCGCAAGCCATTCCTGGCTCGGCGCGGTGTCGTGGCCGCTTCCCATCTACGTCCTCGGTCTCTTCATGCTGGCCTACAACGCGGTCTTTCACATCCTTCACAAACGCATACTCCTCCTGGGGCAACGGGGCGCCACGCGTTTCGCCGTCTTCCAGATGGGTCTTGACCTGGTCATGCTGACGCTGCTGTTGCACTTCTCCGGCGGGATAGAGAACCCGTTCCTGTTCTACTTCATCTTCCACATTATCCTCAGCAGCATCCTGCTGCCGGCGCACTTCTGCTATGGCCTGGCGGGACTGGCCTGTGTGCTGGTGGCCCTGATGAGCGGCCTGGAGGCCGCCGCCGTCGTCCCGCACTACCCCCTCATCGGGTTCCCGACTCAGGGAGCGTGGAGAAGCCCCGTCTACCTGACGGGCATCGGGATCGTCTTCACCACGACCATTCTGGTGGCGGCCTATCTTTCAACCTCGACCATGGCCGCCCTTCGAAGGCGCGAGAACGAACTTCGCGACATCCGCGACCGGATGGCCCATCACGAAAAGCTCGCCGGCATGGGGCAGTTCGCGGCCGGCATCGCCCACGAGGTCGGAAACCCCATCAGCTCGATCATCTCGCTCTCCGACCTGATGATCAGCGAGACCAAAGACGAAGCCGCCCTCGCCAACCTCAAGGCCCTTCGCCAGGAGGCCCAGCGCATCTCGACGATCATCCGCCATGTCATGGACTTTGCCCGCCCCGCCACGTCGGACTGGCATAAGGTTTCCATCAACGACTTGCTCGAGGACGCGCTGAAGATATTGCGGTATGACCATCGAGTCAGGAAGGTCCAGGTCGTCAAGGACTTCTCCGCGGCCGTGCCGGCCTCCTACATGATGCCCCAGCACATAACCCAGGTCTTCACGAACCTCTTTCTCAACGCGCTGGACGCGATGGGGGCCGGCGGGGGCCGGTTGACCATACGCACCGCCTTTGCGGGCGGACAGATCTGCGTTTCCGTGGAGGACACCGGCGCCGGCATGACCGACGAGGAACTGGGCCGCGTCTTCGAGCCGTTCTTCACGACCAAACCGCCGGGCAAGGGAACGGGCCTGGGACTCGCCGTCAGCCTCGGGATCGTCGAGCGGCACGGGGGCGACATCGTCGTGCGAAGCGAAAAGGGAAAGGGGACCCGCGTCGAAATCCGGCTCCCGCTCAATAGCGAAGGATGACGCCCGCCGACCACGCGTGGCGGTCCGACTTGTAGATGCTCACGTTCGAGTCCGAACCGGCGAAGTCGTACGAGGTGCGCAGCCACACGTGGTCGTTCAGGGCCTTGACCACCTCGACGCGGACCAGGTCCACGTCGCTGCGCCGCCGGCGGCTGAAATCCGTGAAGCTGTTGGGGTTGGCGTAGCCCTCCCAGATGCGCGCGTAGCTCACGTCCAGGGTGATCTTCCAGGGAAGCGACCAGTTGACGCCTACCAGGACGCTGTCGGAGTCATAGTCGTAGTCGCTCCCGTCCGTGCGGTTCCAGATGTGCACGTACCCCACGCGGCCCACCATGTTCAGCCGCTCGCACTTGAGGAACTGCACGATGCCCAGCGTCTGCGAGAGTCCGTCGCGATCCAAGGGCCGCTCGACCGGTATGAAATTCTCCGACCAGGTCAGCGTGTACGGCAGGCGCAGGACCGCCCACTCGGCGAGCTTGACGTCCAGCGACGGCGAGAACACCACGTCGTTGATCGAGGGATCCTCGTCAATCTCGCCGTAGTGATTCTCCATGTTCAGGTTCAGCGCCGCCCGGTCTTTGAACTTGCGGCGGTACTGCACGAACGGGCGATGGTCGAGCGAGTTGAACTCCGAGAGGTCGTCGTAGACCTGAGCGGCGAACTCGTAACCGACGGTCAGGTCGTCGGCCTCGCCGCGGACCAGGTCGTACGTGCCGCCGGCCGAGAACTGGCCGAAACCCGTCCCCCCGCGCCCGATCTCCGTCGGGACCAGTTCATCGGTTCCGCGCTGGGAGGCGTTGCTGTCGTAGCCGCCGCCCGCCGAGAGCGACAGACTCCAGCGCCGATCCTTCGCGCGCTGGCGATCCAGCAGGGTCTGCGCCGAACGGCCCACCGACGACGACGGCTGGTTCTTCGATACGTCCTGCAGCAGCGCGGCCCCTTTCTCGCCCTCTCCCTTGCGCAGCGCGATGGCGCCCAGGTAGTAGTTGCTCGTGGGCGCAAGGCGCGCATCGCGCCGCATCGCCTCGCGCAAAGACGCTTCCGCCTTCTCGTCCTGGCCCAGAGCAAGGTAAGCCCGCCCCAGTAGTTCCTGCGCCAGGCCGCGTCCGGGCTTGATGGATTCATAGTGAGTCAGCGCCAGTACGGCCTGTTGAAACTGGCGCGTGAACAGATAGGCCCAACCCAACTCCAGGTGCAGGTCGCGGTACTGCGTCTTCAATTTCTCGGCCTGCTGGAGACTCTTGACCGCCTCGGCGTGACGCCCAAGGCGGTTCAGCGCAAGGCCGGCGAGAAAATGCGCGTCTCCGTCCTGCGCGTCGGCCGCCACGGCCTGCCGGAACAGGGCCAGAGCCTCGGCAAGTCGGTTCCGCGTCAGCTCGCCGGCTCCCCGATGGGCCAGCGCCTGCGACGCCTCATCGCCGTACGCGCCGATCACGCTGAACGCGTACGCGCACAAGGCGACAACCAAGGCCCAGGACTTGCCGATCATCGTTCAGCCGCCCTCATCTCAACCAATCGAGAAGTCGTCGTGCCGCTTCATTGAGAACCCTCTGCGCTTCTTCCGGCGTAAGCTTGGGAGGCGGCGTTTCCTCCGGGGGCTGCAGGGGCGCAACCGTGCCAGGCTCGACGCTGCGAAGATCCAGTTGCACGATCTCGATCGGCACCGGCAGCGTCACATCCGCTTGAGGCGCCAACCGCCGAACGATCGTGTCGGGCGCGCCAGGCAGCCCGCCCAGAGGCATGCCCCCGAAAGGAACGTCTCCCGAAAACGGTTGCTGACCCCAATCAAAGAAAGGAACTTTCTCCTGCCACCAGCGCAGCCGGTTCGGCTCGATCTGAAATTGCCCGACCTTCTGCCGGAAGACCGGCTGCACTTGAACAGGCGGCGGATTCGGCGGGGGATTCGGCGGCGGGTGGGGCGGCTGGTTCTGTGAAGGCTGGGCGAACGCGGCCTGCGCCGCAACCAGCAGCCCCACGCCCACGACCCCTGCAAGTACCCGCCCGTATCGGATCCTCATACCTCTGCTTCCTTAAATCACATGGTTGCCCTTCATCCCAACCGACCCCAGTTGGGGACTCTTGCCTTTCTTTAGCACCTTCGCTCTGGCGCCCGTAAGCAGCACGGCCTTCCAGATGTTATCCACACCTGGTTCAGCTGTTGTTTCTGAGGCCCGGTCAGCCCTCCCCCTCCCCCCTGCGCAGCCCCCGACTCGACCTGCTCGAAGACCTTCTTGGCCAGATCGGCCTTGGTGAGCGGGTACCCCTCTCGCGTCGAGGTGAAGAGCCACGTCGTCCGCCGGCACAAACAGGACGAATGCCGCGCCCGGCGCCAGGCAAGCTCTGAAGGCTCTCATGTGAAGCCCACCCGTTTGCCGAGGCCATCGGCTCAACACAGCCGCGCCCGCGAGGAAATGCCTCTCACGCAACGAATGCGTGAATGTAGACCCTTCTAGTCTACATAAAGCATAATGCGCAGATTGACGCAAGGGAAAAACGTCGCTTGCGCGACAATATTTCATCTGCCTACGTGGAAATCCGCAGAGGGAGAGGATGCGGGACGGGAACAACTACGCATGCGCCGGGCAGCGGACGGATTCGTCACCGGCCCGGCTAATCGCCTGCCAAGCCGGTGATAGGGGGTATGCGGTCGGCGACGGGCCTGCCTATTGAGCAGCCCCTTTCTGGCAGTATGACTTGCCGGTGAGTTTGTACTTGGCCTGAACCTCGCAACTCGGACACATGCACGTCGCGCTCGTTAACGGTTTCTTGCTCTTGCCTCGCGCACAGAAGAGCCACTCGCCTTCGCAGCCGGGATAGCTGGGACACGGACCGCAATACTCCTGGCATATCTCGACGTTCTTCGGCGTGTTCTCAACCTTGGCCATCAATACTCCCCTCCAGGAAACCGGACACTGTGTCGGCGCGCACTCAGGCCGAGGGCCTGGCAATGCTGCTTCATGCGGATAGGGTAACATGCGGCGTGCACCGAGTCAAGCCGACGCCGGAAAAACCGCGCCAACCGGCGCCCCCTGTCTCACGACGCGGCGCGTCGTACCAGCGACGCGGCGCCGACCGTCTTGGCGTACGTCTCTCGGCGCGCATCGAGGGCGTAGAAAGACCTGGCGTTCTCCCGAAAGAGCTTCCAGGCGATGTCCACGGCCAGGCCGTCGGTCAGGTAACCGGCTTCGACCTTTTCCGCCAGCACCTCGGCCACGATGTCCTTGGTCATCAACAGCGACGCATAACTGGCTTCAGGACACAAGCTGTTGCCGCCCCAGATCATGATCTTGCTGCACGGCACCACCTCCAGCCACTCATGGAGCACGGCCTTGGCCGTTGGCGAAGCCGCCCGACGGATCCAACTGCCGTCCAGGTAGATGTTCGGGAACGTCTTGGCCAGAACCGCCGTTTCCCCCGTGAAGGGGAAGCCTCCGTGAACGATGGCGAAGCGCGCGTCGCCGTAGTTGAAGATCATGTCGGTAAGCTGGAGGGGATTGGCCCTGTCGTAGGAGCAGGCCGCGGAGCCGGCGAACCCGCTGTCAATCTGAATGGGCATATTATGCATGGTCGCGCACTGCACGACGGCATGGAAGAGGAAGTCCTGGAAGGTCTTCGTCTCATCCATTGTGACCTCGTGCCCCCCCTTGTCGAAGACGGCCCGGGCATGGGCCATACTCACGTTCTCGATGTAAAGCGTACGGAAAGCGGCCAGGCGCGTCTTTACCCCCGCAAACCCCTTCTGGGCCGCCTGCCGGATCGTGGCCTCGACCAGGGCCAGCAAGTCATTGAGGCTCCGCAAGGCCACTTTGTACCGGCGTTCGAGAATCCCCCGCCCCTTCGCCGTCGCGGCAAAGAAGAAATGGTCCACCCGGAGCAACGGCACGCAGAAGCCGCGCGCCCAGAGCGGAAATTCCCGGTCCAAGTCGTCGCACGAGGTGAGGATCGTCTCAATCTTCGCCCTGTCCCGAAGGACTTGCAGCGGCCAGGTATGACACGATGTCCTCTGTTCAATCTGGCGCCCGAGGAATTCCCGGTTTTCCATGCCGAACCGGGACGCCTGGTAGTCGAACAAGTCGGCGAAGGTGGCCAGGGCGTAGCGGTAGGAGCACGTGCTCGACACGGTACAGATCATCTCCTCCACTTCCGCCTCTGTCAGCTCTTCCCGCCGTATACTCTTAGCGGGACGCCTCTTCTTCACGATTCGGACGGCGGCATCCGGCAGGAGCCGCCGAAGCATCTCCTCGGCCCCCGCGCAGGCCTTATAGACCCCGTTTCGTATCGGCTCGTAGGTGTCAACTACAGAGATGCGATCCAACGATGCTCGGTAGTGATTGAGGACGCCGTTCTGACCCATCCGTTCTCGCCTGAATCCAATCCGCCCGCCAATCCGTCGGGCGGGCGCGCCATAGTGCCTGGCTCCCGCCAAGCCGTCCGGCGGGTGCCTGGCACTTCGTGTCCGAAACCTGCGACGCACTCCTCAGACAGCAACAGACCTCTTGTCCTTCTTGTCGGAACGCCAGTTACGGAGCGACTCCGTCCGATACAGTTTGACGGCATTGTTCCGGAAGATGTCCCACAGCAGCGGCAGCAGATTGCCTTCCGAGAGGTCCCCCGCCTGGAGCCTTTCCGCAAGGGCGTCGCTGACCACCTTCTTCACCAGGAAAAGCGATGCATATGTGCCCTCAACCCTGAAACTGTCGCCGCCCCAAATCATGATCCTGTTGACGGGCACCGTGTCAAGCCACTCCAAAAAAACGCGTTTCATGGCCGTGGGCGAGATCAGCGGGAGCCAATTCGCGTCGAGATAGACGTTGGGGAACGACTTGGCGAGGATGGCGGTCTCGCTCGTGAAGGGGTACCCGCCATGCAGGAGGACGAAGCGGGCCTTGGGGTGGCGCTTGATGAGCTTGGCCAGCAACATGGGGTTGGACTCGCCCAGGTAGCCGGGACCCGACAACATGCCGGTGTGAATCTGCATCGGCAGACCCCGGCGGGTGGCGCCCTCGACAATAAGGTCCATCACATGGTCTTCATAGATCTTGGCGTCGCGGGCCGAAATGTCGGTCTCCGAACCCGCAAACGTCTTGGCGGCATGGGCCGAGTTGCCCCGATCAAAATCCAGGCTTCGTTGATAGGCCACGTTGCACTTCAGCGCCGGCGCCCCCATACTCACGGCCTGGTCCAGAACGCTCTCAATCAGGTCCCGGCAATCGCTGAACGTCACCAGGCGCACGCCATACTTCGCAGCCAGCTCTTCGCGGACCCTTGGCCGGTAGGAGAACAGGAGTTTGTCCAGCCGCCACATGGGCAGAAAGATATCTCGATCAATCTCAGGCCAGTCCGGCTGCTGGTCCACCTTGTCCCAAAGGACCACCTCGACATTGCAGCGGTCGCGGAACACGTGCTTCACCCAGTCCGGGCGACTGTAAGCCGCCGCAATCCTCTCCGAAAGCGATTCCCATGTCTTCTCGTTGATCTCCTCAAGCGCGCTGTCATACAGATCCCGAAGCGCCAGGATCAAGGCCCGGTAGTACGCCGTATTGCGCACCAGACCGATTCGGTCCTTCAGGAGCCTCCAGCCGGCCAGCGAGTTGTGGTTTGCCTCCTGCCACTGGCCGACGGCCATGCCCGTCGCCAGGAAATCTTCCACCACATACATGCCGCGTATAAGGTCGGTGAATGGAGTGGACCGCGCCGCCAGACCGTCGGGGCGTCCCGTGTGCTCATGCGTGTCAATGAGGGGGATTCGGCCTATCTCCGACCGGACGTCCGCCGCCAACTTCTTGTCAACCATGATCCTCTATCCAGACATAGACCCGCGCTGCTTGGCGGAAGGGTTACATTCCAGAAATGTGCGCCAACGTTGGAAGTGATTTTAGCAGGCGGCAATTAAACGGCTCTTAACAGCGGGTTAATCGCTGTTCATTTATGCAAATTAATTCCTGGACGGGCTCTGGCCTTTCCGCGCCGGCGGGGGAATTAGAAGGGCTAAGGCGGGCAATTCAGCCTATACGGGCTTGCTCTTGACGGCTTCGCGAATAAGGGGCAATCGCACACTGAAGGTTGTCCCCTTGCCTGCAACGCTCGCAACGGAGATGGCGCCCCCATGCTGCTCGGCCACCGCTTTGGAGATGCTCAGCCCCAGACCGACGCCCTTGTCTTCTCTACTCATCCGAGAACGGCTGGCCTTGTAGAAACGGTCGAAGACGTTAGGAAGGTCTTCGGCCATGATCCCGATGCCGGTGTCTTCCACGTGAACGTGCGCCGACCCGTCCCGAACCTCGCAGTTCAGCCGGACCTCCCCGCCGGACGGCGTATACTTCACCGCATTATCCAGCAGGTTCATGAAGACTCGCCGGAGCGAGTCGCGGCTTCCCAAGACGACCGCGCCCGCAAGCTCGCCGGTCTTGAGATGGATACCCCGACTCTCCGCCAGGACCCTTGCGTCGGCCACCACCTCGATGAGGAGTTCGCGCAGGTCCACCTCGCGGTGGTCTTCCGTGCCCAGTTGCGCATCCGCGCGGGCGAGCAGGAGCAGATCGTTGGCGATCATCGTGAGACGATCCAGCTCTTCGAGCGAACTGATGAGGACGCTTTTCATCTCCTCCATGGTCTTGCCGTACTCGAGGGCCACCTCGATCTCGCCCCGCATGACCGCCAGCGGCGTGCGCAGTTCGTGCGACACGTCCGCCGTGAATTGCGTGATCTGCTTGAAGCCGGCTTCCAGCCGGCGAATCATGTCGTTCAGCGTATGAATGAGTTCGTCAATCTCGTCCCCGCTCCCGACCGGGGTGAGCCGCTCTTGCAGTCGCTCCGCCGTGATGGCCTGCGTCGTGGCTATGATGTCCCGGACGGGGCGGAGGCTCCGCTTGGCCATCTCCCACCCGATCCCGAGCGATACCAGCGTCAGCACGCCGACGGCGACACCCAAGGCCCGGAGAAATCCCTGAGTGGTAAGCACCAACCGGCGAATCGAGACGCCCAGTTGGTAGACGACCTCCTGTCCCGTGTCCGTCCTGACGCGAGCGCTCAGCACACGAACGGGATACTCATATCCCCGGCTGATCGTCTCGGTCACCTCCGAAGCGATAAGGGCCAACCGAAAACCTTCAGGCGACGCGAGCAACACGTTGGGCAGGCAATTCTCCGACCACGCCAGTATCCGGCCCGACAGGTCCGCGAACTGCACGAACACGGCCGGCTGAAGGGGCACCTTGGCATTCTGCCGGGAGATCTGATCCCGGTACTGCGCCATCAACTTGGGCGTCAGCGGCAGGTCCATCTGAAAATCCATATACTCGTTCCGAAGCCGCTCGTCCAGATTGTCCAGCATCTCCCCCCACAGACTGAAGTACTGGTACACGCCGAAACCCAACACCGTCGCCAACGTGATGACCGAGTACAACGCCGTGACTCGAAATCGAACGCCCTTGTAAAAGTTCATTTCCCCGGTTCTTTCATCATGTACCCGACGCCCCGAACCGTCTGAATCAGCTTGACCTCGTTCTCCCGGTCAACCTTGTTCCGCAGAAAATTCACGAACACGTCAATCACGTTGCTGAACGTGGCGAAATTGCGGTCCCAGACGTGTTCGGCGATCATGGTTCGCGTAAGAACCTTGCCCACGTTCCGCATGAAGTACTCCAGCAGCGCATACTCCTTGCCGCTCAAGGTGATCGCCTTGTCCCCCCGTTTCACCTCCCGAGTCACGGGGTCCAGCGTTAGGTCTCCCACCACCAGCGCTCCTCCCTTGCCGGTGTCCGTTCTCCGCGAGAGCGACCGAATACGCGCCAACAGTTCCGCAAAAGCGAACGGCTTCACCATGTAATCGTCCGCCCCGGCGTCCAACCCTTTGACGCGGTCCTCGATCGCGTCCTTCGCCGTCAGGATCAGCACGGGGAGGCTTATCTTCTTCGACCGGAGGACCTGCAACACCTCCAGTCCGCTCATGCCGGGAAGCATCAGGTCCAGAATGAGCAGGTCGTACGGCTGCGCCGTCAGCATCTGAAGGGCCTCTTCCCCCGTCACGCACGTGTCCACCGCGTATTGCTGCTCCTTGAGGCCCTTGCGGACGAAGTTGGCAAGTTTCAGATTGTCTTCGACCACGAGAATGCGCATGGTTTTCCTCGCTCAGAAAATCGCCTCGGCCACCGCCTACTTGGCCTCTGTGCGCGCCTCCTGAACCGCCGCCACAAACCGTTGCGCCATCGCCGTGATGGCGCCAAAGTCCCGAGCAGCCAATGCCTTGCCGTCTATCAGGCTGCTTCCCGCGGCCACCGCCGCCGCTCCGGCCCTGATGAACGCCCCCGCGTTATCGGCCTCCACCCCGCCCGTCGGCACCAGCGGTATGTGCGGCAACGGCCCCTTGATGTCCTTCAAATACTTCGGCCCCACCGCTGTCGCAGGGAACACCTTCACGAGGTCGGCCCCGCACTCCCATGCCGTCAGTATCTCGGTCGGCGTGAAGGCCCCCGGCATCACAACCTTGCTGTAACGCCGGCATAGGCGAATGACGTCGGGGTTCAGCGTGGGTCCTACCACGAATTCGGCCCCGGCAAGGATTGCCTGTCGCGCCGTCTCGGCGTCCAGGACCGTACCCACCCCCACGAGCACCTTCGCGCCGAGCTTCCGCGACACCTCGTTGATGACCGCCAGCGCGTTGGGCGTCGTCATCGTGACCTCGATGGACTTCACTCCCCCCGCCTCCAGGGCCACCGCCGCCTCGAACAACTGCGTCGAATCCTTCGCTCTCAGAACGGCAATGACGCCGCTCGTCAACATCGAATTCAGTTGCGATCCCTTATCGGCCATCTCCCGTCCTCCCGTGTTTCCACGACAGCGCCGTCGTATTCTCCAATGCGAATTAAGGTATTATAATGAACTCCGGTCGCCAAATCAACGAACCACTGGGCATAGGCAATCATGCGGCCGGGCAGAGAGGAGACGCTGACTTGAGTCGGAACAAGATGCGCATCCTCGCTATTCGCGGCGGCGCCATTGGCGATTTCGTGCTCACGCTCCCCGCCCTGCGCGCCGTCAGAGTCACGTTCCCTGACGCCTTCATCGAGATCATGGGCTACCCCGCCGTCGCCGACCTCGCGCTGCAACGCTATTACGCCGACGCTGTCTCACGCGTGGACGCCGCCGACATGGCCCCCCTTTTTGTTCCTCACCACGCGATCCCGCAGGCCGTCGCCGCGCGGCTCAGCGAGTTCCACACGGCGATTTGTTTCTGGAAAGACGACTCGGACATATTGGCCGCCAATCTCCGCCGCGTCGGCATCCCGAAGGTTTACGCGGTCAATCCTTTCCCCAACCGCAGAGAACACGCCGCCGCGCATATGCTCGAAGCTCTTGCGCCCTTGGTCGGCAAAGGGCACGACCCCTTCCCGCGCATATTCCTGAACGATCGCGACCGTTCCTTCGCGGAAGACTTCCTGACGCTCAATCGGCTCCAGCCGGTTCGCATGTCTCTTTTCGCCGTCCATGCCGGTAGCGGCGGAAAGCACAAGCGTTGGCCGGCTGCCGACTTCGCCGCTCTCATGGCGAAGGCGGCGGTCGAATGGCGCGCCCGCTGGTTGGTGGTGTGCGGCCCTGCCGACGAAGAGGTATGCGATGACCTCCGCAAAGCCCTGCTCGCCCGCGACGTGGGCGCGCTCACGTGGGCGCGCGGCCTTACGCTGGCCCAGGTCGCCGCCCTTCTGTCGGTATGCCGGGCCTATGTCGGGAACGACTCCGGCATCACCCACCTTGCCGCCGCCGTGGGGACGCCCACCGTGGCCGTGTTCGGCCCGACCGATCCCGTCGTTTGGGGGCCGCGACCGCGGGTACGCGGTCGCTCACAGCGGGTGTCCATCGTCGCAAGCCCCGTTCCCGCTGCCCCGTGGCCCTCCGCGGACCGCGTCTGGCAAGCCTTGGCCGCCGTTTGCTGGAGATTACCCAAATTTACAGGTGTGCCGGTAAGAGGATGATGAGGCCAAA
>CAYPFP010000065.1:0-30354 GCA_964409935.1 uncultured Planctomycetota bacterium | reverse complement strand
CGCGCCCCGTCAGACGGGGCGCGCACGGCGTTCTGGTGGGCGCCCCACCATTTTTCATGGTGGGGCGAAGGCCCGCGTCCGCCTCTCGACGCGCGGCGTGTGCCTCTCGACGCGCCGCGTGTCCCGCAGTGTGGCGCAGCCCCCGACGACTATCCACACTGCTTCTGCGACACGACACTAAATCATGTTCATATGCAGCGACGGCAGCGGCAGCGGCAACGCCTTTTCGACCAACGCCTTCATCATTTCTGTTGCCCTAAGGACTGGCGGCGGCTCGTTGGCCGGCGTGCCGAGCAGCATGCGGAGTATGCTTGTCTCGCCTTCGACCTCGAGAATCTCTTTCTTGTTCCAGGCCGCATACCTTCCATTTCCGGCCGAGAACTGTAGGCCTGCCGCCAAGTCTGCCGGCATTCGCTCCGCAAAATAGCCCCGCAGTTTTCGCATGGTTCTGTCGAAATCAAGAAGCTTGACTGTGCCGGAGGTGCGGCCTCCTTGTCCCGAGATGCCCGATTCCTCAAGGAGCCTTCCAAGCGGATCGCCTTCGGGCGCCGATACGACCGCGACTCCGTTGGCCTCTTGCGCCATCTTTGCCACTGCAGGCAGGATCGCGAGCCGATCGCCCGCATACTCAAGCACTCTCACAGTGTTCGGCTCTTTTTGGGTTGGCTTGGCTGCGATGATGTAACCTGCCGCCATCGCGCCGATCTCAATGACCCTGAACGCGCACGCCTTTCCGGAACAGTACCCATGCGTGAGGCTGAGCGCGTAGTCCGATCGGGGCCGCACGAACCGCACCCCCTCGCTCTGGCTCAGACTCGCCAGCAAGTCTACATCGGCGATCCCGGCCTCGCGAAGCCGCACATCCGGCGCTCTCGTCTTCATGGGCGTGTCGCTTCGAACCGCAAACTGCCTCATCCCGCCGACGTGGTTTGCGCCGATGCCGTAGTACAACGACCTCGCGCCGGAAATGTAAACGAAGTCCACGTCGTTTTCCCGGAATCGCGCCATGGACGCCGCAAGGATCGTCCCGGCAAGCCCCCGGCCCCGGTGGTCTGGATGCGTACACACGCCACCGATAAACCCCATGCGCAACCGATGGCCCCTCACGACGATGTCGCGTTCCACCCGCCCGATGCCTGATACAGGCCGGCCGTCCAGGAACATCGCGTAGAAGTTCTCCCTCATGTCCTCCTGCAATGCCATCGGCCAGAATAGCGCAGCCTCACGATACGTGGGAATCTTCGGAAAGAAAATGGACCGGCTCATCTCAAGGACGTCCGCCCATTCGTCTTCCCGTGGTGTTCGCGGTCCTTCGTATGCGCCAATCTTCGAGTGGCTCATCGCCCTCCGCCCTATCTTGCCAGCGCCTTGGCAATCGAGTCCGCAACAGCCTTGGCCAGGAATTCGGCGCCGTCGGCCGTAAAATGCGTTCCGTCCGGGGTGGTGATCTTTTCGCGATCCGGATTGCCCATCAGGGCCGCGTAGAGGTCGTCAATCTCAATGCCCTCCGCCTTCATCACGCGCAGGGCGGCATCATTGTACTCGGCGACGTCCTTATTTGCTCGGCGGCGTCCGGGTCCGTCTACCACAGCCGTCGTCGAGGCCCATATCAGCTTGGCGCCGGTCTGCTTAAGCCGCGCCACTATCTTCTGCAGATTGGCCTCGTAGCTCTTCACGTCAACGCGATGCGTCTTGGTCTCCGGCACGACAATCAGGTCGTGGAGTCCGTGGTTGAAGTGGATCACGTCCAACTTCCCCACGTCGAGCCACTTGTCGAGGCGCTCCAGACCTCGTGTGGTGGGACCGCAGTTCTCGGGCGCCCGCAGCACGTTTGCCTTGCCCTGAAGCAACTGCCGGACGGGGATCGTGTAGCCGATGGAGATGGAATCTCCGATGAGGAGTACGCGCGGAAGTTTCGGGTCCTCGGCAATCTTGTCAAAGACCGGATTGGGCTTCGGCGGCGCCTTGGGCGGGCTTTTCTTCTCCGCGTCCGCCTCTCGACGCGCCGCGTCGGCCGGCTGCCCCACGGCCGCCACACTCGCTGAAACACATAGAACAAACACGGCGCCTAGACATACGTTCCTGCTCATGTGCTGCTCGTCCCAAAAAGAGCCGTTCCTTATCGCGCGCGAGCGTAAAGCCAGGCGAGGATTCTCGGCGCGCCCAGGATCGCCAGTATCGTGACCCAGTTCCTTCCCAGTGAAGCCGCCCTATGCCTCAGCCGCATCGAAACATCCTCACTACCCATTCTGGATCAAGGCCCCGGCCAGGGCCTTTCTCCCATCGCACGTAGAACATTTTCCGTTTACAGCCCCCGGCAACACCGGTATGATACCCAACGCCGTTTCCAGGTTCAACTTTTGCTTCCCGATTCTCGACCGCGACTTCCATTTTGGGGAGTCAGTGCTGTGTATGAGATCTCCACAGACATTCCCTTCGGCAACGCCTGCGACATCAACAGCCCGGACGGAATCCCTGTCGTATCTTTTTCCGCTGACCCGCACGGCGGTCCCGAATGCCTCTGGTTCTGCTTCAGGCTGAGGCGAAAGGGACGCGCTCAGTCAGTTCCAGACGAACTCATCTTGCGGTTGGCGCACACCGACAACATGCTGGGCTGCAGTGCACCGGCCAACATACGTCCTGTGGCCCGGGTCAAGGGGGACGACTGGGTTCGCCTGCACGCGGGTACGCCCAGGCTGCTTCCCGATGGCCGCCGCTGCGTTGACTGGATAGTCAAACCTCCAAAAACCTACATGGACGTCGCCTTCTGTTACCCCTATGGCCGTCAGGAGCTTGAGACGCTGCAGCGCGACACGGGTCGCTTCTGGCGCGTTGTCTGTATTGGCGTGAGTCAGGGCGGGCGTCCCCTGATGCGCTGGAGCAGCGACTACGGGGAACAGGGCGGCATGCGCCCCGGCCTGTATCTCATCGCCCGCCAACACTCCGGAGAGACTCCCGGCTCTTGGATGCTCGATGGATTTCTTCGCTCTATCGCGGCCTTGGGCAAAGACTCGCCGCTCGTATGGGTCGTGCCCTTTGCGAATGTGGACGGCGTCGAGCAGGGGGACTACGGCAAGGACAATTTCCCCCACGATCTCAACCGCGCTTGGGGCAACCCGCCCATGCGTCACGAAACCTTGGTGCTCCAACGCGATATGCAGCGCTGGAAAAAGCGATGCCGACCCGTTCTTGGGTTGGACTTCCACGCCCCCGGCGGGACCGAATCCGATGGCATCTACGCCTATCTGCCGAACCCTGACCTATTCCCTGAGCGTCACAAGGAAGCCGCTGCGTGGGCCGGCCTGATTGCCGCGGCGTTGGGGCCGGCCTATGCGGCAAAGTCTTTCGCCAGGGTGGCCCGGTATGCCTCGCGCTGGGAGTCTCCCACGGCGGTGGCCTATTGGAGCCGCTCCCTGGGCATGTGCGGGCTTTGCACCGAGACGCCTTACGCCATGTGCGGCCAGTCCGTCCTCACACGTGAGAACTACCAGGAAGCGGGGGCACGAATGGCCTCGGCAATCACCGAGCGCATCGCCGCCGACCAAGGAGCACAACACACATGAAGCAGAATGTCTCTGAACCCGCGCGCCCCGTACCAACCTGCTCTGAAACTGTGTCGGAACGGCCCGAGCCAGCGGGTTGGTCCGGGGCGCGCCAGACGCCCGTCCTGGGGGAGTACGACGTTGTCGTTGCCGGCGGTGGTCCGGCCGGAGTCTGCGCGGGCTTGACCGCCGCCAGACTAGGCCGCAAGACGCTCCTCATCGAGCAGATGGGCGCCTTGGGCGGCATGGCGACAACGGGCCTCCACCAGCACATCGGCGTCTACGCCGCTTCCGGCGGCGCACCCGAGATCGTGGGCGGACTCCCCAGCGAAATCACTCTGCGCGCCTGCAGGGAGGCGGATTCCCGGTTCGGCGGCTACATGGCCGACGTCGAGATCGAGGCCTTCAAACTCCTCCTCGACCGCATGGCCGAGGAGGCCGGCCTGGAGTTGCTTTACTTCTCCCAAGTCTCCGGCCCTGTCATGGAGGACAACAAAGTTGCGGGGGTCTTTCTCAACAACAAATCCGGACGCTTCGCCGTTCTCGCCAAACGCGTCGTGGATTGCAGCGGTGACGCCGATGTCGCTTTCCGGGCCGGCTGCCGGATGATGCACGGGCGCGACGAGGACCGCAAAATGCAGCCCACGACTCTCATGTACCGTGTCGGGGGCGTGGATCGTCAGCAGATGCTCGCCTACCTGAAAACCGATCCCCGACTGGAAACCTTCTGCCGCGATGCCGTCGCGAAGGGCCTCATGCGCCCCTGGCAGACATGCCTCATGGGGTTCTGGTGGATCCCCGCCCGCCCCGACCAGATCAACGCAAACTTCACGCACATGCACTTTGACGGAACGTCCGCCTTTGATATGACCAAGGCCGCCATTGAGGGCCGCAAGCAGGTCCACGAGGCCGTCCGCGCCATGCGCGAGTTGATCCCCGGTTTCCAGAACAGCTACCTCATTGACACTGCGCCCTACATCGGCATCCGCGAGACTCGCCGAATCTACGGTGAATATCTCATCACTGCCGACGATATCAAAGCCCAGCGAATCTTCGATGACAGTATCGGTCTTGGCTCGGCCTTCATTGATATCCACAATGTGACCGGACCAGGCATGGACAGGCGGTCGGGCTACCATCTGCCCAAGGGCGGGTATTACTCCATCCCCTACAGGACCCTCGTGCCGGAGAAGGTGGATAACCTCCTCGTGGCCGGCCGTTGTCACAGCGCCACACACGAAGCGGCAGGCTCCACGCGGTGGATGGCCCAGGCCATGGTCATGGGCCAAGCCGCCGGCGCCGCCGCCTCCTTGAGCATCCAACACAACGTGCCGCCCAGGCGTGTGGATACGAAGGCCTTGCAGGCCCGCCTCAAGACCGACGGCGCCATCCTGTCTTGATGCTCGCGGGATGACATATGACCCAAACTAGAGATGTCTCCATTGACCTTGGCCCGGGCCGGCGTGTGCATTGCGTCGAGACGGGGGAGGGGCCGGCCGTAGTCTTTTTTCCTGGCAACGGCTGCTCCGTTGAGGACATGGCCCCGCTCATCCCCCGTATTGGATCACGCTTCCGCTTCGTGGGCATAGACCCGCCCGGACGCCAACCGACAGACTGGCCGGATGAGGAGTTCGACTTCTTGAAGGACTTGCCTCCCTTGATTGACCGTGTCCTGGCCGAAATGAGAGTCGCCCCGCATGTCGCCATGGGGCACAGCATGGGGGGGATGCTCGCGCTGCAACATGCGAACCGCAACCGCCATGCAGTCAAGGGACTCGTGCTCTTTGAGGGCTTCGTAACGCTGAAGATCCACGCCGCCAACGCCGCGCCCAACGGCCTCCGCCCGATTCGCATGTCGCCCGACATCGCCGAGGCCTTCCGTCGCCGGCAGGCGGCCAACCAGTATTGGCTTGAGACCCACCCAAGGTTCAGGAAGTCCTTCTGGGCCAGCCAACAAGCCCACGATGCCCGCCCGTGGGTCGGCGGGCTCAATCTGCCCATCCTGGTCTTCATCGGCGAAAACGGACAGTGTCTTCCGTCGGACCTCCAAGCCTGGCGCAATGCCCTGGGAATGGAGGCGGTCGCCGACCTTGCCGTCGTCGCTGTCCCTCGTTCCGGCCATTGGATGATGCTCGACGACCCTGAGGCCGTGGGGGAAGTCCTCATGCCATTCCTCGAAGGGCGCATGTCGCGGTGACCCTCCCCCTTTAGTGCCAGGCACGCGGCAAACGTCCGCCGCGAGCCAGGCACTAGCCGTCGTGTCCGCCTCCCCTGATAGGACGCAACTATCAGCTAATGCGTGTTTTAGGCCAACTGAATTTTTTTGTCTATATTTTCTTGACATATCATAGACCTCATGATATATAGTGATAGAGTCCATCTGTCTAACCTCGGCTGTATTGACCTTGGGGATCGGTAGTCCAGGACAAGAATAAGGAGACTCCCATGGCTGCCAGACACGGCAAGAAGACGACCAGCAGCGTAATGAGCCGCCAAAGCCCGGCCGCACCGGCAAAGAACTCTCGTCGCCCGGCGGCCTCAGAAGCTCTGCCGGGAATGCGTGAACTGTTGGATATGGATCAGGCCGTTGCTTTGCTGAAGACCTCGCGCCCTACCTTCTACCGCTGGCTTCGGGCAGGGTTGCTCAAGGGCGTCAAGCTCGGCCGCCAATGGCGTTTCTACCGCGACGACATCGAGCGTTTTGTTCGCGGGCAAAGCCCCCGTGTGGAACTCCCGGCAAACATCAAGCCCCTGCTCGCAGCCTTGCAGTCCCGCCTCGACAAACTTGGCGTCAAAGGCGTTTTCGGCTCTCCCTCCGATGACGTGGCCGGCGCCGTCGCCCGCATGATACGCCTTGGTTGCGCTATGCGCGCCAGCGACCTCCACATTGCCCCGCACTGCAGTGCGGACCCGCACGCCCTGAACGCCCCCGACGTCGGGGGCGCGCCCTGCACGGAAATCGTGCAGCGCGGCACTCGTTCAGGGCACGCCACCGACGGCGCAGACAAGGCGGTCGCCGTCATTCGCTATCGTGTGGACGGCGCCCTCAACGTCCTTGCCGAGTTCGACCTCCGCCTTCTCCCGGCCATCGTCGAAAAATGGAAAAGCCTGGCGGCCTGCAACGTCCAGGAGAACAGGCGGCCCCAGGACGGTCGAATCCTCGTGAACCTGACGGACCTGGGCAAGCCTCTCGATCTGCGGGTCTCCTTCATGCCGGCCGTCCTCGGCGAAGCCGTCACTGTCCGCTTCCTGGACCGCGCGGCCGTCGTGCTGTCCCTGGACCGCATAAACTACGCCCCGAGGGACATGGACTTGCTCATGCAGTGCCTGTGCGCGGCTTCGGGAATCGTTCTCGTTACCGGTCCCACCGGCTGCGGTAAGACAACGACGCTCTATGCTTGTGTCAACCAGGTTGCCGGCCCGACCGTCAAGGTGGTCTCCATCGAGGACCCGGTGGAGTTTCTCCTGCCCTGGGTCGTTCAGAGCCAACTGAATGTCCCGGCCGGCGTTACCTTCGCAACCGCGATGCGTTCGGCCTTGCGGGCAGACCCGGATGTGATTCTTGTCGGCGAGATTCGCGACCGTGAATCCATGATGGTGGCTCAACAGACCGCGTTGACCGGGCACCTTGTCCTTACGTCCTTGCACACGGAGGACGCCCCCAGCGCGCTGAAGCGCATGGTTGACATCGGCACAGACCCCTTCGTCGTCGCCGATTCGTCCAAACTCATCATTGCCCAGCGCCTTGTCCGCCGCCTCTGTCCGGAGTGCAGCAAGGAGCAGATGCCCCCCGATCACATCCTGCGCACCGCCGCCGACCTTGCCTCATCCGGCGGCCTTGACTGGGCCTCCGTGCAGTCCAGATTCAGGGAGCCTGTCGGCTGTCCGAAGTGCGGCAAGTTCGGGTATAAAGGCCGCGAGGTGATTGCCGAGGCCCTCGAGGTCACGCCGGAGATCGGGGCTGCCCTTGGTCGGAAGGCCTCTGTGGACGAGATGCGCGCCATCGCCGTGCGCCAGGGCATGACGACGATGCTTGCCGACGGAATCCGAAAGGCCGCTGCGGGCACGACGTCTTTGGAAGAGGTCCTCCGCGTGATCGGATTGCGGTAGCGCCGCGACACGCGGTCGCCAAGAGACTTCACAGCGCAGGCCTGAAGTGGTAATATGCAACCGGTGTGGGCGCGCCCCGTACCAACCTGCTCTGAAACTGTGTCGGAACGGCCCGAGCCAGCGGGTTGGTCCGGGGCGCGCTTGTCGCCCCGCGTGTTGGAGCCTGCCAGTGTCTGTCGAGTCGTCCAGAGTCGAGACCATTCGCATTGAGATCAAGAAGGACATGCCGGCCCGCCGTATTGACAAGTACCTGGCGGGTCGTGTGCGGGGGCATTCCCGCGCCTTCTTGCAGAAGCTTATTGCCGACGGTCACGTCACGGTCAATGGCCGCTCTGTCAAGTGCTCCTACGAAATCCAGGTCGGCGACGTGATTGACGTCAGCATCCCGGCGCGCCGCGAACTTTCCATTATCCCCCAGGACATCCCGCTCAACATCCTCTACGAGGATGAGCACATGATCGTCATTGACAAGCATGCCGACCTCATCACGCACCCGGGCCGCGGGCACTGGTGCGGCACCCTTGTCAATGCCCTGGCCCATTACGCAAAACAACTCTCCGCCGTCGGCCCCCCCGACCGCGCCGGCATTGTGCACCGCCTGGACAAGGACACGACCGGCGTCATCGTGTTGGCCAAAGACGACGCTTTTCATCGGGACCTCGCGCTGCAGTTTGAGCGACGTCATGTTCAGAAGGAATACCTGGCGATCGTGGAAGGCGAGCTGGACCTGGATTCCGACGTCATTGATAAGCCGCTCGGCCGACACCCCCGCGACCACGAGCGCCAGGCCGTTCGAGCGGAGGGCGGACGGCCCGCCCAGACGACGTATGAGGTGATGGAACGATTCCGAGGCTTTACGCTTGTGCGTCTCATCCCCAAGACCGGCCGGACGCACCAGATACGTGTCCATATGCGCTCGATTGGGCACCCCATTGTCGCGGACGCGCTCTATGGGAATTGTACCGAGGTTTGGCTATCTGACATCAAGGGCGAGCCGAGGGCCGACGGCGAAGAACCCCTTCTCGCGCGTCAGGCTCTTCACGCCCACCGCCTGGCCTTTACCCACCCGATCACCAAGCAGCCGGCGGATTTTCACGCCGAACTGCCTGCCGACATGCGCAACTTCATCGAGGCCCTTCGCAAATACCGCAATCCGGCCCGATAGTTTGGGCGGGGGAGCCTTTGTCGGCAGCCGCCGTTTCGACAATGGCCGCAATTTCCTGCGCGGCCCGTCGCGATGCCCCCGGATGCGCGAATCGCTTCCGGAAGTCCTCGAGGTCGCTGAGGCATTTCTGCCGGGCCTTCTCGTCTTGGAGCAGCCCCAAGGCCCGGTCCGCTACCCAACTCGCGTTGGCGGTCAGCATCAGGCATTCCGGCGCCACCTCGCGCCCCATGAGTATGTTCACGAGGCTGATATAGTCGCTCGACACAAAAATGCTCTTGGCCCAGAAGCCGTACCAAACCATGCGGTAGAGAACAACCATCGGTGTCCCGAAGTACGCCAGTTCCAGGTTGGCCGTCCCGCACGACACAAGGCAGAGCGTGGCCTGTCGCATGAGGTCGTGCGCCGACCCGACCTGAATGTCCACAGGCCCGATGGGCGCATCCTTCTGCGCGGTCTCCGCAACGTGTCCGTGAATCTGCCCGCTCAGGGATTCGTTGGAGCAAACCACCCGGAACTTGGCCCCCGGAATGCTTGCCTTGATCCGCCCGGCCGCGCGCAACATGATCGGAAGTAGGTCGTCAATCTCGCGATACCGACTCCCCGGCAGCAGGCCGATGAGCGGGGCCTTCGGGTCGCTGACCCGCTGAACCGGCGCAAGTTTGAGGGACTCCAGGTGGTCGAAGATGGGATGCCCCACATACTCGCAATTCAGGCCAAACCGCCGCCAGAAGTCCGGCTCAAAGCTGAGTATGTTGAGCATCTTGTCCACCCGTCGCGCGATCTTCGGACAGCGCATGCTCGCCCAGGCCCAAGCCTGCGGGGTGATGTAGTAAATGACCGGGATACCGCGCGCCTTGGCGTGCGCCGCGATGCGCATGTTGAAGCCCGGCGAGTCAATCAGCACAACTGCATCGGGCGGGTTGGTCACAAGACCGCTTACCACTTCCCGCAGCACGCCGAGATAGTGGAAGAAGTTCGCCCACACGTGCCAGAACCACATGCCGGACACTTTGACCATGTCGCGATGCAGTTCGCACCCGACCTCTGCCATGCGGGGGCCGCCCAGGCCGTACACCTCGATGTCGGCCCGAATGCGTTTGAGTTCCTTGATCAGGCTGGCGCCGTGCAGATCCCCTGACGCCTCGCCCGCTGAGACAAATATCCTGATCGGTTTTTTGAACATCGCCTTCTGCCGCGCTTCCTGCGGGTATGCTCTCCGAAAATCTTTTGGCGCTATTATATTGCGCGCTCCGTGCGATGGCAATGTCCTTGATAAACGGCGCCCGCCGGACAGTCCCTTGAGGACGCCGCCGAAGGTCGCCGCTCTGCCGCATATCGCGAGAAATGAATCTACAACGGACGATCATATTCTCTGAGTATCTCCGCGACACGCCGCACGCGCTCGATGTCGCACACGGGCGACGGCTCGTCGGACACCCCCAGGATAAGGTTGGGCGAGAACATCTCAATGATGCGCCGTGTCACCCCCTCAAACTCCCCGTAGTCCTCGTGCGGCAGGAAGTGTGTCATCGGTATGCCGTCAATCAGAATCATATCGCCGAGGTTCTCTGTGATTTCCTCTAGCGTCACGTCTCCCTGCGGGATGGGCGTGATGGCCTCCAGCCCGTCCATGCGCGTCTGCCTGGCGTAGGGGAGGAGGAGCTTGCAGCTTCCGTCCCAGTGGGCGAACGTGTACTTGCCCGCCGCCCGCAGCCTCTCCACACGCCGATGATAGGCCGGCAGCACAAACCTCTCGAGCAGCGGAGGCGACAGCAGGTTCTGGTCCACGTTGTCGCCGAAGTTGATGAACGCCACCGGGCATCCCGCGACCACGTCGAGGATGCTCTCGTCGGTCGCGTTGATGGCTTCGACCAGCCGCTGGACCGTGTCCTGATCGTCGCGAAGGGCATAGATGGTGTTCTCGAAACCCATGTATTCAAGGAAGAGCCGTTGCATGTTAATGCGCGGGATGTAGATCATGGGCGCGGCGCGCTCGCCTACGAGCGCATCGTTCTTGGCGAAAAGTTCGTTGTCAAAGGACACCGTGCGCGCTCGCAGCATGTACTCGATGACCCTTGCATCCTGTGCGGATTCGACCGGGTACTTGACAGTGCGATGTGCCAGCGCGGTGAACACTCTGTGCGTTTCAACAGCGCCGGCGGGCGTGGTGATGCGCGTGATCTCTGTTCCGTCTCTTCTCTGAGTTTCGGTCTTCACGGTGGCCGGGTTCGTGAACTTCAGGCACGGGTTGAAAAAACCGTACGTGCGAATGGAGCAGCCGAGGTCGTCGTAGACCTGTAGGAGGCTCATGTCGCGATACCCTATTGGCAGCGTGCCGTTGCGCTTGTTTACGTTGTACCAGTGTTCGATGCGCGGCTGATAAACCACGTTGTCCACGGGCTTGCGCCGGAAAATCCGATCTGTTCTTTCTCGAAAGGTCATAGGGGTCTCCGCGGGAGTCTTATCGTGCGGGTGCATCGGTCTTCAGCTTGCCGCGGACATCGTGGTCGTTGGGCGCATAGGTAGGGTCGTCCACCAGGCACACGACGTCGAGCGCGGGGCTTGAGTGGCGGCGTCCTTCGCGTCCCGTTAATTTCACGACGTTGCGGCCTTCTTTCATCTGGAGCTTTACTGGGCCTTCCCAGAACCACGCTCCGAGCGTGGCGTTGGTGTTGCCGAACATCTGCGCCTCGGTCGTGTCCGGGCCGGCCAGATTGAACGAATTGGAGTCTACATCTTCGTACCGCACCCGCGCCCAGAAATTCCACGTCCCCGCCTTCGGAACGTCAAACGTAAACGTGCAGGCCGCCCCTGCGTCGCGGTCTCTCGCGAAATCCTCGCCGGGAACGACGCAGTCCCCCATGCTGTTGGCGAAGGCAACCCCAACCTTTCCCGCCGAGACAAAAGGTCCTGTTAGGTCGGCGTTTTCGGCCTGAACCACCTGCATTGCGGGCAGCAGGGGGGTGATTCGGGCGCGTCGAAACGCATCGAGCAGATACCCGCGCATGGCCTTTTCGGTCCGCATGTAGAGCCGCGTGGTGACCGGCACGACGATGCGCGACCCGGGGAGGGTCCGTACCTCTACAGGCTTTCCGGCGTAATCGGTGAACTTTACCTTCTCCGGGATCACGGCCAGCTCCATATCCACCTTCTGGGTTACATTCCACATGGACACGGTGACCTCATTTCCCAACGACTCCGCCATGAAGGCGCGGACCTTCTCGCTTGTGTCGGCCACAAAAGGCACCTCGCGCGCCCGTTTCAGATGCCACTGGCCCTTTTCGTCCGCCAGAAGCATGAAGTCCTGATGCGGTGTCAGCACTTCTTCCTTCACGGCCGCGGGAAAATAGCCCGACACGCGAAGTTCCTCCAACTGCTTCATGATCGCCAATATCGGCGCCGTATGAGGATGGGCGTCGAAAGTCGCCGGTCTGGCCTGCATCGAGATGGCGGCATCGGCGGCGAGGGCCTTGCAGTAAAGGTACTCTACCTCGTCTATCTGTGTGCCGACGGCGTGGCGTCCTCCGCGCCCGGGCGATGGCGCGCTGAACGGGAACCAGCCGATGTCCACGGCCAGAAGCGATGCCTTGACATTGGCCGCGCTGCGGGTGACCGCGTCATCCACTTCGTCCTTGCTGTCCATCGAGAGCCAGAAATAGTCCCGCTGCCCGGCGCGCGTGATGAAATGCCAGCCAAACGGACCGTTCGACGCGACCTGCACGATGGTGGGCTTGCGTTGCACCCGCTTGATTACGGCGAGCTGCGCGTTGCTGACCGTGTACCAGTGCGGCGGCGGAACATCTTCCGCCCCGTCGTAGTAAATCCAATCAAAGCCCGCGCCGTCGTAGGTGCGGGCGATGTTCTGCGCGACCTCGTCGAGCAGGTCGGTTTTCTGGTCAATGATGAAAATGCCTCGGCTCTCGTCGGTGACCAGGCGGCCGAGCTGGGCGCCGGCCTTGTGCGGACCAGCCGTTGTTCCGTGCATGCCGCGCTTGCAGCCGATAAACCCGAACGGCTCTTCCAGCGACAGGTCGGTGTATTCGATGATCTCGTCGTCTGCTTGAATGTCCCGGGTTCCCGGCAGGCGCGGCCAGTCCGTGGGCGGTGTCTTGGTCACGATTCGATCCGCCTTCTCATCGAGCGGTTGTGCTAGCTCGATGAACAGGTCTTTGTAGAGGCGCGGGTCGGGTTTCGGGCTGGTGTAGTCGCCGCGCTTCGGCACCTTCGACGAGAACATGTGTGCCCCGGCCTTCATGCCTGCGGCATGGATTCGGTCCACCACCGCCTTCAACTGCGGCAGCCCGCCGGGAAAATTCCTCTCTGGCACGGCATACTTCCGGCCATAGTCGGCCCATGTGCCGATGACCATCAGAATCGAACCGAAGCCGCCGTCCTTCGCATACTGGATAAGCCGGTCCGCGTTCTCCGCATTGAGCCCGCTCACCATCAGGTACGACCGGCGATTATCCTCGTTGGACTTCTGGGCAATCCCCCCCGGCAGTTCAAACATCTTTTCGACCTCTCCGATCTCCCCGGCGAACTGTTCCCGCGCACAACCGAGGATGGCAACACGCCGGCCCTCCATCCCCATCTCGCGGTAGACGGTCGCCGCCAACCGACCCTCCTTCCCGCCGGAATAGGTCGTGCGAACCTGCGCCTCCCCGGGAACCAGCGCCAGGTTGAACCCCGCAAACCACAGAATGTTCCCCCAGGTCGCTCGTTCTGGCGCCGTTGTGTGAATCGCGCAGAACTCGATCTCATCCACGCTTCCTTCTATCCTGGCGACCTGGAACACGATCGCCTGCAGCGTCTTGCGTACCGAAAGGCTTACGCGTATGCCCCCCTCGCCAAAGCGGGTTTCGAGCGTGTCCCCCGACAGGACGACTCCTCGTGCGGGTATGCGTTGTTTGTCCTTCACGACGGAGCAGAACGGTTTGCCCGGCACACCGTATTCCTTCGCTTCGGCGGTGTCGCGCAGGCTCTTTACGGTTCCATCCGCGCCCAGCGTGAGCGTGAGATGGCGCGTCGAGATCGCGATATCTTCCGCGAACGCCGCGCCGCCGACGGCAGCCAGAGACCACAGAACCGGCAGGATCCACTTGCGCATCCGAGGTCCTCCTATCAGCGTTGGTCGCCGGACCGAATGAGTACGGCCGACGGATGATCGGAGAGGTACGGGCAGACGTCTCCGGAAAGCTGTATGGCCGCGTCCTCCATGGGATCTACCTTGAGCATCCACACCCCGCCGCCGTGTGCCTCCGGCGTTCGTACCGGAATCTCTGCGGCCGTCTCCAGATTATCGCGCCTCACAATCTCCCGGCCGTCGGGCAGAGCCACCCTGACACTTACCAGTTCGGTGGGGCCGCCGGGTCTGACGCGAAGTGCGAACTCGCGCGCCTTCGGCGGCACGTAGAAGTACATCGGCTCGGCGTGGTAGATCAAGGAGAGCGGCTGTTCGGCGCTGGCCTGAACGGCCCAGGGCATGTTGGCGATGCCCACGGCGCATGACCCCGCCTTGGCATCAAGATCGAGATAATACGTTCCGGTTGTCTGTCCACGCACATTGATCTCCGCGCTCTTCTCAAAGGGAACTAACCCGGAGGCGATGGCCGTCAGATCCGGGTCGCGCAAGGTGTACTGGACACTGTCCTTGTACGTGGTTACTTTGACGTTCGCGAGTTGGACGCGGAGCGTTCGCCCGGCCTCAAGATGAATGCAGAGGCGGTTCTTGCCCCGAAACCGTGTAGGCGTAGCCGATATGCTCGGGACGAACTGCTCCGGTGACGCCGGCCTCGGAGCCAGAGGCGCGAGGCTGGGCAGAACCTGCAGCCTCGTCTCGCTCACAATGGCCGTTCGGGGCGTCTGCATGTACGTTGTGCTGAACGTAATCGGCGCCTCCTGGACTGTTGCAGTATCCGCAACCCGGATCTTCACCGCAACCTTGCGCGTCTCGCCTCCCGGGATGGTGCCTGCGTCGGCCGTTCTCGGGTCCGCCGTCCACCCCGCCGGCGTAACCGTTTCCACCTGAACCGGAAGCGCCAGGGGGGAGACGTTCCGAACGGGCACGCTGATCCCAAATATCCTTCCTGCAACGGCCGGCCGCTTGCGGTCCTCGGCGGGGAACTCGATCCTGAGCGGACGGTTGACATCGAACGAAAAGGGCTTCGATACCATTACATCAAAACCTTCGACCGTGAACACGGCCTCCGCTCGCAAGGCCAGAACGTGCTCCGCCATCCTCTGATCCTCAACCAGCACGGAGAAGGCGCGCGCGCCCGGAGGCGCTGTTTCCGGATGCAACTGCACATTCATCGGAACGGGCAACTTCTCCACGACGAGCCGCGCATCCTTCAGTTGCGGCGGGGCGCTGCCCCGCGGCGCGTGTGGCGCGGTCAGCTCAACCTTCACGCGAGCGGGAACAGACGGCGCCAGCCAATCGGAATCGGTAGTGATGAGAATGTCGCGCCCCATGAGCCATCGTTTTCTCGAATTCAGCGCCTCGTAGAGAAGGCGTACCTTTTCCGTGAGTTCGTTTCTTGTCTGCGCTGCGCTGGGGCCCTCAATCTCCGCCCGTTCGACTTCATGTGAAAGCCTTGTGACGAACGTATCCAGCCGATGCAGCCAGTGGGCGGCGCGGCCGGCGTTGTCGAGGGGAATGTCCTCCATGTCCGTCGCGGAAAGTTGCTGCGCAAGGTGTGTTGTGGTCTTCAGTTGGGACCTTGTTGCCGCTTCCTCAACCTCGGAAACCGGCAGTCTGGAGGAGAAGATGACGACCTTCTTGCCGCGTACCTGGCGCAGCAGGAGTTTGCCATTTTCGACGGCGATTCTTGCTCCGCCGGGGGCGGAATGTCCCGGTCTGCACACCAAAACCGGCTCGCCCTCGACCGCTATCACAAGCAGTTCATTCGTTGCGGGACGCCCCACGCCCGGCCCGCGAAGTTCGACCTCGACGGCGTCTCGCGATTCGAAGCTGAGGAAATAACCATGTGCGGCGGACTCGCTGACTGTCGCGGTGAAGGCCGCCGGAGGTGATGTGGAGACTTCCAATGCCTCGCGATGGAGCGTGTAGAAACGGCCCGCCTTCCCGTTGAATTGCGCGCTGCGCGCGCCGTCTCCCGTACTCACATTTGCGACGGCGGCCTCCCTGCACGACCAGAGCGCGGCCCCGTCGGTCTCAATCGCCATTTGGCCATCGTTCTCGCACTTCAAGCACTTGTAGGCCGCCGGCGGATAATCCACGGCGACGGAAGGCGCGGGCGCTTCAGCCGACAACTGGTAAATCCGCGCGCTGCGAGGGGGCAACTCTTCCTCACGCCTCAGCACATCGGCGATGGTCTCCGCCACTTTCCGACCAGGCGGCCAAGCCTGAGTCAGAACATATTCTTTTCTTTGCCCCAGGCCGAGCGCATCCAGTCGAACGTTATAGAATATCTTGGCCGGCTTGTCGGTGATGTTGGTCATGACGATCCCAACGCCCCCGTCCTCCGCTCGCCACACGGAATGCAGCACGGCTGGTACATTCCGATCAACCGTTATGGTGCGTGCTCGTTGCGGCAGTTTGAAGGACTCGACAGCCAACGCGAACGGCGGCAGCCACTGCCCGTACAGGAGGAACTTCTTTGCGGATTCGTGATAGCACCGGACGAGTTCGCGAAGATACGCGGCATGGTCGGGGCGCGCCTCCGGCACCGGCGGATTGAGATCCGAAAGCATCATCTGGCTGCCATGGATGAAGTGCAGGCCGGCGAGCCACGCGAAGAACTGGTCTCCGGCCACCAGTGTGCAATCGCTCCCGAACGTGATCGCATAGTCGTGATAGACGGCCGTGAACATGGGGATAAGCTCGTTTCGCACCGCCCATGTGTTGCGCGTGGCGTCCAGCAGGAGGAAGGCGTCGAAAAGGTCAATGTAGTACTCGCATGCCCCCTCTGTGGTAAGCGCAACTTCGGGTTTCTCCATCGCGAGTTTCAGTCTCAGCTCGCGCATCATGGTGCGGTAACCCTCGCTCCAATAGTTCCCGCCGCCCGCCGCGTGTCCGTGTGAGGGGTCGTAGCAGAGCATCGCCCGCGCGCAGGCAACCTGGTCAAGGTAGTTGCCGTCGAGTCCGCACTCGACGATAAGTTTCCGCTGCGTGTCGTACACCTTTTCCCGCCACAGCGGAGTGGCGGCGCACATCGTGGCAAAATCATTGGGGTTCCCCTGGAACTTCCCGACGACGGGGGTGCCGTCTGCGTTCTTGACCGCAGCATCCACCGCCTTCCACCTCGGCCAGCTCTCGGTGTCGGTATCCCAGATGTACGCATTGGTGTAGCAAGTCGTGAGGAAGCCCATGTCTTTCAGGTCGCGGATGCCTTGTCGGTAGTGCGGTTTGGCGGGGAGGAATTCGGGGTAGTTGTCGTCGAAGTCGCTGATGGAATACCGGTACCAGTCCACGGCCATGGGCGTTCCAAAGTAATTCGCATAGCTCGCGCATTCCGGAACCACCTTGGCCGGCTCTCCGTAGAACTTGAGCCACAAGGAAATGTCCTTGAATCGCGCCGACACGCGCCGGCTCTTTCCGAGCGGCCCAGCCGCGCACCATCGCTGCTTGATACCCCATTCGCGGTAGATGGCCGCCGCGGCGCTCCAGTCGCCGTCGAAGACGCCTATCATGACGGGGTAGGGGACTTCGTAGTTCTTTCCCGGCCTCATTGCATCCGCTGGGAAGTGCTGAACGAAGCCGCGCAGTCCTGTCTGGTCGGGCTTCGACTGGAATCCGAGTTGCTTGTAGTATCCGTTGCCGTCATGCGTGCCAATGTAAAGGCCTTGCGCGCCGCCGGTATACGCCGCAAACTGCATGGACATGGCGACCGGATACGTGCCTACCAGCGTCCCCAGACGCTGCGTTGGGTCGCGCACCAGGATGCCCCATTGATGGGGGAATGCCAGGGCATCGTCCTGGGCGATCTTGGTGATGTTCGAGAGCGTGGGGAAATCCACCTGCCACAGGCATAGGGATGTGCTGTGGTTTGCTATGGATAGCCGCCAGGTCGAAAGACGGTCCTCCGGGCCGATCGAGACGGTAACCGTCACGTCGAGCGCCGCCTTGTCAGGGCCGACGTCAATCCCCCGCCAGGTCAGACGAAGTGTCGTGCGTCCGTCTGCGGCCTTTTCTGTGGCGTCCTCCCGTTCAGCGGGGGAGAGGTTCGTGACCCGGATCATCTCTTGGTTGAGGTTGCGAACCGTGATCGCCCAGAGCGTCGGCGCGGGCGTGGCATCGGTGTCGGGTTTCAGAAAATTTGCGCCCCCGCTTCTGGCGATGCCTCGCAACCCGTAGCCCGCCTGCTTGGAGAGGGACAACGTGAGGTTGCGGCTCGATAGTATGACGCTGTCCTCAACAACAGCCGCCTTCACCTCTTGGCCGAAACAAGGCCGGCCGGAAAGAAGCAGGCCTGTCAAAACTGGTAGGAAGGCCCAGACTAGTTTGTCTCGCATCAAATGGGTCTCCTGTTCTCCGGACGCCGAAGCGGAGCGGATGATACCTTATCCTCCGCCCCAAGACAAGATGTGAAGCGGATGGGCGCGGACGTACGGCAATCAAAGTCCAAGTGTCAATCCACAGCCTCAGGCTCTCGTATTCAGCGCGAAGAATCCAAAAATTGTTTATTTTTGGCCTTGACTGTTATGCTGTTATGTGATAAATACTCTGTGTCTGGCCGTTGTGGCTGTTGTGATTCTGGGCGTTGGAATCAGAAGTCAGGGGAGGGGGGTGCCCCCTCATGCTTTGGGAGATGTCTGTATAGATGTAACAAGTAAGGTAGCAGTGAGTTAGATGATTTTCAGTTCACGTATTATCTATGAGCGACCCATGAGCGACGGATGAGCGAGACATGAGCGAGAAGGTGAGTATGACCCCCTTCCAGATGCCGGTCAGATCCCTCGCTCATGGTGCGTATACTCCTTTATGTGATTTCTATTCGGACTGGGAGGGAAGAGTTCTGTGGAGTAACTGACAGCCGCAATTTTTTTATTTCCTCTTGATGTTAGCCTAATGTTAGCTATAATAAGAGTAGGCTTCCACGAAAAGGGAGAAAGCCGCTTGACGGCAAGTTTTGACGTTACACGAGTTATAAACATGGAGGCTGCGTACATGAACCTCACGCCCCGCCAGCAGGAAGTCCTTCGCCTCGTCGAACGATTTACCGAAGAGCATGGCTACTCGCCTACCTTGGAGGAAATCGCCGAGCGTCTCGGCGTGACAAAGGTCACGGTCTTTCATCTTCTCGAACGCCTGAAACGAAAACAGGCCATACGCCGCGGACGATATCAGGCGCGCTCCGTGGAACTCGTCAACCCGCGGGGGCCGGCGGATTTTTTCCCTGGCGCCGACGAGATGCCGCTCAAGGGCCGCATCGCTGCTGGACAGCCTATCGAGGCCGTTGAGACGCCGGACACCGTCCGCTTCTCTGACATGTTTCCGGCCCAGAAGGGGCGCTACGTTCTTAAGGTGCAGGGCGATTCGATGATTGAGGAGCATATCTGCGATGGCGATTACGTCATTATTCAGCCACGGCGCAACGCTCATAACGGCGAGGTTGTGGTTGCGCTGCTGGAGAACGGCGAGGCGACCTTGAAGCGCTTCTTCAAGGAGGAGGGGCGCGTTCGCCTCCAGCCCGCGAACCCGCACTTGAAACCGCTCTATGTGGACGATGTTCAGATCCTGGGCGTGGTCGTGGGAGTCCTGCGGAAATACTGAAACGAATGCTTCGATATGCGCATTCTGCTATCCGGCATTGTGTGTGCAACGTGATCTGCGTTGCATGGAAATAATATGAAGCTTGATCTCGGCCATAACCCGCGCATTCTCCACGTGGACGTGGATTCTTTTTTCGCCGCCGTGGAGCAGGTGATGGACCCGTCGCTGGCGGGACGTCCCGTGATTGTGGGAGGGCTGGCGACCGATTCGAGCGTGGTCGCTTCCGCCTCGCGCGATGCCAAGGCCCGTGGCGTCCGGACGGCCATGCGCATCCGCGATGCTCGCGGTCTTTGTCCCGATGGGGTCTTCCTGCGCGGTGAGTACGTCAACTACCGCGGTTTCTCCGACCGGCTCGTCCGGATATTGGAAAACTTCTGTCCGGTGGTCGAGGTCGTTGCGCTGGACGACTTCTGCCTCGACTTGCATGGCACGGAACGGCTGTTGGGAGCATCGCTGGATGTGGCCGCACGAATCCGGGCGCGGATAAAGACGGAAACCGGATTGAGTGTCTCGATCGGAATCGCCCGTAACCGCCTTATGGCCAGAATGGCCACGGATTTCGCCAAACCGGCCGGAATTTGCGAGGTCTGGCCCGGCTACGAGCGCGACTTCCTCGCTCCGCTGCCGGTGGAGGCGTTGACGGGTATTGGGCATCGCACGGCCGAAGTCCTGAGCCGGCTCAACATCCACACCGTGGGCGACGTGGCGCAGTTGGACCCGCGCCTGCTGGAGACGATCTTCGGCGTCAACGGGCGAATCATTCATCAACGCAGCCTGGGGATTGACGAAGCGCCGCCGCCGTGCAGCGTTCCCAGGACGATCAGCCGCGAGACGACCTTTCAGAACGATGTCTCGCACCGCGACGCGGTCGAGGCGATGCTCCACTATCTGGTCGAGCGCGCCGCGAACAAGTTGCGACAGTTGGCCTTGACGGCGCGGGCCGTCCACGTGAAGGTGTGCTATGCCGATTTCGAATCGGCGGCGAAGTCGCTCGCCCTGGCGGCGCCGTCCGACCGCGATCACGAGATCTTCGCCGCGGCCCTGGATGTGCTCCGGAAAATATTGACTCGGCGGGCGCGGGTGCGGCAGGTGGGCGTGAGACTCTCGGACTTGCGTCCCGGCGGGGCGGTTCAGCTCCGCCTGTTTAGCGGCCGATCCGCTTTGCGCGCGGCGAATCTGTATCGCGCTCTCGACCACATTCGCGCCCGTTTCGGCTTCAGCGCGGTCACTGCCGGCAAGTCGCTCGACCTGCTGAACCGCTTGCCGAGGGACAAGAACGGATTCAAACTTCGCACGGCGTGCTTGAATCAATGACGGCTGCAGACATGCTGACGGCACACAGAAGAATGAAAGCAAAAAAACCTCCGTTCCGGAAAATGGTGGGAAATGCCCAGTCTCCATGGTGATCCGGCTTTTTCCAACCGAATCGGTCGGCGTTCATCGGCGTGTATCGGCGGTTTCAGCTTAGTGGTAGTTTGACGCATGAAGAACGACTTTGTGCATCTGCATCTTCACACGCAGTACAGCCTTCTGCGCGGGGCGATGAGGATAGAGGATGCCCTGGCGCGCTGCCGGGAGTTGGGCATGTCCGCGCTCGCGATTACGGACACCAACGGCCTTTATGGCGCCGTGCCGTTCTACCTCAAGGCGCGCGAGATGGGCATCAAGCCCATCATCGGCGCCGAAGTCGAATGGAACGGGGCGTCGGCGGTGTGCCTGGCGCAGAACCTGGAGGGCTACCGGAACCTGTGCCGCCTCATCACCGCCCGGAACCTCCAGAGCGAATTCGACCTCCCGCAGGCCGTGCTGCGCTATAGCGACGGACTCGTCGTGCTCTCCTCGACGCCCGCAATTCTCGAAGCCCTGGCGCGCGACCTGCCCGACGGACGTCTCTACGTTGACGTGCAAGTATTTTTGGGGCAGGCGGCGTCCCTGTTTGTTAAAGACCCGGTCCAGTGCCTCAACTCGGAACCCCTTGCTCTGAACCCTTCCGCTATTCGCGCCGTGCGGGCAAAGCTGGCGGGGCGTGGGCGGGCCGGAGACCTCCGCCTGTTGGCGAAGCGTCTCGGCCTGCCCATCGTGGCGACGAACGATGTGAATTGCCTGACGCCGGACGACTACCTGACCCATTGCATCCTCTCGGCCGTTCGCGAAAACGTCCTTCTCACGGAACTTCAGCCCTCGCAGATCGAGCACCCCGAAGCCTGCATGAAGTCCCCCGCCGAGATGGAGGCGATATTCAGTTATATGCCGGAGGCGGTCCGAAACACCCGCCGCATCGCTGAGGAATGCGCCTTTGAGTGGCCGATGGGCAAGCCGATCTTCCCGAAACCCGACCTGCCCCCGGACGAGTCGCCCGCGTCCTGCCTCCGCAAGGTGGCTTATCAGGGAGCCCAGGCGCATTATCGCCCGCTGCGCGAAGACGTCCGAGCGCGACTTGACTATGAACTGAACGTGATCGAAAACCTCGGGTTCTCGGGCTATTTCCTCATCGTGTGGGGAATTGTGCAGGAGGCGCGTCGCCGCGGCATCCCCATCGTGGGACGCGGTTCGGCGGCCGACAGCCTCGTCTCATACTGCCTGGGCATCACGCGCGCCGACCCCGTCCGCTACAACCTCTACTTCGAGCGCTTCCTCAATCCCGCCCGCACCGACCCGCCCGACATTGATCTCGACATGTGCTGGCGCCGCCGCGATGAGATGCTGAACTATGTCTACGAGCGGTACGGCAACGACCGCGTGGCGATGGTCTCGAATCACAACCTCTACCAGGCGCGTTCGGCCTTTCGCGATATTGTGCGGATACTTGGCATGCCTTTGGCGGAGCCGGCCTCGGCCGGCCCGGAGCGCGGCGACGACGCCGAAGGGCGCCCCAGGCGACTTGAAGAGATGTCGCAGGCGCTCCCGCACGACAGCGTCGCCAACCTCCGCGAGTTGATTCGTCTCGACCCCGCGTGGCGGCGTTTTCCCATCAACGAGGAGCCGTACCGCAGCATCATCTCCATCGCCGAACGCATTGACGGGTATCCGCGCCACCTGGGTATCCATGTCGGCGGAATGGTGGTGGGCGAACGGCCTCTCACCGACTATGTGCCCCTCCAGATCGCCACAAAGGGGATCGTGATCACGCAGTTCGAGATGGACGCCATCGAAAAGATCGGTCTGGTGAAGATGGACCTGCTGGGAAACCGCGCGCTGTCGGCCATCAGCGATACGGCCGAGGCGGTGCGGCGGCGGGGCGTGCCGCTCGACCTGGACGATATCCCGGACGGCGATCCCCTCGCCGCGAGCCTCAGCCGTCAGGGACGAACCCTCGGTTGTTTCCAGATCGAGTCGCCCGGCATGCGCAACCTGCTAAAGATGATGCGCGCCCGGACGCGAGACGACCTGATCGTGGCGCTCTCGCTCATCCGTCCGGGACCGTCGGCAAGCGGCATGAAGGAACGATATCTCCGCCGGCGCCAGGGGCTTGAGAAGCCCGAATACCCGTGTCCGGAACTGGAGCCGGTCCTGCAGGAAACCTACGGCATTCTGCTCTACCAGGAACACATTTTAAAGGTTGCTGAGGTGGTGGCCGGCTTCACCCTGGCCGAAGGCGACCAGTTGCGCAAGGCGATCACGAAGGAGCGTTCCCCGGAGAAGATCGGGGCGTTGCGGGAGCGATTCCTGGCGGGCGCGCAGGGGCGGGGCGTCTCGGCCGAGAACGCACACCGAATATGGGAGAACATACTCCATTTTGCGGGATTCTCTTTCAACAAGGCGCATGCCGCGACCTACGGCCGGCTTGCGTACGCAGCGGTCTATCTGAAGGCGCGGTATCCCGCGGAGTTCATCGCGGCGGTGATGGCCAACCTCTCGGGGTTCTATCCCCCGCGCGTACACCTGGAAGAGGCGCGGCGCCTGGGTGTGCGCATTTTGCCGCCGGATGTGGGCGCAAGCGAATATCGCCACACCGCCGGCCCGGACTGGATTCGCCTCGGTTTCATGCAGGTCCGCGACCTGGCCGGATCAACCGTGGACACGATCTTGCAGGAACGCGCCTCTCTAGGAGAGAGAGGCGCGCAGCGCCCGTTCACTTCGCTCGCCGACTTCCTGGGCCGCGTGCGCCCGTCAAGGCCCGAAGCCGAGAACCTCATCCTGTGCGGGGCGATGGACTCCCTCGGCGTCCCCCGGCTTGCGCTCCTGTGGGAGCTCTACCTGGGGGCGAAACAACAGCCGCCGCCTCGCGGCCCTGCGACCCAGGCAGTCCTCATTAGAGAGAGCGAAGCGGAGAGCGCGTGCAGCATCGGAGCTTCTCGTACCACGGTCCTCGCCGCCCTCTCGGATTATCCGAAAGACAAAAAACTCCGACACGAACTTGAGATTCTCGGCATGACCGTGACGGAGCATCCGACGTATCTTTTCCGCGATCGGATCGCGCCCTATAGGCCCGTGCCGTGCGCGACAGCGCCGCGACACGTCGGCAAACGCATCACCCTGGCCGGGATTGTGGACTGCACGCGGCGCACCGCGACGAGCGACAACAAGCCCATGTTCTTCCTCACCCTCGAAGACGCGACCGGCCTGGCGGAGGTCGTTTTCTTTCCCGCCGTGTATCAGCGGTTCGGCCATGTCCTTGCCGAGAGCGGCGTTCTCGTCGTCAAAGGCCGCGTCGAATCGCAGCTTGGAGCGGTCACTGTGCAGGCGGAGTGGGCAAGGGCGCTATAGCATTCGCCCCTCAGCCCAGCCTTCGTTGCGGCGCAAGCGTTTTGACAAGACTCCGCCTATGCGGTATGATTCAAGGACGGAATTGGTGGTGAAAGGCGCGATATCTCTACGGAGGTCAGTGCCATGAAGAGGCAACGGTTCCTGGGATGTGCGGTGGGGCTGGCCGTCCTGCTGGTCCTGGTTTGCCCCGGCTGTACGAAGACGAGCGTCGAGATTCATGCGACGGTGGATACGCAGAGGGCCAGCCTGGACAACATGCTGCAGCGCGCAGGCAGCGGCGGCCTGTCGGTCGAGATTGACATCGCGGTTGCGGCGCAGAAGAGGCTGCTGATACAATTGGACAGCGTCAGCCAGTCCGCCCAGGCCCTCCGACACGAAGCCGACCAACTGGCGAACGCATGGGAAGAGGCCGTGCGAACCGAGGCCGAGACGGCCGCGGAAGAATCGGCCGAGCAGGACGAGAACGATGAAGATGGTCACCCCTCGGGATGATATGGAAGGCCGGACTATGCGCACAAGCATCCCTTTCAGTATCCTGCGACGCGCCTTCCCGCACGTCGTCGTGTGTGCGCTTCTCCTTCCGGGCTGCGGGCGCCTGGACTCCAAGCGAGTCGAAGACCTGGAGGCCAGGCTGGCGGCAAGCCTCCAGGAGAACGACCGGCTGCGCCAACAGTTGGAGACCGACCGAAGACGTCTGGAGCAACTCATCGCGGCCAACCAAGCCCTGGCCCCGAAGGTGGCTCAGTTGGAACGCGAGGTCGAAGCGGCCCGGCAATCCCTCTCGCGCATCGCCGCGATGTCGCCCGACGGCATGAACGAACGCATGCGCGCCGAAGTCCGGCGCATGGTCCAGGAGGTCGGCGAACAGTTCCAGGAGGATCGGTTGGCGGAACAGCGGGCCTGGATGCAGGACTTGCGCTCCCGCCACATGGACGAGTTGGTGGCTTCGGCGCATCTGTCACCCGCGCAGAAAGAGAAACTCAAGGCCTACGAGGAAGAGGAGCAGCAGGCGATCAAGACCGCCTACTTGCAGTCGCGGATGGGCAAACCGCAGGCCGAACCTATCACCCGAGTACGCGAGCGCATCCGCCAGGAAAAGGAAACGAAGATACGGGCGCTGCTTTCACCCGAACAGTACGCCCTCTACGTCGAGTGGAAGCGGCAGGAAGGCGACATATTCCGATCCGGCCTTAACCGCCGCCAGCAATCGCCCAACGCGAATCAAAAGGACATGTGATCGCCCGCCGGACGCAGAGACCCGGTTATGCAACCGCAATGGAAGTGAGCCGTGCGCAAGATAACGTGGTTGGTGTTAATGATCGTGGGTGTGGCGGCGGCCTTCCTCGCTGTCCAACACCGCACCGACCATCGCACGGCCCCCATCCAGCCAAGTCCTGAGCATTCCCGCCGTATCACGCCGAGTGGCGCTCCGTCTCCGGCGGCCGAGCAGAAACAGTGGATGTTCACGTTCGAAGTGAGCGCCGAGACGCCAACGGCCCAATCGTCTCCCGCGCTGATCTCCTTCTGCACGCAGCCGCGCAGCGGCGACGGATACGTCCTGGCGTTGTGGGCGGCCCGCGCTGAGCTTCGCAAGAGGGCACACGGCAAGCTGCAAGTCCTGGCCAACCGTGTCTTTGCGGGACACGAACCGGGCTTTCGGGGCGATGTAGCCATACAGCGCAAGTCCGGCGGTATCGTCGTCGCCTGGGCACACAAGCTTCTCTTGCGTTCGGACGACGTCCAGTTCTCCTCGAAGGATGTTTCGGTCCAGCAGCAAGGGTCGGCTTTCCGAGTCACACTGACACGCGTGCAGCCCCTGGGCGACATCTATTTCGCCGACGATTTCATGAGGGCGCAGACCTCGGGGCAGTGGCGTCCGACTTCCGGCAACTGGCATCTCAGCGCGCTCCAGATCGGCGAGCGCAGCGCAAATCCCTTCTGTTTGTACGCCAAGTTCCACGGGAGTCCCCGGTTCAGTCCTCTGTTTGAAGGCCGGACCCGCCGGTACGTGGGCATCGGCATTCGCACCGAAAGGCGGAGCGGGAGAGAGACGGTCCTCTATGTCTTCGAGAACCTGCCCGCCTGGAAGGCCGGCATGCGCATGGGTGATGAGATCGTCTCGGTGGACGGAACCCCGATATCCGACATGTCGGAGCAGGACATGCTCCGCAGGATTCGGGGACAGGCGGGGGCCCCGCTGCGGCTGGGCATCAGACGCCAGGCTGAGGGCGGCGAGAAGGAGTTGGCCCTTGTCGTCCAGCGCCAATTGGTTGACCTTGACCAGATCGAGGAGACTTTGCCGCTCTCGCAGGCGCCCATGACCGATTCCACTTCGATCCTTGCGGGATATCGTTTCTGGAGCGACTACATCTTCTCGGCAGCGGCGAAGTGCCTGGGACAAGGCGAGTTCGGCCTCATCTTCTACCGGCAGGACGAACAGAATTACTATCTGTTCAAATGGGCCGAGAGGGGTCTCGCGCTTACAAAGGTGACAGAGGGGCACGCGCTGACGCTCGCCGAGCACAGAGGCGCGTTTGCGCCGGGACAGTACTATCGCCTCGAAGTATCCGTGCGAGGCGCCTCGATCGCCGCCAGTGTGGACGGCGTCGTCGTGTGTACGGCGCGAGACGAAGAGCTTCTCTGGGGCGAAGTCGGCCTCTACGCGGCAAAGTCTCTCGGCGTCCACTTCGACGACGTGAAGGTAACCGACGCCGGCTTGCGCGATCCGCCGAGCGACGGCGCGCCTGCGGCGCGCCTGGGCGAGTTGTTTACCACCGATGAATACATGAAGGAATGGGCCGCGCGCGAAACGGAGTGGACGGAAGCGCAGCCGCAGGGCGCCGCGTCGCTGGAAAGACGCGCCGTGACGATGCGGTGGAACCGGTTCCCGTTCCCGCAGGACCCCGGCCTGAAGGTCGGCAACTTCCTGGCCGACCGTCTGATCCTCGTGCTGGGGGCCGCGCAGAGGGATCGAACCAGCGGTTACGCCCTGGATATCGAACGGTCTCGACGCGCCGCCACTGTTACACGCGCCGGTGTACCGCTCGGCAAGCCCGTCCGCGTGCCCGAATCCTGGACCTCCGCAGCACTCAGCATAGCCAAAGGAAAGCTGGTTGCCGCGATCGAGGGACGCACCATTCTCGAGTTTCAAGATAGCGACGCACTCAACGGCGGGGTCGTAGGTCTTGGCGGCGACGTGGGGGGCATTGACTTCGAACATGTTACCGTCGGGTCGGCAAGCGTGTTGGATGAGGACTTCACAAAGGCCCCCGTGAACTGGGAGATTGCCGGGGGCGTGTGGGGCGTCATGAACCGATGGGTATGCGACCCGCGCTGGTCGTGGTTCGGCGGTCGGTCCGACTCTCTGGCCGCCATCTGGTCAAAGTCGGCATTTGCGGGCGACGTCACTTTCGACTTGTTCGCGGCCATGGAAATGCCGTCGTACTGGAAGTCTCCGCACGAGAAATCCAGCGATCTGGCCGTAACCATCTGCGGCGACGGGCGCAACCTCGCCACCGGCTATACGGTGATCTTCGGCGCGGCCATGAACACCTGCACACGCCTGTATCGGCGGGACCGGATGGTGGCCGAGACGCGCTCGCCCCTGATTCTGTTCGCGCGGCGCGAGATCGGCGAAGAGGAAGGGCTTGAACTCCACCGAAACTGGTTCCACCTGAGACTCCAGAAGGAAGGGGGGCGCATTCGTTTCTTCCTGGGCGACGTGTTGGGGCTTGAATACGAAGACCCCAGTCCGCTGCCTGGAGGCCGCGTCGCGGTGTGGACCGTCCAGAACGGGGTACTGATTGCGCGAGCCAGGGTCGCCGCGGCGGACCGCACCCCGCCGGTGCTTGTGCTCGGGGGGGCCGGCGAGTTTGCCGACGAAGCGCTGCGCAACACAGGGGGCGCGGAGATCACGGCGGCCATCCGCCCCGACGGCTTGGCGGACGCCGAAGGGACGTATGCCGTGACCAATATGCGCAGCGGAGGCACCTTCGCGGTATTTCCTCGGCAGAATAGTGCCTGGCTCGCGTCCGCCAATCCGTCGGGCGGACGCGTGCCTGGCACTAGCGTGAGTTTTGACTACAGCCTACCTGCCGGGGTCAAGATAGACCTGTACTTCGATTACGAAGGCAACAAACACCGAGTAGTCCTCACAGGTCCCCCGGAGACGGATGATTTTAGTGCCTGGCTCGCGGCGGACGTTTGCCGCGTGCCTGGCACTAGGGCGGTGACGGTCGGCCGATTCGCGAACGTTCAGGCCGACGGACGGTGGCAACATGCGGAGTTCCGGCTACTGGATGCCATGAGAGACCTTTATCCGGACAGATCGGCGTTCACGATTTCGAACATCGCCCTGGCCAACTACTCCAATGCGGAGTATCTGTTCGCCGGCTTCGGCGGGAACCACAAGGGAACATCGTATCAGCTTCGGAACTTCCGATTCCTCGCCTCCGCGAAGACAGACGCAGACGCCACGCTCGTGCGGTCGGTCGAGTTTCCGTTTGAGACCCCTCACAACACTTCGGCCGTCGTGTGGCGTGTTAACGTCGCGGCGGGGCAGAACCCCGATTTCGAGAAGCTGTCCGCAGAGGTTAACGGACGGCGCTTCAACGCCGGCGATCCGCCCCTGCGCTTCCGGCGAGTCGAGGGCAGCGTCGAGCTTGACCTGGCGCGCGCTGGCCTCGTTCTGAACGACGGCGACGTTGTCGAGGCAACGCTATTGATGAACGGAAACGCTGTCAGTACGCGATCCTGGGAGTACCGGCGGGAAAAGGATCGTTTCGGCCCCGAAAGTATTCGCATATTCTTCGGGCGTGCGGACCTATTCCACAACGATTTCGAACAGGGCCTGGGCGAGTGCTATCCGGTCGGAACGGACTCTTACACCATGCCCATCCCGGCCGGCGGTTGGCTCCGCCGGGAATTGCGCGCAAAGGCCGGCACCGGTCAAGAGGAGAACTACTGTCTGCGCGTCCAAAACAAGCGCATGGCCCATGACTTTGGCGTAGGTTTCCTGCCCTGCGTGTGCGACGTTGGACGCTTTCCCGTCCTCAGCTTTGACTACCGCCTGCATCAAGGGGTTTCGGTAGACATCAGTTTCATCCAGTATCAGGATTCGCAGGGCCCCGCCGTCAATCGCACCGTCCTGCAATGGGCGACTCAGAGCTTCCGGCGGGATCTGCGGTCATACAGTTCGTTCGAGACGATCGGCGTCTTGAGCAAACCGGTGCAGGACGGGAACTGGCACCGCGCCGACATCAATCTCCTGAAGAAACTCAAGGCGGCTGACTCGACGCGCAGAGAATACCTGCTCGGCAACATCCATATAGCCGATGACGTGTGCGGGTATCTGGGCAATTACGAGGGGGCGTCTTTCTGGATAGACAACATCCGCCTGCGCCCCGTGTTGCGCCGCGCGGACGTGCAAGCGAGATGGACGGCACTGGATATCAGCGGGATCACAGACTACCTGTGCGCGTTCAACCCCGACCCGACATATGTGCCGGAGGGAAAGGTTACGGCGCAGGATATCGAGGCGCTGCAGGACGGGGCCACGTTCTTCCATCTCATGGTGCGCGACGGCGCAGGGAACTGGTCGGCGCCCGCGCATGAGCTTGTGTACCTTGATGTGTCACCGCCCGAGGTCATCTATTTTGCGCCGGTGCACGATCTGCCCGGGACGTTCGACATTCGGTTCGTTGAAGTGGGGGGCCTCGATCCGCGCACGATCGTGCTCAAGGTGGGCGATCAGGACTATCGGGTGGACGGCAAGCGCCTGTGGTACGACCAGGAGACTCAACGGCTGACGTGGACGGCGGGCGAGGAACTTCCATTGCTTCAACTGCGCGGGCGCGTCGAGGTGGTGTTAGAGGCGGCCAGCGACTTTGCCGGCAATGCCGCGAGCACGCCACAGAGATGGACATGGGAGATTCCGCCGCCCTCCGCCACACCGCCCATGCCGCCGAAGCCCATGGCCCCTCGGGCGCCGGCGATTCCAAAGTGATCGCTCTGGCAGGTTTGCGGCCTTGCGGAGCATGGCCAAGCCTGTCGCGAAAAAGGCATTTTTTGAGGGGACATCAAACGCCGAGGGGGGC
>CAYPFP010000064.1:25342-30532 GCA_964409935.1 uncultured Planctomycetota bacterium | reverse complement strand
AGTCTAACCGATGCGCAGTTCATCATCAAGGCTATTTATGAGACACTAGACTAGGGCCGTGGGAATACGGTGGTGTTTGATGTCCGGCGGCACATGCTTGTGATGGGGGAAAGTCGGCGCAAGGCTCGCGTCCTGCGGGTGAGGGAAATCGTCGTACCAGTAGAGGCGTTCTGCGCCTCGGTAGACCTCATAGCCGTACGACGTGATCAAACCCGCGTCGAAATCCAGCTCTTCTCTGACCCGCAAGCGCTCTCTCCCGCTGAACCCTGAACCCCGTGCCAGGCACGCGCCGATGCGTCTGGCGCGAGCCAGGCACTACGTGTAGGCTTTCTTGCGGCGAAGCCACGTCTCGTAGATTCCCTTCCAGCGACTGAAGTCAGCGCGCGTCTCGTCAAAAGCGTCGTAGCGCGCCAACTGCCCGTCCCCCAACGCCCTGTAAAAGTCCTCGCTGAGGACGCCGTACTTTTCCTCGTAGAGCGTCAGACGGCGTTCGAGCAGTTTCATCTCTACAATCAACTCATGGATTTCCATTTTGTGCCGCCTTATGGAAAGACAACGCTTATATTGTAGCACCTTCGGAACGGCGAGTCCAATGTTACCCCTTCATCCCCGTTAGCGTCACGCCCTGGATGAAGTACCTCTGGGCGAAGAAGAACATGACGACGACGGGCAGCGTCATGAGCGTGGAGGCGGCCATGAGCATCCCGTGCTCGGCGCCCCACATCGTCTGAAACATGAACAGTCCGAGCGAGAGGGGGTAGATGCGCTGGTCGTTGACGTAGATGAGCGGCCCCATGAAGTCGTTCCACGACCCCATGAACGTGAAGATGGCGATGGCGGCCAGGGCCGGTTTGACCAGCGGCAGGATGATGCGCCAGTAGATGCCGAAAAAACCGCAGCCGTCTATCTTCGCCGCGTCTTCCAGGTCGGTCGGGATCGTCTTCATGAACTGCCGCAGCAGGAAGATGAAGAAGGCCGAGCCGAGGAACGACGGCGCCCACAGGGGCGTCAGGGTGTTGAACCAGCCCAGGGCCTTGAAGATGAGGAAGACGGGGATCATGGTGACCTGGGCCGGCAGCATCATCGTGGCCAGGAGAATTCCGAAGCAGATGTCGCGCCCCGGCCACTTGAGGCGCGCAAAGGCATACGCCACGAACGAGCAGCCGAAAAGTTGGCCGATGATGTTCATGAAGACAAGGAAGACGCTGTTGGCCGTGTATCGCCAGAAGGGAATGTACCGCAGGGCTTCGAAGTAGTTGCGCGTGTACTTGTCGTAGATGGCGCGCGGGCGGCTGGTCGGTTCGAGCACCAGCGTGACGCGGCATGAACCGGCCGGCACGGGGTCGGGGGCGCCGCCGACGTCGGGGGCGGTCTCGGCGCGGAAGGTCGGCTGGTCGGCCAACAGTGTGTACTCGCGCAGGCGGAGGGCCTTGTCTTCGTCGGTGGGCACCTGCCACGTCACCTCCTGCCAGAGGTCGTTGGCCAGCAGGAAGGGCTGCGCGGCCCACCACGACCTGGCGCCCTCCGGCGCGGGCAGGTCAATGCGCAGCCACAGCCGATGCCATGACTTGTCGGCCCGCAGCATGAGCGAGATGTTGCGGAAACGTTCCGGCGGCAGGGGCAGCGGCAGCCGGGCGGTGAACTCGACTTCCTTGCCTCCTCCGAAGTCGTACCCCGCTTGCGCCAGGGGTTCGCGGTTGCGAATGATGGTCAGCCGGGCGCCGTCGTTGGCAGCCTCCCACAGGCCCGCGAAATCGGTCCCCGCCGGCAGCGTGGAGAGGCTCAGGTCCATGTCCTCGAACGTCGCGCCTTTCAGGCAGAAGGATCGGTAGACCTTCCGCCAGACCTTGTCAAAAAGCGGGTCCGTCACGCGGTCGGCGACGTCGGCGCAGATTTTCTCGTCGGCCTCGTTCCACGCGGCGTCCGGAATGCCCTTTTGGACCTCGAACCAAAGTCCTTCCACGAGGTGTTTCCTGAGACGCGGCAAGTCGTCGGGCCTGGTCTGCGCGGGGATGCGGCTCCGGCCCGACGACCACAGCGCCGCCGCCACCTTCGGCCTGAGTTGGGGCCAGCGCGCTTCGTCGAGGTGTTCGGGGCGCGACATGGCCGCCAGCCGGTCGTACTCGAACGTATACGGCGACACCACGGGCGGGCGCGGGGTCTCAGGGATCCAGTTGGGCGGAAACCGGAAGATCTCCTCGCGCTCCTTGAAGCTGGTGGCGATCAGCCAGTAGAACGGAAACGCGAACACCACGCAGCCCAGACACAGCAGCGTGTGGATGAAGACTCGAAAAGATGGCGAACTCTTCAGCATCGCATGGCGCCCGACATTCTTATCCAGCCTGCAAGCAGGCCGGAGAACAGGAAGCAAAGCCAACGCCCGATTTCGCGTCATGTCGTATCATAGTGCACCCACTTGGGGGCGAGCTTGAGCTGGATGAGCGTGAGGACGAGCACGATGAGGAAAAGTATCCATGCCATGGCGGAGGCGTAACCCATCTTGAAGAAGCGGAAGGCGTTGTTGAAGAGGTGGTAGACGTAGAAGAGGGTGGCGTCGGCGGGGCCGCCCTGCGTCATGACGAAGGCCTGCGCAAAGATCTGGAACGTGTGGATGATGCCCATGATGAGGTTGAAGAAGATGTAGGGGGAGAGCATGGGCAGGGTGATGTGCCAGAACTGCGACCACCGCCCCGCGCCGTCAATCTCGGCGGCCTCGTAGAGATGGTCGGGGATGCCCTTGAGGCCCGCGAGCCAGATGATCATGCTGGCCCCCGCGCCCCAGAGACCCATGACAATGATGGCGGGCTTCGCGCAGGCTTCGCTCTGGAGCCACAACGGGCCGGACCAGTGCATGAGCCAGGCGGGGCCGGGCCAACCCGTCGCCGCCGCCAGCGCGTACGAGAGTCCGTGCAGCAGAAGCTGGATCACGGTGTTCAGTAGGCCGTCAATGGGATTCAGGACCCATATCCAGAGGATGGAACTGGCGACGACGGGCACGATGGCGGGCAGGTAGAAGATGGTGCGGTACCCGGCCATGCCGCGCACTTTGGAGTTGAGGAGCATGGCGACGGCCAGGCTCACGATCATGTTGAGCGGCACGCCGAGCACCAGGAAGATCGTGTTCCAGAGGGACTTCCAGAAGAGGGGGTCTTCGCGCAGGAGGAAGCGGTAGTTTTCCAGGCCGACGAACTGGGCGGGGTGCACGACGTCGTACCGGCAGAAGCTGAAGATGATGGAGACCAAGATCGGGCCGGCGGTGAAAAGCGTGAACCCCACCAACCAGGGCGAGGCGAAGAAGAGGCCCGCGCCCGTTTCGCGCCGGAAGACGCGCCGGCGCAAATCGTGGCGGCGAAGGGCGAAGGCGAAGACGGCCAGCGCCCCCGCCAGCAGCGCCGCGAAAAAGCCGATGGGATACCGCCAGTTCATCGGCGGATAGACGGTCTTCTGCAGGATGAGGTCGAGCTGTTTCTGGACCGACTGTGTGCCGCGGTCGAGCGCCTCGGCGGGCGAATACTTGTGCCGCACGGCGAGGTTGAAGGCGCGCACGTGCTCGTCCCACAGGAGCTGTCCGACCGGCGTGACGGGCCGGAAGCGCGAGACGGGCACCAGGTCAATGAACGTCTTGTATCCCTCGCGCAGGTTCAGGCTGATGTCGGTGTTGTGCGCGACGAAGCGCTCGTAGACGAGCTTGTTGACGCGCTCGTTGGGGTGCTTGACGGGGATGTAGGGCGCGCCGCGGCTGCGGCTGTACTTGTCCTCGTAGGTGTGCATGATCATGGCGGCCTCCTCGCTGACCATCCACTTGATGAATTCCCAGGCGAGGTCGGGCTGCTTCGCGCCGACAGGGATGGCGAGGGAGAATCCGCCGGACCAGGAGATCACGGGCCGGCCTTCGGGCACGGGGGCTCCCGTGACGCCGAAGTTCAGGTTGGGGGCGTTCTCGGCGATGTTGCGCAGGACCCAACTCCCGTCTATCTTCATGGCGATCTTGCCGGTGAAGAAGGGGTCGAGTTCGCCGCCCTGGAAGGTCGAGCTGAAGGCGTCCACCTTGTCGGCGCCGCCGAGGGCGTCGTAGATGGAGACCATGAAGTCGAGGGCCTCGACGATGCGGGGATCGTTGAGGGTGCAGCGCCGGCGGTCGAGGCTCATGAACTCCCCGCCGTTCTGCCAGCCGTACATGTAGAGCCAACTGTTGCCGTAGTTGGGGACGAATCCGACGCGCACCATCTTGCCCACCGCGTCGCGGCGCGACGGAACGGCGTCGCGGCGCGACGGAACGACGTCGCGGCGGGAAAGCTTCAGGGCGTAATCGTGAAGCTCCTTCCATGTGCGCGGCGGACGGGCGGAGCCGTCGGCGTCTACGAGACCGGCGCGCTGGAGGAGGTCCTTGTTGTAGTAGAGGGCGCGATTGTCCACGCTGTCGGGGATGGCGTAGACGCGGTCCTGGTAGACGACCTCCTCCCAACAGGGGCGAAAGAAGTCCTCCGGACTGAGCGCGAAGGGTCGCGGCCCGGCGGCGCCGCGCGCCCCTTCAGTGTCGGAGCGCGCCGGGTGTCCGGCGCGGTCGCGGCGGATGTACTCGTCGAGGGGCAGGAAGGCGCTGCGGGCGGCCCAGTCGGCGATGGTGAAACGGTCCTGGCGAATGACATCGGGCGGCGAGCCGGCGGCGATGCCGCACATGAGCTTCTGGTCGTCCATGGCGCGGCCGGAGATGGAAGTGATGACCTTGACGCCGGGATGGAGCTTTTCGAAGCGGGCGATGGCGGCGCGCTGACCGCGCTGGTCGAAGGAATGGCCCCAGACGATAAGCTCGGTTTCAGCGGCCAAACGGACCGATGCGCCCAAGAGAACGCCGAGGAAGCAGAGCGCGGCGAAAACGGGGCGTGATGGGGAGTTCACAGGTCATTGACCTTGCCCGACGCGACAAGCTCGAGCAGATCCTTGGAGAGCACGTTCAGAACCGGGGCCTTGTAGTTGGGCATGTTCTGGGCGTAAGGGCAATCGCCGGGAAAGACGCCGAGCTTCAGGCCGTCGGGTACGGAGAGGCACTGGGGATTGACCTGGTGGCGGCGCTGATAGATTCTGCAGAGCCTGGTCTTCTCGTCGAGATGCTCGCAAGCGAAAGGCGTATAGAACATCCTGCCTTTGTAAAGAACTTTTTTGTAGCAGCACCGCCCGCAGCGCTTGCAC
>CAYPFP010000064.1:0-25242 GCA_964409935.1 uncultured Planctomycetota bacterium | reverse complement strand
GCCGTCACCTGGGTCTGAGGTCCACGTGAATCGAGGATTTTTTCTCGGGCACCCGGAACTCCTCCGCGATGTAGCCTTCCTTCACGAGGACGACCTTGTCGCCGTATTCGATGGGCAGCCAGCAGGGAGTCAGTCCCCTATCCATCTCATTGACGAACACGCGCGCGTTGGGCGGCGTGGTTGTGATGATGACTTGGGAGGTGTCCACGTCATAGAAGGGGAAGGGGCCGAGCTGGTCGTTGGCGCGCGTCCAGGCCTGATAGTTCTGGTCGTCGTAGAGGCCCTGGGGGCCGACGGCGTCGCTGAAGCGGGAGAAGGCGCGCCAGCGGCGGCCGAAGAGCTTCGATTCCTGCTTGGCGGGAGCCACGTCGGGGCGGGAGACATATTCCGGATCGGTGATCCGCAGGGGGTAGGCGCGGCCGGACTGAACCGGGGCAGCGGCTTCGGGGGCGGCCGCAGCGGGCGGCTTTGAACCGACCTCGGCCACGGCCAGGACGTTGCCGCTCGACGCGTCGAGGGTCCGAATGATAAGAGCGGCCGGCTCGTCGGCGGGCGGCGCGGCGACGGCGCGGAAGACAACGACTTTGGTCGCGCCGGCCTTGCGGGCGGCCGCGACCAGGTCGGCGTCGGGAATCTCGGCGGCGGGCCTGGCCTGAAACTGGCTGAGCGTCTCGGCAAGAGGGGGCGCCGAACCGTCCAGGAGGACCGCCTTATCGCGCTGGACGACCAGCCGCCGCAAGGCCTCCTCGGCGTTGCGCACGACGCGCGCGTCCCTGGGCTTCAGGCCTTCGGCCGGGACCACCCACACCTTGTCGCCGGCCTGAAGTTTGAGCGGCACGCTCTGAAGCGAAGCAAGCACGCCCTTGTCCTTCGCAGGCGCTGCGGCGGGGGCCTGCTTGGGCGGGGGAGCGCCGGGTTTTTGATCGGCGCCGGGGGATGGAGACGCTTTTTTCGGGGGCGACGTACACCCCGTCGCCAATGCCAGCGCACAGATCACGCCGAGCGCTATTCGGCTGCTGCCCAAGGCCATGTCCTCACCTCCATGTGCGTACACAATCCGAGACAACAAGGAACGGGGACGCCGCTCACGCCACCGCCATCGCCCGATCCCGACCATTCACGATATCAAAAGTCCTTCTTGTCAATCCACTCTTTGCTCTTGAGTTTGCCGTTCTCGTCGAAGTCGAACTGCACCTTGATGACGTTGTCGCCCTGGTAGATGAGCGTCTCCTTGGACTCCGTCCAGGGTTTCATGTCCATGAAGCCCTTGACCTCCTGCTTGGTCATGCCCGGCTTGCAGGCATCGTAGGCCCCCCGATTGACCTCACAGCCCATGAACGTCAACGTCGCAACCAGCACGAACGCGGCGCACGCCTTCGTCATGAGGTCCTTCACGCGAATCTCCTTTCACTGTGACAGCGCGAACAAGCCGCCTGCAGAGTCACTTGGCTTTGGCCGCCGGCTCCGCGCCCTTTCCTTCCGGCGGCGCGTATTTGGGCGGGACTTCAAGGCTCCAGTCCACACGAATCTCGTTCAGGCGCGGCATGCGTTGGGGCTTCCTGGCCACGTCGCTCGTGGACGAGAAGGTCGTCTCCTTGGAGTAGCCGCCGAAGGGGACGAAGACGGAGACGGCCACGTCCTTGCCGGGGACCACCCAGCCCACGTCGCGCACGGTGGTGCCGGGGGCGGCCACATTGGGCGTTGTCTCGCCGCGACCGATGATGTTGCCCGTCAGGTCCTTGACGATGGCCACGATCCGGACCCACTTCCCCGGACTGCCGCCGGTGTTCCGTATCGCGCCTTCCACCTTGATGGTGTCGCCGGCGCGCGACCAGCGCATGTTGACCAGAGCGAGGTCCGAGGACTTCTCGCCGGGCTGGTCGCCCCGAGGCTCCGCCACCTGTTGCGTGCGCGTGGCAACCTGCCCCTGACCCTCGCGGAGTTTGAGGACATCGTCCTTCAGTTTTCTGACCTCCTCCTGAAGGGCGGCCACCTGAGCCTGAAGGTCCTTGAATTCCTTGGCTGGCGGCGCGGAGGACGCCGTCTCGGGAGTCTTTGGGGCCTCGGCCGCGGGCGTCGGCGCGCGATCGGTCTCAATGTTTTCGACCTGGGCGCGCGGGAACGTCAAGACCGCACCGGGCGAGGTCTCAAGCTGAATCTCGGACTCGGTCTGACGAACGATGCGGCCCTTGAACGTCTCGCCGTTCTTGAGATGGATGACGTCCGCGCCGAGCGGCGCCGCGAACGCCGCCACGAGGAGCGCGACCGACAAGATTCGGACCATGCCAAGACCCTTCATACTCGGAAAACCGCTGCTCCCGATTCGGCGCGGATTGTCCGGACGCAAAGGCCCGCCCGACGGATTGGCGGGCAGACGCGCCTTAATCCTGAATAACCTGATCGGCCGTGGCCGTCAAGCGATAGCTTGCGATGTCGGGGTTCCTGGGGGCGAAGACCTCGAAAGACCCCCTGGCCCCCGCGCCAATCCGAGCGCCGCCGCCAACGGAACCCTCGCGCGTCTCCACGACACGGCCATCGAGGTCCAGAAACACCGCTTTAACGCGGACGCGCACAATAGGCCTGTCCGTGTTGTTTATGAGATGACCGGCTATACGCAGTTCACCGTCCTCCCGGAACTCACCCACGTTCACAAACTGGATATCGGGAGCGGGGGAGGAAAGTCGGGGCGTCGGTTTCGGAGCGGGTGAACGCACGGGCCCGGGAGCGGGCTTCGCTTCGGCCATCTCCACGATGGCGGGTTTTGGCTCGACCTTCGTGGGGGGGGCCGGTTTCGGCTCGGCCTTTTCGGCGACGGTGGGCTTCGGTTCGGCCTTCGGGGGGGCGGCCGGTTTCGGTTCGGTCTTGTTCTCCGCGTCCTCCTTCTTAGAGGCCTCAGGCCCCGCCGTTTTCCCAACAGGCGGCGCAGGACGCTTACCGTACCCCGGCTTTTTCAGGAAGGCAAACGGATCTTCGGGGGTGGGGAGGGACTCTGGCCGCGCAGGGCGCGGCTTGGCAGAATCCGCTTCCGCGAATTCTGCGGTTGGCCGCGCGGGGCGCGGCTTGGCAGAATCGGCCTCAACGCCTTCTGCGACAGGAGGCGCAGAGCGCTCGGGGCGCGCCTGAGCAGGCTCCGCCTCGGGCTTCGCCTTGGGCGCCACAGGCGGCGGGGGCGGTTCGGGCGCGACCGCCGGTCTTGATTCCGGCGGGGCAGCGGCCGGTTCGGGAACGGGTTTCGGGGCCTCGGTCTTCGGCCTGATATCGGGCAAGGACGGGGTTCTCGCAAGGCCGGGCGGAGCGGCAGACGAAGGACGCTGGACATCCGCCGCAGGAACGGCAGGCGCAGTCGCCGAAGACGGCTGAGCCTTCGCCGGCGCGCCCACAGGCCCCCTCGCTTGATCCGCCGGCGGGGCTTCGGCGGCAGGCCGCGAGGCAGCGCCCGCTTCCTTGAGCCTGGCCTGGAGTTGATTGTTGAGAAAGCGCTGGTGCTCGAGATCCAGGCCGAGGGAGTTGGTGCGTTCGCGGAGTTCGGCGTTCTCGTTCTCCAGCAAGGCGACCTTGCGCTCAAGCCGCTCGATGTCGCGATCGAGAGAGGTCGTGTTGGAGTCGCCGCAGCCGGCCACGGCCAGGAGAAGCAGGGATACCCAAAAGCGTTTCATGGCCCCAGAAACCACCTCCATAAAGGACAAGACCTCCAGAGGAGGTTGAATACGAAGATTATACCATGAGTCCGAAACAAGTCAAAGCAAGAAAAGGGCGCAGGGAGACTGCGCAACTGAGGCGTGCGGGATGGGCCAGGCGCCCGCGCGGGCCGAGATCGGCGCTAATCACATAAAGCAGTACTCACCGCATGAATGAGGCATCCAATGTTGGGCTTGACCGGGGTACTCGGTCATCATTCCGTCTATCGTTCCGCTTATCATTCCGCTTATCATTCGCTTATCTTTCGCTTATCATTTTTGGGCCGTTTTTACAGATGGCGATTATTGTAACTCGCTTAGTACACGCATATTGAGACAACCATATACCCGCGAAAGATATGGGGGGGGGGTGGGGGTACCCCCATATCCGGCCGCAGATTCCAAAGTCCCGGATGCCGACCGGCGGGGACAGAACCCTGACGGTTGGAGTTTATCATGTAAAGACATATATGTCAAGGCTGGAATCATAGATTTTTTGTGTTTTCAGCGTGCCGGACGGCCGGCGGGCGGCGGGCGACATCTCTACATATGAGGCGCATTGACCTCGTCCGGCCAGGCGGGTATGCTTGGGGCCGCAGAGTTACTGCGGCGCTGAACCGGGAATGCGGGCGCGATGGCGTCGCGACGCGCACCGTCGCGCGGCCCGCGATCAAGAACTTCAAGTCCATGCAGGAGCTGTTCAAGGGACAGGAGCCGGTGCCGGAAGACTCGGTGTGGCATGCGAACTGGAAGGCGCGCATGAGAGACGACGCATAACCGGACACTCAGGAGGTCGAGGCGGCCTTTGGGCTTTTGCGCAGGAGCCAGAAACCCGGCCAGAACGTGACGACGCGGGCCAGGCCGTAGGCCAGGTAGAGGACAAAGTAACCGGGGAGGCGGGACCAGCGGCCGCGCTTGAGCACCGTGCGCACGGCCAGCAGCAGAGGACCGCTCGCGAAGAGGGCCGCGCCGAAAAGGGCCGGGAACCAGCCGCGCCCCAGAAGCCCCATGACCACCCCCGCCCCCGCGCATAGCAGGCCCGCGAGCATATAAAGACCAAACAACACCGCATTAAGCCCCCGCCGCTTCCCTTTCATGAGGAACCTGAAAGTCAGGGCGTTGCTGAAATGCCACATCTGCTCCTGGAAGAAATCGCGCAGTGCGGCAGGCTCTCCGATATGGACGACGGAGATATCGTGGTCGCAGACGAGGCGGAAACCGGCTTCGCGGACCTTGTAGCAGAAATAGTAGTCCTCGCCCGTGTTGAGCTTCTCGTCGAAGCCGCCGACGGCGTCAATGATCCGCCGCGAGACGAAGAGGTTGCGCGTGGTGAGCAGGCCGACGTCGTCGGCGACGCCGCCCTGTCCGGCGGCGGAGGCCTTGACGCGATAGTGGTCCGCCCAGCAGCGCTGGACCCACGTCCCGCTTTGCGGCGGCAGGGCAGGCGAACCCGCCATCACGTCGTTTCCGGCCTCGAAGTGTTTGAGGCCCTGGCGAAGCCAGTCGCGACGCACAAGACAATCGGCGTCCACAAAGGCGACCACGGGGGCCGAGGCGTTGGCGACGCCGATGTTCCTGGAGGCCGGAATGTTCTTGCCCGGAGCCACGACGACGCGGGCGCCGGCGTTGCGCGCCACCTCGGCGGTGGAGTCGGAAGAACCGCCGTCAACGACGACCACCTCGCAGTCGCCGGCGGGCGAATCCATCTCGCGGATAGCCTGCAGCGTACGAGCGAGATTCCCGGCTTCGTTGAGGGCGACGATGACGATGGAGACGCGAGGAGGCATACGAAACCCATCAACACACAGACCGAGAAGAATGGACAGGCCGCGGGGAGACGGAGGCCAGGAACTGGCGATAGAGGCCGGCGATTCCGGAACAGCGGGTCAGGTTGCTGAACTTCGTCGCCGCCTTTTCGCGAGCGGCGCGAGCCAGACGAGACGCAGCTTGGGGGTCTGCGAGAACCTTAACGATGGCGTCGGCCAGACGCGCGGGGTCTTGCGAAGGCACAAGCAGAGCATCGTGGCCGTCCTCGATAACTTCGGGAATGCCGCCGACGCGAGTGCTCACGATCGGAACGCCAAAGACCATGGCCTCCAACACGACGTTGGGGACACCCTCGCTCTTGGAGGGGACGACCAGGACGGAGGAGGCCTCGTAGAACTTGCGGACATCGCGCTGGTAGCCCGTGAAGACGACGCGCGAATCCAGACGGAGATCGCGCGCAAGCTGCTTGAGCGGCGGCCCGTCGAGGCCTTCGCCGACGATAAGGGCCTTGGCGTCGGGACGCGCCTGCGCCACGAGAGCGAAGGCCCGCAGGAAATTGGCCTGGCCCTTCTCGCCGCTGAGCCTGCCGATGACACTGACGACGGGAACGCCTTCCCGGATGTTGAGTTCGCGGCGAGCGTCACCCGCGGGGACAGCATAGCAAAGGTCAGGGTTGATGGCGTTGTAGACGACGTGGATGCGAGAGGCAGGGACGCCCTGGCGCATCATGCGCTGTCTGAAGTTTTCGCAGACCGTGATAAGCCGAGGGCAGTACCTCAAGAGGGAGGCGGAGAAGACGCTGTCCTCGCGGGTCCAGCGGTTGGCCTCAGTCCAGCCGTGAAAATAGACCACGGCCGTGAAAGGCAGGAAATGCTGAAGGAAGAGGAGGTAGAAGGTCTCGCGGTTGCCGTGGGCCTCGACGATGTCGGGGCGGAGCCTGCGGATGATAGAGGCCATCTGAAGAGGGCCGCGCAGGTCGAAGCTGTGGCGTTCGTAGAGCCGCTCGCAACGGATGCCGACCTCCGCGAGGGCCTCGGCGTACTCGCTGGTCTGTCGTTGGCCGCGAATCATGCACACGGGGATGCACTCGACGCCCACCTGCGAGGCCTGAGTGCAGAACTCCATCACAACCTTGCCCGCACCCATGACGGTCTGGTTGGAAACAAGGCTGAGCACACGCACGGGACGAGGCCCGGCAGAGCGCTCCCGGCCGGATTTTTGATCATTATCTGCCAAACCGCAGGAACTCCTTGATGCCGCGGCGAATACGGTCCAGATGCCGCCACTCGATGGCGCCGGACCGAAGCATGCGCAGATTCTTGTAGCAGATTCCTTTCCACGCCGAACGCGCGATATCGCGAGGCGAGACGCCCGGGATAGAGACGTTCGGCCTGTGGAAATCATACTCGCTGCCATCGGCCATGACAAGACCATGCCGACGCACGAGTTCCCACAGACGGGACCCAGGCAAAGGCGTAACCACCTGCCACGACATGTAGTCCAGGAGTTTGCGCTTGAAGAGGGCCTTGGCGAAGCTCAAGGTCTTGTCCACGTCGGCGGGGACTTCCCACCGCAAGCGCCCGTCCTCCTCCCAAATGTGATAGGCCATGAAGAAGCCGTAGACCTTCAGGCCGGCGGCCTTGAGACGCTCGCAAGCAGTAACGACCTCCTCCAGCGTGATATTCTTCCCGATCCCGTCGAGCGTAGGCTGATTGCCGCTCTCAACGCCGATATGGGCCAACCACATGTTCATGGCGCGCAAGGCATCGGCCAGTTCCGGGGTCACCTTGTCGGCCCGCAGGTTGCACTGGAAGAGAAGGTCCTTGTGGTTGAGGGCGGCCAGGGCGCGGGCAACATCGAGGAGCCAGTCGAGACGGACGTTGAGTTCGTCCGAACTGAGGTAAATCTCGCGCACGCCGCGCCCGTAGAGAAGCTCCACCTCCGCGGCGATGTTCTGCGCCGAGCGCATCCGCACCCAGGGCTTCTGATCCTTCCAGATGGGATTGGAGCAGAAGACGCAGTCATAGGGACACCCCCTGCTCACCAAAGCATGCGTCTGGGGATTGGCTTTCTTGATGTGCATGCCGGTGTACTTGTTGAAGTCAATCAGGTCCCAGGCAGGAAAGGGAATGGAGTCGAGGTCGGCGATGAAAGGCCGCTTAGGCGTGCGCAGCGCCGCCGCCGCGCCGCGCCGAAAAGCAACCCCCTGTACCGACTCGTCAACAGGGCGGCCTTCGGCGTAGCGACGCACCACCTCGGCAAAGGTCTCCTCCCCTTCGCCGCAGATGCACAGGTCGGCAGGCGAACGCGACAAGACAGCCTCGTAAGCGGCCGTGGGATGCGCGCCGCCACAGACCACAGGAAGACCCGGAAACGCCTCCTTGACCGCCTTGATCGTCTTGTAGGCAAGTTCCGCCGTGAACGTCGTGAAGGAGATGCCGTAAAGGTCGGGACGGAAACGGCGGACCTCCTCGACGTGGCTCCGCAAATCGTGAAAACCTTCGAGGTAGGCGATGTGGAGGTCCAGGTCCTTGAGCTTCTCGCGGCAGTAGGCGATGAGGTAGAGAAGGCCGAGATTGGGGTAGCTCAAGTCGTAGGACTGGTCGCGCTTCGGCGGCTCGGCAAGGAGTACACGCATAAGGAAGCCTTGGATGTCCGAGGACGATGCAAGAATAGACAAGGGGATTATACTTCACCCGCGCCGGCAAGTAAAGGCTCTCATCGAGGGGCAAGGCGGTAGACGGTGAATCGGTCGTCGGAGAAGATGAGCGCGGGCGGGGCGCCCGGGCGCTGCTCCTCTAAGGAGCGCAAGGCACGGTCGGCGTTGGGGGCGGCCTCCTTGTCCAGGAGGAGGAAGCCCGGCGGAGCAGACTTCAGAAAGCGCGCCCAGTCGTCCGCAGACCAGGAATCGGCGTCCATGAGCCGGCCAAGCCAGTCCCGGGAAGTTGCGCGGCTCAGGTTGAAGACGATGATCTGCGAATAAGGGCTTGGGGTCTGGAAAATTCGGTCGCCCGGCGCCATACGCCGGCTGATAGCTTCGTAGACCGTTTTTTGCTCCGGCAGCAACGGACCGACCGGCGCAACCGACCAGAACTTCTGCTGGAAAGGCAAAGAAGGACGATAAGCGGCGAAAGACAGGAAGAGAAAGACCGCCAGCGCGCTCAGCATGACCGCCAGTATCCCGCCCCGCGCGCGCGACGGCGAGGTCGAGGAAGACCAGACGTCCGCCTGCATCCCCGCGAAGGGTAGCAATAAGAGACCCAGCGCGACAAGATAACGCGCCTGAGGCGTCACCTGAAGCGCGAGGGTCTGGCCGAAATGCAGCACGTAAGGCAGAAGCAAGGCGGCGTATACAAGGGCCTGCCGCCGCCAGAGGCAACGACAGAAACCCAGCACCACCAGGAACAAGACAAGAGGCGTCAAAGACAAGAAGAGCGTACCGGGCAGGAACAGGAGGCAGTAGAGCAACGTTCCGACCGCGCCGCGATGCGCCGTCATCTCCTGTCCGATACGCGTGAAGTCCCTGTCGGCAATCGCCACGATGGGCAGGGGATCACCGACTTGGACATAGTTGATGACCATCCAGACAAGGGGGCACAAGCCAGCGAGAGCACCGAAGACGAAGGCCGGTTCCAGCCACTCGGCCAGGTGTCGCGGCTGGAAGCCGGCGGGTTTCAGGGAGCGGATCGCCAGAAGCGCCATCAAGGGGATGAAGAGCCAACCTTCGTAACGGACCAGGGCCGCCAGCGAGAGCAGAAGGGCGGAGAAGACAAGGTCGGACGTGCGCGCCTGGCGACGGAACCGCAGGAAGAAGAAGATGCACATCAGGAGCAGGAACCCAAACGGCACCTCCGAGAGCGACATGGCGCTCCCCCTGACCTGCAAAGAAAACAAGGCAAAGAACAACAACGTAAGAGTCGCGGCCCTTTGACCGAAGAGGTCGCGCGCGATAAGGAACAACGGCACGGCAGTGGCCACGCCAAACAACAAACTCAGAAAACGCGGCGCGACGTACGGATCGTTCCACAGCGCCAGAATTCCCGCGATAAGATAGATGGGCAACGGACCGAACTGCGAACAGTCCTTGGCGCTCATGATGGAAGGGTTTTGGAGCCAGGCGGCCGCCATGGCAATGCGCGAAGGAGCGTCGCCGTTCTCCCACGTAAAGGGAAAACAAACAACGCGCACGAAGACCACAAACGCAATAGCGAAGAAAAAAAGGAGACGGCGGCTTCTGTCCGTGTGCAATGCTGTCAACCTGCCTGAGATTTTGTTATAGTGTCAGGGCGGACGGCCGGATCAAGGATACCAAGATTGGAGCCGAACTGCCATGAACAAGCATTGTGTCTGCGCGAGCGTCGCGTTGGCGTCCTGGATTGCGGTGACGGCCGAAGCGCAATTGCCCGCCGGAGGGCGAGCGCCCAGAGTCGAGACCGTCGCGCCCGGAGTCACCATGGTGATGGACGACAACGGCAACTGGGCCGGCTCATCCATGGGAACAACCCACCAACACCAGCCCAACTACCAGGCCATGAAGATCATCGGCCTGGCCGGCCTGCCCGCCGACGCCCTCAAGCGAACCAAGGAAGCGCGGCTGCGCGTGTACTTTGCGATCCAGGACTACTCGTGGAAAGACGGCGGAAAACCCAACGCACTCGATGAATCCTTCGAGGTCGTCGTGAACGGAAAGGCCCACACCTTCCGCACGGACGGCGGTTTCGTCGCCAAGGCCACTCAAACCGAACCCATCCGATGGGTGTGGCAGGAATTTCCCATCCCCGCCGGCGAACTCACGCACGGCGAGAACCGATTCATCTTCAAGAAAGCGGAAGGGCCCAAGTACGACGACTACATCTACGTCGGCATAGACGACACCGCCAGCCACGGCAACAGCTACATGAGCAAGGACAGCGGCGCCACGTGGTCGAACCAGAGCCTCAACGCCATCGGCGCCACAGGGGAATACATGGTGCGGCTCATGCTGATTGAGAAAGAACTTCAAGCGCAAGCCGAATGGAAACTTGGCGAGGGCGGCGGCCTGACCGATCCGGCGCGCATAATCGGCTACGCCGGCGCAGAATCGGCGTTGACGGACGCGCGGGGCGCAACCCTCAACGGCACGCAAAGCCGTCTCGGCGTGGAACTCGACACAAACCTTCTCGACCGCATGGCGCGGATAACCGTCTCCGTCCAAACCAACGACGAACCGCGCCTGGAATGGCTGGACAACAACGACAAACCGCTGAAGGCCGAAACCAAGAGAACCGGCGACTACCTGGAATCCACGCCGCTGCCGTCCCGTTTCCGACCGGCGCAAGTCGTCGTGAAGGGAACGGACAAGGCGGCGCTCATTCGCTCCGTCAAAGTCGCCGGAACACTCGCCTACCTGCCCGAACCGGTCATCAACATCCGCCCGAAAATCTCAGCGCCGCAAGGCAAAGCCGCCGACCGAACCGCCTCATGCAGGATGGGCGAAAAAGACATCATCCTGGAGAACGCCCACTTGAGATGCCGATTCGAGAAAGGAACGCACCTGCGGCTGGCGTCGCTGTACAACGAGCATGCGGCGATCGAGATGGCCCCGAACCCCGCCGCCTCGCCGCTGTTCCTCGTGGAAACGGGCGAGAAGAGGCATACAGGGTCGGGAGACTTCATCTGCCGCTCCGTCAAGGCGCTCGGCGAAGGACAGCACGGTTTTACGGCGGACCTGGCGCTTCCGGGCACACCGCTGGCGGCCCGCATGACCGTCTCGATAGACGCCGAGGCCATGCGGTGGAAGCTCACAGTGGCAAACGAAGGAAACGCCCCCGACGTCGGGGGCGCCCCCGCCGATTTCAAACTCGCGTTTCCCGCGCTGGGCGGACTCCGAATGTCGGAGAACTCCGCCGAGGACTACTACTACTTCCCGATGGGCGGCGGCATCATCGCCGACACCCCCGCCGTCATCCGCCGAGGTTACGGCGACCACGCCGCACTGTACCAGGTGATGGACATCTTCAGTCCCGCGCGCGGAGCGGGACTGCTCGTGCGCACCGACGACGCCGACGGAGGGTACAAAGTCCTGGCGCTCCGCAAGACCGTGCCCGGCAGACCGGAGATCAACGAGGATCGAACCTCCACACCCACCACCGACGAGTACAAATGGAAGAACACGCTGGACGCCGTACCCGGCGTGAGCCTCGCCTACGAATACCTACGCCGCACCCGCGAACCCGGCAAGACCTTCACGCCCGCCGAAGCCGTGTTCGAGACACACGCCGGCGACTGGCGCGAGGCCATGAAACGATATACCGCGTGGGCGTACAAGGCATGGAAGTTCCGCCCCTATCCGTCCAGGTTGGACGAGGTTGTTAACATGATAGCCGCCGGCTGGGCACAGGGCATCCTCTTCAAGGACGGCCAGTACCGCACCGACATCATCAAGACCGAGACCAATTGCATCGAGCTGATGTCGTGGTGGGACTGGTCGCCCCTGGGCCACTACAGCACGCCGTTCGACAAACTAAAGGAGGCGCTCGGCGAAGCGCTGTACAAACGGTGGACGCCGTACTTCGTCAAAGACCCCGTGACAGGACAGATGATGTTCAACAACAACCCCGGCGACTACGACGGTTACAACCAGCAATTCGGCGGCCTGCCCGCCTTCCGCAAGGCCGTCCAGACGTACAAGGACATGGGAACGCTCGTCACACTCTACACCGACCCCATCCGGTGCGACGACAACACCAAACTCGGACGCGCACACGGCAAAGACTGGGGCGTCGTCAAAGCCGACGGCACACCCTCAGCCAACTACCAGCAGTGGGACATGTGCCACGACGTCGCCGAGTACCGGCAGTGGGTGGCCGACACCATGAAGCGAGTCATGCGCGAGACCGGCGCCGACGGCCTGCGACTGGACGAGTACGGGCATCGCGGCTGGGCGTGCTTCAGCAAGCTCCACCAACACACCTACGCCGAACCCGGCTGCACCGAGTGGCAACGAGCCATCACCGAAACATGCCGCCTCGTACATGCCGCGATGGACGAGGTAGACCCCAAACTCGTCCTCACAACCGAACACCCCGGCTACGACTTCCAACTGCCCTATCTTGAAGGCTGCATCACGTACGACCTCACCGTCCAGGCCAGCGAACTGCGCCCGCTGGAGTGCAACACCCAACGCTTCTACTTCCCGGAGTGCAAGGCCTACGAACTCGACCATCGCGGAGCAGATCCGAAACACGAGAAACGATTCTGGAACGGCGTGGCCTCGTTCGGATCGTACTACCCGGCGCCGATGTATGCGATCCTGCGCGAAAACAACGACGTGTTCCGGAGCCGCGACTGCGAACCGCTCGTCCCCACACTGGTCGAACGCGTCTACGCCAACCGCTTCGCAGACGGCAACAAGACCATCTGGACGCTCTACAATGCGCGGGGATACACCGTCGAAGCGCCAATGCTCGAAGCGGCCCAAGATGCGAAATTCCACTATTTCGACCTGCTCAACTGCAAGGAACTGCCGGCGGCCAATGCAGCGATAGCGCTGAAGATACCGCGCGACCGCACGGCGTGCGTGGCGCGTCTGCCGCGCGCGATGACGGTAAAGCGACAGGGCGAGAAACTCCTGATCACCGTCGCCCCACAGACCGCAACGCCCACGCACATCGTGATCGCCGCGCAGGACGGCAAAGCCCTCGCGCAAACGCCGGCGCAGATCGGCGAGAACATCCTTGAACTCCCGAAAGCGGAGGACGGCAAGCCGCTGCCGGCGGCCTGCGTCAAGCTCATGCGCAATCAGTATCTGACGGACGCAACCGAACTACCCTCGTCCTGAGAAACGTGGGACTCAACCGGCGGGATGAATCCATGAAACCAGAGCGGCTCAGCAGCGTCGCCCTTGCGGACGTTCACGAACTGCACGCACAGGAAGAGCACCTGCGGGCCTTCGTGGAAGAACACATGTCGGACGAGTGCGGCCTGATCTACTCGCACCTCAACGCCAACACGCTCAGACCGTGGACCCCCGACGAACTGCGGCACCACGACACCCTGCCCATCTACAACAAGGAACGCGGCGACCCCGCCGGCCAACTCGGCTACGAAGACACGCTCATGGCCACCGGCGAATACGCCCTCAGCCAGATTCTGCGGCACAAGGCCACGGGCGACGCCCTCGCGCTGGCCGCCGCCGCGCACCCCATCTACGCCATCTTGCGGGTGCTGTATGAAGGCGACTACTACGAACATGGATACCTGCCCAAACCCCACGGCGGCATGCGCAAGGCCGCATACTCCCACGAGATCAGCCCCGACCAGTACATAAAGTGTTACGCCGCCCTGCGCGCGTACCAGCCCTACGCCCCGCCCTCGCTGCGCCGGACAATAGACGACTACCTCGTCGCCGTCGCCGACTACTTCCTCAACCGCAACTTCATGCACCCCTACCGCGAACGCACCATCGTAACACCCGAAAGCCGCCCCCACTGCATCTCCATCTACGTACCAAGCCTGTGCACGGCGTTCCGAATCACGGGCGACGGCAAGTACCGCCAGGCGCTCGCACGTTTCGACGCCGTCCTGGACGACCTGCAGACCGGAAATACCCAGGTCAATTTCAACATCTGCAGCCTGTACATCGAGGGATTCCACCTCGCCCTCCAGGAAAACGCCGAAGACGCCCGCCTGCGCGAAGCCATCCGCGTACAGTGGGACATGAACGTCAAGCTCCTCGCCGACGACGGATACGGATACCAGGAAGCCGGCAAGCCCATGAAAACGTCGCGCGTGATGAGACTGGCGTCCAGCGCCCCGATAGTGGACGGCTACTTCCCGGATATGAAAGCGCACCGGACAGCCGTGTTCATCCTGAAGAACATCACCGACCCGAAACGCATGACGTACTTCACCGAGTTCGATTTCAAACATCAGCCCGCAGGCCACCGCTACCTTTCGCAAAGCATCTGCGAAACCAGCGTCACCTCGTGGCTGCTGGCTTACTGGCGGCTCAGGGAAATGGCCGCGCAAGTCGCGCCATTGGAGGAGAAACAATGAGGCTGTGCGCACTGTTGGCGATCACGCTCGCCCTGGGCTGCGCCCCGCCCCCGACAAGCCCCCCGCCCCAGGAAAAGCCCCGACCCTGGGTAGAACTCTTCGACGGCAAGACGCTCACCGGCTGGACCCAGCTAGGAGGCAAAGCCCAGTACGCCGTCGAAGACGGCGCCATCGTCGGCGCCACCGTCCTCAACACCCCCAACAGCTTCCTGTGCACCGAAAAGCATTACGCCAACTTCATCCTCGAACTCGAGTTCAAAGTGGATGCCGGGCTGAACTCCGGCGTCCAGATTCGCAGCAACAGCCTGCCGGAGTATAACAAAGGACGCGTGCACGGGTATCAGGTCGAGATAGACCCGTCGGCCCGCGCGTGGACGGGAGGCATCTACGACGAAGGCCGCCGAGGCTGGCTCAACGACCTCAAGAATAATGAGGCCGCGCGCAAGGCCTTCAAGCAGGGCGAATGGAACCAGTTCCGGATCGAGGCCGTCGGCGACTCCATCAAGACGTGGCTCAACGGCGTGCCCGCCGCCGACCTCAAGGACTCGATGACGCCCGGCGGGTTCATCGGGCTTCAGGTTCACAGCACCAAGTCCGAGCAGACCCTCAAAGTCCGCTGGCGGAACATACGAATTCAGGGGCTGCCGCCCCCGCCGCCCAAGCCGGAAGATACGCAGGAAAAGCCGTGACTTTGCAAGACGAAGTTGTAACCTATTGCGGAATAGCCAGGTATGACTGGTCAGTGTGACAGGCACACTGACGGGAAGGAAGAAGATGGTATTTCGTGCGATGCTCTTCGTCGTGGCGGCGCTGGTGTGGCCCTGGGCGGAGATTAGGGCCGCTCCGGCGGAGCCGACGGGCAACCTGGTCGCGAACCCCGGCTTTGAGGAGTATGACGCGGCGGGGCCGCGGGCCTGGTCTTTCGCGAGGCACAAGGGCAACCCGACATCCGCGCTCGACACCGCAGCGCCGCACGCCGGAACGCGTTGCGCCGTCGTCGAAGCGCCGACCGAAAACGACACGGGCGTGTGGCTTCAGGCCGTCGCCCCGGCAAAGGACGCCAAGGTCTACCGGCTCTCGGCCTGGATAAAGACTTCGCCGAAGACGACGGCCTCGCTGAGCGCGAGTTACTACTCGAAAGAGAACAAGTGGATCGGAGCGGACTATCGCGTGGCGCAGGCCAGCGATATGCCTCAGTGGCGCCGGTGCGGGGGGTACTTCGCCGTCGCGCCCGAAACGGCGTACCTCAAGATCGGCCTGTGGGTCAACTATGGCAACCGCGGCGCCGGCACGGCATGGTTTGACGACGTCGAACTGACGACCGCCCAGGCCATACCGCCCGTGCCTTATGTTTCGCCAAACGCCCCGCCGATTCCGACGGAGGCCGACACGGCGCGCGGATTCATTCCTTTCGTTCGCAACTATCTCGACCTCATGCCGCCGGCCTACACGCCCAGCGGAGCGGAGATTCAGGACCCGCTGTCGGCCTTCTGTTCGCTCGGCGAGTATGAACCGCTGAGCGTGGGCGTGTACGCCCTGCGCGACCTGAAGAACGTCCGCGCCGTCGTGTCGGCGCTCCGCTCGGCCTCCGGCGCAACCATCCCCCCCGACGCCGTGGACGTGCGCAGCGTGCGGCTTCTCTACAAGCGCTCCCACTACTCCATGAACGACCGCATGCTCGTGCCGGCCTTCCTGGAGAAAAAACCCCTCGCCGACGCGCCCAAAGGCGAGTCGCGCCAGTTCTGGATCACGATTCACGTCCCGCCCGACGCGCACGCGGCCATGTACGAAGGCACGGTGACGATAACGGCCGACGGCGCCGGCGCGGCGACGATGCCTGTGCGGCTCGAAGTCCTTCCCATCCGCCTCAAGGAAGCGAAAGGCATCGGCTTCGGCAAGTACGACTGGCCGCCCCGCAGTCCGGAGGAGATTTCGTCGGAGGTCCGGTTCCGCGACATGCGCGCCCACGGCATGACCACCGTCGGCCTGTGCGGCAACCTGGGCGCGCCCTTCGAGATGGTCGAGGGCAAAGGCCGCGCCATATTCGACGGCTCAAGCGGCTTTGAGAAGGTACTCGACGCCTACCAGCGCGCCGGCTTCCCCGAACCCATCATCTGGCTCATGGGCGGCGACGTGAAGAAATTCGCCCTGCAGCAGGGGCCGATTGAGAGCGACGCCTTCGCACGCGCTTACAAGGGCGTCATCGAATCCGTCATCGCGGAAGGAAAACGGCGCGGCTGGCCGGAGATCATCTTCCAGCCGGAGGATGAGGTCTTCGCGCACGAGCAGCGGTTCGAGTCTTGCTTCCGATGTCTCAAGATCATCAAGGAAATCCCAGGGGCCAGGACGGAGATGGACGGCCCGAACGTAAATCTTGAGCGCTCCGCCCTTTCCTACCCCTTCACCGACGTGCTCGTGCTGGCGTACGGCCCGCTCATCTACAACCGGCGCGTCTATGACCGGCAGGAATGGCGCGACATCATGGCCCAGTCGCACAAGGACGGCAAACTCGTCTATTATTACAACTTCGACACCACCGGCTGGCATCCCGAATCCATGCGATTCGCCTTCGGCCTGTACGTGTTCGCCACCGGCGCCGATGGCATCCTGAACTGGGCCTACGCCGGACGCGCCCCCGGCTGCTACGACGACTTCAAAGGCCCCAAAGGCACCACCACGTTTTTCTATCCGCCGACGGACGAGGAAGAAGGCGGCCCTTCCATCGGCTGGGAGGGCGTGAGGGAAGGCGTGGACGACTACCGGTATATCCACACGCTTCAAGAGATCATCGCGAAGTGCGAGGCCTCTGCGGACGAGAACGTCCGGCGGCAGGCCGCCGAGGCCAAGCTCATGCTTCAGCAACTCGCCGACAGCGTGGACATCTCCCAACTGCGAACCAACATGAGCATGCAGGGGCAATGGGCTTCGGAAACCCTCAACGAGGCCGGCGAGTTCGCGCGCACCGGCTCGTTCAAACTGCCCGTGCCTTTGGCGTTGGAAGACTATAACGCAGTGCGACGCCGCGTCGCCGACTGGATTGTCAAACTGCAACGCTTTGTCCAGGACTGACGCGAATGATCCGGTTAACAGCACGAGGAGGTGTCAAAGTGAGGCTTCCGGTATTGACGATGGCGACGCTTGTGATGTTTTCGGCGACCCTCGGCGCCCAGACGAATGAGCGCCCCGATTATCTGAAGGCAGTGCGCGCCTATGCCGACTGCCTCATCACCCACGGCCAGGACGTTTACGGGGCCGCGACGTCGCCGCTGTTTGCGGAGGCGCTCGACCGGCGCACGTTGAAGCTGCTTGAGGGCGAGGCGCTGAACAAGGCCGCCGCCATCAAACGCGAGGAATGGGGCATCCGTCCACACGACCGGATGCTGCCCGGCGCCAACCCGATGCACTGCATGAACCTGTACGAGATACTCTACGCCCTGACGCAAGTCACCGGCGAACGCAAGTACGCCGAGCAGGCCGACGCATCGCTGAAGTTCTTCCTGCAGAACTGCCAAAGCCCGGCGACGGGGCTGTTCTACTGGGGCGAGCACGCGGGGTGGGACTTCCGCCTCGACGCGCCCATGCAGGGGGGATCGGCGAACACGCACGAATTCTACTTCCCCTGGACGTTGTGGGACAAGTGCTTCGCCCTCGCCCCGGCCGCCTGCCTGAAGTTCGCGCGGGGGCTGTGGGACCACCAGATCGGCAACCAGCAGACCGGCGACTTCTCCCGACACGCCGCCATCAGCAAACACGGGCCGGGAACGACCGCGCCCTACCCGCGCCACGGCGGCTTCTACATCGAGACGTGGGCCGAGGCGTACAAACGGACCAAAGACCCCGTGTACCTGAAGGCCATTGAGACCGTGGCCACGCGGCTGGAAGCCATGCGCCGCAGCGGAGGCATGATCGTGGGGGGCAGCACGGCCAAGCCCACCCTGCGCCCGCGCGCCCCGGGGTTTGCCGTCTCGCTCGGGGAGGTCGCGCCGATGCTGCCGGACGAGCTGGGCGCAAGACTCCGCGAGATCGCCACCGCGAACGACGATCCCCCCTCCGAAAAGAAAGACACTCCGCCTGCCGAAGAGGAGAAGAAGAAAAATTTCTGGACCAGCGGTTACGGCGGTGCCGGGGGCGAGATCGCCACTGTGGCCAACATCCGGATGCTGCGCTACCGCCAGGTCAAACTCCCCCAGTACAAGACGGAGATCCTCGCAGCCGCCGAACAATACATGAAGGAAGAGATTGACTTGACCTACCCCGTGTACCCCGGCACGGTGGGCAAGGTCATCCTCCTGATGCTCAATGCCCGCGAGCTGACGGGCGAGAAGCGCTACCTCGACCGCGCCGACCACTTCGCGCGGGAAGCCTTGAAACTGTTCACGGGAGACGGTTGCCCGCTGCCCAAGGCCACACACATGTACGACCACTACGAGGCCGTCACGGGGGCGGACATGCTGATGATGGCGCTCATGCAGCTTTGGGCCGTCGAGCAGCAGCCGCCCGTCAGTCTGCCGTTGACCTTCGCGGACCGGTAACAGACAAGTCCGCACTCTGGCGAAAGGAGCGAACCATGTCGTCACATATCGAGCACGCCGCCCCCGGCGTCGGGGGCGCCCTCCTCCTGATCGCGATCCTCTGCTCGGCGGCAACGGCCCCGCTCGCGTTTGCGGCCTATCAGGGCGAGGCCAAGAAGCCGACCGAACCCGGCCCCGGAGACAAGGTCCAACAACACACGGAAACGGTGACGGCCGGGCCGCACGAGTACAAGATCGTCTTCAAAGGAACCGTGGACGGCGTGATGACCCGCGACCCCGTGGGCTATGGCGCGTACCGGCAGGGCTTCCAGCCCAACCTGTCGGTCCGACTGGAGAACATCGGAGAGACCGACGTAGTCAACCCGTGGATTCTCCTCAACGGCAAGCGCAACTGGCGCACCGTCGAGGACATCGTGGCAGAAGCCGCCGTCGGCTGCACGACCGAACGCGAGAAGGCCATCGCCATCTGGGAGTTCCAGAAGAACCACCGCTTTCACGCCTGCACGTGGGACCAGGAGGTCAACGACCCGGTCAAAGTGCTGAATGTCTACGGCTATACGCTGTGCGGCAACGACGCCCATGTGTTGAGCGACCTGTGGCGGGCGGCGGGGCTGACGGTGCGCCGCGGCTTCCCCATCGGACACGTCACGGCCGAAGCCTTCTTCGACGGCGCGTTCCACCTTCTGGACGGAGACGTGGGGATCATCTGCCTGTTGCGCGACAACGAGACCATCGCGTCGGAGGCCGACATCGTCCGAGACCACGACCTCATGAAACGCACCCACACGTACAACCTGCTGTCCCCCGACAACCGGAAAACGGACGAATTCTCGGCCTCCCTCCATTGGTATGAGGGCGAACGCAAGGGCGAACACCGGTCGCACATCAAGCACAAGATGCACTTCACGCTGCGGCCGGGGGAGTCGCTCGAATGGCGATGGGACCATGTGGGCAAGCAGTACACCAAGGGCACCATCCCCGCATCGGGGAAGTGGAGCAAAGACGGCGAAGGCGAGTTGTTGACCGGTTGGGGCAAAACCGCTTACGACAACATGCGCAACGGCAAGCTGCGCTACGCGCCCGACTTGGGACGCGAGGCGGGCAGACGGCCGGAGTCGGCGGAGAACGTCCGCTGGACCGAGAGCGGGGCAGTACCAAGCGACGGCACAAAGCCCGCCCAGGTGGTGTGGAAGATCGCCAGCCCCTACGTCATCGTCGGGGCAAGGGTTTCGGGCGAGTTCACGCGCGCGCAGGCGGCCATCGCCGCCGAGTTGTCCGCGGATGGGAAGACCTGGACGCCCGTCTGGTCCGCCGACAAGACCGGCGCTTTCGCCGACAGCTTCGCCTTCGATGACAAGGTGTCGCCGGTCGGCAAGCCGCAGTACGAGTACTTCCTGCGGTTCACGCTGAAGGCCGCCGGTGCGGCGGCCGACGCGGGGATCCGGAAGATCGCCTTCGACACCGACGTCCAGATGTCGGCCCTGCACCTGCCCGAACTTGAGACGGGCGCAAACACGATCCGGTACGCGGACGAATCGGCGGCGCGTCAGGTCAGGGTGACGCACGAATGGATCGAACGCACCACGATGCTTCCGCCGCCGGCGCCGAGCGCGCCCCTCTCCCCCGCGCAGGACGCCCCCGACGTCGGGGGCGCGACCGCCGAAGGGACGAAACTCACGTTCCAATGGCATGCGCCCGAAGCCCCTGCCGGCGACAAGATTGCAGATTACCACTTCCAGCTTTCCTCCCGCGCCGACATGCGATGGCCGCTCTCGCCTAACTTCAACAAGCTCAGTTCGCGCACGGCCGCCAAGGGAAAGCCGGAGTACGCCCTGCCCTACGCGGGGCTTCTGAATCCCAACCAGGACTACTACTGGCGTGTGCGCGCCCGAACCGACAAGATGGTTTGGGGACCATGGAGCGCCGTGTGGCGGTTCCGGTGCGACGCGCCCGGCGTGCCGCTCGAGCCGCAGATTCAACCCGACACACAACCGGGCGGCCTGGTTCTTTCGTGGAAGCCCAATCCGGTCGGGCGGAGGCCGGTCAAGTTCAAGGTGTACGGGAGCAACGAGAAAGGCTTCAGCATCAGCGACACCGAATACAAGGTCTTCATGGGCAGGGGATTCTGCGACACCCTGGAGGAGTTCAAGGCCAAGACGGACAAAGATCCGGGCAGCGGATTCGTGGATACGCCGTCCAACCTGCTCGGAGAGACCGCCGAGACCAGGCTGCGCGTCGTCGGACCCGACCTCACCCAGCCCAACGCCAACAAAGCCTACTACCGCGTCGTCGCCGTGGACGAGCGCGGCATCGAGAGCGGGCCGTCGGACTACGCCGAGACGCCGCCCCCGACGTCGGGGGCGCGCCCCTTCATCTTCACACAGCCCCCGCCCCAAGCCGCCGCCGGCCAGGAGTATCGCTACCAGGCCGGCGCCATCTCCTCCATCGGCCACCTGACCTGCAAGGGCGGGTATAACGCGGCCTACTGGGACCGCGAGAAGCTCACCTGGTCGCTGGCCAATGCCCCCGACTGGCTCACGGCCGACGCAAAGACCGGCCTCGTCTCCGGGACTCCGAAGACCCCCGGCCGATTCGAGGCGACGCTCGTCGTCGAGAACAACAAGGCCCAGCGCGCAACCCAGACGATCGTGATTGAAGTGAGACCGAGATAGGACAGCGGGACGCTCGAAGACAATAGACGGAAGGAATCCATGCCCGGAAAGCTCACGGCTTTCAAGGTTTATGAACTCAAGTCCGCGTGGCAGGAATGCGTCGCCTAGCGGTCCTGGGGGGCGCGGCCTGCCGGCGGTTGGGGGGCATGGCGGTTGACGATCCCGGCAATGACCCGACAGGCGCGGGGGACCGCCCGCGCGACGGCCGGCGAAAGGCCCATCGCCACGGCGGCCGGGATGAAGCCGGACTGCACGGCCAAAATCACTACCTCGGCATGCCCGCCGTTGCGGAACTCCGAGAGAAGGTTGACGGTGGGCGCCTGATGCAGCGTGAGGTCGGCCTGCTTGGGCCTGGCAATCTCGTCCACGGATATACGGCGCAGGACGCCGGGCCTCGCGCCGAAATCGGTACAGTCCACGATGACAAGGAGCGAAGGTTTCTGCGGGGCGAGGATGAGGTCGAAGAGGATCTCCCGGACGGCCGTGCCCACGTCCAGGGCCTCTGCGTGAGGGGGCAGCAGGCCGTCGCGCCGAAGGCGTTCGGCCACGCAAGGGCCGAAACCGTCGTCGCCGAAGAGCACATTCCCGCAACCGAGAACAAGGGCCTGTTTGGCGCACCAAGAGGGGACGCCGAGCGACTGTGTCATCGGGATTTTCCCAGCAACGCCTGGATTTTCTCAACGAGGACCTTCGGGTCCACGGGCTTCTCCAGGTAGTCATCCACGGGAAGCCACTTGGTCCCCTTATCCTGACCGGGGAAAGAAAAGCCCGTTTGGGCCGTCACGCCGGTAATCATCAACACCGGTATGCCGGCGGTGTCGGGGTTGCGGCGGAGTTCGCGGGCGAAGATGATGCCGGCGCCCTTGCCCTCCATCATGATGTCGAGGATGATGAGGGCCGGGGCCGCCTCGCGGATCTTGCCGCGCGCCGCCTGGGTATCGGGAGCGCTTTCCACCTTGAAGCCCGATGCCTCCAGGACGATCCGGGTGGAGGCCACGATGTCCGGATCGTCGTCAACGATCAGGATGGTCTTTCCGCCGTCTGCCATAGAGACTCCTTTGCCCAAGAGCGCCGAGACACCGACCCTTCCCGCGAAGCCGCCTCACGACTCGCGCCAGTTGAACGACCGCTCCACTACATCGCCTGAGGGACCGACGACGACCAACTCGACGGCGATGCGCCCGCCGTCGGGCGAGCGCCCGTCCAGTTCATGGGTGGCGCACGAGAAGCAGGGGTCGTAGGCGCGGATGGCCATCTCCACCATGTTGAGCAGCTTCTCGTCGTACTTGCCGCCCTTGATGAGGTCCTGAGCCGTCTTCCTGACGGACATGTTGATGGGGGCGTTGTTGTGAGTGGTTCCGACGATGATGTTCACGTCGGTGACAACGCCGTTGGCGTCGGTCTGGTAGTCGTGGATGAGGGTTCCGCGAGGCGCCTCCACAACGCCGACCCCGCGGGCGGCGCGGGGCACGACGGCCTTGCGCGTGTCGGGACTGGTGATTTCGGGGTCCTCGACGAGCTCGGAGAGACGTTCGGCGGCGTAGACCATCTCGATGAGCCTGGCCCAGTGGTAGAGCAGGGTCTGCTGGGCGGGACGGCCGAACTTCTGCCGGAACTCCTCCAGTTCCTTCTGGGCGCGTGGGGTGGCCATGCGGTCGCAGACGTTGACGCGGGCCAGGGCGTTGGTTCGGTAGACGCCCTGGGGGTTATCCAGGTCCATAGAGAGCTTGCCGGCCTTCTTCATGTAGGGGAACTTGAGGTAAGACCACGGCTCCACGTGCTCGGCGATAAAGTCCGTGTATTGGGAGGCGTCGAACTCGTTAAAGACGCCGTCGGCGCCCATCATACGGAGGCGGCCGTCATAGAGATTGACGGCGCCGTCCCGGACCAGACCCAGGAACCCCGTCTTGAGCACGGCGGCGGTCTTGAGCAGGTCTTCGTACCTGGGGAAGATTTCCTTCTTGGCGACGTCCACGGCAAAGAAGCAGAAGTCGGCGCATTCTTTGGCCATTTCCCTGAGCTTGGTTCTGTCGTCTTCGACGAGAGGCTTGCTCCAGCCGCCGGGGACGGCGGCGTCGGGGTGAATGGCCTTGCCGGCCATGTTCTGGGTCAACATCTGCGCGACGAAGCGGGCGCGTATGACGCGCTTGGCGATCTGGGGGGCGTTGGCGACGATGCCGAGGACGTTTCGCACACCGTAGTCGGCGCCCGGACCCATGACAAAGTCCGGCCCCGAGAGGATGAAAAAGTGAAGGACATGGCTGTGGATAAAATGCGCCATGTAGGCCATTTCGCGGATTTTGGCGGCGGCAGAGGGGATATCCACGCCGAAGACGGCGTCGCAGGCCTTGGCCGAGGCCAGGTGGTGCGCCCAGGGACAAACGCCGCAGATACGGGGCACGATGCGGGGAAGTTCCTCGACCGGCCGCCCCTGACAGAAACGTTCGAAGCCGCGAAGCTCCACGACATTGACGTGGGTATCAGCGACGTTGCCGGCGTCGTCGAGTTCGATCGTGACCTTGGCGTGCCCCTCGACGCGAGAGACGGGTTGCAGGACGATATTCTTGTGCATGGATCACCTCCTGGCGGGCATGGGACGCAGGCGCCCAACGGCGCCGATATACCTGTTAAACGTAGCGACGCGGTCCTGGATTTCCTTGGGGTCCAGGCCGATGGTGGAGAGAGCGCCCATCATGTCCACCATGGGATTGGCCCCTTCGCGAATGGGGCCGAAACAGCCGCGGCAGGGCATGAGGGCTTTGACGCAACGGGGAGTTTTCTCGGCGCCGCCGCAGCCGGAACGGGTGGCGGGGCCCTGGCAGAGATACCCCTGCTCCATGAAACAACGGACGGTGTCGAGCTTCTGCCCCGGCGTGAACTGGACGTTTTCGAGTGGCCGTTTGAGTTTGGAGACGGCCTTTTTTTCGCGCTTGGTGGGACATTCGTCGCAGACGCTGCGCTCCTCCAGCTTGAAGGGCTTCTGCTCCAGAAGGGCGGTGAGTGCGGCGGCTACCATCTCCGGGGTTGTGGGGCAGCCGGGCAGGCCGACGTCCACCTTGATGACCTCCTTCAAGGCGTACACGCGGTCGGTGAACTTGGGGACGCCTTTGGCGGGGGTGTCGGCCTTGTCGGTGGTGCGGGTCTGGCGGAAGGCCTTGTCAAAGATTTCCTCGTTGGTGGAGAGGTTGCCGAGGGCGGGAATACCGCCGAAGTTGGCGCACGATCCGAGGGCGACAATGACCTTGCATTTCTTGCGCATCTCCTCCGCGATGTGTTTGTTCTCGTCGTTGCGGATCCCGCCGGAGATGATGCCGACGTCGGCTTCGGGGATTTCCATGGCGGAACCGTCGCCTGTCTGCCCGTAGTACTTGTGGTCCATGAGCACCGGCATGTGGACGAACTGGAGCTTGGGCAGCAGGTCCAGGAGCGGCTCCCCGATGTCCAGCACGGTGACCTCGCACCCGCCACAGGTGGCGAGCCATTCTTCGGCGACCTTCGCAGGCATAACTATGTCCTCCTTTTGTGAAAAGGGTCATTGGGTCTGCGCGCGGGGGGCGC
>CAYPFP010000063.1:24099-30903 GCA_964409935.1 uncultured Planctomycetota bacterium | reverse complement strand
GTCTACCCGAGCGTCGAGGCGGCCCTCAAGGCCCTGGCCCAATGAGAGCCCCCGCGCGGACATTGACACGGGAGCGATAATGTGCTAGTTTCAGGAAGTAAGCCGCAAAGGCCCGGTCACAGCATATGGTTGTTTTGCAGACTTTGACACAGTGGAGGACCAAGAATGGCCGATCGTGAGAAGGACACAAAGGCGGCGGGAAACGCCAACGTGAAGGACAAGCCTGAAGCAGCCCCCGCGCAGCCCAAGTCGCAGCTTTTCGGACAGCCGACCGCGCCTAAGATGGCGCCCATCGGCAGCGTCGAGGCCATCCCGCAGGCGGCTCCCACGCAGCCCCCTCCCGGCATCGTGAGACCCGCGACCCCCGAACAGCAGCAGCAACAGCCGCAGGCCGTGCGATGGACGTTCAACGAGACCGGCGCCATGACGCGCCAGGCCAACTTCTTCGCGGCCTCGCTGGGCCTGACGGAGGCGCTCTTCAGCTTCGGCAACGTCGCCCGCGACGGCAGCGCCACGGTGAACATTGACACCAAGATCGTCATGAGCATCTACAACGCCAAGCGCGTGCTCCTCACGCTTCAACAGTTGGTGGGGCAGTACGAAGAGCGCTACGGGCGGATTGACATCGGGCAGTAAACGCGGTCCACGACCGGAATGCGAGCGGATGCGACCGACGACGCGCCGCCGTCCGCGACCGCCGGTCAAGAGCGAGTAACCGAACGGAGGACGGGCGATGCGACGGGTGTTGTTGGCGTGCGTGCTTGCAGCGATGGTGGGCGGATGGGCGTGCCCTCTGCCCGCCGGAGAGATAGACGAAGGCAGAGGCCGCCTCGATCTTGTCACCCTGCCGCTTCGACCCGCCATGGAGTGGCCCTTGACCGCGTTCGGCGCAACGATGTTCTGGGCCGGATGGGAGGGGCTTTACCTGCCCGCGCGCATCGCCGACCTGGTCGTGTTCCCTCCGAGCTATTACTGGGACTACGATACGGCCGACTACTGGCCTCTCCGGCAGCCGCTCTCCTTCCAACAGCCCGCGGCCCAAGCCCTGCCCGCCATGCACCGCCGGTTGAAGGACTCCGAACAGCCGCGCCTTCTGCCCGAATCGCTCCGGCCCGAAATACAGAGATGAACCGCATGCTGCCTACCGCCTCCCGCGCGCCGGGCCGAACGGCAACCCGCGCACGGCGCGCGGCGCTGCTTTTCGCGCTGGTCCTGCTTGCGGCCCTCGCCCCCTCGTGCAAGTCCCGGAAGAAGGAAATCCCCCCCGCGCCGCGATACACGCTCACCGTCGGCGCAAGAACGATCACGGTCGAGGTCGCCCTCAATGAAGAGCACCGCAAACGCGGCCTCATGTTCCGCAAACAACTCGGCCCCGACGAAGGAATGCTCTTCGTCTATCCGAGCGAGGACAACCTGACGTTCTGGATGAAGAACACCTACGCGCCGCTGTCCATCGCCTTCATCCGCACCGACGGATGGATCGCGCAGATCGAGGACATGGAGCCGCTGGACCTCGTCACGCACCGGGCGAAGATGCGCGTCAAGTACGCCCTGGAGATGCCGCAGGGATGGTTCGCCAGAAACGGCGTCAAAGAGGGCGACATGGTCAAGATACCGGACGAAGTCGCCCAGGCCGCGACGTGGGACTAAGCGGCGCAGAGATTCGGAGACCGTCATGAACTCCCGAGAGCGCGTTCTTGCGGCGCTCGCCCACCGGCAGCCGGACCGCGTGCCCGTGGACTACTGGGCCACGCCGGAAGTGGACGCCCTGCTCATCAAGCACTTCGGGTTGCAGACCCGCGACCAGCTTCTGGATCAACTCGACGTTGACCTGCGCATCATCCCCGGCCCCGCTTACATCGGGCCTCCTCTTGCGCGGCAAAGCGACGGGACGGAGGAGGACATCTGGGGCGTGCCGCGCATCGAGAAGACCTACGGCGAGCCGCAGCAGCGCGGCACGTACAAGGAAGTGACCACGCCGCCGCTGGCCGCAGCCACGACGGTCCGCGACATCCTCGAATATCCCAAGTGGCCGAAGGCCGAGTGGTTCGGCTACGGCGACATCGCGCGGCAGTGCCGACAACACCCCGGCCGCGCCATCGTGTTCGTGGGAGACCGCCTCAACCGCACGAGCCTGCTGAAGGCCGCGATGTACCTGCGCGGCACGGCCGAAATCCTGCTGGACCTCGTGGAGAGCCCGGCCATCGCCGAAGCCCTCTTCGACAAGATCGCCGAATTCTACTCCGAATACAACCGGCGCGTGTTTAAGGCGGCGCAAGGGGGCATTGACATCTTCATGTCGGGAGACGACTTCGGGACGCAATCGGGGCTTTTCGTGCGGCACGAGACATGGAAACGGTTTTTCGCGCCAGGGTTGCGGCGTTACTGGGCAACGGCAAAAAACTACGGCGTCAAGGTGATGCACCACTCCTGCGGCTCGATCAAGCCGCTGATCCCCGACATGATCGAGATGGGGCTGGACATTCTCAACCCGATCCAGCCGGGCGCGGCCGACATGGCCCCGCGAGACCTCAAGGCGCGTTTCGGAGAACGGCTCGCGTTTCACGGCGGGATAGACATCCAGAGGACGCTGCCGTTCGGGAGCGCGGCCGACGTGCGGGCCGAGGTGCGCGACCGAATGGAAGCCCTCGCCCCCGGCGGCGGATTCATCATCTGCACCGCGCACAACATCCAACTCGACACGCCGCTGGAGAACATCCTCGCGCTGTTCGAGGCCTACCGCGAATACGGCAGCCCGGCGGCCTGACGGCGCGCAGCTTCGCCGCGTTGAAACGACGTCCCATCACGGCTTCCCGCTTCGGTAGCTCCCTGCGACGGCGTACAGGGCGGGCGCCCAGGCGTTGAAGTCGTCGGCGTCGGCCCTGACGGTGAACAGGACGGCGCGCCCGCCGCACACGGCGACAAACATGACGCCGCGAGACGGGACGTTCCTGCGGGTGAAGACGGCATCGGTACGAATGGCGGCGGATCCGCCCAGGTCGGAGTCCTGGGCGGCCAGGAACTTGACGTCGGGGAAGGCGGCGCGGCAATCCTCAAGGAATTTTTCGTTGACGGATTTCAGATCGGCGGCCTCGTAACGGCGGTCCGCGTAGAGCGACACCTTGACGGCGGCCTTGCCGGAGGGGTCCTCGAAGATCGTGACGGAATTCGTCGGCGCGGGGATTTGTTTCCAGCCTTGCGGAACGGCGATGGAGAAGACGCCGTCGGGGTGGGAGTAGGGGAACGTCTTGGCATCGTCCGGGCTTTTCGGCTCCGGGGTCTTAACGTCGGCGGGCTTGGGCTTGGCGGGGAGGGGCTGGCGCGTGTCCACGTGGGTGAAGGGGGCCTTGACCTTCTCGCCGCCGCGGCCGTCGGTCTCGATGTCCACGAAGGGGGCCTTGATGCGGCGCGTGCCGTCATCTCTGTCAATGATATCCACACCGGGGGCCTTCACTCGATGGGTGTGCTCCGTGCCGTCGTCGTGGGCGGGCAGGCAACGGCAGAACGAGATAAGCAGGAGCAAAGGCAACGCCCGGAACCCGCCTCCCAGCGACGGCAGATGAATGCGGCGGACCATATTATAAGATACGATTATACTAGCCATGTTTAGCCTGTGCCTCCGACTCATATCTGAAGGGGGTCTGTGACGGTCTTCCGCTCATGTCTTCGCTCATGGTTCGCTCATACCTCGCTCATGCCTGTCGCCGGAGCTTGAGTGGCACAACTCTCACACCTGTAATGCATTACAATAATACAAGTTCGTCTGATCATGAGCACCCCCCCACCCTATGGGACCTCTGAGCCGAATTCCAGATTCCGGCCGAATATTGTTAGAGAGCCATCACGCGTTTATCTAGGATTAAATCACACATTCGGCAGAAAGTCAAGGGAAAAACGTCACATTTATTGATTTTTTTTGGACGGCAACAGGGGCGGCGGGGCACCCGTGGCACCTCTCACCGCGAAGGCGCAGAAGACCCCTTGTGTGTCCCGTCTCTTGATGATTGAGACCGGCGAGCGGAGCGACTCGTTCACGGAGTCGTGGTCGGGGAAGTATTCGGCGATGTGCGGGTCAATGACGACCATGTTCGCAAGTTGGGGACAGTCACCTATTCTATAACGTAGCGGAAGGCCGTATAATGGCCGTCCAACCAAAGTAGCCAGGTTGACTGTCCCTATTCTTTCGGCAACGGAGAAACGCCATGGGCGATCACGACCGGTTTGTTTCTGATCATGCCGATTTCACCCGGCGCTGGTTCCTGCAGGTGAGCGGCGTTGCCTTGGCGGCGCTTGGCTCGCGCGCGCTGTGGGCGCAAGAGGTCTCCAGCGATATCGCCGCCGACCCAGCCCTGAGCGAACGGATCCGAGAGCTCGAATACCTCACCCCGCTGAGGAAGTTCCACATGCTGGGGCGCGGCAACCCGCCCCCGAACAAATTGCCGCCGGAAAAACTGCGGGAGGTCGGACTGGTCCAGGAGACGTGGAAGCTCGAGATCGTCGCCGACGCGGAGAGCAACTCGGAACTGGCCGCGCCGTTGACCAAGGCCGCCGGAACCGCGCTGGACTGGCCGGCGCTCATGAAACTGGGCGAGAAACAGGCCGTGCGCTTCCTGCACGTGATGACCTGCACCAACGCCGCGCAGCCGTTCGGGATGGGACTCTGGGAAGGCGTGCCGGTGCGCGACGTGCTGTGGTCGGCCAAGCCCGGCAAGAACATCCGCCGCATCTTCTACTACGGCTACCACAACGACGACCCGAAGCAGCGATTTCAAGGCTCGCTGCCCATCAGCCGCGTCCTGGAGGAAGGGCCGGGCGAACTGCCGGTGATCCTGTGTTACCGGCTGAACGGTCAGTGGCTCAGCCCCGCCGCAGGCGGCCCGGTGCGGCTGGTGACGCCGGGCGCTTACGGCAATAGATCCGTAAAATGGCTCCAGCGCATCGAGGTGACGAACAAATACCAGGCGAACGATACCTACGCCGGCATGAACAATGACGTGGAAAGCCCGCTCAAGAGCTTCGCCCGTTTCATCCACGCGCGGAAAACCGTCAAGGTCGGCCAACCCATCCCGCTGACGGGCCTGGCCCAGGCCGGCCTCAACAGCGTCAGCAAGGTTCAATACTGGCTGCGCCCGGCGGCTGAACCGCTCCCGGCCGACGATCCCCACCTGGCGCGCGGCGATTGGCGCGACGCGGTGATCCTGCCGCCCCCCGCCAACTGGGGCAGCGACCTGCCCGACGGCAAACTGCCTCTCGTGCCGCTGCAGATTGATCCCGCGACCGGCCGCCCGCGCGTCTGGCCGATCCCCAACACCATCGTCCACTGGGCCGCGCTGTTGAGGGGGGTGGCTGCGGGCCGGTACGAACTGCGCTGTCGCGCCGTGGATCTTAACGGCATCGCGCAGCCCTTGCCGCGCCCGTTGGGCCGCTCCGGCGTCAACACCATCCAGATGGTCGCGCTGACGGTCGAAGGCTGAGCACTCCCGTCACGGGAGTATGAGTGACCCCTTTGTTGGACCTAAAAGAGTTGTTTGAGGAGGGAGGAGGCGGCGCCGGCGATGGCCTCGGCGGCGCCGGGGGCCAGGCGGAAAAGGCCGTACCACATGTGCGCGCCGTAAACCTCGTAGCCCATCTGGGGGTAGGCTTCGCGAATGGGGACGTAGCCGATGTTGGCGCTGTTGGCGTAGGCCGCGACAAGGGTCTGGCGGGCGGGGGAGGCAGCCTTGATGCGCAGAGCGATCTCGACGAACTGCTCGCCCGGGATGGCAACGACGGCGGCGTCGCCGACGCGCAGGGCCTGCACGGGAGCGGCCACGACGTTGAGGGCGTCGCCCTCCTCGACGCGGCGCGTCGAGGCCTCGACGCGGCGCAAGACGTCGCGCGCCCATTCGAGACGGTAGTAGAGGTGAAGGGGCTTCGCTTTGGCTTCGTACTCCTGCTCGGCCTTGAGGAGTTCGGAACGCGCCTGGTCGAGGGGCGGCGGACCGTCGAGGGCAAGCGAGAGTTCAACGGATTTCATGGCCAGACAGGAAGCGTCGGCGCAGCGAATCGTCGCGGCGGCTTCGAGCGCCTTGCGGCCCAGGGCGGCGCCGGCTTGTTCGGTGACGGCGAAGTCGCCCCATATCTTGGGGTTGAGGTTGCCGCAACAGCCCTGGAGGAAGAGGGCGACACCGCCGAATTGCGACTCGATCAGGCGCGAGGCCGCGCCGGGGAAATCCGCCGAGACATGCCGGTTCTGACTGCCCATTTGCGTCACGGGGTGCGCGGCGTAATTGTAGAGCAGGACGATGGGGCGGCCGTCGGCGTCATCCACGCGCAAGAGGGCGACCTCCCTGTCAACGGTTCCTTCCGGGTTGTCCATGCGATTGGTGCGGGCGGCAATCTCGCGGCGGTTGAAGGCCAGATTGTGTTCGGCGCGGCCCGATCCAACAAGGGCGGGACGAAGGGCGCGCGCGGCCTGCCTGACGACTTCGACCAGGTTTCGGCCGAGTTCGCGCAGGTAGGCTGGTTCCGGGGTTCCGCAGCCGCGCAGGAAGTGGACGGCGGGGCCGGAGTGGGTATGGGAGGCGCAGATCATGATGTCGGCGGCAGCGATGTCGGTCCTGCGGGCGATCTCCTGCTTGATGAGGCGCGCGAAGTCGGCGTCAATGCCGAGCAGGTCGCAGGCGAGGACGGCCACCTTCGCGCCGGCGCCGGCGAGGACGAGGGCGCGGGCGCACAGTTCATCGTGGACGCCCTGGGCCGGGCGCGGGCCAAAGCCGAAGCCGGACAGGTCCACGCCGAGCGGCGGGGTGATGGCGACGCGAG
>CAYPFP010000063.1:0-23999 GCA_964409935.1 uncultured Planctomycetota bacterium | reverse complement strand
GAACTCCAGGCCGCGCTTGAAGGCGTCGGGGTACTTGAGGACGATGTCCTCCCAGCGGTCGCTGCCGGAGGGGCGATGGATGAGGAGGAAGAGGCGCTTGCCGCGGGTATCGCGCAGGGCGGACCCCAGGTAGAAGCTCAGGGTGTGGACGAAGATGTCGCGGTCGGCGCCGGAGACGCGGCGGACGAGGTCGTAACCGCGATAGCCGGCGACGACGACGCGGTCCTCCGAGTGGCGCTTGATGAGGTAGTCGAGGACGTCGGCGATCTCCTTGTCGTCCTGGGCCTGGAGCCGAGGGGGTTGGTGTGTCATGGAGAAGCCGAAGAGGGCGGCCGCCACCAGCAGGACGGCCAGGGAGGCGGGGGCGGAGGTCGAGCGCGAGGGGTTGGCGAAAGCGCCGAAGAGCCACGGCCCGCCCACCAGAACGGCGGCAACCAGGGCGAGCCGCCACTCGCAACCGTCGCGAAGGATTTCGAACCAGCCCAGGAGGCCGCGCGGGGCATCCGGGGGCCAGTGGCCCGGCAGGAGACCGCGCAGGAAGAAGGCGGCGTCGCCCATGATGAGCCAGTTGGCGGCGACCCAGACCAGGACGGCGTACACGACGGGGGCGAGAAAGATGATGAAGGTGGCCTCGGAGTAGGACCACCTCTTGCGGAAACCGCTCTCCGGGTTCTGAAAGAGCAGGAAGAACAGGATGAGCACGAAGATAACGGCGAGAAGGATCACGGACTGGAAGCGGGTGAGGAGGAGAAGCGACATGACCACGCCCAGGTAAGCGAGACTGCGCAGGCTGCGCCTTTCCAGCCAGCGAATGGCCAGGGCCATGACCGCCAGGGCGAGCAGGCCGAAGAGGACCGCGCCGTCGCCGCCGACCACTGCCCAGACCGACCAGGGACTGGCGCACAGCAAGATGACGGCCGCGATCCTGACGGTCTTGTTGACGCGGCATCTGGCCCACCACGCCACGAGAAAGGCGCAGGCGCCGGCCATGGCGGCGGCAGCGACGAGCGCGGCCGCCAGACAGGTCTTGGACAGCAGGGGCCAGGCCAGGAAAGGCAGGAGGAAGAGGGTGGGCAGCGGCGCCCAGTAGAGAGAGCCGATAAAGCCCTGGCGACCCCGCGACTCGCCGGCCAGGAGGTCGGCGCCGACGCCCGTACGCACGGCGGCCTCGTAGGAGGGCGTGTCGGGGCCATAGAAGAGGTGCGCCGTAATCGCCAGGCCCAGTTCCACCAAGAGCACCACGACGAGGACGATCTTGACCTCGCGGTTCGCGGATGTTTGTGGCATATGCAGTTGTGTCCGATAATCGTCCGTCTATGCGGCGCCCTGTGGGAACCGGCCGGTCAGCCCCGGATTCAACTTGTGGGCGGATTACCCATTTTGGGCATCCATTATACAATAACCGGCGCAAATGGGAACTGCGTTTTGCGGGGGCAAGAAACTGCTTGACAAGGTACGTGTCGGGTATATACTGGCAATTGGTTGTCGTAGCGGGTGTCTTTGCCGGTGTCGCCATGCCGGGTTCCGCCCTGCACGAGGGCGGGAATGACGGGGCGGGGGGCCAAGCCGCGCCAAGCGGAAGGAGGCAGGAACATGTCACCGCGCCGAATTCACCGTCGCCTGGGGGTAGAGGAACTTGAGCCGCGCTTTGCGCCGGCCAGCATTTACACGCTCAACGTGAGCGACGTGACCCTGCCGGAGGGCAACAGCGGGTATACGGATTTTGTTTTCAATGTGACCTTGTCCCCGGCCGGCCCTTACCACGATAAACGCGCAATTCACCACGGTGGGCGAGGTCGGGCAGACCGATTACGTGGGAACGTCGGGCACGCTGACGTTCAGCCCCGGCCAGTCCAGCAAGACCGTCACGGTCAAGGTCATAGGGGATACGACGGTAGAATTCAACGACACCTTCGAGCTGTGGGTACAGTTCTGGGACGGTCTATGGCTGGTGGACGACAGCGGCAGGGGCACGATTCTGAACGACGACGGGGGGTCGGCGCCCAAACCCCGACTGACCATTGACGACGTATCCCAGACCGAGGGCGACAGCGGGAGCAAGGACTTCGTTTTCACCGTAACCATGTCCACCGTCAGCGGGACGGCGGTGACGGTGAAGTACGCGACGGCCAACGGGACGGCGACGGCGGGGAGCGACTACACGGCCAAGAGCGGGACGCTGACGATCCCGGCGGGCCAGACCAGCGGGACCATCGGGGTGGCGGTTCTGGGCGACACCGCCCGCGAGGCCGACGAGACGTTCACGGTCAAACTCAGTTCGGCGGTGGGCGCCACCATCGGCGACGGCACGGGAGTGGGCACGATCCTGAACGACGACCCCCTGCCGGTGATCCTGATCGGGGACGTGACCGCGACCGAAGGCAACAGCGGGTCGAAGAATTTCAACTTTCCGGTGACGTTGTCCAACGCGAGCAGCCAGTCGGTGACGGTGAAGTACGCGACGTCGAACGGCACGGCCACCGCAGGCACCGACTACACGGCCAAAAGCGGGACCCTGACGATCCCCGCCGGCAGCACCAGCGGCACGATCGTGGTGAGCGTGAAGGGCGACACCCTTGTGGAGCCGGATGAAACGTTCTACGTCAACCTGAGCCAGCCCACGGGGGCGACGATCGGGAATGACCAGGCAACGGGAACCCTCCTGAACGACGACCAGCCCCCCGGCCCGCCCGCCGTCACGCTGAGCGCGCCGGACGCGCTGGCGTCGGAGACCGGGACGGTGTACGCGGTGGCGGGCGGCGGCATCTACGCCGGCATCACGTCGGGAGGACGGGTGGGGAACGTCACCATCGCCGGAGGCAACCTGAGCGGCGAGATACGCGCCCGAAACGGCATCGGGAACGTCCAGTTGACGGGCCTGATTGACAAGGCGGATCCCTACCGGTATGCAGCGCCGACGCTCGACGGGATGCTGCTGACGGAGAACACCATCGGCAAGATCAGGGTGCAGGGGGGCGGGATCAGCGGGGCGTTCCTGTGGGCCGGCAACGCCATCGGCAACATCACCGTGCAGGCCAAGACCTTCAACGCGAAGCGCACGTACGACCGGCAGTTGCAGGAGTGGACGACAACGCCCGGCGGGTACGTCGGAGGGCCGATGGAGTTCGAGATCGGTCTGGGGAAGATTGGAGAAACCCTCAATCCGGCGGCGCGCATCGGGCTGATCAAGGGCGTGGGCACGGACGTGGTCGTCATCGGGAGCGTGCCGTTCGACCCGTCGCTGGTGAAGATCACGAGCCAGCCATTGCGATACATTGCCGACTACGAGGAGGACTGGGAGACCTCGAAGCCGGTAGCGGTATGGGAAACCATCGGGGGCAGCGTGACCAACGGGCTGGGGCCGTGGGTATAGGAGACGGAGCGGCTACGCCCTTCGCCTGGCCTCCCATCCGAGCAGGCGGCGGGCCTTGTCGGGGTTGAACTTGCGGCCCTCGTAGTCGCCGGTGATGAAGACGGCGTGGAAGCCGGAGTGCCGGCATTCGAGAGCGGCCAGGACGGCCCTGGCGACGTCGTCGGCCGCGGTGGCGCCGCAACCGGGGTTGCGCTGGTTGGCCTCCTGCCACTTGTCATTTTCCACCGGCCAGTTCAGACGCAGGGCCATTGTGTCCAGACCGTGGGCGCGTGAGAAATAACGGCAGACCAGCTCGCCAAGATACTTGGTGAAACCGTAGACGCCGGGGGAAGCAGGCTCCTCGTCCTCGGTCTTGAAGACGCGGTCGCCGGGGCCGCCATACACCGAGAGCGTACTCATGTAGACGAGCCTTTTGGCGCCGGCGCGCAGGGCCGCATTGCAGGCGCGGTGGACGCCCTTGGCATTGACGTCGTAGGCCGGGCCGACGGTGTCAATGTTGCCCTTGTCGTCCTTGCCCATCGCCAGATAGACGACGCCGTCCACGCCTTCCATGGCGCGCGCCAGCGCCGATTCGTCATTGACCTCGCCGGGGATGAACTCCAGCGTGTTGTCCGCGGGAGGGACAAGGTCGAAGACGCGGAGCTGGTGATGCTGCTTCAGCACGGGAGCGATCATTTTGCCGACGTAGCCGGAACCGCCGATGAGGAGTATCTTCATGGATGCGACAGCGCCTTTCCTGTACGGGTGGGGGCGTAAAAAGGATGGCGTTATAGCGGATAGGAGGGCGTGCGTCAACGAGAATCCGGGGGTTACAGAAGTTCCTTGTAGACGGAGAGGAGCCTGGGGGCCTGGACGTCTCGGTTGAACTCGGCCTCGATGCGGGCGCGCCCGGCGCGGCCCATGGCGGGCCAACGATGGGGATGGTCGAGCGCCCAGCGGATGTGTGTTGCGAGTTCGGGGATGTCGCCTTCGGGAGCGAGAAGGCCGGAGATGCCGTGCTCGACGCATTCGGGTATGCCGGCGTGCACGGTGGAGAGGACGGGCAGGCCGGAGGCCAGGGCTTCCATGATGGAGTTGGGGATGCCCTCCTTGTCGCCATCGGGGGCGGTGCGCGAGGGGAGCAGGAAGAGGTGGGCGGCGGCGATTTCGGCCTGGACGTCTTCGTGGGGTTTGGGGCCGAGCAAGAGAACGGCGACGGTCAGGCCGCGCACGGCGATGTCGCGGGCGATGTGGTCGCGCAGGGGGCCGTCGCCGATGATGCGCAACTGGATGTTGGGGTGGCTGCGGCGGGCCTGGTCGAAGGCGGCGACGGCGTCGGGCACGCCTTTTTTCTCGACGAGGCGGCCCACAAGGAGGAGCCGCCACGGGGCGGGGGCTGCGGGTGGGGTGCGCTCGTGGAAGGGGAACGCGGCCAAGTTGATGCCGGAGTGGAGGACGCGGAGCTTCTGCGCGGGACAGCCCAGGGCGATGAGGTCGTTCTTCATGGCTTCGGAGCGCGCGAGGAAGCGCTGGGCGCGGCGGAAAAGGGGGGCGTAGAGGTCCGCCTGTCGGCGCGGGAGGGCGGAGGCGTCCTGGCCGCGAAAGGAGACGATGAACGGCAGGCTCTTGAACCGGTTCATGACGGGGACCGAGAGGGCGCCGAGAAGTCCGAACTGAGCATGGACAACGTCGAAGGGTTCCGACTCCAAATGGTATTGCAGTTGCGCCAAGGCATCAAGTATGTTAATAGGGACGCGGGCCTTCCAGGCGCTCACGGAGAGGATGGCGGCGGTGGCGGGGCGCAGCAAGAGGCTTCGGAGGGCGACCCAGACGCGGCCGCCGAGCGAGGAGGACGAGCCTGGGTCGCAGACCCAGGAGCGCAGATGGGCGACGGCGAAGGGGGCGTTCGGCACCGGGCGATCGGGAGGCCGGAAGGCGAATATTTTCACCCGGCAGCCGAGGCGCGCGAGGGCCTCGGCTTCGTTGGCGACGAAGGTCTCCGTAGGGGAGGGGAAATCCGACACAATGTGCGCCACTTTGAGCATGGCCATTTCCCGAAGTCCAGGGGTTGTCCTGTGCGGTTGGATATACAGGCGGTCGAATCCCTTGTCAATGAAAAAGCGCGACCGGGGAGAGGCAGAGACGGCCGCAACGCCATTCTCGGCGTCAGGCCGGGGGGCGAGTGAGGCGGCATGGCGGCGGCAGGAGGAACCGCGTTGAGCAAGCAGGCCGAGACGGACATGCATCGCCCCGCCGAACGGATCCGTTTCCTTGAGCGATGCTCCGGGTGGCTGGGGCTGGTGGCGGGAGGCATAGGTCTTGTTGTGACGCTGGGATGGGCGCTCGACATACGGGTGTTGAAGGCGTTGTCGGGCAGCCACAAGGCCATGGCGCCGAATTCGGGGGTGTGCTTTGTGCTGGTGGGCCTTTCATTGTGGCTTTCGCAGCGGCGATATGCGGGGGGCTGGCTGGGTCGTCTGGCGGCGGCGCCGGCGGCGGTCGCGGCGGCCGTGGGGGGGCTGACGCTCGTCGAGTTTCTTTTTGGGTTCGATTTTGGGATAGACCGTCTGCTGTTTGCGGTGAGCCGGGAGGAGTCGGTCACGGCTTACCCCGGCCGGATGGTGCCCAACGCGGCGCTGAATTTTCTGCTGCTGGGGGTGTGCGGCCTCCTGCTTGATGTGGAGAACCGGTTTGCGCGGCGCACGTTTCAGGTGTTCGCGCTGGCGGCGGGGCTGGTGCCGCTGGCGACGCTGGTGGGGTATGTTTACGGAGAGGACCCCTTCCGGGGAGGGGAGCTTCACGGCATCCATCTGTTCATGGGGATGCCTTACCACGCGGCGGCGGGATTCATAGCGGCTTCGGCGGGGATGTTGCTTGCGCGGCCGGAGGAAGGGGTGACGGCGGTTGCCCTCCGCGAGACGCCCGGGGGGATGTTGGTGCGCAACGCCCTGCCCGCCATGGCCGTGATTCTGTTTGTGCTGGGATGGGTGAGGCTGTTGGGGGAGCGGGTGGGGCTGTACGACGTGGAGCTGGGGATATCGCTGCTGGCGGTGACCAGCATGGTGATGGTGTCCGTGGTGATCTGGTCGGTGGCGCGATCGCTGGACAGTTCGCATGCGGCGCGCCGCAAGGCCGAAGAAGAGCTGCGGCGACTGAACGCGGAGCTGGAACGGCGGGTCAAGGAGCGGACGGCCGCGCTGGAGGAGGCCAACAAGGAGCTGGAGGCCTTTGCGTACTCGGTGTCGCACGACCTGCGCGCGCCGGCCCGGCACATTGACGGGTTCGTGGATCTGTTCAAGAAACACGCCGGCGCGGCGGTGGATTCAACGGGGCAACGGTACCTGGACATCATCGCCAAGGCGGCGCGGCAGATGGGGCGGCTGGTGGACGACCTGCTGGTGTTCTCGCGCATGGGGCGGATGGAGATGGTGAAGAAGCCGGTGGCACTGAGAAGGGTGCTGGACGACGCGATGGGGGAACTGGCGATGGATATGCGGGGACGAAACATCGTGTGGAAGATAGGAGACCTGCCGGAGGTGCTGGGGGATCCGGCGATGCTGAAGCTGGCGCTTGCGAATCTTCTGTCGAACGCGATAAAATACACGCGAGGCCGCGAACCGGCGGAGATTGAGGTGGGAAGCCGGATCGAGAACGGCGAGGCGGTGTGCTTCGTGCGGGACAACGGGGTGGGGTTCGATATGAAGTATGCGCACAAGCTGTATGGCGTGTTCCAGCGGCTGCACGACGCGAATGAGTTCGAGGGGACGGGCATCGGGTTGGCCAACGTGCAGCGGATCATCCGCCGGCACGGGGGGCGCACATGGGCCGAGGGGGTAAAGGACCAGGGGGCGACGTTTTACTTCAGCCTGCCAATTCAGGAGGAGCCGTAGCGATGGCAAAGCTCAGATCCATTCTGCTGGTTGAGGACAACGCCAACGACGTGGAGCTGATCCTGGGGGCGTTGGCGGAGTACAACCTGGCCAATGAAGTCATCGTCGCCCGCGACGGCGAGGAGGCGCTGGACTACCTGTATCACCGGGGCCAGTATAAAGAGCGACCCAACGGCAGCCCGTGCGTGATCCTGCTCGACCTGAAGATGCCGAAGGTGGACGGGCTGGAGGTGCTGCGAACGGTGCGGGCGGACAAGAACCTGTCGCATGTACCGGTGGTGGTGCTGACCTCCTCGCGGGAGGAACGGGACCTTCTGGAGAGCTACCGGCTGGGCACCAACGCCTACGTGGTGAAACCGGTGGACTTCAGCGAGTTCGTGTGGGCGGTGAAGGAACTGGGGATGTTCTGGGCCATCATCAACGAGCCGCCGCCGGGGGCGGTGAAGGCGCATAAACGGCCGTAGAGGGCGAGGCGAGAAGAGGCGCTGGCGGCGCCATGCCGGCGGGAAGCGCCATCGGCGCATTCACACGACTCCGTCCCCGAAGCAAGTCCCCACTTTTTTTGCGGCGATGACCCAGGGATGGCCAGGGGGGACGGTCTTGACGACGCGGGCGACGTCCTTGATGTGCACGCTGCCGACCTCGCTGCCCTGCAGGCAGACCATGCGGCCGAACTTCCTGCTATGGACCAGGTCCACGGCACGGACGCCGAAGCGGGTGGCGAGGAGGCGGTCGAAAGCGGTCGGCCCGCCGCCCCGCTGGACGTGGCCGAGGACGGTAACGCGGGTCTCGATGCCGGTTTTCTCCTGAATCTGTTCGGCGACGACGCGGCCGACCTGGCCGGTGGCGTCGCCGCCCCATTCCTCGTCTTTGCCCACGGATTTCATCTGGGTCGGGCGTGTGCCTTCGGCGACGACGACGATGCTGAAGCGGCGTCCGCGCCGGTGGCGTTCTCTGACCATTTTGGCGACGATGTCGAGGGAGAAGGGGATTTCGGGGATGAGGATGACGTCGCCGCCGCCGGCGATGCCGGCGGCCAGGGCCAGCCAACCGGCGCGGTTGCCCATGACCTCGATGACCATGACGCGATGGTGGGACGCGGCGGTGCTGTGGAGACGGTCAATGCTTTCGGCGGCGATGGCAACGGCGGAATCGAACCCGATGGTGGCGTCGGTTTCAGCCAGGTCGTTGTCTATGGTCTTGGGGATGCCGACGATGTTGAGGCCCTTTTTCCAGAGCTTGTGGGCCTTGCGGTGTGTGCCGTCGCCGCCGATGGTGATGAGGGCGTCGAGCCTGAGGCGCTTGTAGTTTTCGACGGCGATCTCGGAGCGGTCTTCGAGGACGGCGCGGCGGCCTTTGAGGACCTTGACCTTGAAGGGGTTTTCGCGGGCGGTGCCGAGGAGGGTGCCGCCGAGGGTGAGGATGCCGGAGACGTCGTCGTGGCTCAACAGGCGGGTGCGCATTTCGAGGAGGCCCTGGAAGCCGTCCTGGATGCCCACGACCTCCATGCCGTATTCTCTGATGGCGGTTTTGACGACGGCGCGAATGGCCGCGTTGAGGCCCTGGCAATCCCCGCCGCCGGTCAGAACGCCGATGCGTCCGGGATGTTTCTTGCTCATGTTCCAGGCTCCATAGGAAAGAGGGGAGAAGGAATGGCGCCATTGTAGGGAAAGCGGGGCGGGAATGGTACGGTTTTCGGCGAACGGCAACGAAAGACGGGGCGCGGGGACGGCCTTCGAACCGTCCCCGCGGCCGGGCTGCCGACGTACGGCGCAGGAGAGACGTCTTATTTCACCGTTATCTGGATCGGCTTGGACTTGGCTTCGGCCTTCTTGGGCATCGTGATCTCGAGGATGCCCTTGTCGTAGCGGGCTTCCGCCTTTTCGCTGTCAATGGAAGCGGGCAGAATGACCGAACGGGAGAAGGCGCCGTAGCTGCGCTCGATGCGGTGGTAGGTCTTGCCCTTCTCCTCCTTTTCCTCCTTCTTCTCGCCGCGGATGGTGAGGACGTCGCCGGTGATCGAGACGTCCACGTCCTTAGGCTCCACGCCCGGGATCTCGGCCTTGACGAAGACGGTATTGGCGTCCTCGGAGACATCCAGGGAGACGGCCCCGACCTCGCGGCCGAAAGGTTCGAGGGAAAGCCCTCTGCCGAAGAAGTCCTCCAGCAGGCGGTTCATCTGCCGCTGGAGCGTCATCAGCCCCATCTCATCCTCTCTCTTTTTCCAAGGAAGAAGCGCCATGGTCAACACCTCCTTCAACATACAAGGGTTTCAGCGAGGGCGCGCCGCGACAGCGCGCGCCCGACAACGAGCGTCACTTCGGCTTCACGTCAATCTTTCTGGGTTGAGTCTCCGGTTTCTTGGGCAGCGTGATTCTGAGGACGCCTTCGGACAGTTCGGCGCTGATATTGGCGGCGTCAATGTCCGCGGAGAGCGTGAAGCTGCCCGAGTAGTCCACCACGCGGAATTCTTCGTGGAGGCACTCGCCCTCCAGGACCGGCGCCTTCATGCCGCCCTGGATCGTCAAGGTGTCGGCGTCGCATTTGACGACGAGATCGTCTTTGTGGACGCCCGGCATGTCGGCCTCCAGGACAAGGCCTCCAGCCGTCTCATAGATGTCCACCGGCGGGAAGACACGGGGTCTTTCCTCGGCAGTCTGCGGGTAACGTTCCTCGGTTCCGGTTCTCTCTGGGCAGGCCGCCCGTTCACGCGCATGATTCTTCGCCATGTTTGATCACCTCCCATGAACAAGCGCAATAGTCCGCCCCGGAACAATCGGCCCCGGTCAGGGCTTGTTCCCCTGGCCGACGTTGGCCTTGACCGCGATGTGTCTGGGCACGGCTTCGGCCGCCTTGGGGATGCGGATTGTGAGAAGCCCCTGGGCAAACTCGGCCGCCGCCTTGTCGCTCTGGGCCTTTTCGGGAAGCTCGATGCTGCGGGAGAATTCGCCCGTCGGCCGCTCACGACGCACGTAGGAGACCTTTGCGTCCTCGACCGAAGGTTTGCGAACGCCCTTGAGCAGCAGCGTGTTGCCCGTGATGGTCAGGGACAGGTCCTCGGGCTTCACGCCGGGGACCTCGGCTGTCACGACCACCGCATCGTTCGTCTGCGAGACATTGATGGGGGGCATGGGAGTCCAGGCGCGAGTAGGCCGGGTGTATCCGCCGGACTCGACCAGCCTGCTCATCTGCTCCTGCAACCTGTGAAGCTCGGCCCAGGGATTCCAGCGCCTCGCTTCCGCCCACGGCGAACGACCATGCAGCCATCGTACCATCGCCATATTTCATCCCTCCTTTGTTTCCCACTCCTGCAATCTTGCGTCTTTCCAACACCAAGATGATAAGAGCAAAGGTAGTGCCAAATAGCGGCGGGGGTTTGAACAAGCGCCAAGAGGCCGTATAGGTGCGGTGGAGAGGGAGATGGCTGGGCGGGGGACGGGTTGGGGCGAGATGGGAATGCGGCGACTTGCTGCCAAAACGGCATGAGACGCGAGAAGCCAAAGCCGACAACCTGCCATTATGGCACTTTAGGGGCAGGAAAAGGACTGAAGATCCCGGTTTGGGCGCAAAAACCCGGCCTCGGCGGGAGAGACCGGGGTTCCTAGGTATTTGGGAAGGGTGCCTGGGTCCCGACAGTGGAGCCTGAAGGCCGAACGGCGGCGTTTACTTGGCGACCGCGAGGGCGTTCAGCCTGCATGCCATCTGGGACTTGCGCCTGGCGACGGTATTGGGCGGGATGATGTTCTTGGTGCCGGCGCGGTCCAGCCGTGTTACGGCCGAGGCAAAGAGCTTCCTGGCAGCCTCGACGTCTTTCTTGGCGACGGCCTCCTCAAACCTCTTGATGCCGGACTTCACGGCCGACCTTATCGCGCGATTGTGGAGATTGTGCCTGCGATTCTGTCTGATTCTCTTGCGTGAGGAACGCGATGTTGCCACTAAAGCCTCCTTCTGAGATTAACAGGGACATCAAACCGTATCGAGCTTTCGCCGGCGAACGGCGGCGGCTGCGTACCGAAAACCTCATGACGCCCGCCAAGCCGTCTGGCGGGCGGATGGAAAGTCGGTCTGCCGTCACGAGGCCAGCTTCTGTCGCAATTGCATGACCTTTGCGCTGACGTCGCGATAGCGTATGTCGGATTCGAAGATCTTCTCGTAAGTTTCGACGGCCTTCTGGATCTCACCCATCGCCTCGTGGGCCTGGCCGAGGTCGTAGAGGATTTCCTTGGACAGGTCGGTGATGCCCGTGATGCCGTCCAAGGCCCGGCTGAACTGGTTCACGGCCAGGTTCGGGATTTTCTTGGCGAGGAAGCAGCGGCCGAGGTAATGGAGCGTGCGGGTCTTGAGCTTCGGATCGGTGACGGCCTGCTGGAACTCGCTGACGGCGGCGTCAATGTCGCCGGTGTCGTACAGGGCGATGCCCAGGTGATAGCGGTACGAGGTGTTCGTGGGCTGCTGCTTGACGCGCATTTCGTATTCTTTCCTGCGCATCTGGGCGTATTCCGACCTGAGGTTGTCGGCCCGCTCGGCGAGGGCGGGATTACGGGGGTTCTGACGGGCCTGGAGCTGGGCGGCTTCGAGGCGGGACTCCGCCCATCGCAGGACGAGGTTGCCGATGCGTTCGCGCAGGGGGAAGTCGGGCTGCATCTTGTAGGCGCGTTCGTAGGCTTCCTTGGCCGCCTTGTAGTTGTTTTGCATGGCCAGGAGGTCGCCGAGCTTGACGTAGTTGACGCGGTCGTTGGGGTTGGCCTTGATGGCCTGGACGGCCTCGGCGATAGCGGTCTTGACCTCTTCCTCGGTGCGGACGATGCGCTGTTCCTTTTCCAGTTCCTCGGCTTTTTTCTTGTCGCGCACCATTTCGGTGGCGGCGCCGACGGTTTCGATCTGGGAGGCCTTCATGTGGGCCTTGGCGGAGAGGTTCTTGAGCCGGCTGGAGAGGTCCTGGTCGTAGGGGTTGAGGCGCACGAGTTCCTCGCAGCAGACCTGGGCCTTGGAAAAGTCGCCTTGGGACTCGTAGATCCCGATGAGGGTGGCGAGGGTCGGCTGGTGGGTGTTGTCCACCTGGCGGATGAACTCGAGGGTGTCAATGGCCTGGTCGAGGAGGTTGGCGGCGCGGAGCTGTTCGGCGAGTTTGGTGAGGATTTGGACGTTGGTGGGGTCGGTCTTGAGGAAGTCCTCGCAGGCCGCGATGTTTTTGATGGGGTCCTTGGAGAGGACCATCTTGCCCACGGAGGCGCCGCCGCCGAGCCAGCCGCGCAGGCGGGAGGCGGCGGAGGAGCCTTGGAGCTGGGCCTTTTTCTGGCCGCTGAGCCTGAGCATGCCGCGGGCGCGGCGCTGCTTGGGGTCCTGCTGGATGACGTCGAGCAGGAGGATGATGGCGTAGTCGTAGTTGTCGGCCGCCATGGCCTGCTCGGCCCTGCGATAGTGTTCCTCAAACGCCATGACTGGTTACCTGTAAGGGGAAACGGGAGCGTACGTCCCCCGCGACGCGGGATATTTTAATAAGGTATCAAATCGGGGCAAATCAGTCAAACAAAAAGGGCGGCGGGACGGCGGGGTCGCCGCGGCGCGGCGGGGTCAGGACTGGCGCAGGCCGTACCTGTCAATTTTGCGGTAGAGGGTGCGTTCGCCGATGCGGAGGATTTTGGCGGCTTCCTCGCGGTTCTGGTTGGTGAGGTTAAGGGTCTGGCGGATGGCCTCGCGCTCGACGTCTTCGAGAGACATGCCGGCCAGGGTGCCGACGGTGGGGATGGCGGGGACGAGTTCCTTGCTGCGGATGTGGTCGGGGATGTCGTCAATGTCGAGGAGATCGTCGCGGCTGACGACGACCATGCTCTCGATGCAGTTCTTGAGTTCGCGCACGTTGCCGGGCCAGTCGTAGCGGCTGAGGACGGAGCGGGCCTCGTCGGTGATGCCGGCGATGCGTTTGCCGTGCATGAGGCTGAGTTCCTTCATGAACTTGTCAATGAGGAGGGCGATGTCCTCGCGGCGTTCGCGCAGGGGGGGGAGCTTGAGGTTGACGACGTTGAGGCGGAAGTAGAGGTCCTCGCGGAATCTGCCGTCCTTGACGAGCTTATCGAGGTCCTGATGGGTGGCGGCGACGAGGCGCACGTCCACCTTGACGGGGTCGTTGCTGCCGACGCGCTGGATTTCGCGCATCTCGATGACGCGCAGGAGCTTGATCTGTGTGGGCAGGGGCATGTCGCCGACTTCGTCGAGGAAGAGGGTGCCGTGGTCGGCGAACTCGAAGCGGCCCTTGCGCTGGGCGGTGGCGCCGGTGAAGGCGCCTTTTTCGTGGCCGAAGAGTTCGCTTTCCAGGATGCTTTCGGAGAGGGCGGCGCAACTGAGGGCGACGAAGTTGTTGTGGCGGCGGGGGCTGTTGTTGTGGATGGCGCGCGCGAGGAGTTCCTTGCCGGTGCCGCTTTCGCCGGTGACGAGGACGGTGACGTTGGTGGGGGCGATCTGCTTGACGATTTCGAAGATGCGGACCATGCGGGGGCCGGTGCCGATGATGCCGGGGAAGCCGAAGCGCTCGTCGAGCTGGCGTTCGAGTTCGAGGGTCCGTCGGGCGAGGCGCTGTTTTTCGAGGGAGCGCTCGACGAGGGTGCGCAGGACGTCGAGGCTGACGGGTTTGACGAGGTAGGCGGCGCCGCGCTCTTTGGCGTCGGCGGCGGCCTGGGTGTCGGGGTAGCCGGTGATGGCGATGCCCTCGATGTCGGGGTGCTTCTGTTTAGCGATGTGGAGGACGTCCATGCCGTTGGTGTCGGGGAGCTTGAGGTCGGTGATGACGACGTCCACGGGCTTGGACTGGATGATTTCGAGGCCCTGCTTGCCGCTGGTGGTCTGGAGGATCTTGCACTGGAGTTTGTCGAGGGCCTCGGCCATGGCCGCGGCATGGTTTTGTTCGTCGTCAATGATGAGTATGGTCGAGTCGGGATACATGTTCTTATCGAGCCGCATGCCTAATCGGCGGGGGGCCTATGGGGGAGCCGGATGGTGAACCGTGTTCCCTTGCCCGCCTCGCTGTGGACGTTGATGGCGGCGTGGTGCTGGTCCACGATGCGCTTGGTGGTGGCCAGACCCAGGCCGCTGCCGGTCTTCTTGGTCGAGTAATAGGCCTCGAAGATACGTTCGATCCGGTCGGGGGGTATGCCCTCGCCGGTGTCGGTGATCTCGATGGCGACGCCGGCCGGCACGTCGCGGGTCGCGATCATGAGTTCGCCGCCGTCGGGCATCGCCTGTTTTGCGTTGACGACGATATTGAGCAGGGCCTGACGGATGAGATTGCCGTCCATCCAGCACCGCGGGGCGGAGGCGTCGCAATGGCGGCGGATACGGATGTTGAGCCTTGCCGCTTCGGGTTCGACGAACGCGGCCAGTTCGTCCACGAGGGCGTTGACGTCGCCCTCGGCGAAGTTGGGTTTTTCGCCTCGCGCAAAACGGAGGAAGTCGTTCAGGGCCTCCTCCAGCCGCCGGGTCTCGCTCAGGAGGATGTCAAGCTTCTTGACCAGCCGCATTTCCTTCGGGGACTCCGGGCGCTGCCAGTCTTCCTGAAGGAGTTGAAGGTTGAGGGTCAAGGTGCTCAGCGGATTCTTAATCTCGTGGGCCAGACCGCCGGCCAGCGTGCCGACATAGGCAAGGCGCTCGGCGTGCCTGGCCCGGGCTTCTGCGGCGCGAAGCCGGAGCCGTCGGCGGCGCCTGTAAAGGCCCCAGAGGGGCAACAGAAGCGCGGCGCCGACTGCCACGCCCGCCAGGAAGTAGAGCACCGAAATGGCGGCCTCCTCCGATAGCGAGAGAACCGAAGTTTGCGCCTGCCGTTCAGGACCGCGGCGGACGACGCGGCGCGGAGGCCGGCGCGGCCGGCTGCGGCTGACCGGACTTCTGGGCCTGTTCTTTCAGGGCGGCCTTGCGCGAGAGCTTCACGCGGTGCTGGTCGTCAATGCCGATGACCTTGACGGTGATCTCGTCGCCGACCTTGACGACGTCGGAGACGTTCTTGACGTAGCCGTCGGACAGTTCGGAGATGTGCACGAGGCCGTCCTGGCCGGGCAGTATTTCGATGAAGGCGCCGAACTCCTTGATGGAGATGACGCGGCCCTGGTAGAGCTTGCCGACCTTGACGTCCTCGGTCATGCGCTCGATAAGGGTCTTGGCCTTCTGCATCCCCTCGAAGTCCTTGCTGAAGAGTTGGACGGTGCCGTCGTCCTGTATGTCAATCTGGACCTTGTAGTCCTCCTGGATTTTTTTGATGGTCTTGCCGCCCGAGCCGATGACCATGCCGATTTTTTCGGGATTGATCTTGATGATGGCGATCTTGGGGGCGCGCTCGGAGATGTGCTCGCGGGGCTTGTCCAGCACGGCGAGCATGGTGCGCAGGATTTCCAGACGGCCCTCGCGCGCCTGGGTCAGGGCCTTGGCCATGATTTCTTCGCTGATGCCGGCGACCTTGACGTCCATCTGGAGGCCGGTCACGCCGTTCTGGGTGCCGGCGACCTTGAAGTCCATGTCGCCGAGGTGGTCTTCGAGGCCGAGGATATCGCTGAGGATAGCCAGACGGTCGCCTTCCTTGACCAGGCCCATGGCGATGCCGGCGACGGGGTCCTTGATGGGCACGCCGGCGTCCATGAGGCACATCGTGGCGCCGCAGACGGTGGCCATGGAAGAAGAGCCGTTGGACTCCAGGATGTCGGAGACGACGCGGAGGGTGTAGGGGAAGACCTCCTGGACGGGGATGACGGCCTGGAGGCTGCGCTCGGCGAGAATGCCGTGGCCGATCTCACGGCGGCCGGGGCCGCGCACGGGCTTGACTTCGCCGGTGCAGAAGGGAGGAAAGTTGTAGTGAAGCATGAAGGTCTTGTAGTATTCCTCTTCGAGGCCGTCAATGATCTGGACGTCCTCGGCGGTGCCGAGGGTGGCGACGACGAGGGCCTGGGTCTCGCCGCGGGTGAAGAGACAGGACCCGTGCGTCATGGGCAGGACGCCCACCTGGCAGGAGATGGGACGGATGTCCGTGTGAGTCCGGCCGTCGGTGCGGCGGCCGTCGAGGATGAGGTTGCGGACGACTTCGCGCTCGATCTCCTGGAGGGTGGAGGCAACCTCGGCGCGCGAGGGGCCGGATTCGTTGGCGCTGTACTGGCTGAGGATTTCGTCGTAATAGGCGCTGAGGGCGTCCTGCTGGGCCTTTTTGCCGCGGACCTGGACCTTTTCGCGGAGGGCCGCGGCGCACTTGGCGCGAAGCTCTTCGTAGAGGGGCGTTTTGGCGCAAGGGATGGGAGGCTCGCGCTTGACGACGTTCATCTTCTGCATCAGCTCGCGCTGCATGCGGACGATGTCCTTGATGGCGGCATGGCCGAAGTAGACGGCCTTGAGCATTTCCTCTTCGGGGAGTTCCTTGGCGGCGGCCTCGACCATGATGACGGCATCGTCGGTGCCGGCCACGACCAGATCGAGATCGCTGGTTTCCATCTCGGCGCGAGTGGGGTTGAGGAGGAATTCGCCGTTGACCTTGCCGACGCGCACGGCGGCCATCGGCCCCAGGAAGGGAAGCGAGGACAGGCTGACGGCGGCGGAGGCGCCGACGATGGAGAGGATGTCGGGGTCATTATCGGGATCGGCGCTCAAGACGACGGCCATGATGAGGACTTCGTCCCTGAAGCCGTCCGGGAAGAGCGGACGGATGGGGCGATCAATGAGGCGCATGGTGATAATTTCTTTTGTGGAAGGACGCCCCTCGCGTTTGAAGAAGCCCCCCGGGAACTTACCCGCCGCATATGTCATCTCACGGTAATCCACGGTGAGAGGGAAGAAATCCGCCCCTTCACGCGCCGGCCCGGAAACAACCGTGGCCAGAATCACCGTGTCGCCGTATCTGATCATCGCAGACCCGTCGGCCTGCTTCGCCACGTCTCCCGCCTCAATGGAAAGAATACTCCGACCAACCGTTCCCTCTGCCTTGTAAGCCACACCTGACCTCCGTTTCCGTTCTGTTCACTTCCGCCGTTCCGCCAACAGAGAATGCATCGCCGCATTCTCCCACCACGCCGCGAAGACGCGCCGGCACACCCCAACAAGCACAATTTTCTTGAGTTTTCGATCCCATGACGTTCATCGGTCCACGACCGCAGCCTCAATGCCCCTTACTTGCGGATACCCAACTTCTGGATGACCGCTTCATACCGCTTCGGGTCTATCCTGGTCAGATACTTGAGAAGGGCCGACCGCCGACCGACCATTTGCAGAAGGCCCCGGCGCGAAGCGAAATCCTTGCGGTGCCCCTTGAGGTGTTCGGTGAGATGATTGATGCGCTCCGTCAGAAGGGCGATCTGCACCTCGGCAGAGCCGGTATCCTTGTCATGCGTCCTGTACGACGTTATCAGCTCCTGTTTTTTTGCCACGTCCATCACCATGTCTAGATCACTCCGTGCCAAATGCGGGCAGTTGCGCGACACCGCGTACAGACGACAGCACAATGCATACAAATCATTATCATAGCATAGAAAGATTTCATTGCAAAGACAAAATCAGCGAGCAGACCCGGCGCGGCGTCTCCGAGAGGCGCAGCCGGGGACGGCTGCGCCACACGGTTTCCCGGCTCCGGCAGCGTATGCGCGAGACAGCACGCTATGGGGCGACCGACAGCCGGAATTCCTGAACCGCCTCGGAGTGGAAGACCGGGCCGTCCTTCAGGAACGGCTCCGGGCGATACTGGTCTTTGCGGACCTCGCGGGGCCAGGTGCGCACAACCCTGAGCTTGACGAGGGCGTCGCCTTCCGCGCCTGCCGGCGGAGTGCCCGACAGCAGGCCGGAGTCGGCGTTCACGCTCAACCACTTCGGCCCGGCGAGCTGCTCGAAGCGGTAGCCTTCCTTCTCCCAGAAGGCGTACTTCGGGTCCTGATAGCGATGCTGAAGGGCGCCGTCGCTGCGAAGCGTCAGGACCTGATAGGCGTAGGGCCTGCCGATGACGGCGTTGGCGACGGGGCGGCTGTAGACGAAGGGATGCGGGAGTTCCAGCGGCGCGGAGGTTCCGCTCGGCGTACCGTTTGCGTCCACGGCAATGACGCGGTAGGAACTCTTGTTGGGGGCACGGTCGGCGGGATCGTCGGAGACGACGAGCAACTCGGTACTATCGGTTGTCGCCACGAGGTTGCCGGGGACGCGGCCCAACGTGTAGACGTCATACGGTTCTTTGCTGGGGCGAAAACCGTGCATGTCGCTCGCGTACACCTCGTAGCGAACGGAACGATTGCCGCGGGGGTTGGGCTTCCAGGCGAGGAAAAGCCTGCCCTCCCGATCCTCGTATCTCAATTCCTGCGGGGGGCGCGGGCCGTCCCACCTGAAGGTCTGCGTGGCGCTCCAGGGACCCCAAAGACCCGCCGCGTTGCGGGCGCGAACGCGCCAGTAGTACGTCTCGTCCGGATTGAAAAGACCCGTGCGGGGATTGCACAGGCTCGGCTGGCCGACAACGAGGTCAAAACAGGGACGATAGGACGTCCGCAAATCCGGACGCCGACTGACCCGCACATGATACTTCACGGCGCCCGGCACAGAGGCCCAACGGAACGCGATGGCGGCGTCGCGCACCGCAGCGGCGTCGGGGGGGTACTCAAGGCCAGGCGCGGCGGGAGGCAGAACGTTGCCGCTCTCCTGATAGACGTGCGTGACCCGCACACGGCGCTCGCCGGCCGAGGAATCGGAGTAGACCACCTTGTTCTCGCCAAGCGAAAGCCGGGGCAGCCCTATCGGCGAAGCGAGCAGGACCGTGCGAACGGCCAGCGCGTCGAGCCTCACACTGCGCGAACGCGCCGAACCCAGCCGCAGCCGCAGAAAATACTCGTAGCGAGCCGTCTTGTCTTTCACGCCGAGCAGCTCGTCAAGCTCCAGCCGGGCGCGGGACGGACCGGCGCCCGACTTGGACCACGCCTCAACCCAGGTCTTGCCGTCCATCGAAAGGTCAATGCCCGCGCAATCGCCGGACGCCGCCGAGACAAAATCGGCGCTCACGCTGCCGCCGCAGATAACGTAGGGGCTGCTCATCTTGAAGACCACAAAGGCATCCCTGGTCTCGCCGGCAAAGGCCGCGACGTCGCCCAGCGCAGCCACCCCCCTGCTCTCATGCGCCAGACGCAGCGCGGCCTCGCCCAGAGACGGCGCATAGTCCAGGAAGGAGTTGCCGAAATACTTGAGCGTACCCTTGCCAGGGGTCTTGCCCACGTTGTCCCAGCGCCAAGTCAGTTTTTCGCCGGGGCGAAGCGTAAGGCGCATCTCGTGCCCCAGCACGATGGACCGGGAGTGACGGTCATCGCGGCCGAGCAGAGCCGAGGCCTGCTCGCCCTTGACCCAGGAACTGAAAAGGGGGCCGTAGGCGTAGTCGCGACGGGCCAGGTCGGGGTCCTCCACGATCTCGTCGCCGCTGACCGGACGCTCGTTATCCAGGTCGAGGTAGAAGGCGTTTTCGTCGGTGTCAATGAACTGGTACTTGCCGTTGACGGGGATCTCGCACATGACGTGGCCGTGCATGGAACGGTTCACGGGGTCTGCGCCGTGGCGCGGCTTTGCGAAACCGGCGCGAAAGGCCAGCGCGCAGGTGACGCTGCCCATGTCATCGCACAGACCGGCCCCGTAGCTGTTGAAATGCTTGACGGGGTCGTGCAGTTCGTCCCGCTCAAAAAGCGGGAGATCGTGATAACGGTTGGAGCGGATGAACTCGTAGAGAAGCATCAACTTATCCTGTTCGCCCTCGGCCCCGGCCACGGCCTCCGCGATGATGGAATCTGCCGTGCGCCAGTCGCGCACACCGTTGATGACGATCCAGGGGTCCACGACAGGAGCGAGGCCGATGTTCTCGATGACGAGAGAGATGTTGGGCTGAAACGCAACGTCATAGCTGCCGCAGCCGCGCGTGGTCGTGTTGTCCATATCGGCGGCGCCGGCCAGATGAATGACATACTCGCGGCGTTTGGCCGAGATGGTCTCCTCGTGAACCTTCTGCGCCGAGGCAACGAAGGGGGACTTGCCAGAGGACGGCCCGCCGACAATGCGTCCTTGCAGAAAAGGCGTAAGCGCAAACAACCCCGCCGCAAGAACGGCCAGACGCACGAGTCTTCGATGTGTTTTCATGGGCGAATCGCCTCCCTGGAGCGCCTTCAGCGACGCTACTCCCACGTAAACCGCCGTCCCGACGCCAGGACCGACTGCGCGCGGACCTTGCCGAGATCGTTCGTAATGAAGACCAGGTCGAGACCAAAATCCTGCATGTGCGCCTCCGAGACGGTCAGGCGATGCCTTCCCGCCGCGAGTTGGAACCGCGCAGGCAGCGACTGCCGAAAACCAGAGACATAACGCCACATACACGTGTCCCGATAAGACAGCGACGGCCCCGAGCTCGGAAAACGGCAGAGCAGGACCTGCTTCGGACCGCCATCCACCTGGGCGGAAAGATAAGCGTACTCAAGGTCGCGCGAGACACGGCACAGCTTCAACCAAACGACGTAGTCGCCGGACACGGGCACATCGAAGTCAAGTTCGAGAACGGGAAACCTCTTTCCGTCCGCGCCCCTTTTCGCCATCTTCACGATCTTCCCGCCGGATGCGGCCGGCTCGGAGATCACGTCCAGAGGCTCAGAGGACCTTCCGCTTTCGGCCTCCAACGTCAGGTCCACAATCCTCTCCAGGGCGGGAGTCTCCACCGCGAGAGCCGGCGAGGAAGCCGACTCGTTGCCGAAGGCGTCCACGGCGCTCACGCGATAGTAGTAGCAGTTTTTCTGCGCAAGCCCCCAGTCCAGGAAACGAGGAACGGCGGGGGAACCGATGAGCGACTCCGGACCGGGCCGGAAGTCCGGGGCCGACCCGCGATAGACCTGATAGCGACTCACGTCGTCCGCGACCGGCGTCCACGAGAAAGAAACGTCGAAATGACGAGCCGCATCGAGCTTCAGGCCGGCAGGGACCGCCGGCGGTTTGGCGTCCAGTTTTTCCTCGCCATCGGGGCGGAACTGCGCATCGTCCGTCAAGAACAACTTGTCCAGGGCCAAGCCCGTATTGGCGGCAACAAGGGCGATGCGCGTGCCGCCCGCCACCGCCGCCACCGGCTTCTCGAGCCGCACCCACTCCCATTCAGTGGAACGCGTAAGGATGATGCCGACAGGGCCGCGTCCGTCGGAAACCCGCCAGCCATTCAGAGGCGCGCCACCGCCCTGATAGCGGCAACGTACCCAGAGCCGGTATTCGCCGGCCTTGCCAGTTGGGAAGAGCCATGAAGCCGAACCCTCGCCGTTGCCGTTGCGGTAATCCACGAACAGCAGGTTGGACGCCGAGCCGTGGAAATTCTCGCGCAGAGGGGCCTTGAGGTCGCCTCGCTCGGCCTCGACGAAGAGACGCTCCGGAGCGGAGGGATCGGCCTTGCCGCCCACCACCTCGTTGGAGAAACACCGGCTCTCCAGACCCGAATGCTCCACCGACGTCACGACGTAATGGTAGAGCCGATCCGGATCGGGGAGGACGTCGGAGAACGCTTCGCCCGCGACAATCCCAGGGGTGACACGTTCATAGCCCGCGCCGCTGCGCCCGCTGCGGTAGACGCGGTAACCGGCAATCTCGGCAGACCTCTTCGGGCGCGTCCAGGAAAGAGCCACTTTGCCGGCCTCCGTGCGCGCCACGAGCGACACCGGCGGTTCCGGATACGAGATCACGCACCAGAACATATTGCACGAACCTAACATGGTCGAACTGAAAGAACCCTTCGTCCCGTCCGGACTGATGTTGGCGAAGAAGTTCGTGTTGTACTCGGTGTTTCTCGTGTTGCCGTAGCTGACGACGTACCATGTGCCGTCCGCGTAGACCTTCATGAGGACGATCGAGAACGGCCCGCTCAGAGGCGCGCCGGTCGTTCCGGCAAAGAACCAATCGTTGACGTACTGCCATGAGATATGGCCGTCCTGCGGGCCGGGCACCAGAAGCCTGCCCTCCCACTTCTCGAAGTCCCAGAGCCAGATGCCGCCGCCGTAGAAGCCGAACTCCAAGCGGCCGTCAGGCGCCGCGCGCCAGGCGTCTTCGTCCAGTTTCCCGTCGAGGCGAATCGCTTTGACGGGCGCGGCGACGATGCGGCGCACGTCCTCGGCGGCAAGACGACCCGCAGGGACAAGCGAGGCAAGCACGACAACGCAAATCCAGTCTCGACGCATGAGAACCTCCCGGCTAACCGCCCCGCACCGCGTCCAAGAGGGCGCGGGCCTTGTGAAGGGTCTCCTCGTACTCGGACTCGGGATCGGAATCGGCAACGATGCCCCCGCCGGCCTGGAAAAAGGCTCGGCGACCGCGCACGAGGAACGTGCGAATGGCGATATTCAGGTCGAGGGAACCGCCGAAGTCAATGTAGCCGATGGCGCCGGTATAGACGCTGCGCCTGGTCGGTTCCAGTTCGTCAATGATCTGCATGGCGCGAATCTTGGGTGCGCCGGTGATGGAGCCGCCGGGGAAGCAGGCCTTGATGAGGTCCACGAGGCCGAAACGGGGGTGGAGATCGCCCTCGACGGTGCCGACGAGATGGTGGACGGTGGGGTAGACTTCGAGGACCTTCTTCTGCGTGACGCGAACGGTGCCGTAGCTGCACACCCGGCCGAGATCGTTGCGTTCGAGGTCAATGATCATGGCGAGTTCGGCGGCGTCCTTGGCGCTGTCGAGAAGTTCGCGTCGCATGGCCTCGTCGGCGGCGGGGTCTTTGCCGCGGGGGCGCGTTCCCTTGATGGGGCGGGTCTGGACGCGGCGACCGCGCACGCGCAGGAAGCGTTCGGGCGAGGCGCTCACGACGGCGTCCTGGCCGAAGCGCAGAAAGGCCGCAAAGGGAGCGGGGTTGATGCGGCGGAGGCGACGGTAAAGCTCATAGGCGTCCTCGACGATATCGGCGGCAAAGCGCTGAGAGAGATTCACCTGGAAGATGTCGCCGGCCGCGATGTATTCCTTTGCGCGGCGGATCGCCTCGATGTACTCGGCCTTCCGGAAGTTGCTCTCGATGGGCGAGGAGACAGCGCCGCGCGGCGTCGCCTCAACACTGCGCGCCGAAGCCTCACGCCGGACGAGCGACTGCGCCTTGTCCTCGGCCGCCTCGCGGGAGTCGCCCTGCGCCACGGCCCAGCATTGGCGGGAGACGTGATCGAAGACGACGGCGCGATCGTAGAAGGCCAGATGGAGGTCGGGGAAGAGGATGTCGTCGAGGGTCGTATCGGGGAGGCGCTCGACGAAGTGGCAGAGGTCGTAGCTGAAGAAACCGACAGCGCCCGAATAGAAGGGCAGTTCCGGGGGGCCGGGCGGACGCTCGAACTTGCGCAGCATCTCCGCCAGGCGGGCGAAGGGATTGCCCTCCAGGCGCTCGACGCGGCCGGGCGCGGCGATCTCGATGCGGCGCCCCTTGGAACGCAGGGTGAGAAAGGGGGCGTCCCCCAGGATGGAGTAGCGCCCGACGGCGTCGCTGAGCATGCCGCTGTCAAGCCAGAAACAGCCGTCCTCGCGGCAGAAGCGCTCGAACACCTCGTGGGAGGGAGGCGCACATTCGATGGGAACAGCCGTTACGGTGGGAGGCATCCCCTTCTCATTTCGTCGAAAACTCAGGAACGGAACCTTGCGGCAGCGGCCACGGCGGCCCGCTGTGGGTGCAGGGCATTCTATGCGAGGCGCGGTTCGCCGTCAAGGCGCGGGCAGGACGGGAAGGGCAAAGCCTGTCGCGAAAAAGGCATTTTTTGAGGGGACCTCAAACGCCGAGGGGGGCG
>CAYPFP010000062.1:29219-31129 GCA_964409935.1 uncultured Planctomycetota bacterium | reverse complement strand
GTCCATGGGCGCCTCTTGACTTTCTGCCAGGCGTGGCTATTATGGAGCAACTCGCCCTATTCTAGTGACAACCTTGTGGAGATGGTTTCCATGAAAGGCGCCTTGCTTTGCCTTGCCATGAGCTTTCCATTTCTTCTCCTGCCCCCTGTCGCGCACGGCCAGCCCGTGCCGCTATCCAATCCATCTTTCGAGGATGGCGGTCCCCTCCCCCTCTCCTGGACATGCCAGCACGGATCGGGGGTCTGGGAGAACGAGGGGCACAGCGGCCATCGCAGCGTCAGCGTTACCGGTGACGGAAAGGACAGCAGTTTCTGGCGATCCGCCTCCCTGCCTCTCGCACCCAACGAGACCTACCGCATCGCGTTCCGGACGCGCACCAAGTCTCCCGGCGACTCAGGGTGCATCATAGGAGGAACGAATCTCGCCAACCGCGACTTCACCGCCGGCCCGCAGTGGGAGAGGAAGACATTCATCTTCAAGACGCCCGCAACAGTCCCCGACGCATTCATAAGACTCGGCCAGTGGTGTAAGAAGGGGACCGTCTGGTTCGACGATGTGGAGCTGCACAAGGTCATCCCTCGGCATCTGAACCAAGACGGCCTTGAGTTGAGCGCCGAGGAAACCATCCTTAACGAAACCTATGTGTTCCGCGCCCGACTCTCGGCGGAATACTCCAATTACTCTCGGCCGGAGGTCGAACACACGGCCGGGTTCAATAGTGATCGCTGGTGTTTCAGCGACGGCACATACGTGCTGTACAGATTCCAGGTCGGCTCGTATCCGCAGGCAACCGGCCGGCTGACGTTCACCGTCAACTACCACACGAGGGGAGAGTGTCTTGTCGAGGCAAGCGCCGACGGCAAGACCTGGAACCCCCTGGGCCGGTTCGCAACGCTGGGGCAACATGAAGTCATCCTGCCGGGCGATATGTTCCCTGCCACCGTCGTGTGGGTCAGGTTCGCGGGCCTGGGAAACTTTCAGATCAACACCATCGTCTACGAATCCACACTTAAAGGATCGCCACCCGACCTGCGGGGCGCCACATGGTTCGTCGAACCGGGGGCAACGGTGAAGCACCTGGACGTCCACGTCGAAACCCTCGGCGTTGCCCATGTCGGTGTCCAGACAGCGGCCGTCTGCCGGATCGTAAATAAGGGTTTCTGGGGGAAGAAAATCCTCGCAACGCTTGAAACCGGACACGAGGGGGAACAACCCACGGCAACCGCAAGACAGGTAGAGGTGCGCGCGCACCGGGTGCGCGGTTACTCAACCGCCACGATCGAGATTTCTTACCGCCTAAGAGGCATCGGCCTGCACAAAGTGCGATTTACCGCAACCGACATCAAGACCGGAACCATCCTGACGACGGCATGCCAGACTGTTGCCTTCACGGCTCTCGAAGACGGCGGGTATGGGTACCGCCTTCCCGGCAACGACGATCCTGGTCTCTGGTGGGCCGAGGCGACCTACAAGGTCGGCCGAACCAGGCCCTTGCCCCTCGCAAAGGCGGACGCCGTCTCAATCTCTGCCGCGCGAAACGAATACGAACCCTTTCAGTTGGTCTTGCGGCCACAGAAGGATTACCGGGGCGTCGGCGTGCGCGTCAGCGATCTCGTGCAAGGCAACCACGCCATCAACAGCAGCCAGGTGCGGATTGAGGTGGTCGAGTACGTCCCCGTGGAGATACCCACAGACGCCTTCGGCTGTCCCGGCGACTGGCCCGACCCCCTGGTTCCGTACGATGCGCCCCTGCGCCTGACCGCCAATCGAAACCAGCCGCTCTGGTTCACGGTCCATGTTCCCGCAAACGCCGCGGCGGGAGAGTACCACGGAACGATCGAACTCTCCGGTATCGCCGCGCAGCCCGTCAAAGTTCCCCTCAAGTTATCCGTCTGGAACTTTGTCCTCCC
>CAYPFP010000062.1:0-29209 GCA_964409935.1 uncultured Planctomycetota bacterium | reverse complement strand
GAAACCCATACCAAGACCGCATACGGCGTGAGCGTGCCAAGCGCATTCCTTGGCCTCAAGACGGACGAGGACCGCCTCAAGGCGCATGATCTCTACATGCGCAACTGCGCTGAGCACCGCATCTCGCCCTACAACCCGATGGCGTATGCCCCTTGGAAGTACACGATCTCCGGCCCGCCAGACAACCCGACGGTCACTCATGACTTCGCCGACTTCGACAAAGCCGCGCATCGCTATCTGGACCAATTCGGATTCGGCGCGTTCAACTTCGGCGGGATTCCGGCACAGTTGGGGCCATTCAAGCGCTTCACGCCCGGTTTCAACGCCCTGTTTGAGAAGGTCTACGGCCCCATTGCGCGACATCTTCACGAAAAGGGATGGCTTGAGAAGGCGTACTGCTACTGGTTCGACGAACCCGCCCCAAAGGATTATCCGCTTGTCCTGGACGGCATGAAGCTTCTAGAGAAGTCGTGCCCCGGACTGGCGCGCCTTCTAACGGAGCAGCCAGAACCTGAGCTTCATGACGCCGTGGATATCTGGGTGCCCGTCCTCAGCAACTACGACCCCGCGCGATGCGCCGAACGCCAGAAAGCAGGCCAACAGGTCTGGTGGTACGTCTGTTGCGCGCCCCGCGCACCCTACCCCAACAACTTCATAGACCACCCCGCCATCGCCCACCGTATCCGGTTCTGGATGATGCGCAAGTATGGCGTCACGGGTTCGCTCTACTGGGCCACCACCTACTACCATGGCGCACAACGGGCGCCGCGCAACCCCTGGAAGACCACCATGAGCTACAGCCCCGAAGGCGGCATGTGGGGAAACGGCGACGGCATGCTCCTCTATCCCGCCGTACGCGAACCGGCCAAGGAGCCTGTGGTTAAAGGCCCTTACAACTCAATCCGATGGGAACTGCTGCGCGAGGGATTGGAGGACCGGGAGTACTTCTGGCTGCTGGACCAAGCCCTTCAGAAGGCAGCGATGAAATGCGAATCCGCATTGCCCGCACAGAGACAGACTCTTCGCCAAAGGATCGGCGAGGCTCAGGACTCCCTCAACTTCCCCGACACCTTTATCACCGACCTCACCCACTACAGCAAAGACCCTCAGGACCTATACACACTACGGGCCAGAATCGCCGCGCAGATCGAGAAGCTGTCCCAGTAGCCTCACAAGGGCAGGGCGATGCGCTTGCCGCTGTGGGCCGACCGGTATGCGGCCTCGGCAATTTCTATCCCCGCGCGCCCGACACGCCCCGATGTCGTCGTCTTTTCCTCCCCGCGAATGCACTTTAGCCAGTGTTCGATGCCCCGCCCCTTCGACGCCAAACTCCAGTAATTCCTGGCCCGCGCTTCGGGCGGAACGTTTCGGTACGTATCGTCGTCGGGCGCAGGCGCGGCGAAGGTCTGCGCCTCTTTCATTGAATGCGTCTTCCACTTCAACGAGCCGCTACTCGTCGAGGCCGACCCCTTGCTGCACACAACGCCCTCCCCGGCCAGCCCGACTTCCGCCGCCCAGCTCTTTATAAGCATCCCCGTGCCGCCCTTCTCAAACTGTACGACCAAAGTCGCGTTGTTCTCGGCTCCCTTCTCCGGATCCGCCGGATACGTCCCTCCCAACGCCACCTGGCTCGTCTGCGCGTAAACGCTGGTGACCGGACCGAAAAGGTACAGCCACAAATCGAACACATGGATCGCCTGCTCCACCAACATCCCGCCCGACTCCTGCTTCACGAAAAGCCACGGATGGGTGTGCGGCGGGAACCAGCCGATCTGGTTGACATATGCCAGATGCAACGCCCCCAACGTGCCGTCGTCCAGCATTTCCCTCAGCTTCATGTAGTACGGATTGAAGCGCATCATGTAGGCCACCTGCAATTGCACCCCAGCCTTTTCCGCCGCCGCTATCATCTCGTCGGCCTCGGCAACTGTTCGACACATGGGTTTCTCAAGGAGAACATGTTTGCCGGCCTGAGCGGCCGCCACGGTGATGTCGCGGTGCGGCGCCGGGTGCGTACACACGTTCACCGCGTCCACGTCCTTGCGCTCCAACACCTTGCGGTAGTCCGTGTACGCCTCGGTGCCGAACCGCTTGGCCTGCTCCTGCGCGCTCCTCTCGTTCACGTCGGCCACCGCCACAATCTTCGCCAGCTTGCTCTGCTCAAAATACGGCGCATGCAATCCACGGAAAATGCCGCCGCTCCCGATAACGCCGACGCGGATGGGGTCCATACTCTTCTCCTTAAATCCGTGATGCGTGACCTGCGGCCAGGTCACGCATCACGTTCCATGCAGAATACATCACACGTTTTTCTTCAGCCAATTCGCGCACTTCCAGTAACCCACTTCCTGAGGCTCCTCGCGGCCCTCATATTCGGCGCACCAGACGCCATCGTAGCCAACCGCCTTCAGACACTTCACGGCCGCTGCCAGATGAATCTCGCCCTCGCCCAAGGCCGCGCCCCGGTAATCCTTACCGGAATTGCGCCCGTCCTTCATGTGAGTATGGAACACGTGGGGCGCCATGATCTCGTAAAAGCGGTCAATGGCCTCCAGGCTGTGCCCTGCCCAGCGGTAGTTCATGGTGTCCAAGTTCGACCCGACGTTTTTCGATCCGACCTTCTTGAAAAGCGCCAGCTGCAGGTCGCCGTCGTTCGTCACGTAGCCGTGGTTGTCAACGGCCAGTTTCACGCCGTCCTTCTCGATGAACGGAACGCACCGACTGAAGCAGCCTGCCATCGCATCCACCCACTTCTCCTTGGGGACGGCCTCTTTTTGCGCCCCGCCCTCGGAGCGGATCACGTTAGTGCCGAGAATCAGCGCAAGGCCGCAGACGCGCTTCATGCGTTCAACCTGGAACTTGATCTGCGCCTCGTCCAGCACCACGAAGTCGTTCTGGGCGGCCAGGGCCGAGACCTTGATGCCCGCGTCGTCGCACATCTTGCGGACTTTCTTGGCTTCCTCTTCGGGATCGGGCGTATCCGGCGTCCAAACGTCGCGGCTCTGCAGCTCCACGTAATCGAACCCCGCCAGCTTCGCATACTTCACGAAGCCGTCCAGCGTGAACCTGGGCAGGTTGTAATGAATCACGCCAATCTTCGCCACGATAACACTCCTTTATCAAAGAGAACTCTGCACGGCGAATAACATGCACGCAACCATGATAGCGAGTCAATTCATCTTTGCAAGGCATAATCCCCGGCAAAACCCAACGCCGGCGCTGCGGTCTCTCCCTGCCGACAGCCCAACCGATGCCGATTCTTCACTGCTTCTGCTTCTTCTCGACTATCCTTTCCGCCAGACGCGCGCGCGCCGCCAGCGCCCTGGACGCGTCCTTCTCCCAGTCGAACCAGCTCCGCCCCACAGTGCGCACAACGTCGTCGGCAAACGCGCGCTCGCCCAGGTCGGCCAGCATCTGCATATACTCGTAGTCTTCCATCCCTTCGCGTATGTTCTTTAGCCGCATTGAGACCACGGGCCCGTCGAAGCCCGCGTCCAACCCCGGATAGAACAACGACCCTTCTCCGTTGTACTTCCTGTAACACGTGAGCGAATCGGTCCACACGTCCTCAACGTCCTTCCAGTGGACCATGGACCAGTACAGCAGCCCGGTCATGCGATACCGCCAATTGATCCAGAGCGGCACGCGGTAGTTCAGCACCGGGAAATCTATCTGCCAGAACGGCGACTCGGACTTCCCCTGGCACAGCGCCGTGTACGACCATAGCTCATCCCCCGCCGCCAGACGCTCAGCGGCGGTTTTTTCATCGTGAAGGGGCCAAAGCGGGACCCAGATGTCCACCGCGCCGGCCAATATTCCCCATTTTGGGTCCGAGCTTACCGTCTGCTCGGTGCACAAAACCCGAAGCCCTCTCTGCGCTTCGTGCACAAGCGCCGCCCGCTGCCGCACCTCCTCGTAAGCCTTCGCATCATTAGGCTCGTCGAGGATATAGACGTAGTTCCCCTTCTCCCATCCGTTCTGCTTCAGGTACTCATAGTACGCGCTGAGAAACCTCTTCGTCTTGTCGCGATTCTTGCCCAGCGGATCCGGATAGGCCGAGAACGGCACGCTGAAAGCATTGACGCGGAGGCGGTCCATGAACGCCTTCAGCTCCGCGTGCGTCGTCGTCGAATCGAGCGAGCCGTCCGGGTTGGCCTTCGGTTTCAGGTAGCCCGGAACGTCCGGCGTGATCCGGTGCGAGGCGCAGACCTCCAGGTAGCGCATGTCAACGGCACGAAACGCCTCGTCATTGGGCTTCATCTTGTGAAACGTCGCGGCCCTGCCGAACCCGCCGAAGTGAGACCTGACCGTGGGCGTGTCGGGCAACACGAAGTCCCATACCTCCAATTCGACCGGAACATCAACCGACGCCACCCCATCAGCCACAATTGTCACCTTACCTCGATACATCCCCGCCGCGCTGTCCTTCGGCACGTATACGTCCGCCCAGAACGGCTGGTTCTTCCCGGCCTTTACCTCGCACGGCAGCGCTACAATGCGCGCCTCCGCGATCCGCGAACCGTTCAACGGATTCACAAAAGGGACGAGCGCATCCGGCCACCAGCCCGGCGGGGTCGAACACCGATACGTCGCCTTCTTGACCTCAATGAAGTGCTCGCGGAAAAGGGTGATGTTTGATCTGGCAATGGTCTTTCCCCCGCCTCCAACCAGGTCGGAAACGTCAAGGTCAGTGACCTTCACATCGCCCCCCTTCGCCGTCACAATCAGTTGGAAAGGCTCGTACTCATTTTTCGCGCATTTGATGGTAACCGCCGACTGCCCATTCGGCGCCGTTTCCGGCTGAGCACGCTCGGAGCCAAGCATCGTCCAGACATTCATCTCCGCAGCCCCAACATCCGCGCCCAAGACGCCGGCCAACACCAAGACGCCAACGGCAATCCTCGACTTCCTCACTTGGTCCCTCCTGCCGCAGCGGGCGGCGCCGCTTGCCCGTTCAGAAATGCCCAAAGCCAGGCGGGATACGTTTGCCCCGTTGCCGAACCTTGCCCTGCAATGCCCGAACCAAACGTCAGGCTGTCACCCAAACACACGACAGACTCCCCCGGCTTGACCCGCCCCCGCAACACGTCAAAGACCGTCTGCGCCAGCAGCCGATATCCCTCCGCCGTCAGATGCACGCCATCGGAGATGTTCATGTTCTCCTTGTTCCGCGTAAGCTTTCGCGGTCCCCCGCGCAATTCGAATACCTCGTCAAACCTGATCAAAGGCACGCCCTTCGCAACAGCCACCTTCTCGACAACCACGTTATACTCCGCCAGCTTCTTGTTCATCCCCTCCGGCGGCAGCAACTCCGGTTTGTGGCGTGAGGCATGCTCCGCCTCAACGATAGCGTGGACTGTAACAAGGTATGCGGTGGCGCCGAGTCCGCGCGTCTTCTCAACCAGCGCGCTGAGGTTGTGCTCGTACTCTCTCATCGGCACCAGCTTGTTGGTATTCCCCGCGTCGTTCATCCCCACGAGGATCACGACGTGCTGCGGGCGGAACGCCTCAACCGCAACAGCGAATGACTTCAGCAAGTCCCGGCTGCTGCTTCCGCCAACACCCTTGTTGAGAACGGTAACGCACTCGCCCTCAGCCATCGTCGGCATCGGCCACAACACAATCAGCCAGGCAACAAGCGCCGGAACCACAACGCGCCCCATCATAGACGCTCTCTTCACCAACAGAGAAAAGCATTGAAGGCAAGCCCCAACACAACAGAAAGCGCCCTCTCCTACCAGGGATTCTCCCACATCTCCACGGGCTGGCACTTGCCGCTCCAATTAGCGCCAATAATGTCCAAACGGTCTTTCCCGAGCGTGTCTCCGATGCAGATGTTGTGAGACCCCGTCGTCGCCAGTACGTGCGCCTTCCACTTCAGAGCCATGCCCTCGTTCAGGTACACGATGAGGCGTCTTTGAGGAGACTGATGCATCTCGGCAACCACCACGTCCAGGGCGCCGTCGTTATTGAGGTCGCCGATGGCGAGGCCGTGAGCGAACGCAATGCCGTCTCCGATGACCCGCTCGGACCAGGCGCCGGCCGGATCCGCCGGTGCTTCGAACCATGACACCCGATGAGGACCCTCCGAGCGCCCCAGCACCACGTCAAGGCGACCGTCCTTGTTCATATCAGCCGCCTTCACGATCGCATCCGCAGGCCACTCCGCAAAGATCCGTTCCTTCCACGGCTCGCCCATGATATCCTTCGGAGCTTCGTACCAGCGCCCCCCGATAATCAGGTCCAGGCGACCATCACCGTTGATGTCGCCGATTTCCAGATCGTGCGCTCGAAGCTGGCCGATGATGTGCAGCTTCCAAGGGTCCGTCGCGGGATTCCCTTTCGGCGCCGGGTTTTCGTACCATTCTATGCGGGTCTTCGAGTACCACTCCGAAATGACAACGTCAAGATCGCCGTCGCCATCCATGTCAACGAGAGCGGCATCGCAACTCCACCTTCCCGACGGCGCGATGATGTGCTTCCCCCAGCCCGGAGACTCGTACCAGACCAGCGGCCCGCCCGCGCCGCTGGCAACGACAATGTCATCGCGCCCGTCTCCATTGATGTCGCCGACCGCCTTGATGTGAGGGTTTAGCGGCCCCCCGGCATCAATGATAACGTGCCTGAACAACGGCTCCGCTTGCGACTGCTGGCCAGAAGCGGATAGCAGGAACAGAGGCAAACCCGCACCAAGAATCAGGGTGCTTGTCACACTCATCTCTTACTGCTTTCTCCCTAACGACGGGCCCTCCGGGATGTCTATCTCCTATACGCCGCCAGCACCTTCTTGAACGCTTTCACCATCAGTTTCACGTGCTTGAGCGTGTAGACCGGATGGACGGCGAAGAAGAACGTCCGGTCTTCAAGCCACGCGGCGTTGGGGCACACGACATTTCTGTAGTCCACGGCCTCGGAGCGCGCGTTGGGATCGCCAAACGGATAGCCTAGGCGGCCGAAGCCTCGCTTCTCCTGGTATGCTTTTTCCTTGTACATCTGCGGCCAGAGCACCGGCCCGCAGGGCACGCCTTCGTCGGCGATGGCATGCCAGAAGGTGCGGATGTCCACCTTCAGCTTATCCATATCCATGATGATGGGGAAAAGCCAGAAGGCATTGCGGCGCTCCGTGGTGTCCACGGGCAGATGGAGAATTTCCGGGATGCCCGACAGTTCCTTCAGGAGGTACTCGCCGTTGCGGCGACGATTCTTCAGGTGGAACGAATCGAGCCGCTTCAGCTCGCACAACCCAATCACCGACTGCATCTCCGTCATGCGGAAGTTGAAGCCCACCATGTTGTGGATGTACGGCAGCTTGGCTTCAAGCTCCAGCAGGCGCAGGCGTTCCTTGACGTCGTAGCCGTGGTCGCGGAAGGAACGGCATTGCCACGCAACGTCTTCGTCGTTAGTGATCACCGCCCCGCCCTCGCCGCCGGTGGTGAAATGCTTCGACTGACAGAAGCTGAAGCAGCCGACATCGCCGATTGTGCCGACCTTCTTGCCCTTGTACTTGCCGCCGTGCGCCTGCGCGCAGTCTTCGACCACGAACAGGTTATGCTTCCTGGCGATCTCCATGATCGGTCCCATCTGCCCGATGATCCCATACAGATGCACCACGAGGATCGCGCGCGTCTTCGGCGAGATCTTCTTTTCAATGTCCGCTGGATCAATCAGGTGATCATCCTTGCACACGTCTGCGAACACAGGCACCGCCCCCGCTTGGCAGATGCAAAAAGAGGACGCGATAAATGAATACGACGGGCAGATCACCTCGTCGCCGGGACCGATGCCCAGTCCGGCCAGCCCCACGTGCAGGGCGGCCGTGCCGTTGCTGGTGGAAATGCCGTACTTGGCCCCGCACCAGTCCGCAAATTTCTGCTCAAACTCCATCCCCTTGGGACCGGTCCAGTAGTTGACCTTCCCCGACTTGAGCGGCTCCATCGCCGCCTTGATAGTGCTCGCCTGGAACTGCGGCCACATCGGGAACGGTTTCGTGGTCACCTTCTTGCCGCCCTCGCACGCCAGCTTTTCCGTCATGGTCAAACCTCCAAAAATGGTTGATGTCTTGTAACTCCCCCCTTTTCCCCGGTTCCCCCTAGAATCGCAATGGCAGCCGCCCCGACTCCCTCAACACTCGGTTGATGACGGGCAAACTCTTGTCCCACACCTGATCGGGAATGTTCTCTGTAACACCGATTATGAAGCCGGCCCCGGGGGAGGAATCGCGCAGGAGTTCCCTCGTATGCGCCTCGATGTCCTGCGGCGATGCCAGGTGGATCGAGGAGGTAAAGTTGATGGCTATTGCCTTCTTGCCCCAACAGGCGCGCGCATCCTTGATAGACAGGTCACCGTCCGGTGGAGGGTTGTACGCCTCGACAAAATCCAGTTTCGAGTCGCGAATACCCTCCTTGAGCAGCCCCAGGTCACCGTCGAGGTGAGAGCCGGCCCGCTTGCCTTTGGCCCGCATGGCTTCGCCCAACTTGTCGTAGCAGGGCACGACATACTTCTTGAACCTCTCCAAGCCGATCATTTCCGCCGTCACGTTGTCGCCGTAGATCATGAACTCCGCCGGCGAATTGGCCGCGATCTCGTATTGATCCTCGTGTCGCCTGCACAGCGCCTCATAGAGCGAGAAGAACTCGTCCGGGTGTTCGTAATAGTCCACGGCGAATTGGTCCGGCCCCATCCAGAGAATGAGCATCTGCATCATCGGAGTGTAGCTCATGCTGCCGATGACGGCGCCGTCTTCCCCGAGCAGCCGCTCCGCCTCGCGGAAGGAGTCATAGGCGGGCGAATACTTCGCGTCCTTCACCACAAACTGCATCACTTTGTAGTCCTTCGGCTCCTTGATGAAGAACTCGCACCGCAAGCTGCTCCCATACCCGCCGCCGTGCCTGACGGTTTCGTAGACCTCGCCAACCGGAGTCCGCAGGGTATTCCGAGTGTACGTCCGGCCCTCCTGGGCGTATGTGGCCGTTGCCGTTGTGACATTGGGGCTGTGTGTCCCGATGACGCCGACGCGATGGAAGATACCCACCCCCTCATTGCGCAGTTTCCGCTCGGCCTCGCCGCGAGGAAACAGCCCCGGGTATAGGCACAACGGCACCTGGTCAACCATTTCGCCGCGCAACGCGCCAATGATACGCTCTCTGGGGGTCATAGGCTCCTGCCTCTCAGGTTGAAGAGCGGGGGCGATATTAACAGCCGTCCCAAATCTGGTCAAGCAAAATCGCTCTTCCGGCGCGTTGACAGGCCGGCCCGGCCCGTGATAGACTGCACCATTGGAGGTGCGATTCCCTCGCGCCTTTGCTTCATGCACAGACTTGTCGAACTCTTGCGAGACTCACCGAAGTTCAAAGCCCTCCGCGACGACGTGCTGGCCGGACACCCCTGTCAAGCGGAGGGCGCGTGGGGGTCTTCGTACGCCCATTTTCTGGCCGCCTTCTCCCGCGACCCTCTGCCCCGAATCCTCCTGGTCACGCCCGACTTTGAGCAAGCCGAGGCCGCTCTCGAGGACATTGACCTGTTTCGGCCCGGCGCCGTCTCGATGTTTCCGGCGTGGGACACGCTCCCCGGCGACGACACCCCCCCCGACAGCGCCGTTTCCGGCCAAAGGCTCCGCGTCATCCGCAGCTTGCTTTTCCCCGACGACGACGCGGGCCCCGTTCCTGGCGGAGCCAGGGTCGGGGCGGGCGCAAGGTCCGCCGCCAGGATTATCGTAACCCCGATCCAGGCACTACTCCAGCCGGTGGCCGCCGCCGCGCGACTGCTCGAAGGCGTATTGCGGCTCCAGGTCGGACAGACCCTGACCCCCTCGGACCTCGCCCGATGGCTCCTCGAACGCGAGTTCCAACGCACTGCGCAGGTTGAACTTCCCAATGAGTTCAGCATGCGCGGCGGCATCCTCGACATCTACCCCGCCTCCGCCGGCGAGCCTTATCGCGTCGAGTTTTTCGGCGATCAGGTCGAGTCCATTCGCACCTTCGATATTGCCACGCAGGTTTCAAAACAACCCGTTTCGCAGGTTCAGATTCTGACCGTCCGGCGTCACCCCGACGCTTCCAGCGCCTCGTCTGCGCCTCCCGAGCCAAAGTCCATGCTGGCGGACCACCTTCCGCCCGGCTCGCTCATCGCGATGAAGGAACCCGACGCTGCGGTGACGCGGGCCGCACGAGTACTCGAGAGCTTATCCACCCCCGAGGCCGAGGCCCTGAACTCCCTCGAAGACCTCCAAGCCGCCCTCGGCAGGTTCCACCGCGTTGACTTCTATTCGCTGCCCGCAGACAACGTTGCCGAAGAGACAGTTGTGCGCGCCTCGCCGCCCGCCAACATCCGGCGCCATTCCTTTGACATCCGTTCGGTAACCGGTTTCGGCCGCGACCTGGCGCTCACGATGACGGAATTGGCATCGCTGGCCCTCGAACGCAAACACACCATCGTCTTCTGCGGGAACGACGCCGAACGCAAGCGCCTCCTCGAACTCCTCTCGCAAGCCGGGCTGTCCCATGAACCGCGTTTCGAGGCGCTAATCGGCAAGCTCAACCACAGTTTCGATTTCCGCGACCTCGGAGTCGCCCTGCTCGCCCACCATGAGATATTTCACCGCTACATTCAGCGTCGAACGCTCCGCAAACGTCCCGTTCACGCCCGCCCCCTCGACTCCTTTCTCGGCCTCCAGGCCGGCGACTACGTTGTACACGCCCTTCACGGCATCGGGCGTTTTGTGGGCATGGAGATTCTCGAGCGCGAGGGCAAACGACAGGAATTCCTGGCCATCGAGTACGAGGACGACGCCAAGCTCTATGTCCCGGTCACCAAGATCGAGCTGGTGCAGAAATACCTGGCGGGCACGGAACGCCGGCCAAAACTCAACAAGCTCGGCGGCAAGCTCTGGGAGCGCCGCAAGGAAATGGCCGCCCGCGCCGCCCAGGACCTTGCGGCGGACCTTCTCCAGATACAGGCCCTGCGCGCCGCGGAGAACGGATTCGCTTTTCCCCCCGACACCGACTGGCAGCGCCGGTTCGAGTCCGAATTCATCTACACGGAGACCGAGGACCAACTCATCGTCGCCGACGAGATCCGCACCGACATGTCGTCTCCTCGGCCCATGGATCGCCTCATTTGCGGCGACGTAGGGTACGGCAAGACCGAGCTGGCTATCCGCGCCGCCTTCCGCGCCGCCACCGCGGGCAAGCAAGTGGCCGTGCTTGTGCCGACCACCATCCTGGCCGACCAGCACCACCGCACCTTCACTGAACGAATGGCCGACTACCCAGTAGCGATTGATGTTCTCAGCCGTTTCAAGAGTCGAGCCGAGCAGCAAGCCATACTGGCGCGGGTTGCCGGCGGCCATTGCGACGTCGTCATCGGCACCCACCGCCTGCTACAGACCGACGTCCACTTCAAGGACCTGGGCCTGATCATCGTTGACGAGGAACAACGTTTCGGCGTACGCCACAAGGAAACCCTCAAACGCCTCAAGGAGATCGTGGACGTCCTGACCCTGACCGCCACGCCCATTCCCCGCACCCTGCACATGGCGATGCTCGGCATTCGCGACATATCGTCGCTGGATACCCCGCCCATGGACCGACTCGCCATCCAGACGACGCTCTGGCGCTTTGATCCTCGCAAGATTCGCCAGGCCATCCTGCGCGAGCTGGCGCGCGGCGGCCAAGTCTTCTTCGTGCATAACCGCGTACAGAACATCGAGGGCGTCGCACGCCAGCTTCAGCAGGCGGTCCCCGAAGCGCGGTTCAGCATCGCCCATGGCCAAATGCCCGAGCGGCTTCTCGAACAGCGAATGATGGACTTCATTGACCGTAAGAGCGACGTCCTGGTCTGCACGACCATCATAGAGTCGGGCCTCGACATCCCCAACGCCAACACCATCCTTATCAACCGCGCTGAGATGTTCGGACTGGCCGACCTTCACCAGCTTCGCGGGCGTGTAGGCCGCTACAAGCACCGTGCCTACTGTTACCTGCTCCTGCCCGCTTACGGCCCCGTGAACCCCACCGCCGAAAAACGCCTCAAGGCGATCGAGGAGTTCTCGGAGCTTGGGTCCGGTTATAAAATTGCCATGCGCGACCTGGAGATACGCGGAGCCGGCAACATCCTCGGCCCGGAGCAAAGCGGCCACATCGAGGCCGTCGGCTACGACATGTACTGCCACCTCCTCGACATTGCCGTCCGCCGGATGAAAAATGAACCGATACCTGTGCGTCATGACGTGGCCATTCAGCTTGGACTGCAGCCCTTCCTGCCAATGGAATATGTCCCCGACCCTCGCTCGCGCATGGAGTTATACCGCCGTCTGAACCGCTGCGAGACCCTTGAGGAGGCCGCCGACGTCGAGCGCGAGCTTCGCGACCGCTTCGGCCCCATTCCGCCGGAAGCCCGGAACCTCCTTACCGAAGCCCGTCTGCGCATCTTGGCCCAGAGGGCGCATATCTCCTGTCTGGCCCTCTCCGGGCGCACCGTCATCATTGAATCGCGTCGGCTACCCTTTACGCGCGCCGTCCTCTCAAGCGGTCTCTATACGTTGCGCGTCATTGACGACAGGACCCTGCACCTCGTGCTCCCGCGCTTCCCAACGGCAGGGCCCTCCGCGCAGATGACTCACGCGGAGCAGGTGGCTCAGTTCCTGGAAAAAAGCTTGAAACCATGAACCATGCTGTCTAAAATGCGGTTTTCCGCTTTTCCGACTGCAAGCCAATCCGTTGGCGCGGAGCAAACGATGGAGTCGAACAAGGCCGGAGCCGCTACATCTGCAATCTTCTTCGGAGCACTCGCATTCTTCCATGCCCACGGCGTCCTGGCGGCAGACGAACCGCGCCCAAGACCCGTTGACTCCGTGGCTGCCGTCGTGAACGGCCAGATCATCACGCAACAGGAAATCCGCACCAGCGCCAAGCTCGCACTGGACAATCTCGCCGAGGAATACAAAGGCGCCGAACTCGAGACCCGCGCGCGCGCGGTCCTGCGCAGCCGCCTCGAACAACTGATAGAGAAGAAACTCCTTCTCCACGAAGCCAAACGCGCCCTGGCCAAGGAAGAGATTCGCAAGGAACTGCTCGATAAAGACCTTGACCGCGTCGTCAAAGACTTGATTGACGGGGCGGGTTCCATGCTCAAACTGAAGAACCTCCTGGCGTCCAAGGGCGAAACCTTCGAACAGGCCAAGGAACGCCGGCGCGAAGAGCTCCTGATTGAGGAGATGCTTCGTCGGCACGTGTTGCCGTATGTCTCGGTCTCCCCGCGCGACATTCGCGAGTACTACCAGACGCACCCCGACCAGTTCACGCAACGCAAGCAGGTCAAGTTCCGGCAGATTCTTATCAAGTTCGGCGATTACGGAACAAAGGAAGAGGCCCGGCAGTTCGCTGATTCGCTCCTCCAGAAACTTCAGTCGGGCGCCTCCTTTGACGCGCTGGCTCGCGATCACTCCCGCGACCCCTATGCCAATATGGGCGGATTATGGGGCGGTGGGGAGTGGGTCTATCGGGGCACCGTGCTTCGGGAGATTGACGAGTGCATCTTCCGCCTGACTGTCGGCGAGACAAGCCCCGTCACCGAGAGTTCCCAAGGCTATCATATTCTCCGCGTTGACGAGACCAAGGCGGAACGCGTCGTCCCTTTCGAGGAAGCCCAGGAGCAGATTCGCCGCCAGTTCGCCGAACAGCGCTGGAGCAAACGGTACAACGAGTATATTGCGGAACTCAAGGCCAAGGCGTACATCGAGATGAAGTAGGTCCCCACGGTCGCCAGGACCGCGACTTGGCTGTGAGCGATCTTTGAAAGGAGGCTTGTTTTGTCAGACACGATGCGGGCTGCCGTGTATCTTGGCCCAAAGAATATGCAGGTGCAGCGCGTCCCCATGCCCAAGTGCGGGCCCGGCGAGATTTTGATCAAGGTAGGCGCGTGCGCGATCTGCGGCACCGACATGCGGATATACACGCACGGACAGAAGAACGTCGTGCCCCCGGCCATCACGGGTCATGAGATCGGCGGAACCATCGCCGCTGTTGGCGCCGGCGTGGACGGATACAAGGTCGGCCAGAAGGCCGTCATCGTCACCCCCGTCGGCTGCGGCCACTGCAAGTTCTGCATTCGGGGCATCCACAACCTGTGCGTAGACTTCAAGGCCATCGGCTACGACTACCCCGGCGGATTCGCCGAGTATGTCTGCCTCAACGAGAAAGCCGTTCGCCAGGGCAACGTCATCGTCATGGCCGACCACGTACCCTTCGACGAGGCGTCCCTTGTCGAGCCTCTAAGCTGTGTCATCAACGGCCAGGAATATCTCAACATCGGTATCGGCGACACGGTCACCGTCATTGGCGCCGGCCCCATCGGCCTCATGCACCTTGAGCTTGCTCGCGCTTCGGGCGCGACTCGTTTGATACTCATCGAGTGGTCCAAGCCGAGACTCGAAGTGGCGAGGGAGAAGTTCCAGGCCGACGCTTATATCTGCTCGGCCGACGAAGACCCCATCAAGCGCGTGATCGAGACCACCGACGGCGTGGGCACGGATGTGGTGGTCGTGGCCTGCGGCGTGAACCTGTGCCAGGAGCAAGCCATCGCCATGACGGCCAAGATGGGCCGCGTCAGCTACTTCGCGGGTCTGCCGAAGGACAAGCCGACCATCACGTTCGACGCCAACACGATGCACTACAAGGAGATTTCCGTCTTCGGCGCCTTCGCCTCGCACGCTTCTCAATACGTGCAGGCCCTGGCCCTCGTCGCCGCCCGCAAGGTGGATGCCCGCAAGTTCATCACCAAGCACTTCTCCCTCGAGAACATGGTCGAGGGCATTGTGGGTTACAAGGCCGGCACCGATCACAAGATGGTCGTCGTGCCGTAGGTTCTTGCTGGACCTTCCCGACCGCCTATCCTGCCGGCGTCCTATCCGGCCAGCAGCTTGCTTTTTCGGTTCAGCAGTTCCTTGATCTCCACCATGCGCTTTTCGGCCCGCGAGATCTCTGCCCCCTCGCCCACCGCCACGGACCATACACCGTCCACGGGGCTTGAAAGGGGCTTCTCCTCGCCCCGCAAGCAGGCCAGGAAGTTCTTGACCATCGTGGGGTCGGCCCCGCCGTGGCCGCCTTCGCCCCGGCCGACCTTGTGCTCCATCACGTCGCGGCTCCAACGCGGATTCACCACGATGGTGTTCGCATGAAGGTCAGATTTCGCCATGCCGCGATCGCCGAGCACCCAGTAGATACGGTTCGTCACGCTGGTGACAAAATACTCGGAGTGGCTCGCGGTCTGCCCGTTTTCGAACTCTACAATGACGATGCCCTGATCGTGCGTGTCCTTCTCGGACTGGTAGATGCACGTATCCCGCACGTACCCGTCGGCCCTTATGGCCTGCTTGCCGTACATTCCCTCTCCCCGCGACCAGCCGTCAGGACATCGCGGCCTTTGGGCACACTCCGTACAGCACGGCCCATAAGTTTCACCTTTGTTAAGCTTGAAAGGCAACCCCTCCGGACGCAGCACGCTCACGTTCGCGAACGCGCTCACACGCGCCGGCCGCGCGCCCATCAACCAGTTGATGACGTCCAGATCGTGGGATCCCTTGTGCACGAAAAGGCCGCCGCTGAATCTCTTCAGCCGGTTCCAGCGTGCCATATACGTCTTGCCGCCGTCGTAATACTCCTGGCTCTGAATGCTGAAGACCTTGCCCAGCGCTCCGGACAACACCAGCGCCTTAGTCTTCTGAACCACAGGGTCGAACCGCATGTTGAACCCCATATACACCAAGCGCCGCGCCTTGCGCGCAGCATCCAGAATGTTGAGACACCCCCGCGTCGTGGTAGCCAACGGCTTGTCCACAAAGATATGTTTTCCCCCCCTGAGAGAAGCGACCGCCCACTTCTCGTGAAGATAGTCCGGAGTCGTGATTACGACCGCGTCAATGTCCTTGCGGGCCACCAACGCCCCGGGGTCGTCGTGCAAGTCGCACTTGGTCTTCAGGTAGTCCAGCCCGGCCTCCATGCGCGGACGGTTGGGGTCGCCGAGGGCCACCAATTCGCATTCCTCCGGCCGGCGAAGCAGCAATGCCCCGAAACAATGGACCCCCCTTCCGCCCGCACCGACGATCCCGATCCGAAGCTTCTTCATGCCTTCTCCTTCAAGACCTGATCTTCCTGTCGTTCCAGTCCGCAAAGGCGCCGCGCCAGGCGCCGACTCCGAAGGCTAACAGCATAACGCTCGCACCCCCCTGACGCAAGAGCCAACGCGCAAACAGTTCTCCCTTGACTTCATCTGCGAATTCGCAGAACCTATCAGTGTACGAATCGGAGTTTATGACGGCCACCTGTGCGCCCCGCTTCATGACCGATAGCCCGGACAGCCAGTTGTCAGAGTCCAAGCCGCCTCTCCCGCTACGCGAGTTGGGCACGGTCACGCTGATCCTCATGCTCGGCCTTCAGGCCATGGTCGTGCAGATCATCTTGATCCGCGAATCCCTGATCATCTTTCAGGGCAATGAACTTTGCTTCGGCGTCGTCTTTGGGGCCTGGCTGGCCGGCATCGCGGTGGGGGCCAATGTTGGGGCGCGGTTCGCGCCGAGGACCCGCCCAACCACCGGCGAGACCGTCACGCTCCTGCTCCTTCTTGCCATGGCCGTGCTTCCCCTCGTGCAGGTCTATCTCATCCGCATACAGCGTATCTGGTTGAATATTCCGCCGGGGGAGCTGGCGCCGTTTTCGAAGCTGCTCTGCTCCTCGTTGTTGACCATCGGTCCTTTCAGCGCTCTGGTGGGCCTGGTCTTTCCCTTCGCTTTCCAGCTCTTCGAGCGGTGGAAGGCCGACCCGCCTGCCGCCATCGGCAGACTCTACATCATCGAGGCCAACGGCAGCGTCCTGGGCGGAGTTCTCTTCACCTTCTACATAGCCGGCCGCATAGACGCCTTCACATCGCTCACACTCACCGGCCTGGGACTGTGCATCCTTGTACTTGTGCGCGCCGGACAGAAAGGCGACGAACCGGCGGGCGAGAAGTTACTCGTGGCGTCCGCCTACCTTGCCTTTCTGCTCGGCGCATTGCTCGTCAGCCGAACCATGGCGCAGAAACACTACCAGTCTCTCATGGCGCGCTGGCAATCTTTCAATGCCGGCCTCGATTACGTCTCCTCGGTAGACTCCCGTTACCAAAACCTTGTCCTGGCGCGCAAGGCCAAGCAGCTTAGTCTCTACGGCAATGGCCAATACCTTTTTTCCTTTCCGGACGAACCCACCTATGCCGAGGAAGCAGGCCGCGTCCTTATCGAACACCCCAATCCCAAGAACGTCCTTCTGATCGGCGGCGGGGCGGGAGGGCTTCTCCGCCAGATGCTCCTCTACCCCGTCGCTCACATAGACTACGTCGAACTCGATCCCGCCGTCATCGTCCTGGTTCGCAACTACCTGCCGCCGGACGAGCGCGAGGCTCTCTTCGATCCCCGCGTCGGCGTGCATTTCGAGGACGGCCGCCACTTCGTCAAGCATGCCCGGCAGAAGTATGACATCATTTTCGTGAATCTCTCCGACCCGTCCACCGCCATGACGAACCGCTTCTACACCCGCGAGTTCTACCTCGAGGCCAAGGCCATCATGAATCCCGGCGGCGTCTTGGCAACGCGACTCTCGTCCGCCGTCGGCTACCTTGGCGAAGAAGTCCGGCTCTACGCAGCGTCCCTCGACCGCACCTTGCGCACCGTGTTCGCCCACGTCGCGGCCAGCCCCGGCGACACCAACTACTTTTTCGCCTGCGATACCCCCGACGTCATCACCCTCGACCCGCTCACGCTCATGGATCGTTTCAAGGCGCGGAGGGTACGCCCCAAGTACTTCAACGAATACATGTTCCCCACGCTGCTTCAACCCGAACTCGTTGCGAACCTCGCAAAGCAACTGCAAGCCGCCCGCGACATTCCTCTGAACACCGACTTCCGGCCCATCACCTACTTCTACAACCTTATGCTCTGGGATCAGTTCACCGGACGGCAGCTTTCGACATTCTACCGGCGCGCGCGCTCGGTCCATCTGTCGTGGGTCGTTGTGCTCGTGGGAGCCTTGTTTGCCTTGCGCCTGGCCTATGTCCGCCTTACCCCGCACCGTTTCGCGCCTCACCAACGCTTCAACGCCCTTCTGGTCATTCTGTGCGCGGGACTTGCCGGGCTTTCGTGGGAACTCATCCTGCTCTTCGCCTTTCAGAATATGTACGGCTACGTCTATGAGCGCATCGGCCTCATCATCGCCGCCTTCATGATCGGCCTCGTCATCGGCGCAGGCTGGATGAACTTCACGCTTGCCCGCAATTCCAGAACCGAGGACGCCCAGCGGTCTATTCTCGCAAAGCTTGTCATGGCGATCGTCGTCTTTTCTCTGCTGTTGCCTGCGCTACTCTGGCTGCTTTCGCACGCCGGCTCATCGGCCCGCGTCGAGCTTCGCTGGCTCGAGGCCTCCGCAATCGCTATTATGAGCCTGACAACGATTGCCGGTTTTCTCACCGGCGCGCCGTTTCCCCTGGCGAGCCGCATCCACAGCACGGTATCGGGTAAACCCGGCCGCGCCGCCGGTCTTGTAGACAGCATGGACCATCTCGGCGCCTGCTTTGGCGCGCTCTTCACCGGTGTCTTGCTCATCCCACTCTTGGGAATCGCCCAGACTTCGTTTACAATTGGGCTGTTGAACGCCTCGTGCCTGGCCCTTCTCCTGTTGTCTCGGCCAAGAACACCTTCATCCTGAACGGTCCACTTTACGCAACAGGCGCGGCGCCGAATCACGGGCGGCTCGCGCCGCGCGCCTGGAGCGCGAATGACTCAACCGAAACCGCTGCCGACCGGCCCCGTCGTCAGTCAACACACTATCATTAGCGGGCTACAGGCTCTGGGGCTTCGCCCCGGCGACATCGTCATGGTCCACAGCTCCCTCAGCAGCCTGGGCTTGGTCGTCGGCGGCGCCCCCGACGTCGGGGGTGCAGACGCCGTCCTTGACGCCTTCCTCGAAGTCATCGGTCCCACCGGCACCCTCGTCATGCCCACGCTGTGCCAGAAGGATAAGGAACGCCGTTTCCTCACGTGGAACATCGCCCATTCCCCTTCCGACGTAGGACGCATCACCGAGACCTTCCGGCTGCGTCCGGGGGTATGCCGCAGCGACCACGCCACTCATTCCGTCGCCGCGCTGGGCCCCAGAGCCGTCGAGATCACCGCAGGCCACAAGAATTCGCATGGCCGCATCAGCCCCTGGGGCGAGGCCGCTTTCGGGATTGGGTCCCCGTGGGAGAAGCTGTACGAGCTGGACTCGCGGTATGTCTTCCTCGGCGTCACGATGCGCGTCAACACCATGCGCCACTTTGTCCAGAGCCGCCTGGTGGAGGACTGCCTCAATGGGCTGAGTCCTGAAGCGCGCCACGGTTTTCGCGCTCGCGTACAAGGCTGGCACAGGCCCGGCGTGTGGCCCAACTACGACGACTCCAAGATGGAGCAACGCCTGAGCGCCCTCGGCCTCATCCTGGTTGTCACCATCGGCGCGGCCACCGTCCGGCTCATCCGGACGCGAGATACGGTGGACCACTCCCGCCGAATCCTTGAGGCGGAGCCTGAGCGATGGTTTGATGCGCCCTTCCTGGCATGGTACCGCGAAGTGCGGGCCGCCACACCCTGAGCGCGCCCACATCCGTTCCGGCCAACGACGCCTCCTTCCCGAAGGAGGCGCGCTGCCGCGCCGCGCCTATTCTCTCGGGTTCATCACCCTTCCCATGAAGAGCACCGCCCCCGTCTTCTCGTGGCGAATCACGAACAGGAAGGGATGATCTGCGTTAAACCGATATGCCGGAGTGGACCCCCCTTCCTTGTCCATAGCTGGCGACGACTGAAGACTTTGCGGGGACGGCGCGGCGCCGGCCTCGTTCACCTTGAGCACCGCTTTGTGTACAACCTTGTGAATAAAAAGGTCTTGCTGGCCGTCCATTCCCGAGAAATCCGCGCCGCGCATAAAGCACGATGCCATCTGCATGGCCGCCAGCGGCTCTCTCAATTCGCTCCCTGCGTCCATCTCCAGCTTCGGCACCGAGACGACAAGATCCGCGGCCCGGAACTGTCTCAACCACTGCGCGACATTCTCTCCAGTCAACGACCGCTCCAGCGCCGGCAACCCGTTCACGGCTTTCGGGAGCAGAATCACCATAGCCAGTTCGTGTCCCGCGTAGGGCATCTTCAGCGCCTGAAAATCCTCGGTCTCAAGGTAGTCATGCCTCCCCCGGCGGTTCATCATCGCGGTCTTCACCATCGGTCCCGTCAGCGTGTGGAAGAAGCCTTCTCGCGTATCATCGCCATTGAATCGGACCGCCCATACCCCCCCAAAGTAGCTCGCACTCGTCAGGACGAGGTGCGTGAGTTCATGAAGCGTGCCTTTCCGAATCACCTCTTTGATCCTGCCGCGCATCTGCCTTCCAATCCAGCCGTTGACCGCCCGCCGCGCGGCCTCCGAGTTTCTTTCGAAGTCCACAACGTACAACCCCGTCCCGTATTCGCGCTTGACCAGGTCGAGGAAGGCGTCCAGAAAGGCGTGTCCTTTCCGCCCCCATAGCACGTTGCACATCTCCAGCTCGCCTCCGCGCGTTCGCGCGAAGGCGGCCGTTTCTCCGTCCAGTTCCCTCATGAGGCCACCGAAAGCCTTGTGAACCTCCTCTCCCTGGCCGCCCAGCCGCAGTCCTCTGGCCATGACGTCGGCCGTCTCGCCCTGCGCCCCGGCATAGGTCATCACCAACCCGCTCTGAATCCCGATCGGGCAAAAGACAACATTCCCCGGTTGCTTCGCCAGCTTCGAGTACAAGTCCACGGCGAACGCGGTCGTAGCCTGCTCCAGAAAGCCCGGCTGATCCTGCCCCCCGCAGGGAATCGGTTTGAGAGCCAGCGTTCCTGCCATCACAGCCGCGCATGCTAACGTGGCTCCGGCGCGCCATCCTCGTCTCATATCTCCTCCTTCCAAGGCATTGGCCGTCTGCCCGCCAAGCCGTCTGCCGGGTGCCCGGCCTTTGAGACATCTGCAATTTCATTCTCCGCCGGGAAGCCTGATGTTAACACCACCCGCCGCATCCGTCAAGCACATCATCGCGCCAATTCCACTTTGCGGGGTGCGGGCATACGCTGATATAATAGCAATACAACATCTGTCCGCCACCATGCTGCATGGAGATCTCTCGATGCCCACGGCTCGCGTGAAGACACTGCGCCAACGCGCCCTGAACCGCAAGGTGATCTCCCCATTCCAGCGCACCATCCTCGAAGCCCAGAGCTGGAAAGCGACGACCAATGAGCCTTGGCTCATCATCCGCAAGGCCAAGCGCATCGCTCACGTGCTTGCCAATCTGCCCCTGGACCTTGCGCCGGATGAGTTGCTGGCGGGCCGCGTGCCCATGGCGCCGCCCAACGACGTGCAGAAGAGGGACCTGGACGAAGCCCGCAGGTTCCTCGATAGCCAACCTCGCCTCCTGGGCCAGACCGGGCACATGGCCGTGGACTTCGAAAAGCTTCTGCACCTCGGAGCGCGCCGCATCCAGGACGAGATTGCCCGGCATATGGCGACTCTTGACCCGTCGGACCCGGAGGACCATCGCAAGGAACGTTTCTACGCCGCCGCTCAGATCGCGCTGGACGGACTCATTGCGCTCGGCGAGCGATATTCCAGACTTGCCGCGCAATTGGCCGCCCGGTCCGATCATCCTGCTCATCGCAAGACGCTTCGGGAGATGTCGCGCATCTGCGCCCGCGTCCCATCCGGTCCTGCCCGCACCTTTCGCGAGGCCTTGCAGTCCGTGCATCTCCTCACCTTTGCCCTGACCTATAGCGAGCCTCATTACCTCTTCTGCCCCGGCCGCGTGGACCGCTGGCTTTCTCCCTTCTACCAGCGCGACCTTGCAGCCCGGCGCATCACGCCCGCCCAGGCCCAGGAACTTCTCGACTGCTTCTACATCCTCATCAACGAGATCACCGGTCCCACGGTTGCCATTGGTCTCATGATTGGCGGGAGGGACGCGAACGGAAACGACGTCACCAACGCCGTGTCATATATGTGCCTTCAGGCCGTCGAGGACGTCGGCCTGTCCTATCCCAGCGTCGGCCTGTGCTACCATGAGGGAACACCCCCGAGACTACTCACACGCGCTTGCCAGATCATCAGCAAGGGCAAAGCCAATCCTGCCGTCTTCAATGACAACGTGATCGTCAAGGGGCTTATGCGCGCCGGTCTCCCCTTCGGCGAGGCCGTCAACTATATTAACAGCACTTGTGTTGAAATATCTCCCGTCGCCGGCAGCAACGTTTGGGTTGCCAGCCCCTACTTCAACATGCCGCAGACGCTCCTTGACGTCCTGAGCAGTCTCTCGAACACTCACGCCGCGGGCAAGATTGACTTCGCCACGATCCTGGATGCCTCCAAGCAGCGATTCGCGAGAGACATCGCCGCCGCCGTGCGCGACGATAACTCCGCCCGCGAGTCCCGCCTGCGGTTCGGCGGCTGCCCGCTGCTATCATGCTTCGTCAACGACTGCCTATCGCGCGGCCTCGATATTGACTACGGCGGCGCCCGCCACAATTGGATAGAGTGCTCGTTCGTCGGTCTCGCCAACTTTGTGGACTCTCTGGCCGCCATCCGTAAGTTCGTCTTCGAGCAACGCAAATATACGCTCCGCCAACTCCTGAAACTGCTACACAACAACTTCCGCAACGCCGAGGCTGCTCGGCTCATGCTGCTCAACGGCGCGCCCAAGTACGGGAACGACGACGACGCGGCCGACACCCTTGCCGTCGAGATCACCAGTTTCCTGGCCGCCGAGTGCGCCAAGCACAAGGTAACCCTCGGCGGCGGTTTCCATCCGGGCTTCTTCTGCTGGATCATGCACGAGCGCATGGGGCGCGACACCGGCGCAACACCGGACGGGCGGGTCGCCGGCTTTCCCCTCGCTGACGGCGCCGGCCCGGCGCAAGGCCGCGAACGCAAAGGCCCCACCGCCGCCGTCAAGTCCATCACCAAGTGGGATCATACCCCCATGCTCGGCGGCCTTGTCCTTAACCTTCGATTCACTCCCAGCGCGTTGAAGACGAACGAGGGCCGATCCAGACTCGTGCACTTGATAAGAACCTACATGCAGTTGGGGGGGTTCGAGATACAGGTGAACGCCGTCAGCCGCGACGCCCTTGAGCGAGCCATGAAACAACCTGAGATGTACAAGGACCTGCTTGTCCGCATTGCAGGCTACAGCGACTATTTCACCCGGCTTGACCCCGGTATGCAGCGCGAAATCCTCGCACGCACCGAATTCACCCAGATATAGACGTGTTGCCCCACCGTCTTCCTACGCCCCTAGGCCTTCCTCCGCGCCGGCCCCAAGCAGAACTCGGAGCCTCCCCTTGTACTCGTCGCGCTTCGCCGCCGCGTCTTTCGAGCACACCCTCCCCAGCGTCCCGTACCAGCACAGACACCAAAGCGTTCCCGCGCACCGCGTCATCAGCAGACGCCACGTCTTCAGGCGCGAGTAGTGTTTGCGGTGGAAACGAAGCTCCGACTGGAATAACCGGCGCGCCTTTTCCCCGGCTCCGAGTTGCCGCGCGCTGCCTCCCTTGACATGAACAATCTGAATCGTCTCGAACACCCCAACCTTCCAGCCCGCACCGCGCGCCCGCTTGCAGAAATCCACGTCCTCGTAATACATGAAAAATCCCCCGTCCAGGCCGCCGATGCGCTCCAGCACCTCCCGCCGTATCGTCATCGCCGCCCCGATCACGAAGGCCATTTCCCGGAAATCGCCCCGTCCGGACCCTTTCGCCCCACCGACCGCCCGCCGTCGGGCGCCGGGATAGAACGACTCCCCATAGAACTGACGCTCTCCCCTCTCATTGGTCAATACGGGCGTCGCAACGCCGATCGTTTCGTCCTTGTCCATCGCCCGAACCAGACGACCCAGCGCCCCTTCCGGCGCCACGGTGTCGGGATTCAGCAACAGCACATGCCGCCCGGACGCAATCGCGATCCCCTGATTGTTCGCCGCCGCATACCCCACATTCGTCTTATTCTCGATGAGCGTCACACGGGGAAATTGCTCTCTTACCATCTGCGCGGTTCCGTCCACCGATGCATTGTCCACCACAATGACCTCATGCGCAAAGTCCCTTCCAAGCCGGCCCAAACTCCCCAGACACTTCTCCAGGTCTCCCGCCACATTCCACGTCACGATCACTATGCTGATATCCGGCCGTGCCGATTTAATGCGAAACACTCCTGAACAGAGGTCATTCATCCGGCCTTCCAGTTGCGCAGGCATTGTATCTTGCCCGGCCCGGAAGCCGCAAGACTCTTGACAATTCCCGCCGTTTCCCGTATCTGTTCCCCTGGTAGTCATCCTCAGGCATTGCTTTTCACAGGAGATCAGTTATGCTCGCCATAGACGGCGGCCCCAAGACTCGTACCGCACCGTTCCCTCCCCGCCGTCTCTTCGGTGAAGAAGAAAGACGCGCCGCAATGCAACTATTCGATACCGCCATCGCTTCCGGCGGCGTCTTTGGTTACAACGGCCCCGAAGAACAGGCGTACGAGAAGGAGTTTGCCGATTTCATGGGCGGGGGCTTCGCCGACGGTGTTAATTCAGGCACGTCGGCCGTCTTTGTCGCTCTGGGCGCGCTGCAGCTTGAACCGGGCAGCGAGGTCATCGTGCCGCCCATCACCGACCCGGGCGGCGTTATGCCCGTTGCGCTTCTAAACTGCGTCCCCATGGTCTGCGATGCGGCGCCGGGTTCCTATAATCTCGGCCCCAAGCAGGTCATGGATGTCCTCACCGACCGCACAAAGGCTATCATCTGCGCCCATATCGCCGGCGAACCGGTTGACATGGACCCAATCCTTGAGATCGCCCGCAAACGCGGCATTCACGTCATTGAGGATTGCGCCCAGTCGCACGGCGCGCGGTATAAGGGACGCCTCGTTGGCGGCATCGGGGACCTCGGCGCATTCTCCTGCATGAGCGGCAAGCATCACGCCACCGGCGCCCAAGGCGGCGTGGTCTTCACGAGGAGCGAGGAACTCTACTGGCGCGCCAAGCGCTTCGCGGATCGCGGCAAGCCCTTCAACATCACACCCCCCACAACGAACGTGGTGGCCGGCCTCAACCTCAACCTCAACGACCTGGCCGCCGCCATCGGCCGCGTGCAACTCCGCAAGCTCCCAAGAATCATTGAAGCCCGCCAGCGCGTCGCCGAGGGCATCCGAGTCGGCCTTAAAGACGCCAAGGCCGTCTCACTGGGCTGGCAGGCGCCGGATACCCAATCCGCCTACTGGTTCATGCGCATCCACGTAGACGCTACCCAAATCAAAGTGGACAAGAACCGCTTCGCGGCGGCTGTCGGCGCAGAAGGCATCCCCGTGGCCGCCACCTATCGGCACATCCCATCGGAGGCCCTTTGGTTCAAGAATCGGGCCGTGTTCGGCAAGAGCGGCTGGCCCTGGACCAGTCCGGCCTACAAGGGCGACCCGAACCGCCAGTTCCCATGCCCCAACGCCATTGCCGCCACCGACTCGCACTTCAACCTCTACATCCATGAGTCCTGCGGGGACCCGGAAGTCCGCGACATTGTTGAGGCGCTGCTGAAGGTCGAGAGGGCGTACTTGAAGTGACGGCACGCTGAGGCCTTCACCTTTGCTTCTCCGTCCCCTGCAATTCCACCCGGCGCAGACATGCCCCGCGCCGGTCATGCGGGAAGCGAGGCTTCGTGCTGGCCTCAAACTCGTACTTCACGTAAAGAATTTGCGAGCCGCCCATCGCGGACGCCAGATCAGCCGAAACCCAGTCCACGGCCCTGCCCTTTCCGGCATCCTCGTACTGCAGCTTCCAGGCCGCTCCGTCGCTCGACACAAAAAGCCGCACGACGTCTCCTGTGGACCAGGGAACGTGCGTGTCCTTAAGGACCAACGTTGAGGGCACACCGGACAACTCAAATCTCCAGATGAATGAGCCCTTAGCCCCTGAAGGCCCCAGACCAATGCAATTCTCCCCAAAGGCAGCACCGTACACCGTCTCCCAACCCAAAGCCGCCCCCGGCGAAAGAGATACGGAATACACGCTGTCCTTCCAGCGCTGAAAGTTCGATGCATCCTCCACATAGGCGAAGCGTCCAGCCTGACTCGTCAAGTGCACCGTGTGTCCCCGGTGCACGCTGGCTGTGAACGTCGGCGTATTCAGGTAGGTCTCCCAGGCGGCTATGTCCGGCGGGGCCGGTTCAGGACTCGGACGATCTCGCCGTATGGCGGCGCGAACCTCAGACGACGGCGAAGAAATTAGCGGAAAGCCGTGTTGGCCGACCCCGAGCGGAACGTTCCGGCAAATCGCCGCCATCCGTAACGCCACGCGAAAGAAACGCGGCAATTCAAAGCTCATTTCCGGCATCACGCCTGTTTGGCGCGGTTTCGGCGGCGCCGTCGGACTCGGCAACCGCGAAAGTATCCCATGCTCGCGCTTGAACCCCTTCATAGCGCTGTCAAAGACAGCCAGATAGCACGCCAGGATCGTCGGATCTTTCGTGGCCCCGTACAAGCTGGCTATGCCCTCCAGAAGATTCAGCGGAGGGGAACCTTCCTGGACATCCCAGGGAGCGAACTTCTTGGTGTTAAAATCCTTCCACACGCCGTCCACGTCCTGGCGGTAGTTGAGTGCCTGCTGACACGCCACCCGAACGGCATCCAAGTACTTCTGCGGCTGGCCGTTTTTGGCCAGGTAGCACCAAATGTCCCACGTCCGCATTTGGTCGCCGGCGGTATGGCTCCCGTTGCCGAGGGACTGCGGCCAGACCGGCCACATTTGGCGGGCCGCTTCGCAGGCATGCTTAAGAAAATCCGCATGTCCCGTCTGCTGGTGAAGCGCGCAGAAACCGGCCACGATGATGCCGAAGTAGTCATCGCACCAAGGATCAACCTGCTCCGGCTTGGCCCATTTGCCGAACGAATGAGTCGCCATCTGCCAGGCCGCCGCCCGGCGCGCAAGGGTCAGGAATTCGCCGTCGCCGGTCTCAGAGAAAAGCCGCCCCAAAATCACCGGATGGCCCATGCCGTAGATGTGATCCTGGTAGTACGCGAAAGCATCGAAGCGGCGTCCATCTGCAAACAGCGCCCAAGCCATGCCGCCATCCGCGCGAGGCGCAAAGCGGCGCACGCGTTCGCCGACCTTCAGCGCGCCCTGGGCAAACCGCGGGTCGCCGCTCACGTGCGCCGCGTCGAGCAACAGCTCGATAATCTCACCATACCCGTGGCGCCCATCCGAACGAACCGTGTCCTGGACGCAGTTCCAGGCCACAATCGCACCATTCCCGCGCCCCGCCAAACGGGGCGAGCGCCCCGCCAAACGGGGCGAGTCCACGTTGCGTTGAAGCACCTCGTCGGCTACAGCGATAAATCTAGCCTTCCACTCCGGGTTCCCTGTAAGCAACGCAAGGAACTGGAGCGTATGAGGAATCATATCCAGGTTGCAGACGTAGCCGCTTGAAGTCCCCATTCGCTCCCCCGTCACAACATTGTACCGGCGCGCGTCGAAGGCCGTCTTCACAGGTCCGATATCGTCAGCCGCCAGAGGCACATAGACGTTTACGGCCCACGTCGCCTCCTGAAGCACACGATCCGCCACATCGTCGGGCGATGAATTCGGAAGCGCAGTATCCAGCCGCACCGATGCGAAGTCCGTCTCTCCGGCCACCGAGGAAAGCTCGATATGGTACGGCGGCGGCGCGTCACCCGCCTGCAAAGACAACGCCTCCCATCCTCCTGTCCCTTTCGCTCTGACCTCCGGCCCTTTCCCATCACGTCCAAGCAGGGCAGCGCGCCCCGCACCCCGCACCGATAGACTAAGCGTGGACTGGCCGGCTGTCGGGACATACGCCCCCACGCGCTGGCGAACGGACTCCCCCGCCGTAAGGCGCAAGAAACAGCGCCCACCCTCCGTACGGCACTGCTCCTCCTTTGCCCCCTGCCAGAAATGATGAGGCGGAATTCCCAAGTCTGCATAGCCGCTGAAGTCACCGTTCAGCACCGGATTGTGCATAAGGGTGTCGGCCGCTCGCACCGGCGGCCCGCCAGACGAATTGGCGGGCACAAACTGGCATAGCAGCCAGAGCGCCCCTATCAACACAACGTTGTTGCCGCCACGCATCCAACTCCTCCTGATTCGCTTCCCATCCGCCTTACCGACGGCTCACGCGAACCTCCTTCGCGCATTGTCGGGCCATTATACCACCAATCCGACTGTGGATACGCATTGACAACTCCCCGTCTCTCGCGTAACCTTTCTGGATGTTTACGGCCCGCCCGCCAATCCGTCTGGCGGGCCAGTTACGTAGCATCTGCGTTCATCTGCGGGCCCGCCGTTCGTAACGGAGTGCGCGCCGATACGTCCGGCGACGGCACGCGGCAAGCCCCGCTAGGCGGGGCCAACGTCCGCCGCGAGCCAGGCACTAACAGCTTTGGTCTGATGCCATTGCCAGAAATTCGCAATGCCAATCACCGTTGACTGTCACATCCATTCCCAGAACTCTTGCGACCAGGCCTGCATGAAGGTCGCGGACCTCCTTCGCGCAGCGAACAACAAAGGGGTTCTTGACCTGTGCCTGACCGACCACATACACACCCCCTACAATCTCCCCGACCTCGCCGCCTCGCGTCGCGAGTACCTTGCCTGCGCGCCATCGCCGCGATTCCACTTCGGCGCCGAAGTCAGCGTTGTTTCCCAGTGGGAGCTGGGCGAGATTGCATCGGGGCGACACGAAAAACCGGTCTACGGCCTTCGCACCGGCGGCCCGCCGGACGGCGCCTTGGCCATCGGTCTGTTGCCTGAACACATCCCCGCCCACCGCATCGAGTACGTCGTCGGCGGAACGCACTGGCCCATGTACGTCGAGATAGAACCCAAGACCGTCATCCGCGACTACCATCGCCAGAACATGTTCCTTGCCGCCCAGCCGCTCGTGGACATCGTCGCGCATCCGTGGTGGTGGATGAAGTACTGGAAAGACCCCGACGGCATGTACCGCACCGATCCCTGGTTCGACGACTTCGGCAAGATACCCCAAACGATGCATGATGAATTCGCGGCTGCCGCTATCCAGCACGGCACGATGGTCGAGATCAACCTCGAAGCCAACCTGCTGAATCCTCACTATCCCGACGGTTTCAAGCGTCAGTACCTC
>CAYPFP010000061.1:0-31185 GCA_964409935.1 uncultured Planctomycetota bacterium | reverse complement strand
CTCAGTGCATTATAGCATGCCTGTCGCTCAGTTCAAGAATTTTGTGCCGCGACAGGGCCTGTCGCGCCGCGACAGGGGTGCCGCTTAACGTCCATCGAAGTGGAGGCAAAGCCCGACCAGGCAGGAAGCCCCAAGAGCGACCTGCCTGGCTTCTGGCGGTGTCGAATGGTCTCACTTTGCCGGTTGTGCAGCGGGGGAGAGTATCTCAGCCGGCGTTTTTGCAGCCGGGGGGGCTTTCGCTGGAGTCGCCGCTGGCGGCGCGGCAGGCGCCGGCATCTCGCTCTTCTTGGGCGGCTCTGCGGGCTTTGGGGCTGCCGGCTTTTCCTTCATCAGCTTGTCTACAGTTGACTTGGGCAGCACGCACACAAACTCCGACGCCCCGGCCTTGGCAAAATAGCTGTCCGCGTCCTTCTCCTTGCCGATAGTGAGGGCTTTCTCACCCTCGGGTAAACCGATGGCTATCTTCAGTACCGGTTTCTCAAGGCCGAACTGCTCCGGTTTGGGCGCAGCGTAAGCCGCAACCGTATCGCCGCGAAGCTCGCACATTGTATTCAGGATGTCGTCGGCATCCGATGTGTTTAGCGGCTTTTGGGCAGGCTTGGTAACCATCCAATCGTTACCCTTCTTCTCGACCACCACTTCCAGGCCGGGGTAGGTGAGCGTAATCCTCGTGGCATCTTCCTTCTTGAACTTCATCATGTCCCGCGAGGCCAGCTCCCCTTGCAGATGTCTCAGGACGGGGGCGTCCACCGTAAACACAGTATTGCCGTCAGCCAGTTTGGCGTAGGCATTCTTGTCCTCGTCGTCATTGCCGACCAGCAGCGTCTTGGAGACTCGCTTCTTCTCGGGCTTCTTCTCTTCCGCCTTGGCCTTGTCGTCCTTCTGGTCCTTTGGCGCGTCGGCCTTCTTCTCGACCTTGACCTCTTGATCGAACTCGACCGTTGCGGTGATGCGAGGCGCGTCCAGCCCGTACTTCTTGAGGTCGGCCGGCAGTTCGGCCACGTACCGCTTTGCACGAAGGTACGACAGGTCGTACAGAATGTCATCCACGGCGCTCTTGTCGGCAGCGGCCTTGATAGGCTGGTCAAGCTCCCATTTATTGTCGCCCGCGTCCTTTGCTGCGAATGTCTTGTCCTGGCGTTTCACGGTAAGGCTCTTGGAATCCATCTTGGAGAACTCAAGGACAAGTTTGTCCCGGAACGCGATCGGCGGCGCGGCAAGATGTCGTTCGAAGTCGGACTTCACAAGCAGGATGGGATCAGAGATGTCCCGTTTGGCATACAGGTGCTGCCCTTTTTCGTCCTTCTTTCCAAGAAGCACCTTGCGCACGCCCTTGTCGTCTTTTAGCGTCACGGTGATAGTGGACGCCGGTTCTGCCAGGCCGTACTTGGCCAGGTCGGTGGCCTTGTCCGCGGCCCATCCCTCGGTCTCAAGCTTGTCCAGGGCATCCAGGAAGTCCTTTGTCGTGCTCTGGTCGGCTTTCTCCTCTGCAGGCTTCACGATCTTCCAGTCGGCATCTTTCTTCTCGAGTACAACCTCGACCTTGCCTTGAACGATCTCGATTTTCGTGGCGTCGTCGGTCGGGTCCAGACGACAAACACGCTTGTCGCGCAAGTCATTCGGGTCTTTTGTCAGGTCGGCGATAGTGGAATCCTTGAGCGCGAAGACGGCAGGTTCCTCTTTCCGCTTCGCGTAAATCTTGTCCGTCTTGCCCTCGACTTTCTTGCCGAGAAGCACCGTCTTGGCGGCGCCCTTCTGGTAGACAACGGCAGTAATCTGCGGCTTGTCGAGGCCGTACTTGGAGAGGTCCTTGTCCTCCTCCGCAATGAAGTCGTCCTTCTCGATCCTCAAGTCCCGAAGCTTGTCGAGGACACCCTCCACCTTGTCCTTGTCGGCCAGGTCGGCCACCGGACGCACTTCCTTCCAGCCCGACTTGTCCTTCGCGCATTCGATAACTTGGCCTGACGCATATGAAAGCTCAATCTTCTCGACATCCGGTTTCTCAATCTCCACAACAGTCTTGTCGCGAAGGTCGTTGAGCCCCTTCGACAGTTTCTCCAGAATGCTGTCACCAACAACAAAGATGTCCGGTTGTCCGGCGACCATAACGTAAACATTCTTTCCTACAGCGGCCTTCGCGCCGACCGTAAGCTCGAACTTGCGACCCTCGGGCTCTTTTTTTGCATCCGCTTTCTTGGCGTCTTTCGTGGGCATGGTCGGACGAGTCTCGCGCAGCCAGAAGGTCGCCTGGACCTGGGGCTTGTCAAAACCGTAACTGGCAGGCTCGACCTTCCTGCCTTGCTCGGCGCTCACGACACCCTCTTTCTCCAGAAACTCAAAACCCGAAAGGATGCTGTCAATCTCGGACTTCTCAGCGCGCACGGCCCGAGGTTCCGTCAGCCGCCACTTGTCGTCGGACTTCTCGCACACGATGGTCGTGCCGTCCTTGGTGACCTCAAGCCGCGTGGCCTGGTCCGACTTCATGTCTGGAAAGAGTTTCTTTGTCTTCTGCAGCCACTCGTCGGTGGGGATGTTGTGCGTGGACTCGTACCAGAAATACCCGACGGCAAGCAGCGCAACAATGCCGAGGATCACTGTGGAACGTGTGTTCATGCTGACTTTAGCCTCCAGTGAGCGGTTCGAATCTTGACCCTGTGGAGCACCATTCTTACTTTCTTCGCAGTATCCATACAACGACGCCGGCAGTGCCGCCGAGGAGCGGCAGCAGGATGATGGAGATCGCCAGGATGATCTTGGCTTGCTGGGGTGTCACGGAAATGGGACGGACGTCGAACGGCTTGGCCGCGATACCCAATTGGGCCTCCTTGGCCGCAAGCCAACTCACCGAATTGAGGAACAGGTCCTGGTTGCCGGGATAGTTGTTGACATCGCTGTTGGCCGCGAATCGAACGGACCCGAGAACGACCATCCGCGGCCCTTCCGCCTTCTCCGACGGGCTGGGCATGGGCGGGCCGCCGTATGGGCTGGGCTGCTCGGGGCCGCGCGGTTCGACGGATACGGCCAGCGAGAGGGGGCCTCTGATCCCTTTGTTTTCATCCGGCTTCGCAATGTCCGTTTCCCCCCAACTGGTCTCGCCGGACTTGCATAAGGAGGCGACGCGATACGGCCCGCTCGCGCCCGGCGGACCGCCTTCGCTCTCGGGCGACGCCGCATCTATCTGGCAGACGACGGGCAGTATGGTGTTCTGGGTCTTCATCTTTTCGGTGATCTTGCTCGGCGGATATCCCATGTCGCCGCGCACCAGCACCTGATCCGTGATCATGGCCCGCCCAAAAAGGTCGCGCAGCTTGTTCAGCACGATGATGTCGCTGTTCACCTTCACACCGTATTCGGAAAGGAGCGGCTCCAGACCTGACGGCTGCGGCTCCCTTGACGCCAGCTTCGGCTCCAACATGACGAGCAGGTTGCCGTTCTTGCCAAGGTAGTTGCGCAGAGCCGTTACCTCATCGGGAAGGAACGACTTTACGGGTCCGGGGATCACGAGAAGATCGCAGTCATCCGGCACCTGCTTCTTCTCGAAAAGGTTGACCTTCTCAAGCTTGTAGTTGTTCCGTTTGAGCGCCTTGGCGATCTCCGACATGCCCTTCATCTCGTCGTAGTCGTCAAAATCGCGCTCGCCGTGTCCGGTGGTATAGTAGATGGTCGTCTGCTTGGCCTCGGTCACATTGATAAGCGCGGCCGTGATGGCTTCTTCGCCCCGGAACTTCGGCGGCTCCTGGGGCTGGTACGGATTGCGGTAAGGGGAAGCATCCTGCTTGACCAGTTCATCGAGGGCCACCTGCTTGTACTTTGCGCCGCACTGCACGATGAGAGAGTTCGGCTGTATCTCGTCTATCTTAAGCTCGGTCGCCAGTTTCTTGACCCCGGTGCTGTCGTAGAAGGGGTCCACGTGCCGAACTTCAAGGTCGTTGGAGCTGTACCGGTACTCTTCGAGCAAATCCTTGACAGACGAAAAGGTATAGTACTGCATGTCGTTCATCGGCTTGAAGAGTGTCGTGATGATAACCCTGTCTTTCAGGTTCCCGATGATGTTGAGAGTTTGTGTGTTTAGCTTGTGCCTCCCGCCCTGGGTCCAGTCGAATCGGCGGTAGTGCCGGGAGTTGACGTAGTTGACCACCACCAGGATCACCAAGGCGAAGAGAATCATCAGCGCCACGTTCACGGTGATGAGGGCTTTCCTGGCCCCCAGGCTCAGCAGCAGGCCCAGGACGGCCACGACGCTGCCTCCGATGAGCAGCGACAGGGCCATGCGGAACCACCCTTCAGTGAACAGGTTCAGCGCAAAACCCGCCGCCGCGGCGATTGCCCCGCCGACTGTGACCAACCCGAGGATTCGCTCGGCTTTCTTGCTCTCAATCTTCAACACGATTTACCTCCGATTCAGTTATGCCAATTCCGGAATCCCATCGAAGGGGAATCCGAAATTGCTCATCTCCACTTTCGAGCTTCAAGCACGCGAACCGCCAGAAAGAGGCAGAAAACCGTCAAGCTCAGGAAGAAGATTATGTCCCGTGTATCCACCAGACCCTTGACGAACGTGTCGAAGTGGTAGAACAAGGTTACGTACCGAACGGATTCGCTCAGCCGGTCCGTGCTGCGCTTGGTAATGATGTCCAGCAGCCACAGGGCCAGCAGCACATCGAACCCGGCCACGGCGGCGATCACCTGGTCCTTGGTAAAACAGGAAATGAGCAGACCTACCGAAATGTACACGCAGCCGATGAGTACCAGACCCAGGTAGGCCGACCATATCGCGCCCCACTCAAGCTGCCCAATCCGCGAGATCATCAGCGGATACGCCAGCGTCGGAAGCAGCAGAAAGACGTAAAACCCGATGCCGGAGAGGAACTTCCCGACGATGACTTCCGTGTCCGTGACCGGCGCGGTCATGAGGGACTCAATGGTCCCCATCTTCATCTCTTCCGACATCAGGCGCATCGTGATGGTGGGGGACAGGAAGAGCAACACGATGCCCATGTTGTAAAAAATCCCGCGCAGGTTGGCCTGTCCTTCCTGCAAGCTGGCGCTGAAAAATATCCCCGAAATGAACAGGAACACGGCCAACACGTTATAGGCGATGGGGGAGAAGAAGTAGGCGATCAACTCTCGCCTCGTGATGGGAAGCACGTTTCTCATTGCTCCGCTTCCTCCAAAGTAATGTGGCTGAAGATCTCTTCCAGGCTCACGCGTTCGTAGGCCATGCCGAGCAGTATCCCGCCGTTGCCCACGACGCGCTGAAAAATGTCCGAACGGATGTCCCGTCCTTCGTCAGACCCCACCAGGTACTCGTGTACGCCATCGCCCTTGTCGTGCCATACCGTCTTCGCAACCCCCTCAATGGCCTCGAAAGCCGTCTTGAGCTTCTGTCCGTCCCCTTTGACCTCCACGTGCACCGTCGCGCCCCGGCGCATGCGAGTCATCAGAGATTCCACCTTCTCATCCGCCACAATCTTCCCCTTGTTGATGATCAGAACGCGGCCGCAAACCATCTCGACTTCCGGCAGAATGTGGGTCGAGAGTATAATCGTGTGATTCTCGCCCAGATCCTTGATGAGCTGGCGTGTCTGGCGTATCTGGTTCGGGTCAAGACCGATCGTCGGTTCGTCGAGGATCAGCACTTTGGGATCGTGCAGCAACGCCTCTGCCAGACCCACGCGCTGCTTGTAACCCTTGGAGAGCTGCCCGATAATCCGATGCTGCACATCGCCGATCCCGCACTGATCCAGCCGGAACCCTATCTTCTTTCGCCGTTCTCTATAGGGAACTCCCTTGAGGCGCGCTCGGAAGTTGAGGTACTCGCTTACTCGCATATCGGGATACAACGGGGTGTTCTCAGGCATGTATCCGATCCGCTTGCGCACCTCCAGCGAATCCGCGAACACATCCAGGCCGTCCACGGTGGCTTTCCCGGAACTCGCCGGCATGAAACACGTCAGTATGCGCATCGTCGTGCTCTTCCCGGCGCCGTTGGGACCCAGGAATCCCACGATCTCGCCCTCGTGCACCTTGAAGCTGATATTGTTAACAGCCACGGTGCTGGCAAACCGCTTCGACAGGTTCTCCACTACAATCACAGTTCAGTCTCCTTTGCTAAACCCCGCGAGGCGCTCCGCCCGGCGCGTCCCCAGGGCCTGTTTTCCCCGAGCGACGATACGCCCCCGTTCTTCGGGCACTTGCGGGCGTTTGCCCTGCCGGATATGGGCGGCTGTGCGGGACTTGACGGAGTGGGGTGACACGTACAGATATCGGCAAAGATTCCGCCTGCTTGCGTCCAGTTAGCCCATTAAACCGTTTCCGTTGGCTGTTCTGACTCGCCTCTCCGCTGCACTACCCGACAGGTACTGGTTCGTTCTAATAACGTAAGCTATTAGCAGAGCGTTTGAAGAATTTCAAGAAAAAAAGACTACATGAGGTAAGAGGCGGCGGCCTTGGCCATATGCAGGAGCGTTGCCGGAGCCACGCCGCCGAACGTGATGAGCAGAATGCTCGCAGCGCTGACAAGCTGAATGCTTGCCGACAGCGGAAGAGGCTCCTGGGAGTGGGGCTCCCGCAGGTATGCTTGCTTGATGACCATCAGATAGTAGTAGACCGATATCGTGCTGTTGATTACCCCGACGAGCACAAGCCACCAGAGATGCCGCTCCATCGCGGCGCAGAAAATGAACCACTTGCCCGTGAACCCCACGAAGGGCGGCACACCGCCAAGGGATAGCAGCGACACCATTAATAGCAGCGCCAGCAGCGGCGATCGCTTGTACAAACCCGCATAGGCCGATATGGGCACGTCCTGTCCGTCCTTTTCAAGTTGGATCATGATCATGAATGCCGCAAAGGTCATCACGAGATAGGCCGCCGCATAAAACACAACGGCCGCGAACCCCGCTTCACCCAGCGTAAGCACCCCAACGAGGATGTAGCCGGCCTGGGAGATGGATGAGTACGCCAGCATTCGCTTCATGTCCGTTTGCGCGATCGCGGCCAGATTCCCCAGCGTCATCGTGGCAATAGAAAGGACGATGAGCGTCTGCTCCAAGGGGAGCGACTGCGTGCGGATGGCCATGGCGAAGAATCTCAGCAATATGCCGGTCGCCGCAATCTTGCTTGCCGTCGCGATGAAGGCCGTCACTTGGTTGGGCGCGCCCTGATAGACATCTGGCGCCCAGAAATGGAACGGGAAGATGCTCATCTTGAAGAATATGCCGCAAGCAAATAAGACGATCCCGATCATCAGCGCCGGCTGACCGGCCAGGGCCGGTATGCGCTGGAGAATAAGGTCCATGTTCGTAGTGTGAGTGAGGCCGTAAATGAAGCTGAACCCAAACAGCAGGATCGCCGATGACGCTGCGCCGATCAGCAAATACTTGATGGCGGCCTCGATATTGACCCCTTCGTCGCGCCGGAGTGGAACCAGCACATAAAGCGAGAAACTCGCAAGTTCGAGCGAGATGTACAGCGTGAGCAGGTCCCGCGCGCTCACCAGAAGCATCATGCCCAGCGTGGCCGTGGACAACAGCAGGTAGTACTCAGGATGGTGCCGCTCGTCCACGCCCCCCAGCCGCTCGGACACCAGGCAGGTCAAGAAAAACGCGACCGCCAGCAATACCTTGAACACCTGGCTGAAGAAATCCACCCGGTACGTGCCATAGAAGAGACTCCCTTCCGCGTAGACGGCAGCCAGGCTCGCGGCGACGCACAAAAGACTCAGGAACAATGCGATCTTGCGCATCATCCCGGCTTCGCGCGGCGGCATCGCACAGGCAAGCAGAAGGGCCGCAGCGGCTGTCAACGTGTAGGCTTCCGGCAGAAAAATCAGAAGTTGCATTGGCTTCAATTCGTTTCAGAGAAGCTGGAGTTCTAAATGTCACGTCACAGTCCGGCGACCATTCGCCCCGCAGCCGCCTGCAGCAGACCGACCAGCGGTTGTGTTCCAGTTTGGATAATCTTCAGCATAGTGAACGGGAAGATCCCGAAGAACACCAAAGTGATAACCAGCACCACGCGCGGAAAGGCCTGCCACGGGGTCGCGTCGTGAAGATGAGGCGCGACCTTTTCGTTCAACGGCCCCAGGAAACCCCGCTGGATGATTCGCAACACGTAGAACGCCGTGAGAACCAGGCCGATCACCGCAATCCAGAAGTACACTTTGTATGCCTGGTACGCGCCGATGTACACGAGCAGTTCCGCGGGGAATCCGCTTAGCGTGGGCAGCCCAAGTCCGCAAAGCCCGGCCACGATGAAAAACGACGACGCCAGGGGAATCTTCTTTGAAATTCCGCCCAGTTCGTCCACGTTTCGCGTGTGCGCCATATCGTAGATAAACCCTACGCTGGAGAAGAAAAGCGCCGTCATGATGCCGTGGGAGAACATCTGGAAGCATGCGCCGTTGAGGCCGTGGAGGTTAAGCGTAGCCAACCCGAAGATCACGATGCCCATGTGCGACACGCTGGAGTAGCCGATCATGTACTTGAGGTCGTTCTGCATGATCGCCACGAACGCGCCGTACACGATGTTCACCAGGGCCAGCGTGGCCATCGCCGGCGCCCAGAACACGGCCCCCTCCGGCAGAATCCAGATCGCGACTCGCAGAATGCCGTAGGCGCCCAGTTTCATCAGAACGCCCGCATGGAGCATGGACACCGCTGTCGGCGCAGCCACGTGTCCGTCCGGCGACCATGTATGGAACGGCCACATCGCCGCCAACACTCCGCACCCCACCGCCAGAAGCGGAAATACGGCTATCTGGAAGGTCCGCGAAAACTCTCCCTTGGTGGCAAGCTCGATAATGTTGAAGGTTTGGACGTTCCCGTAGTAGTACAGCGCGAATACCCCAACCAGCATCAGCGCGCTGCCTGCGAGGAGATACAGCACCAGCTTCAGCGAGGCGTATTCCTTGTTCGTGCTCCCCCACACGGCGATAAGCAGGTACATGGGCAGAACGGCCACTTCGTAAAACAGGCAGAAGAAGAAAAGGTCGAACGTCATGAAGACGCCGTACACGCCCGTGACCAGGAACATGAACAACGCGAAGAATTCCTTCACTCGGTGCGCCAGTTCCCACATGCTCAAAACGCCCGTGAACATGACGATGGCCGTGAGGAGCAGCATGGGCGCGTTGATGCCGTCAACGGCATTTATGTACGTGATCCCGTGATCGGGGACCCAGGGGAATATCTCCATGAACTGGAGGCCGGCTTTCTGCTGATCGTATGCCACGAAGATGTACACTGAAAGCACAATCGTTATCGCTGAGAAGACTAGCGACACCCATCGAATTGTGCCGTGGTTCCGCTCGGGCGTAAGCAGAATAATGATCAGCGCCACAACCGGGCAGAGAAGCAGCAGTGTAAGGATCGGGAAACCGGGCAACTCACACTCTCCATCTAGTTAGCGCAACACGAAGCACGAAACAATCCCGACCACGATCGTGAACATCACCGCAATGTAGACCTGCACGGCCCCCGTCTGCACGCTCGACATCACCCGGCCTCCAAAGAGCGTGGACAAGCCCGTCGCGTTGACGGCCCCATTGACCAGGGACTTGTCGAACCAGTCGAGTACGCCCGATACCGCAATGACGATCCTGTGAACAACAAATTGGTAGAAATCGTCAACATAGTACAGCCGCACAAACAGCATGTGCAGCGGACTGAGAAAGGTCAGAAAACCGTCGCGAGCCAACTGAGGTCTCGCGTAATCCGCGAACGCAACGCCGACGCCCAACAGCCCGGCCGTCAGCGATGTAAACACCACGGCGTAGTTCATGTGTTCGCCCGCGCCAACCAGGTACCGGAAGAACGCGCTGTTCATCAGGGGGGAGCCGATGAAGCCGACCCCGACAGACAGGGCCGCCAGAATCGCCAGCGGCACCCACATGTTGGCCGGAGATTCCTTGCCGTGGTGAGCGGCGTGCCCGGAACCGTGATCGTCGCCATGCCCTGAACCCGCCGCCGGCTTTATCTCGCTGAAGCCAAGAACAAAAACCAGCCGGAAGCAGTAGTATGCTGAAAGGAATGTGATCACCATGGCCGCCGCATAGTAAATCTTGTTGTCCAGCATCCAGACAAGGGCGAACATCGAGTCCTTGCTCCAGAAACCGGCGAACGGGAAGATGCCCGCCGCGGCCAGCGCCCCGATGATCAGTGTCACAAACGTCACCGGCATGGTCCGTCCGCCCCCGCGCGCGATATCGAACAGGTCGTTGGTGCCGAACTTATGGATCAGGCTTCCTGCGCACAGGAAGAGCAGGGCTTTGAACATGCCGTGCGTGAACAGGTGGAAGATGCCTGGCGCGTATCCGTGGTGGCCCAGTTCCGCATATTCGTGGTTGCCGGAGAAAAGCAGCATACCGCCGGCGCCGATGGCCATAACCATCATGCCGAGATGGCTTATCGTCGAGTAGGCGATGATCTTCTTGATATCCCTCTGAACCATGGCCATCGTTGCGCCCATGAACGCCGTGACCGTGCCGATGATGAGCACGGTGGTCATAGTGATGTCCGAACTGGCGAACAAAGCGTAGTTCCTGGCCAACAGATAGACCCCGGCCACAACCATGGTCGCCGCGTGGATCAGGGCGCTCACGGGCGTCGGGCCTTCCATCGCGTCGGGAAGCCATGCATGTAGGGGGAACTGCGCCGATTTCCCCATGACGCCGAAAAACGTCAGCAACCCGATCGCCGTCAGCCAGAAAGGCGCCAGTTGCGCTTGCAGCCCCTTCGTGGTCAAGTCGCTGTATTCCAGCGACCCAAACAACAGGGTCAGCAACACAACGGCCGCAAAGAAGCCTAAATCGCCGAAGCGCGTCATCACGAACGCCTTCTTGGCCGCGGCGCTGGCGCTCGGCTTCTCGTACCAGAACCCGATGAGCAGATACGAGCACAGGCCCACCATCTCCCAGAAGATGTACGTTTGCAGCATGTTCGGCGCAATCGTGAGGCCCAGCATGGACCAGGTGAAGAGCGACAGGAAGGCGTAGAAACGCGCCTTTCCCGGGTCGCCGCTCATGTACCCCAGCGAGTACACCTGCACGAGCAGGCTCACCAGCGTCACTACGAAGATCATGACCAGCGACAGGGGATCAAGCAGGATGCCCGCCGTCACGTTCAGCCCGGCCGAGGAAAGCCATGTGGCCTTGTACGTAATGGCCTCCTCCATGTGCGCATGGTTCAGCGCCAGCAGCAGGCATCCGGCGACGAAGCTTATGCCGATCGCGCCAATCGAGAGAGCGGCGGCAATTTTCTCATGGCTGCGGAACGCGGTGATGATAATCGCGAAAGCGACTGCCGACGGCAGCGCCACCAACAGCCCAAGAATAAGATTGGTATCCATAACGTCCTCACTTCACCTGCACACTTCGTCCTGTCGCGCACCCGTGCCGCTCATGGCGCTCCGGCGCGCGGTCACCGGAATCATCACCCTCGCAACTGTTTGGCCCGTTCAATATTGATGGAGTGCAACCAGCGGTACAGCGCCAGAATGATGGATAAACCGATCGCGGCCTCCGCCGCGGCCAACCCGATCACAAACATCACGAGCACCTGGCCAACGCCTGGATCCGGGGCCGTAAATCGGTTAAACGCAAGGAAGTTGATGCTCGCCGCATTCAGCATCAGCTCGATGGACATCAGGATCAGGATCAGGTTGCGTCGCTCCAGCAGACCGTAAAGGCCTATCGAAAAGAGCGCCAACGCAACCATCAAGTAGGTCGTCAACTGGTCCGCTATCATGTCAACTCTGCTCAGTGGGCCTCAAGTACCTCTGTCACCGCGGCCGCTCGTGTTGCGCTGGGTGGCCCTCGCCAACAACTCCCAGCGTCCGGCAATCAGCACGGCGCCGATAATGGCAACCAACAGAACGACCGAGATGATCTCAAAGGGCAGAACGTATTGCTCAAGGAGCAGTCGCCCTACATGCTTGACGGAAGTATCCGCGCCGCGCTCCGCCGCCGGGGTCCAGCGCGTTGTAAGAATCAGAAAGGCCAGCAGGCTAAGACTGCCCAACGCGACCAGCGAGGCCGCGAGAACCTTCAGCGGTCGGCGTTTCGGCGCAGGCTCGTAAAGCGGGGGCGACAGCATGATGGCAAACACGATCAGCACGGCAACGGCCCCGATGTATACCAGCACTTGCACGACCGCCAGGAACTCGGAGTTCAGAAACAGGAACATCACGGCGACCCCGAACATGGTCCCGACGAAGGCCAGCGCATTGTGGAAGACGTTGGGAAGCCCCACCGTCATGGCGGCCATGGCAATCGTCCACACAACAAAGAATATGAATATTCCGTCTTTGACCCAGTCAGTGTTCATAGCATTCTGTATCTGACCTCTTCAGGTTGTCTCGGGTGAGCCTCCATCTCTATGAAATCCCGCATTAGGCCCTCTCGCGCCGTGCTGGTCCACTCATAGTCCCGCGAGTGCTCCAGGGCGTCGGTGGGGCACACCTCGATGCAAAAACTGCACAGGCAGCAAAGCCCGTTATCCTGCGTATAAACCGTCGCACGGCGTTTTCCATCGGGGCCTTTTTCGCCCTCAACCCGGATACACAACGCCGGGCAGATACGCTCGCAAGCTTTACACGCGATACACCGATGTTTGCCCGTCTCCGGGTCCTTGACAAACACGATCGGCCCCTTGAGCCGTTGCGGAATGGCAAGTTTTCTAAACGGGTACGGCTCCGTCGCTGCCCGCCGCACCATGTACTTGCCCGTCACCTTCAGCCCAACCAAAAGGCTCCAGGCGCCCTCCACGATCAGCCGAATGTAGTTCACCACAGCCTTCATAACTTGAGCACCAGCGCCGTTAGAAGGAAATTGATAAGGGACAAGGGGATTAGGACCTTCCAACTGAAGTTGAGAAGTTGGTCGCTCCGCAGGCGCGGGTACGTCCATCGTACCCACATCGCCAGAAAGACGACAGCGTAGCTCTTCAAGAAGAACCACACCGGTCCCAGCCACTCAGGCCCCGGTCCGTACCACCCGCCCAGGAACAGGGTCGTCGCCAGGGCGCTCACAATGAACAGGTTCGAATACTCGGCCAGGAAGAACAGGGCGAACTGCATACCCGAAAACTCGGTGTGATACCCGGCCACCAGTTCGGACTCGGCCTCCGGGATGTCGAACGGCGTCCGGTTGGTCTCAGCGATGGCGGCAGTGATATAGATGAGAAACGCAATGGGCTGCTTCACCACGTACCACAGGTTGCCTTGCGCCTCCACAATCTCCGTCATCTTCAAGGAGCCACTCATCAGGATGATGCTCAGCGCCGTGATGACGATGGGAATCTCATATGCGATGACCTGCGAGACGCTGCGTACCGCACCCAACAGAGAGTACTTGTTGTTGGCGGACCAACCGGCCATGAAAATGGCCACCACGGTGATCCCCGAGAAGGCAAAGATATAGACCAGCCCGACGTTGAGGTCCTGAACGATAACGCCCTTGCCTGCGGGAATCGTTGCCAGGATGAGGAGCACGGGGAAGAAGACGAGCAGAGGCGCGAGGCGGAACGTCCACGGATCTGCGGTCGTTGGAACGATCAACTCCTTGCTCACCAGCTTGATCGCGTCCGCAATGCTCTGCAGGAGGCCGTGCGGCCCCACCACCATGGGACCGAGCCGCAGTTGGATGTCAGCGCTCACCTTGCGCTCCCACCAGATAAGGAAGAGAGCGTTGACGGTCACGAAGCCAACCACCGCGATGGCGGCGATGATCAGCCGGATTATCTGAAACCCGACCTCGCTATTCCAGATTGTCAAGAGTGTTTCATACATTCCTGTCTTGCTCACCACCAACCGCAATACACGCCCGGCGGTTTTTCAGCGGTCAATCTCCGGCAAAACAACATCGAAACCGCCGAGAATGCTGACGATATCGGACATCTTGTAGCCCACAAGCAGACTGGGCAAAACTGCCAGATTGGAGAAGGACGGCGTCCGCGTCTTGACCCGGTACGGAATTGTGGACCCATCGCTCACGACGTATAGGCCGAACTGTCCCCGCGCCGACTCAACCGCGAAATACCCCTCGCCTTTGGGCGGCTTGATGACTTTGGGCACGTTGTCGGGGCGTATGGGGCCTTCGGGCAGCTTGTCAAGCGCCTGTTCGATAATGCGGCACGACTGCTCCATCTCCTGCATGCGCACATGATAGCGGTCGAACGTATCCCCAACGGTCCCGATTGGAATCTCAAAATCGAGTTCCGAATAGACGCCATAGGGCTCCGCCCGCCGAACATCGTAGGCGATCCCGCTCCCGCGCAAGTTGGGGCCGGTTACACCATACTGAAGCGCCCGTTCGGCAGGTAGCACGGCGATGTCCTTCGTCCGCACGATGAAAATGATATTCTTGGTGATGAGTTGATCGTAATCTCGAAGCCGGCCGCGAAAGTACTTGAGGAACCCGCGAACCTTATCGGCAAAGCCCGGAGCCAAATCATGTTCTGTGCCCCCGAAGCGCAAGTAATTGAACGTCAACCGCGACCCCGTTGTTTCCTCCATGATATCCAGCAACTTTTCCCGGTCTTCGAAGCAATAGAAGAAGGGCGTAAGTCCCCCCAAGTCTATAAGATACGTCCCAAGCCAGACAAGGTGGCTCTGGATGCGGTTCAACTCGCTCATGATGACGCGGATAAACTCGCCGCGGCGCGGGACCTGGAGGCCCAGCATTCTCTCCACGACCCCCGCCCAACCCCAGTTGTAGATCAGGCCCGACAGGTAGTCCATGCGCGAGGTAAAGGGGAAGTACGCCAGGTACGGCTTGCTCTCGGCTATCCTCTCCTGAGCGCGGTGGACGTAACCGATGTAGGGCCGACAGTCCAGAAGCGTCTCGCCGTCCATGTGCAACAGCAGCCGCAGCACCCCATGGGTGCTCGGATGCTGCGGACCCATGTTCAGATAGTAATCTTTCTTGACCACCGGCGTCTCAAAGGCCGAAGCCGGTCTGACCTCTTCGGGCATCACGCGCCTTCCTTCGCCTGCCTCTTTCCTGACTTCTCCTTGGCTGGCGCCGTCTTGAGGAGGGGATAGAACGTTGACTCCTCAGGCATCAGCAGGTGGCGCATGTCAGGATGTCCGGCAAACTTCAGTCCGAACATGTCGAATACTTCCCGCTCAAACCAGTCCGCCGCGGGGCACGCCAGGGCAATTGACGCAGGCTCAGTCCCCTTGGGCAATGAGTACTTCACGACAATACGAACGACCTCCGAGTAACGCCCAAATTGGTACACGACCTGGAAACTGTCCAAGAGATCCACAACGGTCCCAAACTCCAGGAAGCAGGAATGGGCCAACAGAAGTTGCGCCACAGAGATGATCTCTGCACCGGCGATTTCGACCTCGATGTGTTGCCCGCGTTTTGAGTAATCGCAGGCGGCCACCTTCGCCGCAGGAAACCTCGCCGAAATCTCGGTTTTCAGAACCTCAAGCGCGCCCATGGTTGTTCTGGTTACCTAATTCGCCCCTTGATCTTCTGCTGAAGCTTCAGGAAACCCGCAATGAGAGCCTCCGGACGGGGAGGGCATCCCGGAACATAGATGTCCACCGGCACAATCTGGTCCACGCCCTTGAGCACGGTGTAATCCCCCGGCCCCGTGAACGGACCCCCTTTGCACGCGCATGCGCCCATGGCGATAACGTACTTCGGGGCGGGCATCTGGTCATACAGCGTCTTGACGCGCTCGGCCATAAGCTTGTTGACCGTGCCGGCCACAATCATCACATCCGCTTGGCGCGGACTTGCGCGGAAAGCCGCCGCCCCGAACCGGTCAAGGTCGAAGCGCGTTGCGGCCGTTGCCATCATCTCGATCGCGCAGCACGCGAGTCCGAACGTCAGCGGCCACAGGGAGTTCGCCCGCGCGAGATTCAGGATATCGTCTATGATTGCAGGCACGATCGGCGGGTCCACCAACGCGGCCGGCGACATGCCCGCCGGGGTCCGCCGAGGCTTCTTCAAATCTTCGCTCATCGCCACTTGAATACCCCCTTGCTCCAGGCGTAAACCAAGCCCAGGGCGAGGATTGCCACGAAAACGAATATCTCCACCAGCGCGGTTAACCCGATGAATTCTCGGTATATCACAGCAGGCGGCAGGAGGAAAACGGCCTCAACGTCAAATGCGAGAAAGATGAGGGCGAACAGGTAGTACGTTATGGGGAATTGGACCCACGCGCTGCCGATGGTTTGCTCGCCGCTTTCGTATGTGGTATTCCGCTTAGGCCCCTTGCTTCGGGGGCTTAGCAAAAGCGGCACGAGAACAGCGCCCAGTACGAACGCCGCGCTTAGAATCATGAAGCAGAAAACGTAAAAGTATTGCATGTACTTAGTGCTATTGCCTTGCTTTTTCCTGCCGCCATGGCGCGCTTCCGCAATGCGGCCCGGCAAACCGCCGGCCGCCCCTCAACCCAAACATCGCGCCCGCAGGCCAAAAAAAAATCCCCACCTCTTCACGCAACTCCCAAACCGATTTGAAGCGGACGGAATCCGCAGGCTACCTCCGACTTGGCAGTCTCCTGCAGACCATGAGAAAGAAACGATGCTGCCGGCCGGCAACCAGTGCTATTGATTCGATCTCCGCGCGAACGCGGCTGTGACCGCAGGCCGGCTGGAGAGAGCAATCCGGTCACACCTACAGCGTGGTATTATATGAATCGCGAAAAAGTCTGTCAAGGCAAAACTTCAGCAACCTTCTTGCCGCCGTTGTAAACCGCCGTCCGATTCTACACAATGTGCGAATACGCCAGCAGAAAGACTATCCCGATCCCCGTTGAGATCAGCGTGATGGGAACTCCGACCTTCAGAAAGTCCGTGAACCCCAGGGCGGCCTCCTCCTTGGACAGTTCCGCCACTATCATGTTCGCCACCGACCCTACGACCGTCAGGTTGCCCGCAAACGTGCTGCTCATGGCCAGCGCGAGCCACATCAGGTCGGGATTCACGAACTTCCCGATCCACCCGCTTGCCACCAGCACAAACGGGACATTGGAGACCACGTTCGACAGGAGCACGCTCACTCCGCTGAACGAAATGATCTGGACCGCCTCCGTTCCCGAGAACAGCGGCGACGCCAGAACGTATACGTCGTGAACCACGCCCACCTTGGCGATGCCTTGCACCACCACAAACAGTCCGGCAAAGAACAGCAGCAGCGACCAGTCCACCTGCTCGAAGGCTCGGCCGGGCCGAATCCGCGCCCAACCGATGAGCAAGACGGCCCCAAGGATCGCCACCAGCGGTAGTTGCCCATGCGCGCAGAATCCCACGACCATGCAGCCCAGGATGACCAGCGATTTGACCGTCATGCGCAGGTTGGCCCGCGGAGGGACCAGCGAGAAGGGCCTCAGCGGCTCCCCGGTTATGTCCCGGCGAAAGACCACGAGAATAACCGCAATGTCGGCCAGCAGCGACAACAGGCCCACGGGCAGCATGTAGGCCGTAAACCGCAGATACGACCATTCCGAGAAGATCCCGACCAGCATGTTTTGTGGATTACCCGTCAGCGTCATGACGCTCCCGATGTTGGACGCCGTCGCCAGGGCAATCAGATATGGGAGCGGGTTGAGCCGCCCTTGCCGTGTGACCTCCAGGAGGATGGGCGTAAACATCAGGCAGATTGTGTCGTTCACGAAAAGCGCCGACCCGATGCCCGATGTGAAGACGAGCAGCACGAGCAGACGGCGCGGCGTCCGGGCGCGCGTCAGTACCCAGTGGGAAACCCAGAGGAAGAACCGGGCGACCTTCAGGTACGCCACCAGGATCATCATTCCCAGCAGCAGCACGATGGTATCCATGTTGATCGCGGCGTACGCCTGGTTCAGCGTCAACACGCCGGCGATCACCATCATCACGGCGCCGAACAACGCGGCCGAGGGCCGGTCATGATGGACGTGGCGCAGTTTCTGAACGGATATGAGGACATACGTCACGGTGAAGATGAGGATGGCGCGGGTCCACATTGACATCGAAGTGAAGGCCGTCCTTTGACTGCGAACAGGAAAAGCACTCCGGCGATCTGCGGGAAGGGTTGAGGCTATTTCCTTGCAGTCGGCCGCACAGGGAAGCGGGCGAGTAGGGCTTCAAACACCTCGTTGGCGTAGGTTTTCATATGGTCCTGTTCGCCCCCCGCGGAACATTCGGCCCACCACAGGACGCTCTTGGACTTCACGTCAAAGAGTTCCAGGCGCACGGTGACGCGGTATTCCGTCACCACCGCAGCGGGGCTTGTCGTGAAGCCGGGTTGCACCCGGCTAAGTTCGCGGCTCCGGAACCCCAGACGCCGCTGCGCGGGGGTGGCAGAACCGAACTGCGGCCGGGCTGTGGATGTCACTTCGGCCGGCTCCACGGCCTCTGTGCTTCCGTAGTACATGACGATGCCTTTGAGCACGGCCTTCACATTCAGCTTCGCACCCAGATCGGCAAGGATTTCCGGGGACAGCTCCTTGCCTGGCGGCGCAATCTTGCTGATCTCCCCCAGCGACTTCTGTACGTCTATGACGGCATACCCCTTGGCGCTCATGACGGCCTGAAGGAACGCCGGCAGCTCGGCGGCGCCTCGCGCCGTTTCCGGATACTTCGGATCCGATGCGAAGCTCGCGATCGCGATCTCCTGAACCTGCGAAAGGTCCGCCCCCGGCTTCAGGTAAGTCTTCACCGGGCTTGTACAGCCGGACACCAACGTCGCCAGAACCAACAAACCGACCGGAACAGTCCGTGTTCTGTTCATTGTAGTCCCTCTCAAGAGACACGGCGCACTGGCTATGTCATTATTATAACACAAGCGACCCTCGACGCAATCGCCCGCTATCTGCTTTCAGTTTGACTCCTCGCCTGGCGCTCGCTAGAATCGGGACGCCTTTGCAGGTTTTATGATCTTCGACCCTTTCGCGAGGACTGATGCCCTGAATTTCGACCTTCACACGCATACAACTTACTCCGACGGCAAGGTCCCCATCGAGGACCTTATCCTGTACGGCGACGCCCTGGAACTTGACGCCCTTGCCGTCACGGACCACGTTTTCCCCGACAAGGCGGGATTTCTTGATGAGTACGTAGCCAAAGTCGCCGAAGGCCGAAAGCGCGTCCGCAGTCTGTTGCTGTGCGGGGTGGAGGGGACCATCCTCGACCTCAGCGGACGCACGAGCGTGGATGCTGCCGTTCGCGCCAAGGTGGACCTGTGCCTGGTTGACGTTGGGCACATGACGGAAGGCGTCTACAGGAACCCGCCTGACTCTGCGGCCAAACAGATCGCCAACGTCGTTACTGCGATGCGCAACGTTTGCGAGAATCCCGCCGTTGACATAGTCGCCCACCCGTTCAACCTCGGCAGAATCAATCCGCCGCTCATGCTCGACTCGATCTCACTGGCGGATTACCGGAAGGTTGCGCGCGCCTTTGCGGACCACGGGAAGTATTTCGAGGTCATGAATAACATGTGGTGGTGGTTTCCTGCGGTCGCGCCGCGCCACTTCAGGGAGAGGTACCTTGACGTGATCCGAATCTTCCGCGACGAGGGCGTGCGTTTCAGCATCGGCAGCGACTCGCACTCCGTCGGCGGCACCGGTAACATCGCATGGTCCCAGGGAATGTTGCGCGAGGCCGGAGTTTCGCCTGAGCAACTCATCAAGCCCCGCGATTTCTTGAAATCCGCCGCTATTGCTTAACGGAGGTGCGACGTGCCCAGGTTTACGCCTGAGACCCTGACCGGTCTCGTCGCTGGAATATTTTCGGCGGCTCGATCCCCCCGCGAGGAGGCGGAGTGGGTGGCCCAGTCGCTGGTCCGAGCCAACCTGCTGGGTCTCGACTCGCACGGCGTCATTCGTGTTCCCCAATACATCAAGCAGGTCAAGAAGGGAGAGATTGTTCCTGGCGCCAAAATCGAAGTCGAGCGCGAAACGCCTTCCAGCGCGATTCTGAACTGCCGCTGGGGCTACGGGCAGATGGCCGCAAAATGCGCGACGGAACTGGCGATGGACAAGGCCCGAAAGTCCGCAGTCGCCTGCGTGGGCACGCACAACTCCAATCACATGGGCCGGATTGGCGATTACGTCGAGATGGTCGCTGACAAAGGCATGATCGCCCTTGCCATGGTCAACAACCACGGGGGCGGTCAGTGTATGGCGCCCTTCGGGGGGCGCCAACGGAGACTTTCTCCCAACCCGATCGCCGCAGGCATCCCGACCGACTCCGGACCTCCCATCGTTGTTGACGTAACCTCGTCCGTCGCCGCAGAAGGCAAGGTGCGCGTGAAGCGCAACAAAGGCGAGAAAGTTCCCGAGGGCTGGATCATTGACTGCGACGGCCGCCCGTCCACGGACCCCAACGATTTCTATGGCCGTTCCGAGAAGATTGTGGGCGCGGGCTTCCCGGCCGATGCCGGCGCGCTCCTGCCTTTCGGCGGTCCCGTGGGCTACAAAGGCTTCGCACTCGCCCTCCTGGTGGATGTGCTTTGCGGCGCCCTCACCGGCGCAGGTTGCAGCAGGCAGAACCCGGACCGCATCGGCAATGCCCTTGTGATGGTGGTGATAAACATCCGACACTTTGTCCCGATGGACTATTTCACGGGTCAGGTCCGCGACCTCGCCCGCTACGTCAAGAGCGCCGCGCTGGCGCCGGGCTTTACGGAGATCGTCCTGCCCGGCGAGCCTGAGCAGCGACAGGAACAGCAACACCGGGCCCAGGGCATCCTTGTTGATGACGAGACATGGCGCCAGGTTCGGGAGGCCGCAGCCGCCGTTGGCGCACAGGTGTAGATTCGGTTGAGCTGTTGGACGGACACGCATTTGCATCCGACTTGGGCTGAGATCAATCTGGACCATCTCGCGGGCAATTTCCACCAGGTGAGGCGCCGCATAGGGCCTGGGGTCAAGACGCTTGTCGCCGTGAAGGCCAATGCCTACGGCCACGGCGCGGTGGGCGTGGCCCGGAGGCTTGCAGCCGAGGGGGCCGACATGCTCGGCGTGGCTGCGGTGAGCGAGCTTGCGGAGCTTCGCCGCGCAGAAATCACCTCGCCCGCGTTGCTTCTGGGGTGCACGCTCCCTGAATGGCTGGGGGCGGCCCTTGACCTTGATGGGCGTCTCACCGTCTGCGACTTGGACTCGGCCCACGCCGTCGCCGCTGCCGCCCGAGCCTGCCATAGGCGGGCCATCGTTCACGTGAAGGTGGATACAGGCATGGGCAGGCTGGGCGTGCCTTACGCGGAGGCCCCCGACCTTGTCCGAGCGCTCTCCAGGATGCCCGACATCCTGGTCGAAGGCATCTTCACCCATTTTGCCTCCGCCGACGAAGCCGACAAGTATTTCACCTATCATCAAGTAGTTCGCTTCCGCGAGGTCACCGGCGCGATCGAGGCCGCCGGGATCGGCATCCCCCTGAAGCACGCCGCCAACAGCAGCGCGGTTCTGGACGTTCCTGAATCCTACCTTACCATGGTGCGGCCCGGCTTGATCCTCTACGGCCTCCATCCCGGCGAGGGCGTCTCGCGGGACATGGTGATCAAGCCCGTCCTTTCGCTCAAGACGCGCATCATGTTCCTCAAGACCCTCAAGCCCGGAGACACCGTAAGCTACAACCGGCGTTTCACGGCAACGCGGCCCTCGCGCGCGGCCACACTGCCCATCGGCTATGCCGACGGCCTCAGCCGCGACCTGTCGAATCGCGGCCAGGCGCTTGTGGGCGGGGTGCGCGTTCCCATCATCGGGACGGTCTGCATGGACCAAACGGTGATTGATGTGACCGATGTGCCCGGTGTGCGAGTCGGGGACGAGGTCGTTGTCTACGGCGAGCAGGGTGGCGCTCGCATCTCGGTGGAGGAGGTGGCGGCGCTCCTGGGGACGATACCCTATGTCATTACGTGCGCTATTGGGCGCAGGGTTCCTCGTATCGTTTCCGGGGCGGAGAAAGGCGGAGCAGAGGCGTGACGAACAAGCCGATTAGACTCATTGGCACCGACTATGATCTGACTTTGGTTTACAATGGCATACCGGAAACCACACGGGATCTTCTGATCGAAACGGTCCGGCAGGGCGTATTGGTCGGCATTGTGTCGGGCCGCCCGTGGTATGATCTTCGTACGCTCCTGGGCCAGCACGGTTTTGTCTTCGGCAAGCCCTACCCGAACTTCCTGGTGTGGCGGGAGAAGTTTATATTGTGGGTGGAGGACGGCAAGACCCGCGAAGAGAAGGAATGGAACGCCTTGAAGATGCATGAGATGGAGTTGCTGAATCTCGAGATCCTCAAGCGCGCCGCCGATTGGATTGCGGCCTTGACCGCCGCCGGCCTGCGCCACAAAATCTGGAACATTTTCGGCGAGTATGGCTTTGAGGTCTTCTACAGCAATCCCGCCGACGCCGAAAAGGCCCGCGTGATCCTGGCCGATCTCGCGCAGGATCTGCCGAACTCCGAGGTGACCCGCAACTACTGGGGCACGAACGTCACCCTCGCCTCCGGCAGCAAGGGCGAAGGTCTGCGCCAGGTGGCAAGGTGTCTCGGCCTTGCGCCGGATGAGGTCCTTGCGATTGGCGACTCTCTCAATGACCTCTCGATGCTCGACGGGCGATTCGGTATCCGCTCGGCGGCCGTCGCCAACGCGGATCCTGTGGTCAAGGAGGCCGTACTCCGAAACCGCGGTTTGGTGGCTCAGAAACCCGGCGGCGAGGGCGTTGCCGAGATCATCAAGTCGCTGCTCTAGAGTCTTGGGCGACCCCCTGTCGCACTTTTTTGAGAGGTGCACGGCAATGCCTAATCTCTGTCAGCATGCGTACTTCTTTGCTCTGGGTCTGTTCACAATGGCCACGCTCTTCGCGCAGGAGAAGGTTGGCGAGCGCCCCTACGAGATGGTCTGGGCCAACCGTACGCAGGACACGCATCCGGCCCTTGTGGACTTTGAGTCTCTGGACGGTTGGACGGTGGAGACCAAGGACGCCGTGGCGACCTTGACCCGCTCGCGCGAGCAGCAGCTATGGGGTCTCTACGTCGCTAAGCTCGTATACAGGGGGACTGCGCGTTCCGCATCCGTCACTCTGCGTCCTCCGTCTCCCATACCCATCCCTGCCGACTTTGACTGCATCAACTTCTGGATTTACGGCAACAACTGGGGATGGGAGCCTAATCCCGGCACGCCTTCCGTAAACATCTCCGTCTTGTTGCGCGCCGAGGACGACCGGTCGCTCCAGATTCCCATTGGAAATGTGAACTGGAAAGAGTGGTTTGTACGCCATCGGAAGCTGCAGCCCGAACAGATCTCGGCGCTCAAAGGAAACGTTGCCTTTGAAGGCCTGCTGATTACCAACTGTCACAACAAGGATGACCGCACCCTTTTCTTTGACAACCTCGCTTTTTACAAGGAGCAGTTGCGTGCTCTTCAGTTTGAGCCGAGACCCCGCCGGGGCATTGAGATGTTTCCGGGGCAGGGGGTCGGTCTGAATACAGGCCCTGGCCGTCTGCCGTTCCCGACTCGGGAAGAGACCATCCTGCCCGACAACCTCACCACGGATTTCAAGACCTCCCTCGCGAAGGACTGGGGCGCTTACGTCTTGCGTTACACCGGCGCGGACGGGGTCCTCGAGTACCGCTACGAACCCAAGACGGGCACGTTGGGCGATATCTCCGTGACGTGGGGCGGCGCATTCGGCGTTAAGTTCAGGCCGATGGTGGACGGTGGGCTGCGTTTCGGTGTGGATCAGAAACCGGTCCCGCCCGACCGCGCGCAATTGTTGAGTTGTGAGCGGCGGGGCGACACCATCGTCGCCGCGTGGCGTCTCGCTCGCGGCGATGACCGCATGGATGCAACCTACACCTTCCGCATCCTGCAGAAGTCGCTTGTCATTGATGTTGCGTGTATGGGCGGAGCTGCCGTTGAGTTCGTCATGGGCCGGGCCATCGGTGTGCGCAATCCGCGTCTTGTCACCGTTCCCTACCTCGTCGGAAACGGGGAACGTCCCGCCGTCCTCGTGATGGGTCGCCCGGACCGCCCGCTCTTCCTCATGGGGCTGATGGATTACTATCGCTCTAATGCCTCGGCCCTCACTTTCCGTAACGAGGTCCGCGACGACGGCGCCCCGCTCTCCGAGCGGGGCACTATCTACAACGGCGGCGCCATCTACCATCCGAAGACCGATGGGAAGCGCAATGACTGTTTTGAGCGCATCTTCCTGACCGTGTCTCCCCGATTTGAGGAGGTCCTGCCAAACGTCCCCAATCCCAAGTCGCCGTGGATTGCCGTGACGGGCGAGCGTCTCTGGGTGGCTCACGGCGCGAGCGATCGCGCCAGGGACTATGCCCGCTGGGCCGACATGGCGCGCTACGGCATGACCAAGGTTGTCATCACCGACCACGAGACCGGTTGGCGTGACGGCGGCGAGAGTTTCACGTTCCGTACGCGCGCGGCCCCGAAGAAGGGCGGCGACGACAGCCAGGCCGAATACTCTCGCAAGCTTCACGCCTTGGGCTACCGCTACGGCCTCTACAATAATTACACCGATTTCGCTCCCGTCAATGAATTCTGGGACGAGGACATGGTGGGGCGTGCGTCGGACGGCAACTGGCAGGGGGCCTGGCCTCGCTGCTACGCCCCCAAACCGGCCCGCGCCGTCGAGTTCGAGGCCAGATTGACGCCGACGATTCAGCAGAAGTTCAATCTCTCCACCGCGTACTGCGACGTCCACACCGCCGTTACCCCGTGGTCGCGGACGGACTACGACGCCCGCGTGCCCGGCGCAGGCACTTTCGCCGCCACCTTCTACTCTTACGGCGAGATCATGCTGCATCAGAAGAAGGTATGGAATGGCCCCGTCTACAGCGAGGGCAACAATCACTACTATTATTGCGGTCTCACCGACGGCAATTACGCCCAGGACCAGCGCTACAGGCTTCCCGTCAACCCCTGGCTCGTGGATTTTGACTTGTTGAAATTGCATCCGCTGGGTTGCAACTTCGGCATGGGCGCTCCTTCGATGTTTTATGGCCGCGATGAAGGCATGGGCGCAACCCCGCAGGAACAGGATCAGAAGCTCGACCGCTTCCTCGCCGCTACCATTGCCTTCGGACACACCGGTTTCTTCGTGGGCGGTCCGATCCGCCATACTGTGCGAAGCTACTACACAATCCAGCAGCTTCACGCGAACTACGCCGCGCAATCGGCGGTTGAGATTCGCTACGCAGACTCTCAAGGCCGCCTGCTCGACACTAGTTCCGCCGTCGCTTCGGGCGTCTTCGCGCGTTCGCAGGTCGTCACAACCTATTCGAACGGCTTGAAGGTCTGGGTGAACGGTCATGTCTCCGAAGCCTGGCAAACCCCCGACGCGCTCCTGCCGCCCAATGGTTGGTCGGCAAGGACCCCTGATGGGAAACTGGTCGTCTTCAGTGCGCTTAGGGACGGTCGTCGCGCAGATTACGTTGACTCGCCGGCCTACATTTATTGCGACGGGCGCGGCGCTCTGACTCGCTTCGCAAAAGCTGTCAGCGACGAGGCAATCATTGCCCTCAGGCTGCCCGACGACGCCCTCGAGCTGATACCTGTGGGCAACCCCAAGTCCTTCGGGATATCGCTGGACGGACGGACCGCCAGAGCCGTGGCCCTCGACAAGGAACGCAAGGAGATTGGCCCCGTCGAGACTCGCCTGAGTCGCGGCCTCGTTTACGTGACGCCGAGGGAGGGGGCTTTCAGCTACCTTCTTACCCCTGCGGACGCACCGCCCGTGACCCTGTCCTGTCCGAGGGAAGGGGCCATCGCGGGCGAAACAGTCACGGTTCGGGGAAAAGATATCCACCAATTCCGCATCCCTCCCGGCAGTCCGGTCGGTCAGCAAGTGTGGGCGCAATTTGAGGACGCCTGGATTGACTTCGTCGTGCTGCCGTTGGCCGACATGCGCCTGTCCGTTGACACCGCCCTCCGCCTGCAGTTGCGAAGCAATCTGCCGGCGGCATCGTCGGGAACTGCAAGACTCGCCGGACAGGAGCGAAGCGTGACGCTTTCGCCTGGGACGGAGTCTGTCCTTGAGTTCCCCATTGAGCCGCCGGTCGTCGAAGAGGTGAAGCCGCTGCGGCTTGAGATCCTGTTGGGCGCGTTCGCGCAGGAGCGAACCTGGTGGCTGAGGGCCGAGCGCGTCCTGCGCGAAGCCGCCAGGTTGCCCGAGAAGTACCAAACGGGCCAGTGCCTTCGGAAGCCCCCCGAATCCGGTGTCATCTCGGAAATGGGCACGATCGTCAGCGAGCGTGCGGACATGACTTGCGGCGGGCGATCGAAGAAGGGCATCTTCATGCATCCGCCCTACAAGACCGGTGTGGGCTACGTCTTCGCTTTGTACGAACACGTTGTCTTGCCCGCCCTGAACGAGTCCCGTTCAGGGCGCGCCGACTCCAAAGCCGTCGTTCGGTGTTTCATCGGCAAGGCCGACGGAAGTGATCCCGGCGATGGAATCCTTTTCCGCGTTGCCGTTCTCGACAACAAGGGGAAGCAAACCGTCCTGGCCGAAAAGCAGTGGATCAAGCATGCATGGACGCCCTTGGAAGGCGACCTGTCTCCGTGGGCCGGCCAGAAGGTGGGGATCAAGCTGATTGCGGACGTCGGCCCCGCCGACAATTCTTCAGGAGACTGGGCCTGTTGGAGCGGAGTCCGCATTGAAGCCGTTGCCCCGACGATGACGCTCTCCATCGAGGATCATCCCGTCAGCCTTCGCCACGAGGCGGGGCCGCACATGGTTGCGGGCCTCAGCACCGCCGATCTCAGGAAGGCCCGGCGGGGGTGGTTTCATTACGAAGGGCAGGGGGTGGGCGCCTCCGCCCCCTACATATCCAGTGTTGAGATCAATGGCTTACGTGTCGGCAATCTTCCGGACAGCGAAGGCGGCAGTGAGTCGCAGAATATCTGGAGCAAGACGATGGCAGTGGAACTTCCCCGCGAGGTCATCGAGGCGTTGTCTGCCGTGAACCAGATGGAGATTCACAATCCCGGCAATGACTCCTTCAAGGTGCGGCGCTTCTGGATTGAGCTTGACTTGGAGGATGGCCGCAAATGCTCCTCGCGTATTGCGACCAGCGTCTTCTCCCAACCCGGCAACTGGGCCTTTGCGGAAGGCATCGGCGTTAAGTTCGGCAACCCGATTGAAAGCGAGATCGTGTTTGACCTCCGGTAGGATTTCTCCATGCTCGCCGCTCTGGAAATGACGCCATACCGCGCGGCCGCAAGGCGCGAAATTGTACGGAAGGCCCTTCATGCCCTGGGCTGCATCTGGGCCGTTTGGGGTTATTTCTGGCCGGCTCTTACGATCGTCGGTCTTGGCCTTTTCAGCGTCCTCTACCTTGTGTACGAGGCCTTGCGCTTGCGGAACCGGTCTGTCTCCGTCGTGGAATGGTTTGGCGCGGGGATTCGACGTCCCAGAGAGAAGGATCGTCTGGCTCTGGGTCCGCTCGCCCTGGCGTTGGGGATCATGCTTTGCTTCGCTGTTTTCGAACCTCGTGTGGCCTGTGGAGCGGTGCTGGCTGTGTGTGGCTGTGATTGTGCCGCCGGCGTTGCGGGTGCGCTGTGGGGCGTGCATCCGCTCCCAGGCTTCCCCGCGAAGTCCGTGGAAGGAACCGTTGCTGGATTTGTTGTTGCTTTTCTCGCCTGTGTTGGTATTACAGGCCTGCTTCCGGGGGCCGTCGCCGCAGCAGTGGCCTCTGTCGCGGAGGCCTTGCCGCTCGACGAGTTGGATAACGTCGTCGTCCCCGTCGCAACCGCAAGCGCTTTGGCCCTCTTGGCCTAGACGATTCTGGCTCTCATCGGAGGTTCTCCATGCGTACTCATTGCCTCGCCTTCCTCTGGATGATTGCGGCGGTCCTTCCCCTTGCGTCCTGTCTGGCCGATGAGGACTCGGTTCCCCTCTGGCTCAAGGCCCAGGGCGCCCAGCCTCCGCGTCTGTACCTCTTCTGGCAATCCGGCTGGACCCCCAAGTCCAACCCGAACCATGTTCCCCTCGTCAGCGGCAACAAACCGGACCTCTTTCAGTACCCCGAATCCTCCGGCATTTCCACTGGCTTGCCGCACCAATCCATGTGTCCTGCTCCGGGAACACAGAAGACGCGCTGGTCGTACGAGAAGGACGAGCCCTCCGCAACTCCGCCGCCTGCCTCCCAAGCTGCCGATGCCGCGTCGCTGGAACGACGCGCCGCGTCGCTGGAAAGACGCGCCGCCTACTGGTCAACGTCCGACTACGCCGCCCGCCTCAGCGAAGGCCGCGACGCCGTTGCCTGGGTCCTCAAGGAAACAGGCGCGTATGGACTCGCCCCTTATGTTTGCGCTGTAAAGATTGAGGGAGAGCGCGAAAAACGTCTTCGCTTCTGGGCCTTCTACGACCACTGGGACCTCTATAAGGACTGGTACGGCCCGCGGCCCTCCGCCGACCCTTGGGACTGGGTCCAGTTCCGTCCCGACTACAAGGCAAAGAGCACGTGGTCCTTTTACAAGCCCGCCGACGACGGCAGCCGAATCCATTCCGCTTGTCCCAATTCCCCCTTCTCCAAATACCTTGCCGACTTCGTCAAGCTCGGCGCCGCCAACGGCCTTCGCGGTGTGTTCGTGGACAATCCTGGTTCTCTCTGTGTTTGCTCCTGGTGTCAAGCCGAATGGCCCGTTTTCCTCAAACAACGCTTCACCCCCAAACAACTCAAGAAGTATTTCGGGATTGACGACTACGCCAACGCCGCCTTGAACGAAAAGCCTTTCGATATCGAGACTAAGCGTTTCTGGTCTTACAGTGCGGCGCGCCACCTGTCCCGGCTTCGCGCTGCAGGGGAGTCGGTCGTCGGTAAAGGGAACTTCTGGGTCTGCCCCAACGGAACCCAGATCGAGTTTGTCCCCAGCAACTACGGCTGCGACCCTGTCGAATGGGCCAGGCAGGACGCCTTTCAGGTCGGTGTTCGCGAGAACATCCGTATGTCCGAGGGTTTCGAGGCGTTGCGCCTTACCCACAACCTCTGCTTTAACGCTCCAAACGACCTGATCCTCGGCCATAAGATGATGCGCGCACTGGCCCCATCGAGGGCATGGGCCGCCCCGTTGCGCAGCCATGTCTTCCTGGGCCAGGACGAGGGCTTGTTCAATCTTGCCGCCGCCGAGACCCTTGCCTTCGACGGCATCTTATGTGACACCGGCGCGCCCTGGCTCCCGTGTGCTGCGCGCAAACCGTTCTACGACTTCTACCGCCGCCACGAGTCCCTGTTACGCAGCGGCCCTTCCGTGGCGGAGGCGGGTGTCCTTTGCCTCACCAATGAACTATACCGCGATCCCGCAGACTCTGTGCGAGAAGTTCGCCTTGTCACGGACTGGCTCTCCGAAGCCCATGTCCTTTGGGATGCCATACTCGACAACGGCTTGGAGGCCGACAACGTCTCGCGCTACAAGGTCATTTTCGTCCCCAATGTCCGTATGCTCGACGACGCCGAGGTGGATCGCCTGCTGGCTTTTGCCCGCGCCGGGGGCTGCCTTATCCTCAGCGGCGAGGTCGGCACGGCTTATCGTTGCGGTGCGCCCAGGCCGCGCCCCGCCTTTAGACTTCAGGATTTCGGTCTCCGAAGCTCGGCTCTTACACCCGCCAAGCCCTTTGCCGTCGCCTCTTTCCACAAGGGAAAAATTGCACTTTGTCCGCGTGGCTTCGCCGATGTGGATGTCCCCGACGCCTATTCCGGTACGGACGTCCACTGCGACCAGCCTGCCAGAAGCCTCATCCGTGAAACCAACCGCACCACTTTCCTGGCCTGTCTTCAACAGGCCCTTGCAGAGCCTCTCGCATCGGTCCTTCCGCCGGGTCCCCGTGCCGTCAGGGTTGCTGCCCGGTGGTTTACGGACGCCGCCGGTTCCGCAATGACCGTTCATCTCGCCAACTACGATCTGCGCGTGCAGACAGCCGACCAGGCGTACTACCGCGTTCTGCGGGGGCCTTCAACTCTTACCCCGGCCTCCAACGTAACTCTCGCCGTGCCTTTGCCGCAGGGGCATACCGCCACGGCGGTCCGTTGGGCCGATTTCCCTACGTCCCAACTCAAGCCCCTGCAATTTACGGCTCTGCGCGACGGCGTCTCTTTCACAGTCCCTCGCGTCGGCTCATATGCCTTTGCGGTGATTGCCCTCGCTCATCCGCCCATCCGTCTGGCGGACGCGCAACGGCTCTCTGCGCTGCGGGGCAAGGCGCTCTCTCCAAGCGGCACGCTGCCCGCCGTTGAAGCCGTTGGCAAAGCTCCGCTACAGCCTGTCTTCGCGCCCGCGTCCACTTCTGGACGCGCCGAGCCCGCCTCCCTGGACCACGTTCTGCGCATAGCGCCGGGCGTGCCCGTTCTTGTAAGCGGCGTCCAGGGTTCGGACCTCGAAATCCGTCTCGACCGGCCTGGACAGGACAAACCCGATCCTTACATCTGGACACCCTTGCGGGCCTTTGACGTGAGCGCCGAGGCCGACAAGGGCGAGGTCCGCTGGTTGCGTTTCTGGCTTATCTCTCCATCGGGTAAGGTGGCCGCCAGCGGCGCCGTACTCGCAAATCAATCCACTCTTATCAAGATTCCGGCCAAGGAGACGGGTTTGTTCGCCTTGATGACGGAGGCCGGTCTGGGTAGTCTGGGCGTCTCGACCACGGGTCGCGCCTTGATGGCCTGGGGACAGCCGCTGCGCTTTGAGGACCCCAACCCCGTGCTGTATTTCCGCGTCCCTGCCGGTCTGCATCAGTTTGACATTACCACCGGCGGTCTGGACGCCAAAATGCGCTTGAAGGTCCTCGATCCCGGCGGCGCAGTCGCCTGGCAGCGGGACGACTTCTACGTCCACCACAAACGCCAAACCATCGCCGTCCCCTCAGGCGGCGACGGCCAAATATGGTCTCTCGCATTCACGACCGAAACCCCGTTGGAAAAGCGCGCCGGACGGCGAACGCAGATTGACTTGGCCCCGCCGTTGACGGGACACCTGTCCCCCGATCCGGCAAGGCTCGTTGTCTTCGACTGATGGGCCTATGTTGACAAGGCGGGTTCCGCAAGGCGGGTTCCGCCCGCCCCGGACCAACCCGCTGGCTCGGGCCGTTCCGAGACAGTTTCAGACCAGGTTGGTACGGGGCTCGGACCTCGAAATCCGTCTCGACCGGCCTGGACAGGACAAACCGGATCCTTACATCTGGACACCCTTGCGGGCCTTTGACGTGAGCGCCGAGGCCGACA
>CAYPFP010000060.1:5508-31210 GCA_964409935.1 uncultured Planctomycetota bacterium | reverse complement strand
AATAGTGGAGGGGAATTCCAATGGCAGATGCGATCCCGATTGCGCGGACATTGAGATAGCGAAAGTGGTTATGGAAAGTTGGGAAGCATAGATTTAGGCCAGCCGAAGGGAGAGAAAGACGGAGCAATCGGGGCCGCTACTGAATCTCTACACGAATCTCTTTGTGTTGACTCAGAACCGCCGCAGGCAACTTCACGTCAAATATCTCCGCCGGGCGCACGACCTTTCGTAGAACAGACTTGATGGTCTTTCCGGCCTCGTCCTTGAAGTTCACCTTCACGTCGCGAGCGATCATCCTGGGACGGAGCGACACGGTCACGCCTTTGGGATCAAGGCGCGTTAGCCGCTGGGGCATGATGCATTGAACCCCCTCGCCGGCCTGAAGACGGATGTCGCACGGCGCTCCGGGCAGAGGCTTTCCCAACACCCGATGCGCCGCCGCGCGGCCTGCGCTCTCGCCATCGGCAGAGACCCAGTCCACGAGGTTGTGCACGTAGGCGACGTCGCCGCAGGCGAAGACGCCGGGGACGAGGGTCTCCATGTCCTGGTCAATGAGGGGGCCTCTGGTGCAGGGGTCCAATTCGACGCCGGCGGCCTGCGAAAGTTCGTTTTCGGGGATGAGGCCGGCAGAGATGAGCAACGTGTCGCAGGGGATTCGTTTATCGGCGCCGGCGAGGGGTTTGCCGTCGGGACCGAGAGGAGCGACGGTGACGGCTTCGACGCGCTTCCTGCCGTGAATCTGGGTGACGACGGTGTTGAGGTGTAGCGGAATGTCGAAGTCCTGAAGACACTGGACGACGTTCCGGGTGAGACCGCCGGGATAGGGCGTCATCTCCACAACGGCCATGACCCTGGCGCCCTCGAGGGTGAGGCGGCGGGCCACGATCAGACCGATGTCGCCGCTGCCGACGATGACGACGCGGCGGCCGGGCATCAGGCCCTCGATGTTGATCATGCGCTGCGCGACGCCGGCGGTGTAGACGCCGGCGGGGCGGGCGCCGGGGATGCCGATGGCGCCGCGCGTTCTCTCGCGGCAGCCCAGGGCAAGGACCACCGCGCCGGCCTCGATCTCGACCAGCCCGACGGGATCGCCGATGGCGATGAGTTTGCGAGTCGCAGCGAGTTCCGTCACCATGGTGTCGAGGACGACGGGGATGCGCAGGGCCTGGACCTCCTCGATGAAGCGCGCCGCGTATTCGGGGCCGGTCATCTCCTGGCCGAACCGCTTGAGACCGAAGCCCGTATGGACGCACTGCTGGAGGATGCCGCCCAGGTGGGCGTCGCGCTCGATGAGCAGGAGATTCTCGACGCCGGCGCGGCGCGCGGCCACGGCGGCGGCCAGGCCCGCGGGACCTGCGCCGATGACGACAACGTCGAGGCGCTTGCGCCCCGGCGCCGGCGATTCACTTTTTCTGCGGGCTGCCATGCGAGCGCCTCAAATCCTTGGTGCCGCCGACGAAAAGTCGAGAGCCCTCGCCGCGAAACGTCAGTTCCGCCGGCGAGATTCCGAGTTCACGGGCGATTATGTCAACGACGCGGGGGGAACAGAACCCGCCCTGGCAGCGGCCCGACCCGGCCCGCGTCATGAACTTGATGTAATTGAGCGTGTGGATGCCGAGCGGGTTGTGTACGGCGTCAACGATCTCCTTTTCGGTCACCATTTCGCAACGGCAGATGATGTGGGCGTAGCGGCGATCCTCGTGAATGGCCAGGATTTTCTCGGCCTGCGACATGTCGGCGAAACGCGGCGGATGATTCCGTGTGGGATCGTGGTCGGGCCTGACCGCCAGGTCCATGCGTTCGGCGATCATGTCGGAGACCATTTTCGCAATAAGGGGCGCGCAGGTCAAGCCGGGGGACATGATGCCGGCGACGTTGATAAAGCCCTCCACGTCGGTGGGACCGATGATGAAGTCGCCGGACTCGGTCGCGGGGCGGATGCCGGCGAAGGCGGCGATGATGTCGCCCTCGCTGATCGCGGGCACGAAGCGTCTTGCGAATCCGAAGATTTCGTCGCGCACGGCGGCCGAGGTGCTGGTGTCCTCCTTGTCGGCGACGATGTCCGAGTTCGGGCCGACGAGGTTGTTGCCGTCCACGCTCGGAAAGACACAGATTCCCTTGGTCTCCGGCGTGGGAACGGGAAAGATGTTGCGCCGGATGAGTTGGACCTTCTTGTCGAGGATGTAATACTCGCCCTTCCTGGGGATAATGCGGAAGGCGCCGACGCCGGCCATGGCCGCAACCTCGTCGGCGTGAACGCCGGCGGCGTTGATGACAAAGCGCGCGGGAATCAGGCCGCGATTGGTCCGCACGGCGACGACCTTCCCGCGCCGCGCAAGGACACCCGTGCAGGGGGTGTTGAGGAAGAGACGGACCCCGTTGGCGACGGCGTTTTCGGCGACGGCGATGACCAACCGCTGCGGGCTGACGATGGCCGTGGTGGGGGCATCCAGAGCGGCCAAGGCGCGCACGTTGGGTTCGAGGCGGGAAATCTCATCGGGGCCGATGAGGCGGACGCGGGGGACGCCGTTCTCCCGCGCGCGGGCCAAGAGTTCACGCAGATACGAAATCTCCTCCTGCCGCACAGCCACCACAAGCGACCCCACACGCTTGAGCTGAACCGAAAGCTCGGAAGCGATCCGGTCGAAGGCCGCGTTGGCGGGGACGTTGAGTTTGGCCTTGAGCGTGCCGGGCTTGGGGTCCACGCCGGAGTGAATGGTTCCGCCGTTGCCGCGCGAAGCGCCGGCGCAGACCTCGGCCTCTTTTTCGAGGAGGGCGATGCGCAGGCGGAATCGGGCCAACTCGCGGGCGATGAAACATCCGCACACGCCCGCGCCGACGATGACGACGTCGAAGCCTTGAGGCGCGCGCGCGGCCGCCTTGGAGCGGCCGCCCGCAACCCCCTTGAGATCGCTCACCCGCGGGTTCCTTACATGTTCATGCTCATGAGGAATTCCGCGTTGGACTTCGTCTTGCGCATGCGGTCAATGAGCAGTTCCATCGCCTCGACGGGGTTCATCTCGTTGAGGACGCGGCGCAGGATGTGAACGCGCTTGAGTTCCTCGTTGTTGAGCAGGAGTTCCTCACGGCGGGTGCCGGACTGCGCGATGTCAATGGCCGGGAAGAGGCGGCGGTCCACGAGCTTGCGCTCCAGATGGAGGTCCATGTTGCCGGTGGCCTTGAACTCCTCAAAGATGACCTCGTCCATCCGGCTGCCCGTGTCAATGAGAGAGGTGGCCAGGATGGTGAGGGAGCCGGCCTCCTCGGTGTCGCGCGCCGCGCCGAAGAAGCGTTTGGGCTTCTGCAGGGCGTTGGCGTCCACGCCGCCGGTGAGGATCTTGCCGCTGTGGGGGACTTCGGAGTTGTAGGCCCGGCCCAGTCGCGTGATGGAGTCCAGCAGGATCACGACGTCCTTGCCGTACTCGACGAGGCGCTTGGCCTTTTCGATGACCATCTCGGAGACCTGGATGTGACGGGCGGCAGGCTCGTCGAAGGTCGAGCTGACGACTTCGCCCCTGACGGTGCGCTGCATTTCGGTGACTTCTTCCGGACGCTCAGCGACAAGGAGCACGATGAGGTAGACGTCAGGGTGGTTCTTGGCCACAGAGTTGGCGATCTGCTGGATCAGGACGGTCTTGCCGGTACGCGGCGGGGCCACGATGAGACCGCGCTGGCCCATGCCGATGGGCGTCAGCAGGTCCATGATGCGCATGCTGACGTTTTCGGGCGCCGTTTCGAGCCGTATGCGGTTGGTCGGATGAAGGGGAGTCAAGTCGTCGAATGTGATCTTTTCAGTGAGTATGGAGGGGTCCTCCCAGTTGATGGCTTCGACGCGAAGCAGGGCGAAGTAGCGCTCGTTTTCCTTGGGCGGGCGAATCTGACCCGACACGTAGGAGCCGGTGCGCATGCCGAACTTGCGGATCTGCGAAGGCGAGACGTAGATGTCGTCGGGCGAAGGCAGATAGTTGTAGTCCGGCGACCGCAGGAAGCCGAAGCCGTCGGGCAGGCACTCCAGGACGCCCTCGCCATACATCATGCCGTTCTGGTTGACGCGCTGTTTGAGGATTTTGAAGATAAGGTCCTGCTTCTTGAGGCCGGTGTATTCGACGACGCCTTCCTTCTTGGCCACCTCCAGGAGTTCCTTGATGGTCATCTTCTGAAGGGAGGAGATGTGCGTTTCGCCGCGCTTGATGGCCTCGTACTTTTCGTTGGTCTTGGCTTCCTCGTCCTCGACGTCGGCTTGAGGGAGGACGGGTTTTGTTTCCGTTTCCTTGCCGCGATCGGGCCGCTCGGAACGCTCGGGGCGGTCCGGGCGATCCGGGCGCTCCGCGCGGTCGGCGAGGCGTTCGGCCTGCTCGAGGCGATCGGGCCGATCGGGGCGGCCGGAACGTTCTCCCCTTTCCGTTCTGGATGGTTTTTCTGGCATCAAAGTACCTCCTTCGGTGAACAACAGTTTAGAACAGACAAAGTGTAAACAGCAGATTGTGAGACGAACGGCAAAGTCAGAGCACAGAGGCGTCACATCGGGACGAGAGCCTTCCATGCCCGGCGAACCCGGGCCAGGGCGGCGGCGCGAGTTCCCGAGTTGTCAATCACCAGGGCCGCACGGCGTTTTTTCTCGCCGAGCGATAGCTGCTGTCTTTCGCGCCGGACAAGTTCCGCAGGCGACCAGTCGCGGTCGCGCGCGGCGCGCAGACACCGCAGTGCCTTTCCCGCCTCGACAAAAATCTGGCAATCACACACCGAATCGAGCCCCGCTTCGTTGAGCAACGGCGCGTCCAGGATGATCAGGGGGGCCTGTTGGCGCTTGTGGCGGCGTATGCGATCCCGGATATCGCGCAGGATCAGCGGATGCGTCATGGCCTCCAGGGCGCGAAGCTCTTGGGGATTCTCAAAGACCACGCTCGCCAATCTGCGGCGATCCAGCCTTCCGTTCCGGACCATTTGGGCGCCCCAGCGCCGCGCCACTCTGCGCAACACCGAAGGGCGTCGGACGACTTCGCGCGCGATTCGGTCGGCGCTGACGACGGCCGCGCCCAGCGATCCGAACATGCGCGCCACCGTCGTCTTGCCGCCGGCGATGCCGCCCGTGAGGCCCACAACTCTGGTCTTGCGCGGCTTTGCGCCCGCGCTCCTCGATTTCTTGCCTGGCATATGGAGTCAGCTCACCGCCATCAGCGCCTCTAGGCCACTTCGAGCCAGTTCTTGCCCACAGCGCTGTTGACCTTGACGGGCACGCTGAGCGGCAGGGCCGAGACCATCTCCCGGACGACGGTCTCGCGGACGGCGGAGATTCCGGTATCCGGGACCTCCAGGAGCAGTTCGTCGTGAATCTGGAGCAGGAGCCTGGCCTGCTCCCCCCCTTTCTCCAAGGCCCTGCGGATACGGATCATGGCGACCTTGATCATATCGGCGGCGCTGCCCTGGATGACGGCGTTTACGGCCATGCGCTCGTAGAGGGCGCGTTTGGTCCGGTCGGGCAGTTGGAGGCCGGGCATGTATCGCCGCCGGTTCATGAGCGTCGTGACGTAGCCGACGGCCGTCGCCTCGCGGATCGTGCGGGTGATAAAGTCTTTGACCTTCGGATAGCGCGCGAAGTAGGCGTCAATGAATTCCCTGGCGGTCTCCACCGGGATGCCCTGGGTGCGCGACAAACCAAAGGGCGTCTGGCCGTAGATGATGCCGAAGCTCACCGCCTTGGCGTGGCTGCGCATCTGCTTGGTGACATCGGGCGCCGGCACGCCGTAAATCTGCGACGCCACGAACAGATGAATATCTTTGTCCTCGTCGAAGGCCTGGCGCAGGGCCGGGTCGCCGGTGACGTGGGCGAGGATTCGCAACTCGATCTGCGAGTAATCGGCCGTCAGGAGCGACCGGTCCGGACCGGAGGGGACAAAGGCCGCGCGGATGCGGCGGCCAAGCTCGGTGCGCGCCGGGATATTCTGGAGATTGGGGTCGCTGCTGGACAGCCGGCCGGTCGCGGCGCCGGTCTGGTTGAACGAACAGTGAATGCGGCCGGAGCGGGCGTTGACCATCTTGGGCAACGTGTCCACGTAGGTGGATTTGAGCTTGGCATACTCGCGGTACTTGATAACGAGGCCGGGCAGTTCGTGCTGGTGCGCCAGTTCCTGCAAGACGTCGGCGTCCGTCGAGGGCCCCGTCTTGCGGAAGCTCACGGGGGCGAGCTTGAGTTTCTCGAAGAGGATCGCCGCCAACTGCTTCGGCGAGGCGATATTGAAGCGGCCGCCGGCGGCCTCATAGATTCGCTCTTCCAGCGCGGCCATGTCCTTGGCCAGGGTTTCGGACATGGTCTGCAGGAGCTTCTTGTCGAGCGCGACACCCGCGTGCTCCATGTCGGCGAGGACCTCGATGAGGGGGACCTCGACGTCCTGGAAAAGCGACCAGAGATTCATCTCCCTGAGGCGGGGTTCCAGGACGTTGGCCAGGCGCAGGGTGATGTCGGCATCGGCGCAGGCGTAGGGACAGACCTTGTCGAGGGGCACGGTGTCAATAGTGACCTGGCGACGGCCCTCGCCGATCAGATCGCTGATGGGGGTCTTTCGGACACCCACCAATTCCGCGCCCAGGTTCTCGAGGCTGTACGACTTCCGGTCGGGGTCCAGGAGGTACGCCGCAATCATTGTGTCAAAGAACACGCCGCGAACCGTGATGCCGTGGTTCCGCAGGACGAGCATGTCGTACTTGATGTTCTGGCCGATCTTGGCGACGGCGGCGTCCTGCAAGAATGGCGCGAAGGCGGCAAGCGTTTTCTGTCGGTTGAGCGTCAGCGCTCCCAGCGGCCCCATGAACGGGACGTAGTAGGCCTCGCCGGCCGTCCAGGCGAAGGACATGCCCGCGAGTTCGGCGTCCATCGGGGCCAGACCGGTCGTCTCGGTATCGAGCGCAAACCGGTCCTGTTTCCTCAGGCCGTTCAGGAGGGCGTCCAGGGCCTCCGGCGTATTCACGAGGCGGTACTCCGTCTTCGGCGGTTTCTGGGCAACAGCCGTCGGAGCGGCGCCGGGCGGATCCGAAGCGGGGGCCGGCGTCAACTCCGCCAGGAACTTCTTGAAGTCCAGGCCCTTGAACAGAGCGATCAAACGGGGGCGGTCCGGCCCCTTGATTTTCATTTCGTCGAGCGAGAACTCGACCGGCACGTTGGAGTCGAGGGTCACCAACCGCTTGCTCAGACGGGCGGAGTCCGCGTGGTTGCGCAGGTTTTCGCGCAGCTTTGGCCGCTTGACGCGGTCGGCGTTTTGGAGGACGTTTTCCAGCGTTCCGTATTCGTGAATCAACTGGAGCGCCGTTTTCTCGCCCACACCGGGGACACCGGGCACGTTGTCAACGGCGTCGCCTTCGAGAGCCATGACGTCCACGACCTGCTCCGGGGTCAGGCCGCGCTCCTTCTTGAGCCATTCCAGGTCAAGGACCTGGTCCTTGCGCGCGTTCAGCACGCTGATATGAGGCCCGATCAGTTGCTGCGCGTCCTTGTCGGTGGTCACGATAAACACGTCCAGGCCTTTTTCGGCGACCTTTTTGGCGATGGTGGCGATGACGTCGTCGGCCTCGTAGCCCCGCACACCATACGAGGGCAGTTGGTAGGCCTCGATGATTTCTCTAATGACCGGAATCTGCGGGACCAAATCTTCAGGCGTCGGTTTGCGCGTGGCCTTATATTCTTTGAAGGCCTCGTGCCGGAAGGTCGGGCCTTCCATGTCAAAGACGACGGCGCAATAATCCGGCTTGTATTCGCGCAGCAGGCGCTGGAGCATCCCCACAAAGCCAAAGATTGCATTGACGGGCAACCCATCCGGACTCGTCAGCGAACCCAAAGCGTAATACGCCTGGAAGACCTGGGAATGGCCGTCAATCAGGAACAGTTTCGACATGAAGACGTGTCAACGCCCTTATTGAATCTCTCTGATATGGATAGCCCAAATGCGCCCCTCTGAACCGGTTGGAAACCGTTCAGGCGCACCATGAGTAATTTCTTCGGCACCGCCGACAAAGGAGAAAAAGCGATCCGCCCGAGGGCGACAGGTCGCGCCAGCGATCCCGCCTGACGGGCACAATGCCCTGAGAACGGCCGACCGCACGAGCGAATCTCCGAGTGTCCCCAAGACGATACGTTTGTCTGAAGGTGCTTGACGAAGGGCGCGACCATGCCTTTTTCGTGATCAGGCGCTACGGCCGTACTTCCCTGTGCGCGCGTCCCGCCAGAGGTCCTGCCCGGAGACACTCCAACAACCCGCGAACCGGTGTCAATCGGGGCACACAATTCCTATGGTGACGAGATCGGGTGACTTTGTGGAGCCGTAGTTGTAGACCTTATTTTGGGGGACGCCTACCATATTACGGTTGCCGGACGGCAATGTCAAGCGCAAATTCCGGAATTTTTTCGGTCCCAGGCCCGCCCTGAACGCGTCCCGTTCGTGGCCGAGCCAGGAACGGGACGGGATTCGTTCAAGGCCCGCACGCGGAACGCCCTTTCCGCGGCCGCCGTGGGGACGCGCCTAGAGCCTGTTCAGCCGGATGTCCTCCATGTTGCGGTCAACCATGGGCGAAAGAGGGTCGTTGGGGAACAGGGTCATGAAGGCCTTGTAGACCATCATGGCCTCCTTGGTCTTGCCGTCTTTGATATAGCACATGGCGATGTTAAAGAGGGCCTGGGGAACTTTGGGAATGCGCTTGGCCAGATCGTCGAGCCTGTAGTCGTCGGCAATGCGCTCCAGGTCCACCTCGCCCGGCTGGGGCTTATACTCGAAACCTCGCTTGTAACCCGGTTTCTCCTGGAAGAGGGCCAGGCAGTACAGACGCAGGGCGTCGTTGTGCTTGAAGAAGCGGAAGTAGAGGTCCGCTCGGTTAAGGGTCTGTTCGGGGGTCAGTTCCTCCTCATGCAGGATACGGATGCCGTCGGCGGTGACCCGGATCAACTCCAGGTGGACTCCCACGATGAGGCCCGCTCCCACAAGGACGGCCACGATCACAAGTCTTCTCAGCCACCAATGCATGGGGCGCCTTGCAAGAAGGTCGGTGTCTGAAAGGCTGGCAACAAACGGCGCCGGAAAGGGACGCAGAGCACGCGCGCAGGGCGCGCGCGCAGGGCGCGCCTTCAAGAGGCCTGTATGATGAGTGACTGCATGAACTATACCGCCCCCGGAAGGGAAATGCAAGAGGTTTCTGCGCCTCAAGGGTTCCGGCCGGGCTGACAGCCTGCGACCGCCGCTTCCATCTCGGCGGGGGGGATGTCGGCGCCCTTGAACTCAACGCGGACATGGCCCCGCCCGCTGGAGGCCGCTTTGTCCAGCAAGACGCGTTCCTTGCCGCCCTGCCCTATCTTCACGGCGGTTGGGGAGGAGACGGCTTTGCCTATCGTGACTTCGGCGGTGAGCGTGGCCGAGAAGGGGTTCCATATCTCCAGGCAGACTCCGGCGGAGTCCTCGACCACCGAGAGGAGGGGCGTCACCGCCATGATCTCCAGCGTGGAGAGTTTCACGAAGAGGGGGCTTGGGGAGGGCGTAACGATGACGCTCTCTTCGCGGGGTCTGATGGTCTGGGAATTCCCTGCGAGGTCCGTGATCGTGACGGGGTCGGCGAGCGGCCGCAAGGCCACAGGCCCGCACGGCTCGGCGGACCAGATCGCCCAGACGGGGCCTTTCTCCCCGTCCTTGAAGAACCGCAAGGCCCGAAGAGGGCCTGCGGTCATGGCGCGGCGGAAGGAATGCCCGTCGAGGAGCGTTCGCAGGGCGTGTTGAGCCAAAAGGACGGGAGCGAGCTGAGGCGGGGCGTCGGCTTGCGGCGAGTCCCGCCACTCGACTTTGGGGACCTTGTGCGAGGACAAGGCCTCAAGGTACTCGCGCACGAGACGGTCGCGTTCGACGCGCTGGGCGTCGGCGTCCGCGCCGGCGTTCAGGGAGGACGCGGGGAATCCAACCAACGCGCCGGAGCGGCCGACGTCCACCTTCAGCCGTGTTCCGGGAGCGGACGGCGGCGACGCGGGCCGGCAGGAAGAGACGAAAAGAATCGCGCCCAACAGCGCGGCAAGACAGGCGAGGTCATGATCGGCAGGCAGGGACTTCATCGTGACGACGTTCCTCCAAAGCGGAGCCGGAAAGAAGAGGCCGATAATAGCCAAAGCCGGACTCCGAGGAAAGGCAAAAGTTGGTGGACGCCGCAGAGCGCCCCGCGTAAAATTCCTCCGAAGAAGGGAGGCGGAAGATGCCAGACAGCTCGATTCGAATAGGCCTGATCGGTTGCGGATTGAACATGCGCGAGGCGCACGCGCGGCGGCTGCTGCAGATGCCGGAGGCGCGCATCGCCGGCATCTGCGATCCGGAACGCGAGAACGTCGAGCGCATGCGCGACGCCCATGCCCTGCTGCGCGGGCTGCCGGCCTTTGCGGACTACCGGGAGCTTCTCGACCAGACGCCCCTGGACGCCGTGGTCGTCTCGACGCCGCACGTCTTCCACTACCCGCAGATCAGCGAGGCCCTGCAGCGGGGACTGCATGTGCTTGCGGAAAAACCGCTCGTAACGCGGTCGGAGCACGCGCGGCGCCTGATCGAGCTGCGCGACAAGCGTCGGCGCGTCCTCCTCCTGTCGTACCAGCGACACTACCAGGGCGCATACCGTCACTTGCGAAGGCTCGTGCAGGCGGGAACGCTCGGGCGCATCAACATGATCGTGGGCCACCAGAGCGAGGATTGGCTGACCGCCAACGCGGGCCGGTGGCGCACCGAGCCGGAGATTTCGGGCGGGGGCGTCGTGGCCGACGTCATGAGCCACATCCTGGAGGCCCTCCTATGGATCACGGACCACCGGCCCGAAGAGGTGTACGCGTGTTTCGACGGGCGCGGCACGCGCGTGGAGGTGGTGGCGGCGCTCACGGTGAGGTTCGAGAACGGCCTGACGGCGTCCATCTCCACCGGCGGGGACACGCGCCGCCCCTGTTTTCACGAGGAGATCAACCTGTGGGGCGAGCGGGGGGCCGTGGAGCTGGTCTGGGAGCGCGGGGCCGTCATCACGGAATGGCTGCCGCAGAGGCGCAACGTGCCCGAATCGGAGTGGCCGGCCGGCTCCGACCCGGACCGCAATTTTGTGAACGCCGTGCTCGGCCTTGAGCCGGTGGAATGCCCGGCGGAATGGGGGCTGAAGGTCACGCTGTTGAAGGAAGCCGCCTGGGAGTCCGGGCGGCTGCGGCAACCCGTACGGGTTGCGCGGGCGTGACGACGGATCACTCTTCGTCGGGCAGCCGGGCGATCTGCCTCTTCTGAACCAGTTCGGCATACAGGTTCTCGTGGGCCGACACCGTGGCCTCGATTGAGAAATCCCGAAGCGTCTTCTCGCGACCCGCCTGCGCCAGAAGCCGAGCGCGGTCGGGGTTCATGAGCAGACCGTAGACGGCATGGGCCAGGACACGGTCGTCTTCGGCGGGGACCAGGACACCCGTCTTGTCGTTGGCCACGATCTCGGAAACGCCCGACACGCGGGTCGCGACCACTGGGACGCCGGCGGCCATGGCCTCCAACAGGGCGTTGGGCATGCCTTCCCAGAGGGAGGGCAACACGAAGAGGTCGGCCCCGGCCACGATTCGCCAGGCATCCTCCCGCCAGCCGAGGAAGTGGACGTTCGCCGCGATCTTCAGGCGCGCCGCCCGGCGACGCAGGGCGCGCTCAAGCGGCCCGGCGCCGATGATGAGAAAATGGACGTCGGGACGGGAGCTTACGATGCGCGCGGCGGCGGAGATGAGATAGCGGTGTCCCTTCTGTCGTGTGAGACGGCCGACCGTCGCCACGATCGGGCAATCTTCGGGCAGACTCAGTTCGGCGCGGATGTTGACGCGCCGTTTGGGGATATCCGAGGCGTCCACGCCGTTCGGGAGGGTACTGATCTTGTGGGGGGGAATTCCGGCGCGCTCGATCATGTGGGTTCGGACGCCCTCGGAAACGGCCAGGAACCTGTCGGCCAGCCCGCTCGTCCAGCTTTCGAGCCACAGATGCCAGCGCCTTCTCTCGGCCACGCGCACACTGGCGACGACCAAAGGCTTCTCGAAGGAAAGGAGCGTTGCGAGACGTCCCAGGACGTTGGCGTGAAAGAGGAAGGTGTGGAGGATGTCGCAGGCGGTCGCGTCCAGGAGGCGTCGCAGACGGAAGACAACGGAAAGGTCCAGCTTGCCGCGCATGTCGAGGTAGGTGACGGGGACGCCGTCCCTGGCGATGGCCTTGCCGAGTTCGCCCCGCCCCGTGAGGCACGCGACGGAGACCTGGAAACGCGACCTGTCCAAACGGGTCGCCAGCTTTGCCAGGGCGCGCTCCGCCCCGCCGACGTCCAGGTCGGTGATGAGGTAGAGGACCTTGATCATCTATTTTTTCAGTTCCGCGAGTTTCTTGAAGGTTGCGCGAATGTACTCCGCGCTGCGCATAGCCCATTCGGCGGCGCGCTCCTTGCCGAGCTTGGCGTCGGCCTTGGAAGGCAGTCCCCAGACGCCCGTAGGGCTGAGGTCGCGGAAGTCCGTATAGTCGAGGTACTCGCGTCCCAGGGTGGGGGTGAAGTCCTTGGCGCCTTCCTTGACGAGGTCGGGACGAATGGCAAGCATGGCCGAGGTCTCGCCCTGGCCCGAATGAATCTCGACGGGGATGTTCTTGATGTCGCCGGGCATGGTGCCGCTGCTGTGGATGACCATCATGTCGGGGTGGCGGAAGTTGAAGTCGCGAATCCAGGGCTTCAGTATCCAGTTGCCGCCGTGGGAACTCGCGATGACGATCTTGTGAAAACCCTGGTGGCGAAGCGAGAGGCAGATGTCCTCCAGGAAAAGGACGAGCGTGGTGGGGCGCACGGAGACCGTGCCCTTGAAGCCGAGGTGTTCCTGCGAGTTGCTTACGGGAATGGCGGGGAGCAGATAGGCGTTGAGTTCCCTGGCCAGGGCGCGGCCTATCGCGTCGGCGATGATCCAGTCGGTGCCCAGGGGCAGGTGAGTCCCATGCTGTTCGATGGCGCCGACGGGGATGAGGACGATGTCCACGTCGCTCTTCTCGATCTCGACATAGGTGTTTTCGACGGTGAGCATTGTGACCCCCTTTCTGGAAAGGCGGCGCGGTCGTCCATTGCGACGGCGCGCCGCGGGCGCCGGGCGTCGGATGTCATGCGATGAAGGGCGGCTCGCCGTAAACGCCGTCGAGAACCTTCGCGGCGGCGTCCAACTGGGCGCTGGCGCCGGTCAGGCACAGGCGTACGGAACCCTCGGCGCCGCCGATGCCGCCGGCCGCGACGGGGAAGGCCTCGACGCCGGCCAGGCTCTTGAGCGCCTCAATCTCGGTGATGATATCGCCGGTGACGGGAAACAGAGTCGGGCCGGTGTGATTGTCGCTACAGCGATTGAGCCGGGCAGCGGCCTCGGTAATGTCGTAGGGGACGTCCTTTTCGAGGCCGACGGGGATGACGAAGCGGATGCGGCGGGCGATGATGTAGCCCCAGGTGGCTCCGATGGTTCCGCCGGTGCGGTCGCCGATGAGGATGCCGGCCTGCCGCGTGGCGTAGTTGAGCGCGTTGACGCCCTTCACGAAGACGTCGCCCTCCTTCATCTCGGCGACGGACTTGATGGCGGTGAGGCCCTCGACCGGCCGCCCGGAGCGAAGCACGATATCGGGAAGCTCCCCGGAGACTTTGCCGGCGCGCTCAGCCTTGACCGGCCACGTCGTCCCGGTGCAATACTTGCGGCGCTCGATCTTCGCGCCGAGTATCTCCTCGACGAGGTAGGAGTTGGTGGTGCCCTTGCAGATGGCGACCATGCCGCCGGCCAGGGCCTTTTGCACGAAGTCCAACCCTGCCACCGCCCTGGCGATGAGACGCTTGCCTTCGGAAACCGTCAGGATGACGTCGGTCCTCATTCGTCGGCTCCTTTCCTGCAAGAGACCAGAGGAAATCAAGATGCGCGAGCAGGCGCATGGCCTTGGGCCTAGTCTTCCGAGACTTTCCGGCGCAATTCTTCCAGCTTGTTCAGGGCCTCGATGGGCGTCATGGCGGCGGGGTCGAGCTTCTTGACCTCGTCGAGCACGGCCTTGTGCGCGGGAGGTTCGGTCTGGCCTCCGGCCTGCGAGAAGAGCGAGAGCTGGCCGGGGAGGGCCTTGCGGGCGCGCTGCGGCTGGGGGGGCTGGGCGAACTTCGGCTTGTCGTTGACATCGAGCGAGTTGGCCTCCAGGTTGGCGAGGATGACCTTGGCGCGGTTGACGACGTCCCTGGGGATGCCCGCGAGGCGCGCGACGTGGATGCCGTAGCTCTTGTCGGTGCCGCCCTCGACGATCTTGCGCAGGAAGATGATGCGGTCGTTCCACTCCCGGACGGCGATGTTGTAGTTCTTCACGTTGGGGAACATGAGCGCCAGTTCGGTGAGTTCGTGGTAGTGCGTGGCGAAAAGGGTGCGGCTCTTGAGATGCTGGCAGATGTACTCCGTGACGGCCCACGCGATGGAAACGCCGTCGAAGGTCGAAGTGCCGCGACCGACTTCGTCCAGGATGAGCAGGCTGCGCTCGGTGGCATTGTTGAGGATGTTGGCCGTCTCGGACATCTCGACCATGAAGGTGGACTGACCGCGCGACAACTCGTCGGAGGCGCCGACGCGGGTGAAGATGCGGTCCACGACGCCGATGCGGGCCGACCTGGCGGGGATGAAGCTGCCCATCTGGGCCATGAGCACGAGAAGGGCCACCTGCCGGATGTAGGTGGACTTCCCGGCCATGTTAGGCCCCGTGATGACGAGGACGTTGACGCTCGCGCCGTCCATGACGACGTCGTTCGGGACGAAGGATTCGCCCGCGAGCGCGCCGGGCCGATGGGGGCTGGGGCGTTCGAGGACGGGGTGGCGTCCGTCGCGGATGTCCAGGACGAGGTCGTCGCAGACCTCCGGCATCGTGTAGTTGTTGGCGGCGGCGACGGCGGCCAGGCCGGCCAGGACGTCCACGTGGGCAACGATTTCGGCGGTGCGCTGAAGCCGGTCGGTCTGCTCCGCCACGGCGTTGCGGACTTTGATGAAGATTTCGTACTCCAGTTCCTTGGAACGCTCGTCGGCCGTAAGGACGCGCGTCTCGTAGTCCTTGAGTTCGGAGGTGATGTAGCGCTCGGCGTTCTTGAGCGTTTGCTTGCGGACGTAGTCCGGCGGGATCTTTTGGGCGTGGACGTTGGTGATCTCGATGTAGTAGCCGAAGACTTTGTTGTAGCCGACCTTGAGCGAGGGGATCTGGGTGCGCTGGATTTCGCGGGCCTGGAAATTGGCCATCCAGCTCTTGCCGTCGCGGCCGATGGAGCGGATTTCGTCCAGGTCCTGGTTGTAGCCCTCGCGGATGAGACCGCCGTCGCGGAGGGTGGGGGGAGGGTCGTTGGCGACGGCCGAGGCAACGAGGACGCGCACGTCCTCCATGACGTCGAGTCGCTCCTGGAGGTTCGACAGCATCGGAGAGCGGCAGGACTTCATTTTTTCCTTGAGGTCCGGCAACAGGGACAGCGATTGCCGCACGGAGAGCAGGTCGCGGGCGTTGGCGCGGCCCGTGCTGATCTTGGCGGCGAGGCGTTCCAGGTCGTAGACGGAACCGAGGATGGCGCGGAGTTCCTCGCGAACGGCGGCGTCGGCGAAGAGTTCCTGAACCGCCGCCTGCCGCGCCTGGATGGCGGCCACGTCCTTGAGGGGGGCCATGACCCAGTCGCGCAGGAGCCGCCCGCCCATGGAGGTGCCGGTCTGGTCGAGCGCCCAGAGCAGGGAGCCTTCCGTCTCGCCGGAACGCATGGTCTGGGCCAGTTCGAGGGAGCGCTGCGTGGAGCGGTCGAGCGCGACGCAGGCTTCGCGGACGAAGCGCGTGATCTTGCTGATGTGGCCGAGGGAGGTCTTCTGGGTCTCTTGCAGGTACTGGACGATGGCGCCGGCGGCGCAGAGCGAGAGGCCGAGGTCGGCGCAGCCGAAGCCGTCGAGGGAGGCGGTGTGGAAATGTTCGAGCAGCGTGCGCAGGGCGGTGTCCTTGCCGAAGACCCAGTCGGGGCGGGGGGTGAGCATGCCCTCGAACTGGCCGCGCAGGGGCTTGAGGTCTTCGCCTTCCGGATCCGAAACGTCCTCGGGGACCAGGCACTCCGCGGGCTGAATGCGCGCCAGTTCATCGAACAGTTGGCCGGGGCGGAGGTCTTCCGCGTAGAAGGCGCCGGTGGAAAGGTCCACCCAGGAGAGTCCGGCCGCCGACCCGCCAAGGAAGACGGCGGCCAGAAAGTTGTGGGCTTTGGCCGGGAGCATGCCCTCCTCGGTCAACGTGCCCGCGGTGACGACGCGCGTGACGTCGCGGTCCACGATGCCCTTGGCCTGTTCGGGGTCCTGCACCTGGTCGCAGATGGCAACCTTGTAGCCGGCGCGGATGAGGCGCTGCATGTAGCCTTCAACCGCGTGATAGGGAACGCCGGCCATGGGGATGGCCTTGTCGCCTTTTTGGCGGGAGGTGAGGGTGAGACCCAGGACCTTCGAGGCCGTCTTGGCGTCCTCGTAGAACATCTCGTAGAAGTCGCCCAGGCGGAACATGAGGATGGCGTTCTGGTGTGCCGCCTTGATGCGCAGGTACTGCTGCATCATGGGGGTCGTCGGCTCGGTCATCGGGCCACTTGCGCCTCGTCAGACAGTTAAAGCAAATATCCAGTATCCAGCCCGTCGTGACCAATGATACAAGAAAGGCATCCGCTTGAACATTGGATACTGGACGCTGGATACTGGATATTTTAGGGCTTAGACCTCTTTTCGCGCAAGTTTGGAGACGAACCGCAGACTGGCGTCGGTCGGGGCTTTGCCCTGGCCTTCGGGTTCGAAGGAAAGGTAGCCGTTGAAGCCGCGCGCGGCAAGGACGTCGCGCACCTTGGGGTACTTGACGACGGCGTTGGCGTCGTCGAGTGGGCAGTACTCGAAGGGCCGGGGCGTCTTGCCGGGCGCGGGGACGAAGTTCTTGAGATGCACGTGCACTGTCCTGGGAGCCAGAAGCTCGGCGGCCTGGTGCGGGTCGCTGCCGGCCAGGACGAAGTTGCCCAGGTCCAGAGTGACCGAAAGCGACGGCTTGACGGCCTCGACGCAGCGATGAAGCTCCTCCATCGTCCCGCAGAGCGTTCCGGCGTTTTCGATGCTGAGCGTGATGCCTTCCTTGGCGCAAAGCTCCGCCGCCTGCGAGAGGCCGTCAATGTACCGGCCCAGGGCCTCCGGGCCTTTGTTGGTGTGCTGGCCGCCGTGGCTGAAGAGATGGGAGATGCCCAGCTCCTGACAACCGATGATGCCATGGCGGATCATGTTCAACGACTGCCTGCGGATCTCGGGGTCGGCCGCGACCAGGTCGGTCGGGACGCAATAAACGGCCGGCTTCAGGCCGAGCGAGTGAAGCGTCTGCTTCATGCCCTGCACGGTCATGTTGATGCCCTGCAGGACGCGGACAAACAGGTCAATGCCCTCGCAGCCCCACTTCCTACAGTCGGCCAGATAACGACGCCAGTCCACAGGCTGCCCGTTCGCATCCTTGGGAACGGCCATGAACATGATGCTGACTTTCAAGATGGCTCCCTTCGTCAAAGGCCTTCGTTGCGGCTGAAGGCGCGTTCACTTCCTCCACATGGCCTGATACCCGACATGCTGCATGTAGGCATCGAGCAGGAGGATGGCCGTGAACGCCTCGGCCACGGGCCAGATGCGGGCCACGAGGGTCGGGTCGCGGCGGGTGACGGCGCTGAGAACGGCGCTCTGCCCGGTGACCTTGTCCACCGTGCGCTGATCCTTGGCGATGGTGGGCGTGGGCTTGACGGCCAGACGCACGACGATGTCCTGGCCGGTGGCAAGACCGCCCGTGATGCCGCCGGCGTTGTTCGAGTTGAAGCCTACCTTGCCGCCTTCGCCGAACATCTGGTCGTTGCACTGCGAACCCTTCATGTCCTTCACGGCGAGGCCGGCGCCGATCTCGACGGCCTTCACGCTGCCGATGCTCATCATGCGGCCCAGTTCGCCGTCGAGCTTGCGGAAGACCGGCTCGCCGACACCCGCGGGGACGCCCGTCGCGACGACCTCGACCAGTCCGCCGGAGGAATCGCCTTCGTCCTTGATGGCCAGAATGCGCTCGTACATGGCGTCGGCGGCCTCGACATCCGGGCAGTTCAACTGGGCGTGGATGCCCAGCTCTTTGCGGATTTTCTCCTTGTCAAGCTTCTTCACGACGGGTACGTTGGGCAGTTCCTTCTCGAACTGCGCCAGGACGGTCATCTTTTCCAGCAAGCGCATTTCGGACGTGATGCGCTTGGCGGCGAAGATGGCGGCGTAGATGGGGTCGTGCTCCTTGCGGACCTGGCGGAAGAGCGCGACCTTCTTGCGGATCTCGGCCAGGGGCACGTCCTTGGACTTCACGCCGGCGGCCTCCTTGATGTAGGCCGTGATCTGGATGCCGTGCATTTGGAGCACGCGCTTGGCCACCACGCCGGCGGCCACGATCGTGGAGGTGTAGCGGCCGCTGAAGATGCCGGCGCCGATGGCGTCGTCCCAGTGGTCGTACTTCATGTAGGACGCGTAGGACGCATGGCCGGGGCGCGGCGTGCGGTTGGTGCGCTGGTACTGGTCAACGTGGATGAAGTGGCGATCCATGTTGGGGATCAGAACGACGAACGGCGTGCCGTTCGTGTGGTTCTTGTTCTTGAACCCCGGCATGGAGTCGGCCACATTGACGCCGTTGTAGATGACGGGTATATCCGGCTCCTTGCGGGGGGAGGTCAACTCATCCTGCCCGGGCTTGCGCAGGAGCATCTCGGAGTACAGCTCCTCCTCCGTGAACAGCAGCCCCGGCGGCACGCCCTGGATGTGGGTCAAAAGGCCTTCCTGGTACGAACCGCCTGCAACAGTCACCCTAAACAACGTCCCGATATCGCATCCGAACATAGACACCTCTCTTCCTTTTCCGCTAATCCTATCCTGCTAACATCCAAACACCGGTAACACCTCATTCCTGAGGAACAAAATTTGAGAGATAGTTGAAGGATATCTTCAGCCCCTCCTCCTCGTTCTTGCCGTGGAAGATGGGGTCGTGGCGCCCCTCGATATCCAGGTTGCCGCCGTAGCCGTTCTCGCGCAGGGCGGAGATGAGGCGCGGCCAGTCCACCTGTCCCATGCCCGGCGTGCGATGGCGCACGGCGCCGGGTTCGAGGATGCCGTTGCGCTTGACGTTGCGCTCGATGACCTCGGCGTCCTTGGCGTGGACGTGGAAGATTTTCTTGCCGTAGCGGTAGACAATCTCGATGTAGTCCATCAGGAGACAGATCAGATGGGAGGGGTCGTACTCGATGCCCAGAGCGGGAGAAGGGACGGCATCGAACATCAAGTCCCACGCGCGGGGGGTGTAGGCCATGTTGACCCCGCGGAAGGGAAAGTAGTGGAACATGGGACAGTTCTCAAAGGCCAGGCGCAGGCCGCGATCTTCGAGCTTCCTGGCCAAGGGGGCATAAACCTCCTTGAAGGCCGGGATGTTGTCGGGGATATCCTTGTCGGGGATGCGGCCGGCGAAGGTGCACAGGGTCTTGACGCCGAAGAGTTCGGCGACGCGCATGAGGCGCTCCAGGTGGGCGATGTTGGCGGCGCGCTTGGCGGGGTCGGGGTCGAGGTTGTTCGAGTAGTGCCCGATGGCGGACACCTCGATGCCGTTGACCTGCAAATCCTCCCGCGCGCCGAGGATATCCTTGTCCTGGCACTTCGCGGGGTCGAGGACGGAGCCCGGCCCGATGAGCAGTTCACAGCTCTTGAAACCGATGCGCTTGCACAGGGCGATGTCCGCCGGCGAGTACTGTATGAGCAAGCCGATTCTCATCTTGGGATTCCTTTTCCGTTGGAGGCCTTGCCTACCCTGCGGAGTCGGGTAAGTTTACCGTAGGCGCGGACCGGGTTTCCAGTAAATTTTCCCCGTGGCAGAAAAAAAAACGGCGGAGACGCTCGCTCGTTTACCGAGAACGCCCGGCAACCCGAGGCGTCTCGTCGGGCCGCCTGCGGCCGCGCGGCGACATTATTAAAAATTAATTTGTGCATAGCCCTTCTTTGGCCTAGAAAAAAACCGGCGATTTCAGTAGACTGCAACAGAGCGTGTGTGGCGCGGTCCCATCGGCCCTGCTATGCGGGAGCGCGAAGGTGCGAAAAGGATACTCGGTCGTCAACGGTAAGCTCGTGGAAGTGGAGGGGGATTCCAGTCCCATCACGGTCTTCATCCGTCCCACGGAGAGCGAGCGGAAGTACTGTATTGAAGACCTAAAGATTGACGAGCACACGCTCTCGTCGGCGCTCGACCCCGACGAGTTGTCGCGGCTGGAGTTTGAGCCGCAGCACACGGCGATCATCTACAGCCGTCCCCGGAACTATTCAAGCGCAGACCGGTTTTTCTTCAAGTGCGGATCGGTAGGCACATTTCTGTTCAAGGATCGGCTGGTAATCGTGGTTGGGGAGGACGTTCCGCTCTTCGACAGCGTGCATCTGAGCCGCGTGCAGACCCACGCGGGATTGGTCATCAAGCTCATCCTGGGATCGGTCATTCATTTTCGCGGACACCTCAAGGGCATCAGCATGATCGCCGACGAACTCCAGGAAGAGATCAACAAGGCGATGGAGAACAAGAACCTCATCAACCTGTTCACGCTGGAGAAGAGCCTGGTTTACTACCTGAACTTCATCCACTCGAACGGGTTGCTGCTGGAAAAACTCAAGAACAACGCAAGCCGCATCGGCTTCAGCACGGAGGAGATGGAGATTCTCGAAGACACCATCATCGAGAACAGCCAGTGCTACAAGCAGGCGGAGATTTACTCGAACATCATCGCCAGCCTGATGGATGCCAGGGCCTCGATCGTGGGCAACAACCTCAACGTCCTGATGCGCAACCTGATGGTCATCACCATCGCGATCATGACGCCGACGCTGGTGGTGAGCACGTTTTCCATGAACGTACGGCTGCCGATACAGGCCAACCCGCTGGCTTTCTGGGTCATCATGGCGATGGCCATGCTGTCGGCGTTCGGGATCTGGATGCTCTGGCGCAAGAAGAAGTTCTAGGCCGGTTCCGCGGTCTGGGCTTTCGCGTCGGCGACCCATTTCTGCATGAGGGGGCGCGCCTCTGCCACATAGCGGGGGGCGTTCTCCTTGTCCTTCACCTCCAGTTCCAGCGAGAGAAAGCCCTCGAAACCCGCGCGGGCGAGTTCGGCGACGTGTCTGGCGTTTCGGGTTTCGCCGGCGCCGATGGCGACCGACTGCGTGCCGACATGGTCCTTGATGTGCACGTGGTAGATGCGCCTCCCGTGCTTCTCGATGAGATCGCTCATATCCACGCGCGACGAGGTAAAGTGGCCGGTGTCCATGGTGATGCCGATGGCGGGGCCGATCAGTTCGCCCAGGAGCATGTCGTAATCGGCGAGGGTCTCGAACCAGTTCTTGTAGTGATTCTCCAGACCCACGCGGACCCCCTCGCCCTCGGCGATGCGGGACAGGCGCTTCAACGCGGCGACGGCGTTCTGCAGGCTTCCGCCCTTCTCGCGGGGGCTGCCGGTGAAGACGAGCTGGCGCGCGCCGAATTGTTTCATCAGGGCAATGGCCTTTTCGAAGTAATCCACCGACGCATTCGCGGCCTTGGGCGAAAGGCAACTGATGCCGCCGGCGTGGAGGGCAACCATCCGCAGCCGGTGCTTTTCAAGGAGCGCCCTGAGAGCAGACGAATCGTCCTTGCCCGCCGTGAAATGAATCCAGTTGGGAACGGCCACCAGTTCGATGGCCTTGAAGCCTGCGGCGGCGGCATTCTTCAGGGCCTCGTCCAATTTCAAGTCATGAAAACACACCGTACAGCAGCACAGTTTCATCGCGGCGTTCCTCCATGAACCGTGATCGCGCCCGTGCCGGGCGCTTGAACGGCGTTTTCGCTATTGCGCGAGCCTCAGCAGTTCCCTCAAGCCGCCCCGCAGGGCCTGGTCGTTCAGCGAGTTCAACTCGATCTGCCAGATCTTCCACTCGTCGCCTTCCTTGCGGAACGCCAGATTCCAACTGGTCTTGACGGGGGAAGGGAGGTTGGAGCCGGGGCAGGGAAGGGAGAGTATCTCGCTCGCGCTGACGCCCAACTTGTTGCCGGGCAGCACCTTGACTTCCTGCTTGAGGATCTTGACCTTCATCTGCCCGGAGAGCCTCAACGTGGCTTCGGCAAAGGCCTCCAGCGCTTTGTGGTCCATGCGGTCGTAGTCATACTCCGGAGAGATGAAGGCCAGACAACGCCTGGCGTCGCCGCTCTCGACGGCCTTGCGCAGGTCTTCGAGCGTCCATTCCAGCCGCCGCTGCTCGGAGGGGAATATCCGCGTGAACAGAAACCATCCTCCGACAATCAAGACAACGAGCGCCGCGACAAGGGCGACGTTCCGCGCCATCGTCAGTCTCCTGCTTGAACGTCCAGGTCCTTCTGCAAGGTGCCCGTGAGATCGCCGATGTCCATCAGGTCGCCGTTGTGGGCGACGATGGCCTTCAATTCGTCCACGGCCGCTTCGTCAACAGCGTCGCTGGCCGCCTGGATTTCTGCGGGATTTGCCTTGGCCGAGCGAAGCAGATCGAGCCGCTTCTCCTGCGCTTCTCGAACCTGGCGCGCGATCTCGAGTCGCTTGACGCTGGCCATGGCTTTGAGGACGGCGCGCTTCACGCCCAAAATGATGCGCTTTTTATCCTGTTCCACGTCGGCGGGGGTCCGGTCCGGCCGGGCCGAGCGCCCGCGAGCGGCGGCGGAACCGGACTGCTGGTCGGCATAGTTCAAGGCTTTCTCAATGAGGGACTCCGCGTCCAAATCCTTTTTCATCGCCACGGGCCGATCCGTGGGAACGACCTCGGCGTCCGAGCGGATGGGGTAGGTCTTGGAGTTGAGCAGGGCCTTGAGGTTCAGTTCCTGGAGTTTCACCTGGTTCTCCAGGGGGATGAAGGCGGCGAGTTCTCTGGCCTGGGCAAGGGACTTGTCCTGCTGCGCCACGTCGGGACTGGTCGGGAACTGGACTTCCTCTTTTCCTGAAGCGGGTTTGGCGACGCTCTTTCCGCTGGACCGCCGCGCCGAACGTTGTGTGGCGACCTGCAGGTCGAGCCGGGCCACGTAAAGGCCCATGTAGGCCCGTTCCACGTCCGCCGCCAACCGGGCGACGCGGGCCTCGTACTGGGACCGCGTGATTTTCTTCTCCGCAAGCTGCTTCTTGACCTGAAGAAGGTCGTAGCTGTTCTCCAGGGCCAGCCGGTGCGCTTCCTTGAGCGTAAGACCCTTGCTCTCCTTCTCCGCCTTGTCGCCGTCGCGCTTGGTCTGCGCCGACACAGGCGAGAGCCCCGCCGCAAGCCATACAGCCGCCCCCAAAACGGCCGCGATTCCGAGGCGCGTCCATCTTCCCTCATTCATAAGCCACCTCCGGTTACCGGTCTACCCACGCTTTTTGGCGTTCATTATTATGTGTAGGGCCGGCTCCGCGCAAGCAAAATGCCGGAGCGAAGCTGTTGACGCGACGCGCAAATCGGTATAATTTCGAGCGCGCCCCCCAAGAGGCGGGACTCGGGTGGTGATCAACGATAACGGGAGGACTGCGCGAATGGCGTACATACTCGGCGTGGACGGCGGCGGCACGAAGACGGTGGCCCTGGTAGCCGACACCCAGGGGCGTATCCTGGGGCAGGGGCTGGGCGGGCCGTCGAACTACCACACCGTCGGGGCGGAAAACGCCATCGGCGCGATTCGAGAGGCGGCGCAGCGGGCCGTAGAACATGCCCGGCTGAAATCGCCCCAAATCCACGTGGCCGTACTGGGACTTGCCGGCGCCGGGCGCCCCGGCGACGCCATGTTCATGCAGGTTTCGCTGGAACTGGCGCGCCTTGCGGCAGACATTTACGTGACCCACGATGCCGACATCGCCCTGGCGGGGGCCATGGCCTGCGGGCCGGGCGTCGTCGTCATCGCCGGGACGGGCGCCATCGCTTTCGGCATGAGCGCCGCGGGGAAAATCCAACGCGTGGACGGCTGGGGCCACATCATCGGGGACGCTGGCAGCGCCTACGACATCGCCCGCCGCGCCCTCATTGCGGCGTTTCGCGCCCACGACGGCCGCGGCCCCTCGACCATGCTGACCAATCTCCTGGTCAAGTATTTTCAGACGCGCTCGATGGAGGACATCGTCGGGGTCATCTACACGCATCGCGAGAAGAAGCAGCATATCGCCTCGGCCGCGCCGCTGGTGTTTGAGGCGGCCGACAAGGGCGATAGCGTGAGCCTCGGCATCCTGCGCCGGGCGGGACAGGAGCTTGGGCTTTCGGCGTGGACGGTGATTCGCGGGTTGGGAATGGCCGACGAGCCTGTCAACGTCGCGTGCGTGGGCGGGATTTTCCGAACGCCCCACCCCGCCCTGCAGGAGGCGTTCCGGTACACGGTAACGGCGGCTGCGCCGAAGGCGACGATCGCGCCCCCGCGCTTCCCCTCGGCCGTGGGGGCCGTCTTGCTGTCGTTGAAGCGCATGGGGAAACTCATGCCCAGGACCCTTCGCGCGGTCGCGACGTCGAGCGCAAAACTTCGACCGCAGGAACATGAGTGACGGGCCGCCGCCAGGTCCCGGCCCATAGAGGGGATACGCGAGATGCGACTCAGGTTCGGGATGATTGCCGCGGTCGCGATCGTCACTCTCATGGCAGGAACTTCGTCCATGTCGGCAGACAAGCAACGGTCCTTCGAGTCGGGCGTTCTGGACTTCGGGCTATCCGGCAACGTCGAGATTCCCAGTCTCAGCGCGGGCCGGGACGGTCGCATCTACTGCGTCTTCTCGCAGGACACAAAGGCCATCTGGATCGCCGCCACGCACGACGGCGGGAAGACATGGGGAAGACCCGCGAGGGTGATGGGCTGTCCGGGACCCGGATATATCACCGACGCCAACGCTCTCGTGCGCCCCGGCCGCATCACGGTCTACGCCGCCTTCGTGCCGGACGAGCCGGGGAGCCAGACGCGGCGCAGCCAGTTCCTCGCCTCCAGCAGCACGGACGACGGCGCGACGTGGTCGAAGCCCGCCCCGCTGCCAGTAGACCACCGCTACGTCGTCGGCAAGATACACCCGCCCGTCTGGCTCGACGACAAGACCGTCGTCATGGGATACTCGTGGGACCTCAACGCCGACCTCGGCAAGCCCTTCAAGGATGAACCGGGCATGTGTCTCAGGTCGGGGGCGCTCATCTCGACCGACGCCGGACTCACGTGGACGCCCGGCAACGACGCGGGGAAGCAAACCTGAAGAGTAAGAACAGCCGCGGAAAGATTGCGGGTTACGTCTTACGTGTCACGTCAGTGCTGCTCTATGTGGAAGGTGACCGGAATCTCGACCCAGGAGTCCAAGGCCACTTCGTCACGTTTGGCCGGGAGGAATTTCCACGCACGGACGGCCTCGAACGCGGCTTTGTCGAGGACGGGATGGCCAGTGCTCTGAAGGGTCTGGATGGCGCCCGCGGAGCCGTTGGCCAGCACTTCGACTCGCAGGGTGGTTGTGCCCTGCCAGCCAAAGCGCCGCGCCAGATGTGGGTATTTGGGGGCGGGGTTACGCAGATAATCGGGATCGGCCTCGCGAATGGCCCGAGCAGGGGCAATCGGGACGGACTCCGGGTCGGGGGGCTTGGCAGGGGCAACTTTGGGGGGCGGCGGATCGGGCC
>CAYPFP010000060.1:0-5493 GCA_964409935.1 uncultured Planctomycetota bacterium | reverse complement strand
TCAAGAATCTCAAGGTCGCCTTCACGGTTCCGCTCGCGGGCTTCGAGGGCGGCGCGGGGGGGCGAGGCGTGACCTCCACCTTTGGGGACTCCGGTATCGGTTCGGCGGCCATAAGGGGAGGTTCTGGAGGCGTCTCCTCTACAGGCGGCTCCACTGCCGGCTCAGGGGGAGCCGGTGGCGGGTCGATCGGCGGAGGGGGCGGCGGTTCGGGGGCATGGGCTGGATTGGGCTGAACAAAAGCGACGTCAAGCGTGGACAGCCCGTCCTCAACGGCGTATTGCGCAGGTTGGATGCGGCCCTGGAAGACCACGGCCGCGCCCACGTGCGTCAGCAGCGAGGCCATCAGGATGAATGGGAAGACTCGATCAGCGTTCATGGGTTCGGTGCACTATGTTCAGTTGTTCCGCGCCGGCTTGGCGCGCAATATCCATGACTTGGACGAAGAGTTGGTAGCGCATGTTCTGGTCCCCCTGGAAACTCACCTGCTTCCGCGCGGCGCGTTGCAGGCGCGCGCCCAGGGCGTCTCGAAGGTTGTCCAACGGTACGCGCTCCCGGTTGAGAAAGATCTGCCCGGCGTCGTCAATGCTCAGCACAACCGGCTCCGACTCGGGCATCTGCCGGGTGCTGGCGGCGGGGAGTTTCAGCTTCAACGCCGGATTCATGAAGGACGAACTCAGCATGAAGAAGATGAGCAGCAGGAACATGCAGTCAATCAGCGGGGCAAGGTCCAGGCCGGCCGAGGCGCGCTTGGGTCGAAGAAACTCCATGGTTCAGCGCACTCCTTCCAGTTCTTCTTCGGCCGGCGCGGGGCGAGGCAGGGACGCCTCGGCGCCGCTCTTGCCGAAGAACTCGTTCAGGTCCGACAGAATGAATTGCATCCGCCGCGCGATCTCATCGGCCTTGTGTTCAAAGCCGTGATAGGCGGCCAGGCACGGGATGGCGATAACCAGTCCGAACACGGTGGTCAAGAGGGCCTCCCAGATGCCGCCGGCCAGGTCGGCAGGCTGCACCACCCCGGCCATCTTTTGGATGCGATGAAAGGCCGTGACCATGCCAGTGACCGTTCCCAGCAGGCCCAGTAAGGGGGCGATGTGGGCCACGGCGCTCAGCCCGCGCAAGCGCTTCTCGACCCGCTCCAACTGGATCGAACCTTCGCGCCGCAGGATGTCCTGGCGCAGGGCATCGGGCTGATTGAGGTTCTCCAGGTACACCCCCGCCACGCGTGGGACGGGATGATGCGAACGTCGGCAGAGGGCCGTCGCCCCGGCCAGGTCGTCCCGGCGCAGACGGGCGAGCAGTTCCTCGCGGAACCGAAGGCCGTTGAACCGAAGCCGGCCAAATTGCCACAGCCGCTCGGCGATAATGGCCAGGCCGACCACCGAACACGCCAGCAACGGCCACATGACCGGCCCACCTTTGGTGAACAGTTCAGTCAGCGTGTTGTCCCACAACATGGCATGGACTCCTTACGATGATGCAAAGGGTGGGACGCGGTTCGGGGACTGGCTGGCCCGAGCGGCCTGGCATTTAGGCTTCCTGGGCAGGATCCACAGGTAAAGCCCGCTCAGTGTGAGGGCCATGATGGCCAAGGCAGCGAGGTCCGCCAGCACCGTGCCCGCCGCGCCTGCGAGCCTCCCGTTGTGAAGGTCTGCGACGATCTTTCCCCAGTCATAGCCGAGCGGGCCAACTCTGCCAGCAGACGAGCGTCCGTACTTCTTGTAAGGCCTCCTTTCCGTCAGCGCCCCGGTCTTTCCGTCCACGATGACCTCGCCCCCTTCACAGGACTTGATCCTGTAGGCCAGCGTTCCTTGCTCATTCTTAACCAGGATGTGCTGGATGGGGATCTCCCCCCGGTGGGCGCGGGCGCGAGCCAATGCCTCGGCAAAGGTGACGGGCTGCGCGTGCAGGTCCGTGCTTGTGGTCAGGTGGTAGGACATCCCCACGGCGGAGGCGCCGGGCGCCGGACCCCCAGGTGCGCCAGCCTGGAAAGAATCTCCTGCCATGTCCAGGATTCGGGCAAGCATCTCCTTGTGGTTCAGGTAGATGCCCGTCACACAAACAAGCAGGATGCAGAGGGACATGACCAGGCCCATCCACCTGTGCCACCGGCGGAATCCCGTCAGGGAACGCTTCTTGTGAGAGACAAAGGGGACATCACTCCTGAGGACTCTAGTAGTTGCGCCCCCTTTGTCCCGTGCACCGGCTTTTTCGTACTCGCGTTGCATGGCGCTAGAACTCCCATTGCAGGCCGACGAGGAAGGTGCGGCCGAACGACTGCGTCGAGTGGTTGGTTGTGCGACCGGCCCGCTGTTCAAACTCCCGCACCTTGTCGTCGGTCAGGTTTTGCGCCTCCAGAAAGACCTTGAAATTCTTGTGCACGCGCTGGCGCACGGCGAGGTCCAGGGTCGAGGAGGACTGGCGGGTGCGCACGGTCCCGTCGGGCTTAAATTGGTCGCGCTTGCCGATGTAGTTCCAGGCCAGCGACAGCGTCGTGCCGCAAGGCTCGATCTCGTAATCCAGGCCCAAGTTGCCGATGAACTCCGGCTGGTCCTGAAACCGCCGTTTGCGTCCCGTCTTCTTCTCCTTCAATTGCGAATCCAGCAAGGTCTGGTTGGCCCAAACCGTGAAGCCCTGGAGGGGCTTGATCTTCAGAAAACCCAGGTTCAGCTTTTCCTCCAACTCCAGGCCGCGGGTCCAGCCGTCGCCGGCGTTCTCGACCTGGAAGATGTCCTTGCCGTTCTTGTCAATGCCGGTGTCCACCTCTTCGATCACGCCCACGATCCATTTCTGGAAGACGTTGGCCCCCAGAAAAACGTGCTTGGTGGCGTACTCGGCGCCCACGTCCAGATTCCACGCCCGCGCCGGGTCAAGGTTGGGATTGCCGATGGTGATGCGGTTCGGCTTCTCGTCTTCAAATGGCGACAGTTCATCGAACTTGGGCCGATTCACAGCCCGCGAAATGGCGGCCTTCAAGCTCAAGTCTTCGGTCGCCCGGTACAGCAGGTGGACTGAGGGGTTCACGTCGGTGATGCCCCGATTCGCCGTGGTGCCGTCGCTGGCATAAACGTCCAACGAGACGTGTTCCAGACGGACACCCGGCAGCACGCTGAACTTGTCGGTCAACCAGATCTCGTCTTGCACAAATCCAGCGGTATAGTTCTCCGTGAGCGAATAATCCTCCTTCGGCCCGGTGACGTCTTTGATCTGCCCGGCCTTGTTGATCTCCTGGATGAACTTGTCTCGGAACCGGTCCCGGAGACGCAACGCCACGCCGAATTTCAATTCCTGGCGCAGCCCCAGTTCAAAGGGGACGGTCAGGGCGGAGGACAGGTTCCAGGTCTTGTCCTCCTTGTCTTCCTGTTCCAGGGTGGTTTTGTCGAGCGCGAGTTTGCTGGCCCCCTCCTTAAAGGCGAGCTTGTCTTTGTCCTTGTCCTCCCCGGTCAGGTAGTAACCGGCCAGGGTCTCCCACACAGCCCCGGACTTGAAGGCATGCTCGTGCTTCAGCCCCAGGCCCCAGGTGCGCTGGAGAAAATTCTCCTCTTCGATCTCGCGCGTCTCGTCCGAGGCCGGCGGCTTGCTGGGATCAAGGGTGATCTTGGTCTTGTCTTTGTTCTTGTCCAGGCTCAGGGAGAGCGGCTTGATGTGAAACTCCCCGTTGGGGTAGAAGAACCCCAGGTCCAGGTGGAGATTATCCGAGAGCAGGCGTTCCTTTTCGGACTCCGACTCGGACTTGCCGGTGGAGAACAGCTTGAACTTCTCGCGCTGGAAGGTATCGTCGGAATGTTCAAAGGCCCCCATCGCGCCGAACCACTTGACCGGACGCCCGCCGAAGGCGGCCGAGCCTCTCAGGGCGGTGCCGTCCAGGGCGTCGTGGCCCCCATAGCCCAGCAATCCCTCAAAGGTGGTCTTGGTGGGGATGGGGCGGCTCCTCAGGTCAAGGCGGCCGGCCAGACCGTCGCTCTCGTACTCCGCTGTGGGATTGCGGATGATAGTGGCGCTCTCGATCAGGAAGGAGGGGATCTGGTTCATGTTGAACTCGCGCTTCTCCCCGCCGCCGGGCAATTGCACGCCGTCCAACTGCATGCGGCCGAACTCCTTGTCCAGCCCCCGCAGGCGCAGGTCTTGATTGATTCCCGGCGGGCCTTCCAGGTAGAGGCCCGGCAGCCGTTGAATCACATCCCCCATGCGGGGGTTGGTGCGGGGGGCGAATTCCTTGCGGGTCGTGGTTGCCTGAGGCACGGGGGATGAGAGCCGTTCCTCCTCGCCCGTCGGCGAATGGGCCTTGACCACCACTTCATCCAGTCGCGTGACGGGGTCGCCGGATGGAGCAGGGGGCTCTGCCCCTGCGTCCGTCGTCGGCTTCGCGGGTGTTGGGCCTTGGGGGGTCTTGCCGGGAGGCTCCGATGGGCCCTTCGACGGCGCGTCCTTCTCCTGGGCAAGGCCCGTTGCCATTGTCACACTGAACAACACGACCGTCACGACTCGCCCGAACACCTCCATGGTGCTCATGCTTCACGCTCCTTTCTCAATGAGAAAGCGGGCGCGACGGAATCGGCCCATCGCCGATTCCTCTCGCGTGCTCACCGCCCGGCCCGAAGGCCGGAGTGTGAGACTCTTGCGCCTGTGGCGCTGCAACATGAACCGACAGTATGGCATGATGGAAAGACACGAAGGCTATCCGAAATAAGTTCGTGTAGACGTACTTCTTTCGGCGTGCCGAAGTCAGACGGCAAAAAATTTTCGGGCTGTTTGGATCACTCTTCCCCCTCCCGGCAGGTGTCCTCCTCCTCGCAGTACTGCCTGAAGGCAACAAGCCAGTTTGCGTCAGGAGAACCCTTTTCCACGAAGTGGGCGAACTGAACAAGCCGTCGGAAAACCTTGGGCACGACGGCATGCTCCATGCCGCAGGCGGCATTCTCCGCTTCGGCAGGGCTTACCGAGAGCACCTTCTCGAAAAAGTTCCGCAAGATCATATGCCGCTGAACCACCTGCTCGGCGGCCTTTTCGCCCTTGGCGGTGAGCGTGATCAGGTCGTAAGGGGCGTAGTTCACCAAACCCTTCTTGGCCAGGAGGTTCAACGCGCCTGTCACTGAGGAATTGTTGACATGCAGGCGGTCGGAGACATCCTTGGGCCGCGCGGCCCGCTTCTTGGCGATGATATGGAAGATGGCCTCGAGGTAATCTTCCAAACTTGCGCTCAGCGATTCTGCCATTGGCTCTTTCATTCAATCAAAAGGGCGCGACTTTCGACACGGCGAAGATTTTACGCCGTGGCGAAGCCCATGTCAAGAACCTTTTTTTAGAAAAAGGTGCAACCTGGTGTGAGAGACCGGATGAGAATATGGAACCGAGCGTGGCCTTTTTCCAGAAACTGGTCTAGAATTATCATGGCGAGTGGCGCAGACGGATGCGAACGGGGAAGAAAAGAAGAAAAGGGGTCAGGCTACTTTTTCCGGGTGTAGTGGGCCTAGGATTCGCGCATGCCACGAGCCA
>CAYPFP010000059.1:29953-31309 GCA_964409935.1 uncultured Planctomycetota bacterium | reverse complement strand
GGCAAGCGCGGGGCGATCCTCCGGGGAGAGACGCCCGTCGAGGAGAAGGAGTATCTGACCGACGCCCTGAGCCGCGAGGCCGTTGCGTTCATTGAGAAACACCAGTCCAGGCCGTTCTTCCTCTACCTCTCCTACAACGCCGTTCACACCCCGATGCAGGCGACGCAGAGATACCTGGACCGCTTCCCGAAGATTGAGGACAAGCAGCGGCGGACATACGCCGCCATGGTCAGCGCGATGGACGACGGCATCGGGGCGGCGCTCAAGAGGATGACCGAACTCGGCCTCAGCCAGGACACCCTGATCTTCTTCCTCAGCGACAACGGCGGCCCCACCGTGAACGGTTCCCTGAACACGCCGCTGCGGGGACACAAGGGCGGCATGCACGAGGGCGGGATTCGCGTGCCCTTTGTGGCGCGCTGGCCGCGGCGTTTGCCGGCCGGGCGCGTCTACGAGCATCCCGTGATCGCGCAGGACATCCTCGCCACGGCCCTGGCCGCCGCGAGCGCCGAAACGCCCAGGGAGAATCGCCTTGACGGCGTCAACCTCCTCCCGCATCTGCGGAACGAAAAGGATGCGCCGCCCCACGACACGCTTTTCTGGCGCATGGGGCATGGCCGCGCAATGCGCCAGGGCAACTGGAAACTCGTGGGGCGCGGGGAGTCCGCGTGGGAGCTTTACGACCTGTCGCACGACATCGGGGAAGCCAACGATCTTGCGGCGCAGAAGCCCGACGTCGTCGGGCGGCTCGACAAGGCCTACCAGGCCTGGAATTCCGAACTGGCCCAGCCGTCGCGGCCCAAACAGCAACGCCCCAGGAAACAAGGGAGAAAGGCAAAACAGAAGGACAAGGAATGAGCATGAACGCGACCTTCGCAGCGGGTGTTTTCGGATGTCTCTTTTTCGTGTGTCTGACGTGCGCGGGCCTGGCCGAAGAACAGAAGTGGTATCACCCGAAGACGCACAAACTCGCCAGTCCCCACATGGGGCCGTACGCGAATCTGCCCGACGGCAGCGTGGTGGCCGTTTCCGAGCGGCACGCGCTGGTCAGCAAGGACGAAGGGAAGACCTGGGCGCCGCAGGCGCTCTTCGGGGACGACACGAAGTTCCTGGCGCGCCCGGAACGGGCGCTCCTGCGCACGCGAAGCGGCGCGCTGATCATGGGGTTTCTCAACGAGAAGGAGATCGCGCGCGGCGAATGGAAGGTGGACGACAAAGCCGCGCTGTCGAAGTTCCATCTGCCGACGTACGTCGCGCGCAGCCTCGACGACGGCAAGACCTGGGAACCGCCGCAGAAGATACAGGACGGCTGGTGCGGGGCGATCCGCTCGATGATCCAGCTCAAGAGCGGGCGCG
>CAYPFP010000059.1:0-29853 GCA_964409935.1 uncultured Planctomycetota bacterium | reverse complement strand
AAGAGCAACGTCATTGACATCGGCGGCTCGGGCAGCCACGGGGGGACCATGGAGGGCACACTGGCGGAGCTTTCGGACGGACGAGTGTGGATGCTGATCCGCACCGTACACGGCTGGTTCTGGGAGGCGTTCTCGGCGGACGGCGGACTGACGTGGACCGACGTGCGCAAGTCCTCGATTCAATCGAGCACGTGCTGCGGCACGCTGGCGCGGCTGGCGAGCGGCCGCCTGGCGCTCCTGTGGAACCGCTCGCCGGAGGGCAAGCCGTACGCCCTTCACAGCCGCGAGGAACTCTCGCTGGCCTTCTCCGAAGACGACGGCAGGACGTGGTCGAAGCCCGTCGTCATCGCCCGCGACCCCAAACCCGAGGGCGGCAAGGAGCCGTCGCACCGATTCTCCTATCCTTACGTCTTCGAGCGCCGGCCGGGCGAGCTATGGATCACCACCATGCAGGGGAACCTTCGGCTGGGCCTGCGCGAGGCGGATTTCGCGGAAGGCGCGAAGTAGGCCGTCCGAAGACGGCCGTCGTCGTTCAGGCGGGGCCGTTTCCTTGTTGGGAGGACGGGCATGAAGGCGGGTCGAATACTCAGCGCGTTGTCGTGGTCGGCGGTCTGCTTGGCGGCCGCGATCCTGATCGCCCTGGCGGGATGCGCGAACAAACGGGTCACGTGGGAGAACTACGAACGCATCCGCGAGGGCATGCCGATGGAGGAGGTCGAGCGCATTCTCGGCAAACCCTCGCGCCGCCGCGGCGAAGACTATTACTACAAGGGCGAGTACGGCTCCATCAAGATCGAGGTCGAGAAGGGGCGCGGCGCGTCGTACCAGCGACGCGTGGACGACAAGGAGTGGAAGGAGAAGCGCTGAGCAGAGCCGCGCTTTCGCTAAGAGGCCGCGGCCTTGCAGCGTTTCTCCAGTTCCTGAAGGACGCGCCGGATGACGTCCCCCCAGTCGCCCGGCGCGACGCGGCTGCGCCTGACGGGCGCCGGGGGTCTCTCACAGCTCCTTGATGTAGATGTTCTTGAACTCCAGCGGGTTGCCGTGGTGCTGCAGCTCGATGGGGCCGGTCTCGAAGATCGGGATCTTGCGGTCCCAGTAGTTCTCCATCGTCACGTTGTCCACGATCAGTTCGCCGTTGAGGTGGACCGTCACCTTGTCGCCCTTCATGAGGATGCGCATGGAGTTCCACTCGCCGACGGGCTTGTCGGCGCACTTCAGCGGGTTCTTGGGGTTCTTCTGGTTGTTGAAGAGACCGCCCGAACCCTCCTTGTGGAAGGCGGGGTCCCAGATCTGCACCTGCGGCGTGCCCCGCAGGTAGATGCCGCTGTCGCCCTTCGTGCCGATCTTGTAGTCCACCATCAGTTCGAAGTCCTTGTAGTCCTTCGCCGTCTGGAGGCTGTTGCCCTTGCCGTCGTAGTGGAGCACGCCGTCCTTCACGGTCCAGTGCGGGAGCACGCGCTCATCGGCGGCCTTTTGGGCCTCGGCCAGCTTGGCGGGGTCGGCGGCCATCTGCAGACGCTTGGGAAGCTCGACCAGTCCCTGCCATCCCGTCAAGTCCTTGCCGTTGAAGAGCGCCGTGAAACCTTCGGGCGGGACGTTGTCCTGGGCAGAAACGCCTGCGCGAGGTCCGAACGCCAAGACACCGACGACGAGCATCGCCGACACGGCGCGTCGTACCAGCGACGCGGCGCGTCGTTCCAGCGACGCGCGGCCCATAGATGACTCCTTTCGAAGCAGTCTTGCGCCGATGATCCTGCAACCGCCCGCTATTATGCGTTCTGAAGCAGGCGGTGTCAACATCCGCGACCGGGCCGGTCGCGCGCGACCGGGCGGGTCGCGCGCAACCGGGCAGTAGTTGCGCGGCGCATCTGGTATAATCATCGCGTCCGCCCGACGGCTTGGCGGACGCAGCGCACGGCGTACAGGATTCCCGGCATGAGCGGAAGCATGAACGTCACGCGGTTTCTCATCGTCGCGCCGTCCACGGTGGAGGTCAACGAGGAGTTCTCTATCGGCGTCAAGGCGTTGTGCGAGCCGCACTTTGTGGGGACGGGTTGTCCGGTTGGCCAGCCGGCGGTGGTAGGCAGGTACAACCTGTCGCCGCGCGGCATCGCCTACATGGACAATGTGCCGCCGGAGTGGGACGGGCGGATACAGATTCGGGCCGAGGGCGGTTACGGCGGGCCGGACGGCTTTTCCTTCATGGGGAAGACCCGCCCGTACCGCAATGACCTGAGGCCGATCACGCGGCTGGGCGGTTTGCGCTTCACCGAGCCGGGCGTCAAGCGCATCGAGATGACCGACCCCGCGTCGCTGGTACGACGCGCCGCGTCGCTGGTACGACGCGCCGCCACCGGCGCGCGCGGCCTGAGCAATCCCATCGAGGTCGTCGCCGGTACGCCGCCCGAACGCCTCTACTGGGGCGACCTGCACAGCCAGACCTACTTCAGCGACGGCCTGCGCGGCCCGGAGGAACTCTACGCCTTCGCCCGGCGCGAGGCTTTCCTCGACATCTTTGCCCTGGCCGACCATGCGGAGTGGCTCACGGACCGGCAGTGGGAGTACTTTGTCGGCGTGACCAATGACTGCAACGAGCCGGGCGCGTTTGTTACGCTGGTGGGGCTGGAGTGGACGAGCCAGCGGTTTGGACACCGCAACCTGCATTTTCCCGGCGACAAGGCCCCCTGCCTGCGCAGCAACCATCCGGTGGAGGGGCGGCTCGAGTGCCTGTACGCCGCCGCCAGAAACGAAGGGGCCGTGGTCGTCCCTCACCATTCGGCCAACGCGCAGATGGGCGTGAACTGGTCTTTGGGCCACGACCCGCACGTGGAGCGCCTCGTCGAGATGCATTCGATCTGGGGCAACAGCGAGCGGCCCGCCGCCGCCGGAAACCCCCGCCCCATTCGCGCCCACGGCGGCGAAAAAGAGGGACAACACGTGCTGGATGCGCTTCGCCTCGGCCGCCGTTACGGCTTCATCGGCGGCGGCGACATCCATGACGGCCGCCCCGGCGACGAGTTGCACACGCTTCAGAAAAGGCCGCCTCAGTACCGCGACCTCTGGCGCCAGGGCATCATGGGCGTGTGGGCGAAGAAGCTCACCCGCGAAGGCGTCTTCGAGGCGCTCTGGAACCGCCGCGTCTACGCAACGACCAATGTGCGCGTGATCGTGCGCTTCAGCGTATGCGGACAGCCGATGGGGAGCGAGGTGGCGCATACCGGCCCGCGCCCCATCGCGTTGCGCGTTCACAGCGAGGTCCCCATCGCGAGGGTCGAGATTGTGCGCAACGGCCAGGACATCATCTGCCTTCGCCCGGAGACGCTCGAAGTGGATTTCCAGGCCGGTGACACCGGGACTCGCGGCCCCGACTCGTATTACGCCCGCATCACGCGCGACGACGGCGAGATGGCGTGGACGAGTCCGGTGTGGGTGGAGAGCAAGTAAGAAAGGGCCGAAACGAGAGGGATTTACTGTGACAAGGTCTGTGATCGTGGCACTGGGCCTCCTCTGCGCCCCCGACGTCGGGGGCGCCGCCGCTGTTGGCGACGCGGCGCGTCGTACCAGCGACGCGGCGCGTCCGCCCGACGGCTTGGCGGACGCGGACGCCCCGACGGTCGAATGCGCCGGGCTGCGCAGCGACGCCCGCGTCTTCGCCCAGGGGCGCGGCAAGGACGGCGCGCCGGCGCGCCGATTGACCATAAACGGAGACAAGAAAGAGATGCCATCGAAGCCGACCCATGCGCCGTTCCGCGTGCTCTTCAGCAACGACACCACCAACATCCAGACCTGCGTAAGCCCCTACCGGCGCAAGGGCGAACCCTTTCGCCCCGAAATGCTCGAAGCCACGGTGGACGAGACGGCGGGCACCGGCGTCGAGGTCCACATGCTTCAGCCCGGCGTGGGTTGGGTGCCGTGGTGGAAGAGCCGCGCGTACCCCTTCAGCGAACACGTGCGCTTCATGCGCGAGTACCTCGGCAAGTCGCCGCCCAAGGCGGGCTACGCGCGGTACATGGCCGACGGCGGAGACATGGTGGAGGTCTTCGTGCGCCGCTGCCGCGACAAGGGGTTGACGCCGTTTGTGTCCTTGCGCCTCAACGACAGCCACGGCCACGAACTGGTCGGCATGCCGCGCGAGAAGGTCTCCGACTGGGCGTGGGACATTTTGACGCCCACGCACGTCAACCACCCCGACTGGCGCATCGGCAAGAACCTCAACGAGTGGGGCGGGCGCGTGCTGAACTGGGCCATTCCCGAAGTCCCGCAGGCCAAGTTCAAGTTTGTGGAGGAGATCTGCGAGCAGTACGACCTCGACGGCTTCGAGCTGGACTTCATGCGCCACTGCAACTTCTTCCCCCAGGACAAAACCACCAGCGACGAGCGGGCGAGGATCATGACGGGCTTCGTGCGTCAGGCGCGGGAACTGCTCGACCGGACGGCGAAGCCGGGGCGGCGCCGCTGGCTTTGCGTGCGCATCCCGTGCCGCCTGGAGGCGCTCGACCCGCTGGGCATCCGCCTTGACGAGTTCGCGAAGGCGGGCGTGGACATGTTCAACCTCTCGCCCTATTATTTCACCGAACAGCAGAACGACATGGCCGCGATCAAGCGGCAATTGCCCGACTCCGCCGTTTACATCGAGATGGCCCACACCACGTACATCGGCCCTCCGGCCACCACGAAGTCGGCCTACGACAACTTCACCTTCCGCCGCACGACGGACCTGCAGTATTACACCACCGGCCACCTCGCCTATGCGCGCGGACTCGATGGCGTAAGCGCCTTCAACTTCGTCTATTACCGCGAGCACGGCGCGGGCGATCGCGGCCCCTTCAACGAGCCGCCGTTCCACGTCTTCAAGCGCCTGGGCGAACCGGCCTGGCTGGCGCGCCAGCCGCAGCACTACTTCACGGCCGCCGTCTGGAACGAGCCGCGCGTGAAGGACCGCCAGCTCCCGAAGACGCTTCGGGCGGGACAGTCGGCCTCTTTCCGCTTCGACATGGCCCCGCCCGCCGGCGGCTGGAAGAGCGACGGACGCCTGCGGATTCAGACCAAGGGCGACCTGGGCGCGAGCGTCTGGGCCGCGACGTTCAACGGCGCGCCCCTCGTCGAAACGCCCGACCGCTCCGAGCCTTACCCGAACCCGTACCCGCCGTGTCTCGGAGCGCCCGAACAGCACCGTGCCTGGACCGTGCCCGTCGCCCTGCTCAAGGACGGTTTCAACGCCGTGGAGGTCGCGATGAAGACCGGCGACCGGCCGGCGGAGGTGGTGTTTGTGGACGTAGCTGTAAAGTGAGAGATAGTGGAGGAGTCAGACCATGCCCCTTTCACGGCGTGAGTTTCTGAAGACCACGGTGGCGGGCGGCCTTGCGGCGTCGGCGTTTCCGCAGGCGTTGGGCGCGCAGGAGCCGGCCCGAAGGCCCAACATCCTCTTCATCATGACCGACCAGCAGCCCGTCAGCACGATCCGCGCATACGGGAATCCGCTCATCAAGACGCCGAACCTGGATCGGCTCGCGCGCGAAGGAACGATGTTCCGCAACTTCCACATCGCCGCCTTTCCGTGCAGCCCGTCGCGGGCGTCCTTCTTCACGGGCCAGTACGCCCACACGCACGGCGTCGAGACGAACGACACGCCGCTGAGCGAGGACATTCCGTCGCTCGGCAACCTCTACAAGGCCGCCGGCTACCAGACCGCCTACATCGGCAAATGGCACTTGGGCGGAAACATGTACGCGACCGACCCCGACGAGCGTTGGTCGTACCGGCGCGGCGCGTCGTACCAGCGACGCGTGGACGACCCGACCGGCTTCAAGTTTGCCAAAGACGGCCCCTGGCGCGGCGGCGAGGACCAGCCGCAATGCGGTTTCACCGACAAGTGGGTGGGCGGCTGGGAGCAATTCCGTCGCCATCTGCGCGAGGCCGGCCTCGGCGAACTGCTGGAGAAGCACAAGCGCCTCGGCAACCACAACATGGGCACAAGCGGTCCCGAAGGCACGCACATTCACTCCCTCGTCCCCGAGGAGCACCATGAGGCGGCTTTCTTGTGCGGCGAGGCCGAGAAATTTATCCGCGCGCAGCGCGACCGCTCGAAGCCCTTCTGCATGGTCGTCAGCATCTACGGCCCCCACTCCCCCGTCGCGCCTCCGCAGCCCTGGGACTCGCTCTATTCCGCCAAGGACGTGCCCCTGCCCGACAACCACTTCGACAAGCTCGTCAACAAGCCCTACGGCCAGCGCCGGAACGTCGAGTGTTACAAGCTCCGCCAGTGGACCGAAGAGCAGTTCCGCGACTACATCGCCCGCTACTGGGGTTACTGCTCCTATATTGACGACCGCGTAGGCCGCCTCCTGAAGTCTCTCGAAGAGACCGGGGAGTTGGACAACACCGTCGTCGTCTTCACCTCCGACCACGGCGACATGGTCGGCGCCCACGGCATGATCCTGAAGCTCGGCGCTTGCGCCTACGACGAGCTGATCCGCGTCCCCTGCATCGTCCGCTACCCGCGCGCCGCCAAGTCGGGCCTGTCGAGCGACGCCCTTGTCGAGAGCGTGGACGTGCTGCCGACGCTGCTTGCTTTGTCGGGTCTGCGGACCCCCGACACCGTTCAGGGCCGCAGTTTCGAGGAATTGTTGCGCGGAAACGCCGCGTCCGCCAAGCCGTCGGGCGGACGCGCCGCGTCCTTCCGCGAGGTTGTCCATTCCGACTGGTGCAACACGGGCTTGATCGTTCGCACCCGCGACTGGAAATACGTCAGCAACTGGAAGCAGGGCGACCTCGACGAGCTGTACGACATGAACGCCCGGCCCCTCGAGATGAACAATCTGGCCCTCGAACCCGCGCAGGCGGACAGGGTCAAACAGATGCGGTCCCTCATCGCAACCTGGCTCGCGGAATCAAAACACCCCTACGCCGAGCCGCTTGGAAAGGCCGTCATGACCGGCCCCGGCGATACGCCTTTCCTGGAGCCGCGCGTGACCTCCTACAGGCAGGTTCAGACCACGGACGGCAAGGCCGTCGCCGAATTCGAGATCTCATGGAAAGTCTTGCGTCCGATGCCGCCCGAGACCAAGTGCTGGTGTTTCATACACGTAGTGCCTGGCTCCCGCCAATCCGTGCGGCGGGTGCCTGGCACTACGGCCGCCAGCCGGATGGGCGACGACGGCATCACCACACGCTTCGTCAAGTGGCCGCCCGTGCGTGCCCGCGCCCTGCGCGCCCGCACGGGACGATGTCCCGTGCGGGCAGTGGAAGGCGGACACGGAGCACGCCATGGGCGCCATGCCCGTGCCCATCCCCGCCGACATGAAGCCCGGTCTTCACGACGTGTGGACGGGTCTTTATGATCCGCAGAAGAAAGAGAACCCGAAGATGCTCGGCGGTCCCCGCGTGCCCTTGGGTCAGTTGCGGGTTGACAAGCAGAAAGATGGTAAAATGACGGCAACGTTCGAACCGTTGCAGTGGTAGTTGATCTCAGGGAAGAGCAAGAACCAACATGCCGAGGATTGAGCTGAATGAGCGTCTGAGACGCTTCCAGAAGGAGGCCTACGCGCGCGGCTTCGCCCCGAACAGCAGCCCCAAGGAGGCCAATCTGACGAAGGCCTTCTTCGAGCTGTACGCCCGCCCCGTCCCTGGCACCGATCCTGGCCCCGCTCCTGTACGTAGTGCCAGGCACGCGCCGCCGCATGGCAGGCGCGAGCCAGGCACTTTCAGCATCGGGGCCAGGAACGGGGCCCGCCTGCCGCTGGCGGAGCGCCAGGCGCGCAGCTTCGCCTACGCCCTGACCCGCGAGCCGGTCCTCATCCACCCCCACACGCGCATCGCGGGGCAGATTTTCCAGCGATGCCCCGGCGCGGGCTGCCCCGAACTGTACGGCGGCGACCCGCGCTGGCAGGAGTACTCCGTCGCCGGAAACGCCAGGCGCCTCGTCGCCGAGCGTCTGCCCGAGAATGCGGCCTACGCGAAGTTCTTCTGCGACGGGGCCGCCCCCGGCCACGTCGGCTGGGACTGGGGCATGATGCTGAACGAGGGGGCGCAGGGGATGCTCGACCGCCATGCCGAGGCGCACCGGCTCGCGGCGGACCCCAAGTCGCGCGAGTTCCACCTGTGCGCCCAGATCGTGCTGAGCGCCCTCGTCGAGTGGGCGGCCCTTCACGCGCGCGTGTTGCGCGACATGGCGCAAAAGGAGACCGACCCCCTCCGCCGGGCCGAACTGCTCGACATGGCGGGAGTATGCGAGCGGGTCCCGCGTTTTCCGGCGCGAACGTTCCGCGAGGCCGTGCAGTCCTTCTTCTTCCAGCATCTGGCGGTCATGTTCGAGAATCCCTTCGGCGGCAACGGGCCGGGGCGCATGGACTACTACCTGTGGCCGTTCCTGGAGAAAGACCTCCGGGAGGGGTCTGCCCGCCAGACGGATGGGCGGGCTGCGGAACTGCTTGTCGAGCTTCTCATCAAGCTGCACGAGCGCATAGCCGCCGGCGATGGATGGGTGGAGGCCGTGGTGGTGGGCGGCCGGAACCCCGACGGCACCTCGGCTGTGAACCCCCTTTCGCACCTCATCGTGGAGGCCGCGATCGCGCTGCGGCAGACGCACCCGTCGGTCTATGTTCGCCTTCACGATCATGCCCCCGCCGATTTTGTGGACCTGGCCGTCCGCTATCTCCTGGAAGGCGAGAACCGCGCCCAGATCTACGGCGACGACAACGTGATCCGCGCCCTGGCCGCCGACGGCATCCCCCTGGAGGACGCCCGGCACTGGTGCGCGGGCGGCTGTATGGAGGTGGGGATGCAGGGGATGAGCGGCGACCTGCTCTTCGCCTTCGCCCACAACGCCCCCCGCACCCTCGAACTGCTCCTCAACGGCGGCCGCCTCCTGCTGACGGGCGACAAGGCCATCGGACACGAGAAGACGCTTGCCGATTACGGGTCCTTCGACGAACTGCTCCACGACTTCGAGACGGAGCTTGCGCGCGAACTGGGCATTCTCCTGCGCCGCCTCGACATCTACCTCGAATGCTACGCCCGGTATCGCCCTTCGTTCCTGCTCTCCACGATGGTGCACGACACCTTCGAGCGCGGGCGATCCATCAACGAAGGCGGGGCGCGATACCCCCATTACGGCGGCAGCGTCGTCGGCATCCCCAACGTCGGCGACAGCCTGTACGCCGTCAAGCGCGCCCTCTTCGAGGACAAGTTCGCGACCGGCGCGGAACTGCTCGCGGCCTTGCGCGCCGACTTCAAGGGGTTCGAGGGGCTTCGCCGGCGCCTCCTCAACATCCCCAAGTACGGCGCCGAGAACGCCGAGGCCGACGCCATGACCGACCGCGTGCTGCGGCTCTGCAACCGGACCCTCAAGTCGCATCGCAACCCGCTGGGCGGGCATTGCCGCCCCATCATCCTCGGCTTCACGTGGGTCGTCAGCTACGGCGCGCAGGTGGGGGCGACGCCCGACGGCCGTTTGGCCGGCCGGCCGCTCGCGCAAAGCCTCTCGCCGCAATCGGGCGCGGCCATGAAGGGACTGACCGGCGCGATCAACTCGGCAACGAGCCTCTCCCTCGACGAAGTCAGCGGCGGCGCCTCGATGATGTGGGACCTCGACAAGGCCTGGGCCGCGCCCGACGTCGTCCGCTCGGTGCTCCTGACCTTCATCCAGAAGGGCGGCCACATCTTCCAGGGCAACGTCATGGACGTGGGCGTCCTGCTGGAAGCGCAAAAAGACCCCGACCGCTACCGCGACCTCATGGTCCGCGTCGGCGGCTTCTCGGCCCGTTTCGTGGCCCTCGGCAAGGAGACGCAGGAGGAGATCATCTCGCGGCATCGGTTCGGAGGTCGGCCATGAATCCCCGCTACGAACACACCCAGATCGGGCACGTCATCCTTATTGTCATGGGCGGCGTGGCGATCGTGCTGGGCGGCCTCATGGCGTCCAACGGCTTTCATTGGGCGCCGGCCCTTGTCATGGCTGTCGTGTTGATTAGCGGCGCGTTCTTCGCCACCCTGACCGTCACGGTTGACGACGCCTTCGTCTCGTTGAAGTTCGGCCCGGGCGTCATTCGCAAATCCTTCCCCATCAACGAGATAGAGTCGTGCTCCGCCGTGCGCAACCACTGGCTGTACGGCTGGGGCATCCACCTGACGCCCCACGGGTGGATCTTCAACGTCTCCGGCCTGGGCGCGGTCCAGATTCGGATGAAAAGCGGCCGTTCCTACCGCATCGGGACCGACGAGCCGGACGCCCTGGCGCGCGCCATCCAGGAGGCCATCCCACGGCCATGACAAGCGCCGACACGGGCCTCGCCGCCTACGACCTTCACTTGCACACCTGCTGGAGCTACGACGCCGTCGCGCCGGTGGAATACTATTTTCGCCGGGCGCGCGAACTGCGCACGCGGCGCATCGCCATCGCCGAACACTTCACCATGGACTCGCTGCCCGAGATCCTCGATGTCTCCGCGCGATACCCCGAAGTTCGTTACATCCCCGCCACGGAACTGACCGTCCAGACGTCGCTGGGTCTTGCGGTGGACCTGGTCTGTTTGGGTCTGCCCGCGCAGCCTTCGGCCGAGTTGGAGAAAGTCTTCGAGAAGTACCGCGAGTGGCAGCGGCAGTGCGGCGCGGCCTTGTCGGCGGGGATGCTGGCCCTGGGGCACGACTTTGGCGACGAGCGTCGCCTGGAGTTGCTGAAGACCTACCGCCCGCCCAGAACCATCGAGCGGCAGGGCGTCACGCACGTGCAGGGGAGCGTCGTCCTGAAGCGGCATTTCATCGAGCGCGGTTTCGCCGCGAACGAGCAGGAGTACAAGGTTCTCCTGCGAAAGGCCAACGACGCCGCGTCGCGACCGCGGTATCCGTCCGCCGACGAGGCGCTGCCGGCGGTGCGCCGGGCCGGCGGGCTGGTATTCATCGCCCATCCGGTGTCCTACTTCAACCGCGACGACCGCCGCCGCATGGACGCCTTGCGCGAGGAGCTTCAGTTCGACGGCGTCGAATGCGCCCACGACGGCGTGCCGCCCGAACTTACGCCCGTCTACCGTGCGTACTGCAGGGAGCGCGGCCTGCTTTCCAGCGCCGGTTCCGACTGTCACGCCGACCCCGCCTGCAACCCCTACGGCATCGGCGCTCACCACGATTTCGCCCGCCACCGCGGCGAGGAGGCCTGGCTCGACGAACTGCTCGAACGCTTGCGACAGTGATTGGAGATAGATGGCGATGACGAACGAACGAAGGCCGTGCGGCAGTCTGTGGGAGCCGCGCCGCGTGGCGCAGGCCATCGGCGCAGGAATCATCTATCAGAACCTCAGCGAGCGGGAGAGGCAGGACCTGGAAGAGGCGCGCAAGGACCGGCTTTTGGAGAGGGTGGAGGAGGCGCTGAAAAACCCCAAGCCGCTCGACGCCTCGCGCGCCGACGCCCCTCAATGCGCCGTCCAGCCCCCGTCCACCAGCAGCGCGTGGCCGGTGACGTAACTGGAGGCGTCGCTGGCCAGGAAGAGGGCGGCGCCGCGGATTTCGTGGATCTCGGCCCAACGGTTGAGGGCCGTCTTGCTCAACAGCGCCTTCACCTTCTCCGGCTCATTCAACAGGGGGGTGTTGATCTCCGTCAGGAAGGGGCCGGGACAGATGGCGTTGCAGCGCGCGCCGAAAGGCGCCCACTCCATAGCGAGCGTGCGCGTCAGGCCGACGATGGCCGCCTTCGACGAGCAGTAGGGCGTGCGATCGGCCAGGCCGATGACGCTCAGCGCGGAGCCGATGTTGATGACGCTGCCGGCGCGCTGCTTCTTCAGGATCGGCGCGGCCGCCCGGCAACAGAGCCACGTGCCCGTGACGTTGACCTTGAGGACCTGCTCCAATTCCTCCAGACGAAGTTCTTCGATCGGCTTGCGGATGTTGATCCCCGCGCAGTTGATGAGCACGTCGAGGCGGCCGAAACGCTGAAGCACGCCGTCGAAAAGGGTCTTTACGTCCTCCTCCTTCGTGACGTCCGCGGCCAGGCCGAGGCTTTGCTTTCCCGATTTGGCGCCGATGCGGACGGCCGCCGCCTCGCACGCCTCGAGCCGCCGCGAGGCCACCACCGTCGCCGCCCCGGCCTGCGCCAGACCCAGGGCCATGGATTCGCCCAACCCCTGCGAGCCGCCGGTCACCAGGGCCACGCGGCCGTCGAGTCGAAACAGGTCCAGAACGCGCACGTCGTCCTTCTTCATCTGTTCGCTCCCGTCCCGTATCACGTTCGGATGCCTCTCTTGCCGGCGATTCGAAGGGGTTGTATTATATCATGTCCGACGCGCCCGTGAATCGCAAGGGGCTTCCCGAGGCGCAGGCGGCGCAGCGATTTCTGGCCGACGCCGCCGACAAGGTCATCCTCTACCCCGGCGTGCTGCCGACCGGGCGTGACGACGGCTGGAAGAAACGCCCGAACTTCACGGCCTCGCACAAGCTCGTTCTTGACCTGCGCAACGAGACCGCGCGCCCCGTCAGACGGGGCGCGCCACATCGAGGCCCTGCCGCCCACGCGGCCGTGACGGCGGGTGTCTACTTCCGGCGAAAAACCGTCAAGACCCCGCAATGGTCTGAAACCCACATCCCTTCGGCGCCGAAGACGACCTCGCTGCTCTGAACCTCGACGCCGCGGCCTTTGTAGAAGACGTAATCAATCCGGCGAGGGCCGCCGCCGTACCCCCGGCAGTGCGGGTTGCCGGGGAGGTTGAAGGTAGGGCCGGGCGCGCCCGGGTTGGCCGCCGCGAAGGAGTCGGTAAACCACGACGCGAGAAGCTTGTGGACCTCGGAGCCGGGCAGGTTGTTCATGTCGCCGCCGAGGATGTTCAGGTCGGCCGGATGTTGCGCGCTCGCGTCGCTGGTACGACGCGCCGCGTCGCGCACAAACTTTATCAAGTCCTTGGCCTGCCGCAGCCTGTCCTCCGGAGTTCCGCCGGAGGACAGGTGCGTCGAGAACAGATTGACGCGCCCGATCGGATGGTCCACCCCGGCCATCACCACGCGCTTTCGCCCATGCAGGGGAAAATCGTCGTACCAGTTCCCCGTGCGCGAGAAGAGCCGGCTCGATGCCGTGCAGCGGATCTGGGTGTTCGTCAGGACGCCGATTCGGAACACCAGTCCCACCGGCACGCCGAAACACGGCGCGCTGTATAGCTCGTAGCGGAGGCCGGCCCTGCCCAGCGCCCGGCGCAGTTCGCCCAGGCTGTCGAAAGTCCCCGCCCAAACGCCGGAGCAGCCCTCCTGCACCAGCACGGCATCCACCGCGCGCCCCGCCTCCTGGCTCGCCTTCAGGAACCGCGCGATCTCGTTGAAGCGCTCGCCGCGCGCCGCGATGGGAGACTTCTGCATCAGGTTGAGCGTCAGGACGCGCAGGCGCGAGTCGCCGCCGGCAGGCTCCGCCCCCGCCGCGCCCCAGCCTGCCGCCATCAGGACAAGACCGACAAGCCCAAGACGGCCAAGTGCAAGGTGTCCGGCCTTCACGGTTCCCTCCTCCCTTCGACGCGCGCTAATTGCACACAAATTCCGGCACGGCGACGACGTCGCCTTCGTTCACGGCGCGCGCGACCTCGATGAACCTCTGGCCCGCGAAGACGGCGACCTTTTCGCCGGTCTCGAGGCCGCCGATTTCATCCGGCGGCGCGGCGCGTCGTACCAGCGACGCGGCGCGTCCGCCCGACGGCTTGGCGGACGCGGCCTCGCCCGCGATGTCGCTCCGGAGGACGGGTTTTCCCTGGTGGAGCCTCGTCACGCTGTCCTCCCGCACCTGAACGACGGGCAGGATTCGCGAGACGATCTCCGCCGGGATCAGCATCCGGCGCAGCGGGGCGTCGTCTCCGCCTCGCCATGAGCGCACCGCTTCCTGGAACTTCTCGACGGTGACGCTTTGCGCCTCGCGGAAGATTCCGGCCCGGACCCTGCGCAGGTCGCTCATGTGCGCCCCGACGCCGAGTTCCGTCCCCAGGTCGTGGCACAATTTTCGTATGTACGTTCCTGCCTGTACGTCCGCCCGGAAACGAACGTTGCGCCCTTCACGACTGATAATCTCAAACGTGTTGATGTCTCTTTCGCGGGCCTGCCGTTTCACGCGGGACCTGACGGGCGGCATCTGGACGATCGTTCCGAGAAATTTCTTCATCGCTTCCTGCAGTCGGCCGTCGTCCACTTCGTCGTGCAGCGTCATGACGCCGACGTATTCCTTGTCATGGCCCATGAAGTATCCGACCAGCCGGCATGCACGGCTGAGGGCGACCGGCAGCACGCCCGTCACGGCGGGGTCGAGCGTGCCCAGATGTCCCGTCTTGCGCAGCCCCAGCGCCCTCATGACCATGTTGGCGACCTTGAAGGACGTCGGGCCGGCCGGCTTGTCCATGACGATGAGGCCGAACTCCAGAAGCTCCGGCGTGGTCTTGTTCTCCTTGATGCGTTCCAGGTCTATGTGCATTCGCATGTGTCCTGAGGTTCGGATATTCCTTGACCTGCCCGTTGCGCGCTCTTATCCTAACGCAGACTATTTAAGACCGACAGGGGGCGGCGCGTCAACGGGCAAAATGGGAACATGGAGGATTTGCATGAAGGCCCAGGAGCTTCACTCGCATATGCAGGCCGTCGGGACGTGGGTGGACTGGTCGCGATCCAGCGACAAATTTCTCGCCGGCGACGCGGCGCGTCGTACCAGCGACGCGGCGCGTCCGCCCGACGGCTTGGCGGACGCGGGCACGTTGCGCGAATTGGCGGCGCACATCCTCGCAAAAGTGAAACCGCTCGGACAGGACGCCGTGCACATGGTGGGCGACCCGGACGCGAAGGTCTCGCGCCTGGCCCTGGGCACGGGCGCCATCACGAATTACGCCGTCATGCGCGACATGGGCGCCGACGTGCTCCTGCTGACCGACGACGGCACGCGGCTGTGGGAGTCGGCCCCGTGGTCGCTGGACTCGGGAGTTCCGCTCCTTCTCGTCAACCATGCCACGGCCGAGGAGCCGGGGATGATGAGCCTGGCCGGATATCTGGCGAAACAGTTTCCGAAGACGCCGGTGAAACATATGCCGGTGGGATGTCTCTATCGAACCGTTCACGGCGCATAGGCGGGAGACGGCCTCGTGAAGAGATTATGCCTCGCCGTCCTGGCGTTCGTCATTTGCGCGGCGGCGCTCTCGCGCGACGCCTGCGCGCGGGCGTTCGAGGTGCGGCTTCTGAAGGGCGATGAGAAGAACGGCGCGTGGGGCACCGACGAGTTCAGCGTGAACGTGAACGCCCTGGGGCTGGTCCGCCACGTCGCCGTCGGCGGCAAGGAACTCGTCTGGCAGGCGGCGGCGCTGTACACGTCCCCCGTGCCGTCCGGCGAGACCGAGGGCGTGCGCACCGTGCAGGGGGAGGATCTTGGCGGGCGCGGGTTGACGTGCGCCCCGCCAACCTTCGAGACGCGCGATGAGCGCGGCGCGCGTGTTTTTTTGTTCCGCCATCGGGTGGCGAACAAAAAGGTCCTGGGCGGCGCGCCGCTGTGCGACGTCCGGCAGCGCCTGGTCATCACGCCGACGGGCGAGATCACGGTCGTCTACGAATGCGAATGGCTTGAGGCTGTTTCCTGGCACGGATTCGGTCTGCTGATTTTCTTTTCAAAGGAGACCTCGCAGGGCCGGCCTTTTACCGCTTTTGTGGAGGAACGTGTCTTCACGGGACACCTTGTTCCGGGCGGCGAGTTGGCCCAAAAGCGGCTCCGCGAGCCGCTCACGCGCCTGACCCTCTGGTCGGAAGTCGGCCCCTTTCACTACGTCCTCGACGCGCCGGTCAACTGCGAGTTCTCCTGGCACGGCCAGCCGCAACTCCAGATCAAACCGAAAGCCGCGCCGTATCGCGGCGTTATCTTTAAGGGCACAAAGGACAGGATCGAGTACCGGATTCTGCTGCCGGTGCTCCAACAGTAATGTGGAGGCAAGCATGATTGCGCAAGAAGAACGAACGGTAGTGCGAGACCTGGCCAGGCAGGTGGCCGACATCGCGAAAGCGCCCAAGCAGGACGCCAAGCGCGACCTGTGGCGCAAACACAACAGCCTGGCCAAGACGCGTCCCCCCGTGCTGGTGGGGGCGTGGGCGTCCTGGCAGGAGATTTATCCGGACGCGCAGTTGAAATGCAAGGACCCCCTCCTGCGCTATCTCGAACTGCGCCTGCGGCAGTTGATCGCCCAGGACAGCCTCGACGACGACGCCGTCATCGAGCCGTGGATCGCGGTGCAGGCGGTCTTCTCCGGAAAGGCGGGCGCCTTCCGTTGGGGGCCGCAGATCAAGACGACGCCGCGCGGCGCGCCCGGCGGTTCGTGGCAGTTCGACCCGCCCCTGCGCGAGGAGGCCGACCTTGCCAAGCTCGAGGCGCCTCGCCACCTCGTCAACGAACAGGCCACGGCCCAGACCGTCGCCAAGGCCCGCGACGTCCTTGCGGACATCCTGGAGGTGGACGTGGACCGCACGACCTTCTACCGCAGTTTCGTGGGCGACCTCTCATACGACTCCGCCATGCTTCGCGGGCTGGAGCAGATCATGGTGGACATGGCGGAGCGGCCTGCGTGGCTGCACCGGCTCATGGCCTTCATGCGCGACGGCGTGCTTGGCTCCCAAAAGGAGTGCGAGGCCGCCGGCGACTGGCGCCTCACCAGCGGCCAGAACCAGGCCATGTGCTACAGCCTCGAGTTGCCCGACCCCAAGCCCAACAGCGCGAGCGTCCGGCGCGATCAGCTCTGGTGTTTCCTGGCCGCGCAGGAGTACGCCTGGGTCAGCCCGAAGATGCACGAGGAGTTCCTGCTCAACTACCAGAAGCCGATCATGGAGAATTTTGGCCTCGTGGCTTACGGTTGTTGCGAGGACCTGACCAAGAAGCTCGACATGCTGAAGCGCGTGCCGCGCATGCGCCGCATCGCCATTACGCCCCAGGCCGACGTGCGCGCCTCGGCCGAGAGTCTCCAACGCGGCTACGTCCTCTCCTGGCGGCCCAACCCCTCGCTCATGATCTGCAACGGCTTCGACCCCGCCCGCGTCAAGTCCATCCTCACCGACGGCCTGGAGGCCGCCAAGGGCTGCAACGTCGAGATCTTCCTCAAGGATGTCCAGACCATCGGCCACCGCTTCGAAGACCTGAAGGAATGGACGCGCATCGCGAAGGGCATCGCGGAGAAGTACGCCTGATTCAAGGAGAGGTCTATGCGTATCGGCTTTTGGATCGCGGGAGTCGTGTTTGCTCTGGCGGCGCCGGTCCGCGCGCAGGTCGTGGAGTGGAACCTCGACCGGCCCTACGATGTCCTCAACACCGTGAACCTGGAACCGGGCACGGTGGACAACGGCCGGTTGTCCGGCTGGTCGGCCTGGGATCCGTACGTGGGCTTCCGCGTGCCCGACGAGGGCATTGACGCAGCGAAGCTCACGTGGCTCACGGTGCGGATGTATTCGTCGGCCGAGGCGGACCTGCTGGACGTCTATTACGAAAGCCCCGACAAGCGTTGGTGCCTGGGCGGCAAGTTCCCCATCCGCAAAGGTTGGGCGACCTACCGCATGGACCTCGTCAGGAATAATTGGCGCGAGACGCGCTCCGGCGACGAATCGAAGCAATGGGGCGGCCCGTCCAAACGCGTCCGCTCTTTCCGCCTTGACCCCGGCAACCAGGAAGGCCGCTGGATCATGATTGACTCCGTGAAGCTGCATGCGGCGGAGCCGGGCCTGGTCGAAGGCGTTGCGGAGGAACCGCGCGGGACGGCGACTCTCAGGGGCCTGACCGTCGCAAAGAGCGTCGAGGCGGGCCGGAAACTGCCGGTCTCGGCGGAGTTCGTTGCGACCGTTCCGGAGGGATTGACGAGCGGGACGGCCTATGTGCGTCTGCGGCGCGGCGCGGCGCGTCGTACCAGCGACGCGGTCATCATGCGCCTGGCCGAACAGCCGGTGAGTTTCGCCGGCGGGACGTTCAAGGCGGCGGTGGAACTGCCGATCTCGCCCTACTGGTATGCGTGCACGCCTGCGCACGCGCAGGCGCTCACCGTCGAGGCCGGCTGCTACGAGCTGGACGGCCCGGCGGTTTCGGCGGACCTGTCGCTGACCAATCCGCGCGTGGGCAGGGCGAAGCCGCCCGTCGCCCAACTGCGCCCGCTCGGCGGCGACGCGGCGCGTCGTACCAGCGACGCGGCGCGTCCGCCCGACGGCTTGGCGGACGCGGCGATCTTCCTTGACGGGCGGCCGCTGCCGGCCATGATGTATTGCGTCGCAGGCGGGCTGCACATCGGCTACCATCGCGAGATCGCCGGCGCGGGTATTCATCTTTACAGCGATTGGCTCGGCGCCTCGCGCCACTCCGACATGGGCCATGTCGAGCCGGGCAAGTACGACTACGGCGAATACGACCGCTACTTCGCCGCCATCCTCGACGCCGACCCGCAGGCCTACTTCCTTCCGCACATCGGCGTCACCGGCCCGCTGTGGTGGCAGAAGGCCCATCCCGACGAGTTGTGCCGCCTTGAGGACGGCACGGCCTGGCCCCCGTCGTTCGCCTCGGAGCTTTGGAAGGAGCAGATGGGCGGCGACCTGCGCAAGCTCATCGCCTACCTGCGGCAGGCCCCCTACGCCGACCGCATCATCGGCGTCGTCTTCTTCAGCGGTTACACCGCCGAGTGGCAGATGTGGGGCACGTGGCAGGAATCGCGCTGCGATTACAGCGCTCCGGCCCTGCGCGCCTTCCGCCGGTTCCTGAAGGACCGCTACCAGACCGACGAGAAGCTGCGCGCCGCCTGGAACGACCCGAACGCGACGCTGGCGGCCGCCGAGATGCCGAAGTGGGCCAAACGCCGCCCCGGCGGGCCGCAGGTCCTGCGCGACCCCGACACCGAGCGCCCCGCGATGGACCTCTACGAGTTCTACAACAACATCGTCGCCGACGCCCTCCTCCACTTCGCCCGAATCGCGCGCGAGGCCACCCAGGGCCAATCCCTCGTCGGCACCTACTACGCCTACCTCACCGCCCACGGCATCAACCAGCAGGATTCGGGCCACCTGGCGGCCAAGCGCGTCTTCGACTCGCCCGACATTGACTTCCTCATGAGTCCGCCCAACTACTGGTACCGCAAGCCCGGCGAGGCCTGCACGTTCATGTCGGCCGCCGACTCCTTCCGCCTGCGCGGGAAGCTGTGGCTGAACGAGTCGGACAACCGCACCCATCTGAGCGACCCCGCCGCCGGTTACGGGCGCGCCGCCACGATGGACGAGACGCTCGGCGTCTTCTGGCGCGAGTTCGCCCACGTTCTCGCCAAGCGCGCCGCCGTAAGCTGGCTCGACATGGCCGGCGGCTGGTTCTCAGACCCGCGCATCCTCTCCGACATGGGCAGGTCCTACGACATCATGAAGGAGTCGCTGTCGGCGCGCAGGGCGCGAGCGCGCAGGGCGCGAGCGCGCAGACCCTTCGCGCCCGCGCAAGCGTGCGAGATCGGCGTCTTTGTGGACGCCGACAGCTTCTACTGGATGCGCCCCACCGCCGCCAACGCGGCCCTGGTCCTTCACCAGGTCGTGCTGATGCCGCAAGCGGGCGCGCCCTGGGATTTTCTTCTGCTCGACGACATCGCCGACGCGCGCCTGCCGGACTACAAGCTCTACGTCTTTCTCAACGCCTTTCACGTCAGCGCCGCGCGCCGCGACGCCATTCACAGGAAGCTGGCGAAAAACAATGCCACGGCGCTGTTCGTCTACGCGCCGGGGTATTTCGGGGCCGACGCGGCGCCGCTTGAAAACATGCGCGCCCTGACGGGCATCCGTATCGCGAAGGACGACGCCGAAGGCAGGCCGATGATCCTGCTCGATCCGGACGACCCGCTCGGGCGCGGCATCGCGCCCGACGTCGGGCGTGCGCCCGACGAACCGGTCGGCGCGCAGAAGCTCCTTGTCTCGCCCGTCTTTTACGCCGACGACGCCGACGCGGCGCGTCGTACCAGCGACGCGCGAGTGGCCGGCCGTCTCGCGGACAGCAAACGCCCCGGCCTCGTGGTGAAGAAGATGTCCGGCTGGACCTCGATTTACTCCGGCGCCATGACGCTTCCGCCCGCGCTCATGCGCAACATCGCGCGTTCCGCCGGCGTGCACATCTGGCTGGAGAGCAATGACGCGCTCTATACCGACGGTCAATTCGTCGGCGTCCATGCCGCCGCCGACGGCGAGAAGTTCCTGAACCTGCCGGGCCTCTTCAAGGTCTGGAACGCCCGTTCGGGCGGGCTGCTGGCGGAGCGCATGCAGACCGGCGCGATAAAAATGCAGCGGGCGCAGACCATCCTGCTGCGGCTTGAGCCGGTTCCCTAGGTGCGTGAACATGTGGTACGGCGCCGCTTACTATCCCGAACACTGGCCGGAGGAACGTTGGAGGCTCGACGCCCGCCTGATGCGAGAGGCCGGCTTCAACGTCGCGCGCCTGGGCGAGTTCGCGTGGGCCAGGATGGAGCCTGCTCCCGATCTCTTCGACTTCGACTGGCTCGAACGCGCCGTCGCGATCCTTCAGGCGGAGGGCATCTCGGTCCTGCTCGGCACGCCCACGGCCGGGCCGCCCGCCTGGCTCGTCAACGCCGCAAGCCCCGAAGACGACTGCCGCATGGTCTACGAGGATTCGGGCCGGTGGCAGTTCGGCGGACGCAGCCTGTGCTGCGTGAATCACCCGCGCTTCGTCGAGCGCTCGCGCCGCATCGCGGCGGCCCTGGGCGAGCGCTTCGCCGCCAACCCCGCCGTCATGGGTTTCCAGATTGACAACGAACTGGGCATGTACGGCACGCGCTGCCATTGCGATATCTGCCTGGCGAAGTTCCGCGAATGGATGAAGGCCCGGTACGGGACGATCGAGGCCGTCAACGGCCGTCTCGGCATGATCTTCGGCGGCGGGCTGTTCGGCGATTTTGACGACATCCCGTTCCCGCGCCTCAAACAGGACCTGCACAACCCCGGACTCGTCCTGGAGTCACAGCGGTTTGTGTCGGACTGTAATGTCCGCTACGTCCGCATGCAGGCCGCCGCCCTGCGCGAGGCGGGTGTGCGCCGGCCCGTCGCTACGAACGTCTGCCACATGATGAGCGGCGCCGGCATTGACGAACACGCGCTGTTCGCCGACCTGGATGTCGCGGGGTGGGACTGCTACCCCCAGCAGTTCGCAGCCGACCCGCCCCCGTCGGCGATGGGGCTTCTTCACGCCATGGCGCGCGGCTACAAGAACAAGCCGTACTGGATGCTCGAACAGCAGAGCGGCTCCCCCATGGGCATGGCGGCCGGCGACGTCCGCCGCATCCGTCTGTGGGCGTGGCAGTCCGTCGCGCACGGCGCGGACATGGTCCTGTTCTTCCGCTGGCGCACGGCGCGCTTCGGCGGCGAGCAGTACTGGCGCGGCATCCTCGACCACGACGGCCGTCCCAACCCCCGCTACGAGGTCGTCTCGCGCCTGGGCGCGGAGATCGCGAAGTGCGGGCGTCTCCTGTCCGGTCTTGCCCGCTCCAACGACGCCGCCATCCTGCTCGACTTCGACGCCTGCACGTCGTTCCACTACGGCCCGTCCGGCGCGCGGCTCTCGTACCGCGCCCATGCCGAGTCGTACTTCGCGGCACTGCAGAAACACCGGCACGGCGCGGACGTGGTCTTCGAGCCGCCGGAGCCGGGGCGGTACCGGCTGCTGGTCGCGCCGGCGCTGCGGCTGATGGACCAGGCGTGGGCGGCCCGGCTGTGGCGCTTCGTCGAGGCCGGCGGGACGCTCCTGGCGACCGTCTGCACCGCCACGCTCAACCGCGATCACGTCGCGCCGGACGAACCGATGCCGTGGCTGCTGGCCGACCTGTTCGGCGTCACGCGGGTCGAATGGAGCAGTCTCGGCAAGCGCACGGTGTCGGTCGCGGCCGAGTCCGGCCCCCTGAAGGGCGAGTACGTGGCCGATACCTGGTGCGACCATGTCCGCGCCGATTCGGCGGAGGTCCTGGCGCGTTTTGGCGCAGGGTCTCCGGCGGAGGGCTATCCGGCCGTCACCCTCAACGCCTTCGGCGCCGGAAGGGCCGTCTGCGTGGCCGCCCTCGTGGAGCAGCGGCTGGCGGACAGGCTGGCGGCCATGCTCGCCGACGCCCCCGCCGACGCCCCGAAGGCGGACAGCGCCCTTGTCGAGATCGTGCGCTGCGAGCGGGAGGCGCGACCGCTCTACTTTCTCCTGAATCACGGGGCTTCGCCCGCCCTCGTGCGCTTCTCCGCTCCGGTTCAGGACGTCCTGCGCGGCTCTTCCCCCTCCGGCGAAATCGCCCTGGAGCCGTACGACGTCGCGATTGTTGAGGCAAGGAGTCCCCATGGCAGACCGTAAGGCGATTGTGGGAGGAACCCTGATTGACGGCACGGGCGCGGCCTGTTACTCCAACCTCACCTCGGCGAGGCGGCTCAGGACGTGGAAGCTGCTCTCAAAACTCGGCGACCAGGAAAGGTGCGTGCGGGGCGACGGGATGGTCCGGCAGAAGTTGGCGTAGAGCCTGCCGTCTTTCAGCCCGCCGGGGGCGAGGTTCTCAAGGGGGATGGACACCAGCACGGTCCACCGGTCCTTCTCCGGCGTCGAGACGACCCGCGCGCCGGAGGCCCAGTCCTTGGGTTGGCATTTCTTGATGAGGTCGGCCCATTCGTAGCCCAGGCTCTCGCCGCGCGGGTTCACGGCGAACTGCCGGTAGGGCGGCCGGCCGCGACGGGCGGCGAAGAACATCTCCCAGTCGTCGCCGTACCACATCTCCGGGGTCGAGACCAGCTTCGCGCCGTCGCAGGCGTGTTCGAGCTTGATGTAGAGGTAGCGGCTGTCGCGAAGCAGACGGCCGGATAGCTTCTCCTGTGTGGGATAGCCCTCCGTGGTGGACCATGCGGCCAGTTCGGCCGCGCGGGTCCAGTCCGCCTTCGTCGGGTCGCCCTGCGCCGAATCGTCGGGCGCTTTCGGCGCGCGCACTCTCGCCGGCGGCTGCTTCTTTTTCTCTTCGATAAGGATGAACCCGCGCATCTTCTCGACCTCCTCGGCCGCGTCCTTCCGGCCTTTCTCGATCGCCTGGGGCGTGCGCAGGGCGGCCAGTTGTTCCAGGCGGCACTGCTCGTAACGCTTCAGGAGGGATTCGCGGTCGAATGGAAGGGGCCGGTCCGCCGGAAGGTTGCGCGTCAAGTCCGGCCACATGTGGAAGAAGCCGGCGTCCACGGGGATGCGTTCCCGCCGCACGTGGAGCAGCGCCTGCGGGGCGGCCGCGCACAAGGCCTCCGCCTCGTCCAGAAGGCGCTCGCACGCGAGGTAGAAGTCCAGCGTCAGGTAGGGCCGCGCGTAGTTCTTCATTCCGGACATGTTTTCGTTCACGGCGGCGATGCGGTCCTCCATGAAGCGCAGGTACTCGCGCATCTTGGCGGCGGCCGGCCCGTAGTATCCGTCCATGAAGGCCTGGATGAGCGGCTCGGCCGGCTGCATGGGGTCCTGCATGAGCTTGTAGCCGAGCCAGCGTTTGAGGGCGAAGAAGCTCGTCTTCTCCGGGTCTTCGCACTCGATGAAGAGCGTGCGCGCCCCGTGCCGGTAAAACGTCGCGAGGTCGGCGGCGATGCAGCTCAGGGGCGCGTAGGGGGTCGGGAACTTGTCGTTGGGCGAGTACTGAATCCAGTAATCCCACTCGGCGATGTTCTTCGCGATGCGCGACCACGCCTGCAGCCGCTCAAACTGCGCTCGGTTGGTCGGGTGCGTGGCGGGATGAAACAGGTCCGACTCGCGCCCCCATTCCGCGTTCAGTTCGGCGATGCGGATGATGACGTTGTCGCGCGGGCGCAGCGTCTTGGGCGCCTTCTCCGTGACGGCGTAGGCGAACGTCTGGACGTAGATGTCGGGGTATTCGGTCCGGATGCCGTCGGCGACGGCGTTGATGAAGTCAATCAGGGGGCCGCTTTCGGAGCCTTCGCGTTCGCTCATGGCCTTGCAGTCGGGGCATTGGCACATCCAGTGGTTGTCGTTCTGGCTGATGTCGTAGACGCGCGGCGGAGGGTAGTTGCCGGCGACGGCCTTTGCGCGGTCGGCGGCGACGAACTCACGCAGCCGCGCAAGCACGAGCTTGCGGACCTCCGGGTGCGTCAGGCAGATGCCGCCGGGGCCGCTTCCGTCGGTCGCGCCGATGCGCTTGCCCTGGGCGTTCATCGAGAGATATTCCGGGCGGTCGGCCGGGAAGTTCTTCGCGTAGGCCGCAAACGTATGGCAGCCGCCGGGCGAACCGTAGGCGGAGCCGTTGACCTTGTTGCGCAGGCGGTGCGGGCGTTTGCCGACGGGCAGGTTGGAGTCCGGCCCGGAGAACATGGTGTAAATCTCGCGCATCCAGAAGGCCGGTTGTCCCTGGAGATTCACCGGACCGAACTTGAGTTGGGCGGCCTTCGGGACGACGTCGGTGTTTTCGTCGAGCCAGCGGCAGCCGAGTTCCCGCTCCAGGAATTCATACACGCCGTAGAGCGTGCCGCGCGGCCGGCCGCCGGTGATGACGAGGTCGGGGCCGATCGTGCGCACTACCCACTCCTCTTCGCCGAGTTTGGCGGGGTCAATCTGCTGACTCGCCGCAAACTCCGTCCAGCCGACGTATATCTTCTGCGGGGCGCTCGCGGCTTCTTTCTCCTCGACCACCTTGAACGCGGTCCCCGTGATCCTGCCGAGGTGGTCGGCGAGTTCTTTGGCGGCGAGGGTTTCGGTCTCCGTCGGCGACGGCCCGCTCGTCACGACGTATTGGGCCGGCGCCCGGCCCGACAGGAGCACGACGGCGGCGCACAGGCAGACGGCCCCAAAGGCGCGTCGCCACTTGATGGTTCTCGACATGGGTTCCTCCCTTTTCATCCTGCTCGGTCCCGTGCGGGCGGAAGTTCGTTTCCGCTTACTCCGCCGCGCCCACACGCAGCGTCCGCTTCTCGCCAAACGGCAACAGAAGCGTCTCGCCCGTATCGGCCTTCCGCCGTTTTGCGGCCAGCTGAAGGACAAACGTCTGTTCCTTGCCCGGCGAGAGCGGCAGCGCAAACTCCGCGACTTCGGCATCCTTGAGGTACGGGGTGTCGGCGGCGATGGGGGCGTACAGGGTCTCTGCCGACGCTTTCACCGCACACGAAAGATACACGGCGCCCTCCTTCATGTCTTTGACTGCGCCGGCGCCGTTGTCCTTCGGCGCAAGCCACGCCGCCTCGGCAGTGTTGCCGGCGGAGGCGCGGCAAAAGACTTTATCGCCCTTCTTCACCGCAATCGCCTCGTTCCTTCCGACTTCGCGCCACGGCCCGCCGCCCACCTTCACCTCCACGGTATTGAACTCGGCGTTGAGGAATTGCGGCGGATTCGCGCCGCTGCACGGCGTATTGCCCACGGCCAGGAGCGGGCAGTCCGCCGAGGTGGTGTTGGTGCCGGCCGTCTTGAGCAGCGGCATCCGGCCCTGCGCCGCGGCCTCCAGGTACTGGGCCGAGTACGCGGCCCACGCGTCGGCGTAGCGGGCGTCGAAGTCCAACTCCATGACCGGCCGGTCCGCCGCGCCGTGCCCCGCCACGCAGCTTTCCAGCTTCACCTGCGCGAAGCGGGGGTGGTACTGCTTGAGGACCTCGCAGCTTGGCCGTTCGCTTCCGTCCGGCTCGATGACGCCGAAGTCGCTGTTCTCGCCCAGCCGGAACCCGCCGGGCATCCACCACGGCGCCGCCCCGCGCGCCCCGGACTCGATGAACATCTTGTAGAAGGCCTCGTACTCCGTGCGCTGGAAGGCGAGTTCTTCGGGTTTGATGTGCTCGCACCCCGTCTTCCACTGCCTGTGGAAGCCGTTCACGGTGTAGCCGAACTCCATCCACACGACGGGCTTCTCGCGCGAGAGGAACCGGTAGTAGAGCGTGATCAGCCCGCCCTTGCGCAGGTCGTCGGGGGGCGTGGGCTTGGCCCAGCCGCCGGTCTGCAGGTTGTAGCCTTCGGGACACATGAAGTCCACGTGTTTGGCGACCGCCGCGGAGTGCGCGTGCGCAAACCGCGCCTTGTCGGGTATCCCGCACGCCCCGAAACGGAACGAGATAAGGTGTTTGGGGTCCCAGCGTCTCAACTCGCGGACGATGTCGCCGTACCCGCGCCCCACGCGGTCGCTGAAGAACCGGCGGAAGGCCGCGACGGCGCGATCCCAGGGGCCGTGCGTCTCGCACCATTCGCGCCTGGGCAGCGCCGCCAGACCTTTCTCGGCGCGCTCCAGCGTAAAGTTCCAGTCCTTCTCCGCCTCGGCAAGGCCGCCGTAACGCTCCTCAATCCACGCGTTCCAGTCGGGAAGGAGGAACTCCATGTTCCCTTTCTTCACCGGCCCGCTGTAGTAGATCGGCTCCCAAGCCAATTCCCAAGCGAGAATGGCCGGATGGTCCTTGATGCCCGCCGCCTCGATGTGTTTCTTGATCTTCTCCACGTCGGGGTTGGCGAACGGGTTGCCCCAGTAGAGGAAATAGAAGACCTTCATACCGTGCTTGCGGCAGCGGTTGAGGAAGTCCAGTTCGTCGCGGTAGGCGCCGGGGGCGTCGGGATCGTCGGGCACGAGCGCATGGATGGCGGTGAGCATGTTGATGCCCACGGAGGCCATCCAGGCCAGGTCGCGCTCGATGATGACGGGGTCGTAGTTCTCGCGTCTGGCCTGCTGGCCCAGCAAGGCGTTCCCGGCCATCGAGGAGGGGCGGTAGTTCATGCCGAGCATGTACCACGGCTTGCCGCCCAGCACGAAGTTGGAGCCTTCGACTCTCACAAACTCGTCCGGCCCGGCGGGCGCATCGGGAAGCATCTCGATGGCATGGGCGACGGCGTCGCCGGTGGAGAGCGTGGTCGTGACGGTGTACGGGAAGTCGTCGCGGTTTGAGGCCGGAGGCTCCCACGTCCAGGACACAGACTTCCGTTCGCGCGGAGGGACGTTCAGCGAAGAGGTCCGTTCGCAGACGACCCTCCCGCGCCGGTCCGCGAGGGCGACCGTTACGGTCAACGCCTGTTCTCTGCGCCCGGCGTTGATCACGAGCGCGCCCAGCTCGATCTTCTCGCCGGGCCGGTAGGAGAAGTAGCGCGAACCGCCTTCAAGGAGAAAGCCGCCTTGCGTCATGGCCTTGGCGGTGGAGATGAAGAGCCGCGAGAGCCTTTCGTCTTTCAGCAGGTCGGCGGGGTCGGCCAGTCCCACGGAGGCCCACATCGCCCCGGCCAGGACGTTGTCGCCGAGGAAGAGCGAGACCAGCGCCCCGCGATTGCGGCCGGCCGCGTCGTAGGCGTCCAGCCCCCGCACCCAACGCCAGGGACGCTGCCGGGCGAACCCGATTCCGCCCTCCCGCCACACGGGCGAGTAGCCCTTGCCCGTGAAAGGGATCGCCGGCGCCGCTTCCGCAGCCGGTCCCGTCAAGAGACCCGTCGGCCTCAGCGAGGCGGTCTCCCAGAGGGGATATATCTTGTACGACGGACACAGCCCTTCGATGTCGGGCTGATACACTTCCGGCTCATCCGTGTTCGGGTCGGCGGCGGAGGCGGCGTCCGCAAACCAGAACGTATGAGGTCCCGGCTTGCAGCGGGGCGTGTGCGAGCCGGACAGACCAAAGGAAATCTCCTGGAGGTTGGCGAGGTTCAGGCGGTCCCCCGGGCCGCCGCGCTTGGCCTTGGAGTCGTGCCAGTGTCCGAAATCGCACGGGCGCAGGACATACACGCGCCATTCGCTGGAAAGCTCGACCGTCGCAATCCAACGCGCCCCGTCCTTTTCCCGGCACTCGATGGAAAGCTGCGGCGTATCGGCGTCGCCTTTCGCCCGGAAACAAAGCAGCGTTTGCCCGTCGGCAAAGGCGTTCTCGGCGTCGTGGACGACGCAGTCCCACCCGTCGAGGTCGGCCGAGACCTTCCAGCCCTTTGCGCCGTCCGGCTCGATCGAGGCCTTGCGTTCGGGGTTCCGGCACGACCGTCTCCAGCCCGCCGCGGTCAGGGCGATGGGCCGTTTCTCGAGATCGCCGTAAACGGCCTCGCCGTACTTGTCGGAAACGACGTAGCCGCGGGGGGTTTTGATGAGTATCTCGCCGAAGGCCGGGGCGCCGACGGCAATGAGTTTGCCCTGAGCGCGCAGGAAGGTAACCGCGGCCCTGGCCGCGACGGAGGAAAGTCTGCGGGCGTCGGCCAGCACCAGAAGGTCCACCGTCTCCGCCGGCAGGCGGCCGCGGCCCAGGTCGTCCCACTCCAGAAGGGTTGCGCCGAAGCCCGCCTGCGTGAAGAGGTCTTTGAGCTTCGGGGCCGTCTCGTTCTTCTCGTCGCGCAGGATGGCGACCGCGCCGGCCTCGCCGCGCGGCAGCGCAAGCGAGGGCATGGCCGGCGGCCTTGCGCCCTCCACGACAAAGTCACGGAACTCGCCCTCCATGCCGTTCGCGGTGGTTCCCGGCCTGCCCCGCCGCACGGCCAGACCGGTGGCAAAGGAATAGGTCCGGCGCCAGAAGCGGCCGGAGGCCGGGTCGCGCACCTCGCCGGCGATCTCCTTCGGGCTGATGGTCAGCGTCAGGCGATAGGGCTTGCCGTACTCCCAGGTCGTCAGTTCGCCTTCCTGGCTCGAAGCCAGGCGCGTCCTGGCCGGGGGCGCGGCGGACTGCGCCTGGTGGGTTCCGCCGTACCGTTCGATCAGTTCAAAGTAGGCTTTGTCGTCGGGGCCGGCGACCAGCAGGAGGCGCCAATGGTTCTCCGAGTCCAGGTAGAGCGTCAGGCCGGAAGTGACGTAACTGGGCCCGACGCGGCGCGCAACCGTAACGGTCGCCTCCACGCGCGCGTCGTTCAACTCGTCGAGATTCGCGACCGCATACGCCTCGCGCCCCGGCGCGGCAAAACGGCAGACGCCGCCCCCGGCCTTCCATATGCGTCCGCCGATGAACTCGTAACGCCCGCCGGCGTCCGTGAAGTCGTCGCGAAGAAGCGTCTCGGCGCAGGTCGGGCCGCTCGCCAACAGCGCCGCTATGCAACACGCGGCGCCAATCGTGGCGAATCCAAGCGTCATGGAAGCGATCATCCTGGCCATGGCTGCGCCCTCCTTTTCGGTCCCGCCTATTGGCATTCCTCGGCCTGAGACAATACGTCACCGGCAGGGGTATTTTCAACACCAAAGCCCCCTGCGCGCCAAAAAATTGAGGCGAACCCGCCCATCGGGCGGATTCGCCTCTCAATCTCAAATCCTCAGGACGCCACTCAGGCCATGCTCAGCGCGTCTGTACGCCTCGGTGAGGCTATCACAGGTCCTGCGGCTTTACGGTTGACCTCTTGTTGGCCTTGGTCCTCTCGACGGCCTTATCGAGGATGCCGCGAACGACATCGCTCAGGGCGTCCAGAGTATCGCCCGCCGTCATGCATTCCTTGGCCTTGATGTAAGCCTTCACCTTGCTGCCGACGACCAATGATTCCTTTTCCTCTGCCATTAGCTAGTTCACCCCCTTCGCGACAATAAAATGGTGTTATTGACCAAAACGTACGGCAGGCATAATAGCAGAACAGGTAGCCATGTCAAGCGATTTTTTCCATTCATTTCCCGCAATGGATGCGTTTTATGGGCACCTAAAGGCCCTTTGCGGGAGCAATGGCCGGAAGCGGCGCATGGCGCGTGTCAATGTAAATCATTATGGCTCCGTATCTTATGGCTTCCATGTCGGCGCTCCCGCCCACGCCTCCTTGCCGCAAGGGCTGACGTGCGAGGTTGTCACGCAACCACAAAAATAATTCCTTTTTTTCTCCCGGGACCGCCTTCCTTGCCCGATATCTTGTGGTATGGAGGCCAAGCGACTACTATGGAACGCACATGGCCGCGGCCGATGGTGTGCCCGACGCCCGCACTCAGAGCCGCCCGCACGGGCTTCACACCGGAATAGCCG
>CAYPFP010000058.1:0-31542 GCA_964409935.1 uncultured Planctomycetota bacterium | reverse complement strand
CCGCTCGTATCTCTCATGCTCTCAACACTTCACGCCTTTTCGCAATAGGCTTGTTCGCGCAATCGGATTGAAGAGCGGGCGATGAGAGGCTAGAATACGCTGAGGGGAGGCGCGGGGACATCTTCGGAGCGGCGGTGCACGAGCATATGCGAAAGGGCAAGGCCCACATCCAGACATTCGGCTGCCAGATGAACCGGCTCGACTCCGAGCTGATCATCGGAGACTTGCGGGCGGCGGGGTTCGAACCGGCGAAGACCGAGGCCGAGGCCGACGTCATACTCTTCAACACGTGCAGCGTGAGGCAGCACGCCGAAGAGCGGGTGTACTCGCGGCTTGGGGCGTTGCGGGGGCTGAAACGCAAGCGTCCGGAGACCGTGATCGGCGTCATCGGGTGCATGGCGCAGATGCACGGGGAGAGGATATTCGAGCGGGCGCCGCACGTGGGCCTGGTGTGCGGGACGGGAGCGCTGGGGCGTCTGGCGGAGTTCGTCGAGGAGGCCCGGCGCGGGGTGCGGGTCTGCGTGACGGAGCAGAACGGCGCGACGCTGGTGCGCCGACGCGCGGGAGATCGGCTGAACAAACATCTGGCGTACGTTTACATCATGCGCGGGTGCGACAACTACTGCGCGTACTGCGTAGTGCCGTACGCCCGCGGGCCGGAGGAGAGCCGGCCTGAGGCGGAGATCGTGGAAGAAGTGCGCGCGCTGGCCGCCGACGGGTGCAAGGAAGTCACGCTGCTGGGGCAGAACGTCAACTCGTACGGGAAGGGACAAGGCGGGAAGGCGGGGCTGGCCGGCCTGCTGGAGCGATTGAACAAGGTCGAGGGGATCGAGCGGATCCGGTTCGTGACGTCGCACCCGAAGGACATGTCGCGGTCCATCCTGCGGGCGGTGGGAAGCCTGGAAAAAGTGTGCGAGCATCTGCACATGCCGGCGCAGTCGGGGTCCGACAAGATACTGAAAGCCATGAACCGCCGGTACACGGCGGGGCGATATCGCGAGATCGTGGCGGAGGCGCGGGAACTGGCGCCGGGAGCGGCCATCGCGAGCGACTTCATCGTGGGGTTTCCCGGCGAGACGGACGAGGACTTCGAGGCCAGCGAGCGGCTCGTGCGCGAGGTGCGTTTCCAGCAGAGCTTCATCTTCAAGTACTCGCCGCGGCCGCGCACGGCGGCGGCGGAGATGGATGACGATGTGCCGATGAAGGTCAAGATGGAGCGCAACCGAACGTTGTTGGCGGTGCAGGAGGAGATCAGCCGCGAGGACCACGCCGCCATGGTCGGCAGGACGGTCGAGGCGCTTGTCGAGGGGCCGAGCAAGTCGGACAAGGCGAAACTCATGGGGCGTTCGCGCGCGAATGACATCGTCATCTTTCCGGGCAGGACGGCGCGGGCGGGGGAACTTGTGGCGGTGCGCATTGAGGCGTCCACGCCGCTGACGCTGTTCGGGCGCGAAGAGGCGCCGGGCCGCGGGGAGAAGGCGCAAGACCGGCGGCCATCGGCGTTGTGACGCGGGCGGTCAGGGCAGCGTGAAATAGATGGTGGCCCCCTTGCCCTCTTCGCTCTGCGCCCACACCCGACCGCCGTGGCGCTGGATGATGCGCCTGACGGTGGCCAGGCCGATGCCGCTTCCCTCAAACGCCGACGCGCCGTGCAGTCGCGTGAAGGGCTGGAACAACCTGCCCGCGCGGGCCATGTCGAAGCCGACCCCGTTGTCCCTCACGAAATAGGCCGGACCGCCGGCCTGTTGGGCGACGCCGAACTCGATCTTGGCCGTGTCGGCGTCGCGCGAGAACTTCCAGGCGTTGCTCAGGAGATTTTCAAGCACCAGGCGCAGGAGGTCCGGGTCGCCTGTGGCGGACAGTTCCGGCGCGATGGTCACATCGGCTTTGCGTTCGGGCGACGCCGCCCGCAGCTTCTCGACGGCGGCGTGCGCCATTTGGCTCAGGTCAATGCGTTCGCGCTTCATCTCGGCATGCTTCACGCGGGAGAGGGTCAGAAGACTGGAGATGATGTTCGCCATCTGTTTGGCCGAGGCGCGGATCTGCCGCAAGTCATCTTTGGTCTGGTCATCGAGCGCGGCGGCGCTGTGGTCCAGGATGGCGTAGCTGTAGCCGTCAATGGCGGCCAGGGGGGCGCGCAGGTCGTGAGAGACGGCGGAAGAGAAAGAATCGAGTTCCCGGTTGATCTCGGCGAGTTCGGCGGCCCTGCGCCGCAGGTCGTCATTCAGGTCTCTGATCTCGACCTCTTGTCGCTTCCGTCGGCGCATCTCCTTGACGAGCACGACGATCACGAGTAGCAGGAGCACGGAACTGAGGAAGTCGCCTATGGCCGTCAGGCCTATGGCGTTTCGGGCCAGGACATAGGTGTCGCTGTCCTGGGCGCTGATCGAGTTCTCGCCCTCCTCCACCATCTCGCCGACGATGCGTCGGATTTTGTCCATGACCTGCTTGCCCTCGTCGGCCACCGAGGGCAGGACGGGCGTACTGGTCCTGCCCCTCTGCACCAGACGGATGGACTTGTCGAGGATGGAGCGCAACTGTTCAATGAGGGGCAGGGCGGTCTTGAAGCGCGCCTGTTGCGAGGGAATGCCGGCCGTGAGGGTCTCGACCTTCTTGATCTCGGGCGGGATCTCCTTCATGAGGGACTCGTAGACTTGCAGGTGATCCGTATCGCCGGTGATCATGTAGACGCGGCAGCCGCTTTCGGCGACTTCCAGGTCGGCAAGGAGGTCTCTCAAGGCGATGACGGTATCGCGAGTATGCACGCGGCGATGGCGGGCCTCGTTGAACCTGACCATGGCCAGGTAGGAGGCGGCGGTGTTGGCGATGAGGATGACCAGGGCAAGCACGAAAGACATTCTGAGGATCGAGGTTTCAAATGGCCACTTCATATTGGGAGCGCCCTCTTCGCAGGGAGAAGATCAACTCTTACTACTATATCATAAAGAGGAGAAGAGCGGCAGTCGTTGTCCGAGGGCAACGCGGCGAACAGGGCGACGTGAGGGACGGGTGCATGTAGTTTGTGAGGGACAGTTATGTTGTTCGCCGGGCGCAGATGTAGTATACTACTTGGTTTTCGGGTGACCCATGCTGAACCTTGTGCAGCCGCGGGTGGACGTGGAGCAACTCAAAGGGAGGCTGCGCCGGCACTATCCGGCGATGGCGGGGGGGCTGGAACTGGTCGCCGGGGCGGGGACGGGGAACCGCTCATTCCGGGCGCGGTCGAGGGGGGGGCAATGGTTCGTGCGGGTGCGGAATCCGAAGTACGCCGATGAAGCCGCAATGGAGTTTGAGCATGATGTGCTGAGGCATCTGTCGCGGGCGGGTCTGCCGGTCCATCCGCCGCTGCTGTCGGTCAAAGGCAAGCCGTGGGCGCGGGTGGGGGGGGCGTGCGTGCAGGTGTCGCGGTGGGTTGAGGGCCGGCCGTTCACGCCGGGCAACCGGCGGCAGACCGAATCGGCGGCGCGGTTTTTGTCCGAGCTGCACGCGCTGGGCAGGTCGTTCCTCGGCGATCCGCGAAAGCAGTGGGACCGCGAGGACAGCTTCATGATCGCGTTTGCGGGGTTCGATCTGGTTCGGAACCTGGAAGGCGCACGGAAACATGGGGAAGACCTCAACGCGGTGGCGCGGAGCATTCATCGGTTCCTGCACGAACTGCCGCCCCAGCATTTCTGGCGACTGCCGCAGAGCATCGTGCACGGCGACTTCCACCAGGGCAACATGCTGTTTCGGGGGGAGGCGCTGGCGGGGGTCTTCGATTGGGATTATGCCTGCGAGCATCCGAGGTTGAAGGATGTGGCCAACGCGCTGATGTTCCTGGGGGCGCGGGCGCCGCGGCCGTTCGACGCGGCCGACATCCGCACGTATGTGCAGCCGGTTCGGCTGGGGCCGGCGCGGGTGAGCGTGTTTCTGAAGGCGTACGAAGCAGCGGAGCCGTTGACGCGCGAGGAATGGAAGGCGCTGCCGGCGATGATGGTCGGGCGATGGCTGCAGATTCGAAGCTGCGCCATCATCAAGCTGCCGGCCGACGAGCGGTTGCGTGTGTTTTGCGACGGGATGGCCAAGACGTTGGATCACCTGTGGAGATTTGTTCCCTGATCACGGCGTCCGGCAGGGCGTTCCGGCCGGACCAACAGGGGGAAAGGACGATAGATGTCGGTTGAGTTGATGCTGTGGATAGGGTTCGGCGTTTTCGTGCTGGCCATGCTGGCGCTGGACTTGGGGGTGTTCCACCGCAAGGCGCACGTTGTGGGGGTCAAGGAGGCCCTGGGTTGGGCGTGCGTCTGGGTTTCGCTGGCGTTGGCGTTCAACGTGGGGATCTACTTCTGGCGCGGCCCGCACACGGCGTTGGAATTCCTGACGGCCTACCTGATCGAAAAATCTCTCAGCGTGGACAACATATTCGTGTTCCTGCTGATCTTTTCATATTTCCGAGTGCCGGCGGTTTACGAACACAAGGTCCTTTTCTGGGGGATTCTGGGCGCCCTGGTCATGCGCGCCATGTTTATTGCGCTGGGCATTACACTGGTGCACCGGTTCCACTGGATTCTGTACGTGTTCGGCGCGTTCCTGATCTTGACCGGCGTCAAGATGATCTTTCAGAAAGAGAAGGAGATACATCCCGAAAAGAACCCCGTGCTCAGGCTGTTCCGGCGGTTGATGCCGGTGACGGAGCAATACGAGGACGGCAAGTTCTTCACGATGCGGAACGGCCGGCGGTTTGCCACGCCGCTGTTTGTCGTCCTGTTGCTGGTGGAGACGACCGATCTGATGTTCGCGGTGGACTCCATCCCCGCCGTGCTGGGTATCACGCTGGACCCCTTCGTCGTGTACACGTCCAACGTCTTCGCGATTCTGGGGCTGAGGTCGCTCTATTTCGCGCTGGCGGGGATCATGAGGGTATTCCATCACCTGCACTACGGGCTTTCGGTGATCCTGATGTTTGTGGGATTGAAGATGGTGATGGCCGACATCTTCAAGGTGCCGACCGTTGTCGCGCTGGGCGTGATTGTGTTCACCCTGGCGGTGTCCGTCGTTGCCTCGATCATCTGGCCGGTCAAGATTGAGATCGTGGTTGCGCCGGATGCGGCCAAGAGCGTCAAGGGCGAGGGAGAGTGAGAGGGGAGGGTTGCCGCCTGCCGTGAGTGCACGCCACGAACATTTCATGAGCATGGCCCTGGAGGTCGCGAAAAACCCCGGACTGGTCGAGCCGAACCCGCAGGTGGGCGCGGTGGTGGTCAAGGACGGGCGCGTGGTGGCCAGGGGGCGTCACGAGCATTTCGGCGGGCCGCATGCCGAGGTCAACGCCCTTCGCAAAGCCGGCCGCGGGGCGCAGGGCGGCACACTGTACGTGAATCTGGAACCTTGCTGCACCCATGGAAAGACGCCGCCGTGCACGGATGCGGTGATTGCGGCGAAGGTGGCGCAGGTGGTGATCGGCGCTCCAGACCCCACCCAGGGAGAGGGGGGCAGGCTCTTGAGCCGAGCGGGCATCCGCGTGATCCGCGACGTTCTCCGGGAGGAATCGCTGCGGCTCAACGCGCCGTTCTACAAGCTGAGGCTTCAGCGGCGGCCGTACGTGATCGCAAAGTGGGCGATGACGCTGGACGGCAAGATAGCGACGCGAACGGGGGACTCGCGCTGGATTTCGTGCGAGACGTCGCGGGCGCGCGTTCACGCGGTGCGGTCGGTGGTGGACGGAGTGCTTGTGGGGGTCGGCACGGTGCTGGCGGATGATCCGGCGTTGACGGCGCGGCCGGGAAAGGGCGCCTTGTCGGCGAGCGGCCTGGCTCGGAGAGAAGCCCTGCTGGGAAAGGCCAGGGCGGCGGGCAAACCGGTCTATCACCGAATCGTGCTGGACGCGAGGGCGCGCACGCCGCTAAATTCGGTGTTGGCCAGGACGGCGCGCCGCGTGAAGACACTGATTGCGGTGACGGACGAGGCCGGAGCGCGGCGGCGACGGCTCCTGGAGCAGGCCGGTTGCGAGATTGCGCGCTGCAAGGGGACTGGGGGTCGCGTGGACATTGACCGTCTGCTTCGGCTTCTGGGCGAGCGGAATCTGACGAATATCCTCGTCGAAGGCGGAAGCGAGACGCTGGGGTCTTTTTTCGACGCGGGCGCGGTGGATCAACTGATGGTTTTTGCCGCCCCGAAGATCGCGGGGGGAGCGGAGGCCTTCACGCCGGCGGCGGGACGGGGCGCGGCCAGGATGGCCGAGGCGCTCGCGATACGGCAGATGCGCGCCGAGTCGTGCGGGAGTGATGTGCTGATCGAGGGTTATCTGCGCGAGGCGTCGGACTATCTGACAACGGGAAAGGGACGCGGCGCTTGAGGGCAAGGACCGCGTCCCTTTTGTTTAGGTGGCGGAGGGTGAGGGATTCGAACCCCCGGTAGACTTTCGCCTACAGCGGTTTTCAAGACCGCCGCCATAGACCGCTCGGCCAACCCTCCGGAGGGCGGCGAAGAGGGATACGCTCACCGGCCGGCCCGCACGGTCAGGTCTCGTCTCGGCCTTCCGGCTCGGCGGGGCAGACCAGGTCGAGGACCTTTTCTTCGACGTAAATGGGCGTGCTCTTCTGTACCGCGAGGGCGATGGCGTCGCTGGGCCTCGAATCCACCTCCACCTGCTTTCCATTGCGGCTCAAGATGAGTTTGGCGAAGAAGGTGTTGTCGCGCAGGTCGTTGATGACGACCTGCGTCAGCTCCGTGTTCAGGGCTTCAAGGATGTTGCGGATCAGATCGTGGGTCAACGGCCGTTCGGTGGTGATTTCCTTGACGCCGCGGTCAATGGCGGAAGCCTCGTAAATGCCGATCACGATGGGAAAGGCGCGCTGACCGTTGCGTTCCTTGAGCACGATAATCTGCTGCTCGCCGGTCTCCGTGATCACGATCCGTGACAAATCCATTCTTACCATGCGCATCCCCTTGCATCGCCAAGTCGCCAACTGATTTCTTGCCCGCAATCCTAGTATCTTATTCTAGCATGACGGCGCGAACTGTCAACCTGCAAATGGCGGGAAGCGGAAGTGTTGTTTTGAAGGGACGCAAATGATAGTATTATAAGCTCTTGCGGCAGGGCGCGTCGAAAGGGGTCAATGGCTTTCGCTTTAGGAGGGGTGAAAAGTGGCGCCGTGGCTTTTCCATCGGATCAGCGGTCTGATTCTGGTCGTGCTGGTGGGTCTGAAGATCTATTCGGGATATGCGATGGTGGGAAAGGCCCCGCAACCGGCGTTCCTGGCCGGCGTGCACATGAAACCGTGGCTGGACGTTCCGCTGATCTTTTTCGTGACCTTCCACGTCGCCTACGGCCTGCGGCTGATGCTCATTGACCTGGGCGTCACGTGGGACCGGTTCCTTTTCTGGTTTTTCACGGGCGTGGCGCTGGCGTGCTTCGGCGCGTCGTATTGGGCGCTATACATACACCGTTGAAACGCGGAGACCTCGGCCGTGGCACTGTTGCGGCATGACATCCTGGTGGTGGGCGGAGGGCTGGCGGGACTGCGGGCGGCGATCGAGGCGCACATCAGCGCCGACGTGGCGGTGCTGACGAAGGTCTACCCCATCCGGTCGCACTCGGTGGCCGCGCAGGGAGGCGTCAACGCGGCGCTGGGAAACAACAAGTCCGAAGGGCCGGACTCGGTGGAGGCGCACACGTTCGATACGGTGAAGGGAGGCGACTATCTGGCCGATCAGGACAGCGTGGAGATCATGTGTCAGGAAGGCCCGCGCCGCGTGATCGAGTTGGAACACTGGGGCGCCCCCTTCAGCCGCGACGAGAACGGCCTCATCGCGCAGCGTCCGTTCGGGGGCGCGGGTTTTCCCAGGACGTGCTACGCGGCGGACCGCACCGGACACGTGATGCTTCACACGCTCTACGAACAGGCCCTCAAACGCGGCATCCGAATGTACAACGAGTGGCACGCCCTGAACCTGGTCGTGCGCGACGGCCGGTGCCTGGGCGTTGTGGCCCTCGATTTCATTACGGGCGAGATGCACGCCATCGGGGCAAAGGCCGTAATCCTGGCCACGGGCGGATACGGGCGGCTGTACAGCAAGTCCACCAACGCCCTCATCAACACCGGCTCCGTGCAGGCCGTGGCCTACCGGGCGGGCGTGCCGCTGGCGGACATGGAGTTTGTCCAGTTCCATCCGACCTCGCTGTACGGCACGAACATCCTCATCACGGAGGGGGCGCGAGGAGAAGGCGGCACGCTGCTCAACAGCAAACTGGAGCGGTTCATGTCGCGCTATGCGCCGCAGACGATGGAACTGGCGCCCCGCGACATCGTGGCGCGCGCCATGCAGACGGAGATCGCCGAGGGGCGGGGGTACGAAGGGGGGTATCTGCTCCTGGACCTGCGGCACCTGGGGGCCAGGAAGATCATGGAGCGCCTGCCGGGGATACGCCAGATCGCGCTGGACTTCGCGGGCGTTGATCCGGTGGAGGAGCCGCTGCCGGTGCAGCCGGCGCAGCATTACTCGATGGGAGGGATACCGACGGATTCCGACGGCGTGACGGAGATGCCGGGGCTGTACGCGGCCGGCGAGTGCGCGTGCGTGAGCGTGCACGGCGCGAACCGCCTGGGCGGGAACTCGCTCCTGGAGACGATCGTCTTCGGCAAGCGCGCCGGCGAACATGCCGCGCGCAAGGCGGGCAAAAGCGCGCCGCCCGCCGAAGACCCTCTGAAGGCGGAAGTCGGGATTCAGCAGGAGGCCCTAAACGCCTGGCTGTGCGCCGGCGAGGGCGAACGGCCGGCCGATATACGGGACGACCTCACGCATCTCATGATGGACAAGGTCGGCATCTTCCGGCACGAGGCGGCCTTGAAGGAGGCGGCGGCGCAGATCAAAGAACTGCGTGCGCGGTTCTCCAGAATGGCGGTGCGGAACCGTACGCTCCGCCTGAATCAGGAACTTATGACCGCCCTAGACGTGCGGGGCATGCTGGATCTGGCCGAACTCGTGACGCTCGGCGCGCTGGCGCGGACCGAGAGCCGCGGGTCGCACTTCCGCACCGACCACAAGGAGCGCGACGACGAGAACTGGATGAAGCACACCGTCGCGAGGGCGACGCAAGCGGGCCCGCAACTGAGCTATGCGCCCGTACGGGTGACGAAGTACAAGCCGACGAAGCGGGTGTATTGAGCGCACGCCGGGTTCGCCGGCGCAAGACAAGAGGTCAGGAATGTCGCTACGGGAAGTGACACTCCGAGTGAGGCGCTTTGACGCGGCTACGGCGGAGCCGCCGCGCGAGCAGGACTACCGCATCGGCGTGCGCAAGGGGATGACGGTCCTGGAAGGACTGCTGGAGGCGCAGGACCGGCAGGACGGGTCGTTGGCGTTCCGGTACTCGTGCCGGGGGGCGGTGTGCGGGTCATGCGCGATGCGGGTCGCGGGGGCGGTGGGCCTGGCCTGCCGCACGCAGATAGAGACGCTGAGACGAAGGGTGATACGCATCGAGCCGCTGCCTTTCCTGAAGGTGATCAAGGATCTGGTCGTGAACCTGGCCCCCTTCTTCCAGAAGTACGAACATATCCGGCCCTGGCTGGTGCCGGACGGCAGGCTTCCGGAGCGCGAGCGGGTCGTGTCGGAGGCCGAACGGCAGCGCATTGACGCCTATGTGAACTGCATCCTGTGCGCGGCGTGCCACGGGCGATGCCCCGTGGCGGGAAGGACGCCGGGGTATCTAAGCCCGGCCCCGCTGGCCAAGGCGTACCGCTTCGTCGCCGACGTGCGTGACAGCGACGCCGCGCGGCGGCTCAAGCACATCAACAATCACAACGGGGTGTGGGGTTGCGACACCATCTTCAACTGCGTTCGCGTGTGCCCGAAGGGCGTTCCCCCCGGACACGCGATCACGGCGATGCGACGGGGGATCGTCAGGCGGGCGTTGGGCCGTCTGGTCGGAAGATAGTTGCTTTTGGCGGGAAACATAGTACAACGTAGGGCGCGCGGGCCGCGATGCCGAAGGGGGCGGTCCTGCGCCATGCGATACATGGGAGCGGACAATGGCCGGCCCCGTCGTTTCGGTAGGCGAGCGCGGAATCGTCTTCTTCGGGCATCTGGCGGCGTTTTGGCGGATGTGCTGGGAGACGGGTCGGGCCATGCTGACGAGGCATCCGTCGGGGCAGCGGGTGGTGGCGCGCGTGGGCCTGATGCAGATTTACTTCACGGGCGTGCAGGCCGTGCCGATGCTGACGTTGATCGCCGTACTGCTGGGCATCGTGGTCATCGTCGAGGCCGCCACGGCGCTGCCGCTGATCGGGGCCAGCGGGCTGATGGGGCGGATCTTCGTGGTGGTGATTCTGCGCGAACTGGGGCCGTTGTTGACAGCCTTCATCGTGATCAGCCGATCCGGAACGGCGGTGGCCGCCGAACTGGCGAGCATGGTGGTGCATGACGAGATCGCGGCGCTGAAGGTCATGGACATCAGCCCGTACCACGTCATTGTCGTTCCCCGGCTGGTGGGGGCCGTGATCTCGGTGGTGTGCCTGACTATCTATTTCACCGGCGTGGCGGTGGCGAGCGGATACATGGCCGGGTTCTACTTTGCGTCGCTGCCGCTGGAGGACTTCACGCACAATCTGCTGGCGGCGATCACGGGCAAGGACCTGATCGTGGTCTTCGCCAAGAGCGTCGGGTTCGGCATGATCATATCGCTTGTAAGCTGCTACCACGGACTTTCGGTGACCGGATCGCCGACGGAGATTCCGCAGGTGGTGACGCGCGCGACGATCGCCTCGCTGGTGTGGTGCTTCCTGTACGCGAGTCTGCTGACGGTGGTGTCTTTTTAGGCAGGACGGCGCAATGGACGACCTGATCCTCCAACTGGAGGACGTCTCGGTCTCGTTGGGGGGAGAGGTCGTGCTGGCGGGGGTAACGTTTGACGTGAGACGGGGGGAGACGCTGTGCATCACGGGACCTTCGGGGAACGGCCAGACGCTGCTGTTGAAGCTGTGCGCGGGGCTGGAGACGGCAAGCCGGGGAGAGGTGCGCCGATTCCTGCAACCGCTTGGGACGGGGTCAACGCGGCTTGGCGCGGGGTTTGTGTTCGAGTACGGGGGGCTGCTGAGCAACACGACGGTGCTCAACAACGTGGCGCTGCCGCTGCGGTATCACACGGCGATGTCGGAGGAGGATATCCTGCAGGAGGCGAGGGCGGCGCTGCGGCGGCTGCACATCGAGGACCTCGGCGACCTGCTGCCCGCCAAGCTGAGCCTGGGGTCGCGCAAACTGGCGAGCATCGCCCGCGCCATTGCCATGCGCCCGCAGATCATATACTATGACGAGCCGACCCTGGGCCTCGACCGGGCCTCGGCGCGGCTGGTGGAGACCGTCATGCGGGAGGCGCGCGAGCAATGGGGCGCTACATCCCTGATTGTGAGCCATAATCTCGATCTCATTCGCCGTCTGGGCGACCGGGCCGTGTTCCTCAGCGGGGGTACGGCGCTCGAGACGGGGACGTTCGCGGAACTTTCGGCCAGCGAGGAGCCGACCGTGCGGTCGTTCTTCGCGGGCATGACCCCGGCGGCGCGGGACGAATGACGCGCCTTGTAGCGGGGAATTTCCGTATCCGCATGAGCCGGAAGGAGTGACTGACGTGGCGCCAAAATCGCAGACAGTGGAAAGACTGGTCGGCCTCTTCATCCTGTTACCGTTTATCCTGCTGGCGGTGCTGGTGTTGGGGTTGGCCAGGGAGAAGGGCTTGTTCGAGCACTGGATCAGCATCCGCGCCCCTTTCCCGCCGGAGACCATCGTGCCGGTGGGGGCAAAGGTGATGTTCGGCGGCGTGGAGATAGGCCGCGTGGTGTCCGTCATGACGGACGAGAAGGGGCGCACGATCGCCAATCTGTCCGTGCGCCGGCGGCCGGCCAAGGAGGTGAGGACCGACTCGAAGGCCTCGCTGGTTCGTCCGAACTTCATCGGCGATCCGGTGGTGAACATCTCGTTCGGGTCGCCGAAGGCCGAGCATATCCGCGACGAGGGGACAATGGCGATGAAGGTCCGGGGGCCTGACGAGCCGGAGGACGTGACGCCCGAAAACGTGCGCGAGCTGTTCAGCAACGCCCTGCACATGTCGCGCCGGGGCAAGGCGCTGCTCGACGTGCTGTCGCAGCCGGACGGCCCGATGCTGAGCCTTCTGGCCAACAGCGACAGGCTGCTGCGCGACCTGCTGGCGGCCAGAGAGCAGATCGTGGCCCTTTTGAAGGACCAGAAGGCGTTCGAGCAGCAGGTCGTCGCCCGGATTGCCGACATCCTGGGCGGGATTGACCGCCTTGCCCGCGAGCGGGGGATTGGGTTCCCCATCACACACCGAAGCGGCCTGGAGTTGATGCTCAACCCGAGGCTCGAAGGCCAGGTGGACGAGCTTGTGGCCATGGCCAAGAAGCTGGAAGGCATGATGGACAAGACCATGAACACGGAGAACAGCGTGAGCCTTCTGCTGCGGGACCGGGAGCTTTATGACCGCTTGTTGGGCCTGCTTTCCGACACCAAGGTGATGGTGGCCGAGATACGCGACATCATGGATTCGCTGAGAAAGGTCTCGCCCGACCTGGGGGCGCTCGTGGCGTCGGGGCGGTCCATGTTGGATCGCGGCAGCCGCCTGCTGAAGGGGCTGGAGACCAATCCGTTCCTGGGGGCGCGGTTGCCGGAACCCCGGCCCGAACCGCCGGTGGATATCGAGCAGCGGTTCCATCAGTATAAGGTCAACCAGACGCAGACCGGGACGGCGCCGACCCAAGATAAGAAATGAGAGATGAGGCCATGGCAAGCAGTGAACGCCTATGCGACGGCATGGGACGGTCGCGCGCGGCGGTCGCCGGCGGATTGTGTCTGGCGGTGGTGTTGCTGGCGGGCGTTTCGGGTTGCGAGGAGACCCGGCGGAAACAGGAGCCGCGGTTCCGGCCTGAGGAACTGACCATCCGCGCCCAGGAATCGCGAGCCAGGGGAGACGTGGAGGGGGCCTTGTATCAGTACCTGCGAGCGCTGGCCGTGAGCCAGGGGACCGACGACCTGACCGCCGCCGCGCAGAACCTCAACGACATCGGCAGCATCTATTACCGGCAGGGAGACTACGAGAAGGCCCTGCAGTATTACTTCGAGGCGCTTCGCGCCAACCAGCGGCTGGGCAATGAGCGCAGCATGGCCACGAACCTGGGCAACATCGGCTGCGTGTACGCGGCCAAGGGCGACTTCAAGGAGGCCGTTGCGCGCCAGCAGGAGGCCATCGAGCTGGAGGAGAAGGCCCGCCACTGGATCGGGAAGGCGAAGCGGCTCAACAATCTGGGGTTCGCCTATCGCCAGATGGGCGACCTGGACAAGGCGATGGAATACTTCAGGGCCGCCGAGAAGCTGAACAGGGAGGCCAAGAACAGCGAAGGCCTGTCGGCCAATCTGTGCAACATGGGGAGCGTCCATGAGGCGCGCGGCGAGTTTGAGGAGGCCCTGCGTTACTACGAGCAGGCGACGGACATTGACAAAGCGGCGGAGAATTACGACGGCCTGGCCGTGGACCTGCACAACTGCGGTCGAATGGCGGAGAAACTGGACCGTTACGACAAGGCGCAGGAGTACTACAGCCGCGCCTTGCACATCAACGAGCTTCTCAACAAGGAGATATTCATCCAGCGGGACATCGAGGACAGGGAGCGCGTACGGAGGAAGATGGCGGGCGAGAAGAAGTAGTCCTTCCCATTCCGGCTAACGAACCGCGATGAAGAGCAGCAGAAGCAGCGGGAGGAGCAGGGCCTGAATCAGCACGAAGCGGGCGACGACCTGGGGGATGGACCAGTTCAGGTTCTTGCGCATGTGGTCGTGAAGCGGGAACCGGATGCTCCAAAGGAACTCGATATTCAGGAAGCGCTTCAGCGAGACCTTGAAAAGCCCCGCCCCGCCGTTGACGAGGATGACGCCCGCCACGGCCAGGATGATGAACGGGTTGCCGGTCGCCAGCACCAGAAGACCCAGCAACAAGCCCATCGCGCGCGACCCGGCGTCGCCCATGAGGACGAGGCTGGGGTTGGCGTTGTACCACAAGTACGCGGCGAGCGTGCCGCACATCGTGAAGGCCATGATGGTCCACGCGGCGCCATGAGCATCATGGGGGACCCCAAGCGAAGCGGCCGCGCTGCTGCTCCCCACGATGAACAGCAGCAAGGCGCCCAGGTAGAGATAGGCCAGCGAGCAAAGACTGCCCGACAGTCCATCCACGCCGTCGGTGCAGTTGGTGGCGTTGACGACGAACCAGAGCAGGGCGGCGGCCAGGGGCACGAAGAGCCACACCGGCACAGAGACGGAACCCTTCACGAACGGAAACCACCACTGGACAGGCTTCAACTGGCAGAAGGCCAGGGCGGCCAGCAGCACGATGAGGACGTCGAGGGCGGCCTTCTTGTACTCGTGCCAGGGGACTTCGCTGGCGTCGTCGTAGAAGCCCGTGAGCATGGCGAACAGGATACAGGCGAGGCTCTCAAGGAGGAAGGGGCGGGGCGGCAACACCAACAGGCAGACACCGATAAAGAGCAAGATGAAGATGAAGCCGGCGCCGGTGGGTTTGCCCTGGCTCTTCGCACCGTCCACGGCCAGGGCCTTGCCGTGGTCGCGGGGGAGATAGGCCCACAGGCGCGGCAGCAGGAGCCATGTGAGCGCGGCGGCCAGGACCGGTCCGAGCGCCGCGAGGAAAAGCGACCATGAAAGGACGCCGAACCCACACGCGTCGCCAAGACAGTAGAGCATGGCAGGCCCTCACCAGAACCGACTGTGAATTGTTTGTGCGGGTATTCTAGCGTTCGCGCGGGCCGGTGTGAAATAAATTCCGCGCGCGAGGGACGCCTTGACCCGGCGCGGGAGAAGTGATAAATTCCGCGTTGACTATCTTGCGGCATGACAGGAGACACCTCTCGATGAGCCATTCCGCCGAGCGCCTGAAACTGAGCGTGTGGACAACGATGTACTGGGAGCTTTCGCCGGAGGACGCGTGCGAGCATATTGCGGGACTCGGATGGAGGTACGTTGACCTTTCGGCGGAACATATCGGCGAGATCTGCGACGGCCCGCCCGTCGAGCGTCTGGAGCGGGCGCGGCGGCGCATGGACGAGATCGGCGTCGTGCGGTGGCAGACGCACGGGCCGATGGACCTCAACCTGGCGCATCCCGACGAACACACGCGGCAGGGCCACCGGCGGATTCTGCGGGACCGCATCAGGCAGTGCGCGGGGCTGGGCGTGAAAAACCTTGTGATCCATCCGGACTACCGCCCGCTGAAAACCGCCGAGGAATGCGAGCGTTCGAAGGCGCTGAACATCGAGATGCTCAAGGGGGCGGCCGACGAGGCGGCGCAGGCCGGAGTGCGGATCGCGCTTGAGAACGGCGTGGGGTATTGGGGCGAGGTCGGCGTCTTGCGCGAGGTGGTCGAGCAGGCCGGCACGCACGGCGTCGGCGTGTGCTTCGACACCAGTCACGCCAACGTGCAGAAACTGAACATCGGCAAGGCCCTGCGCGAGTGCGGCCAGGCGCTCTGCTGTCTGCACCTTTCTGACAACAACGGCGGCTCGGACCAGCACCTCATGCCCTATCAGGGGAAGATTGACTGGGCGGAGGTCGTAACAGCTCTGAGAGACATAGGTTACGACGGCGCTCTGAACTTCGAGATGCCGGGCGAGGGCGGTTGTCCCATGCGGGCGCGCGACCGGAAGATGCGGCACGTGGCCGCGGTCATGGAGATGTTGATGGAGGGGGAGGAATGCGCGCGGGCCTATGCGCAACGCGCGGAGCCGCTGCGGGAGTTCTGCCGGCGGGGGTGGATTGACAAGAAGTTCGGCTACGCTTAGAGACGCGCCCGGCGGGGATTCGGCGCGCGGCGGAGGGTCGGTTTTCGTCTTGCGCGCGCGATGGGGTTGACATATAATCTGCAAAATACACGAGAACGAGGACGGGCGCGAGCGCGATTCGGCAGGGTTCTCGGGAGGAAGTAATGCCTACCGCCATTGACCTGGAGATCGGCAAGTCGGCCGTGAGGGCCAGGTTGGTTACGCCGCAGCAGTTTGACGAGTGCGTCGAGGTTCTGACATCGCTGGAGAGAAAAGGCGCCCAACGCAACCTGTTGAGCATCATGATCGAGCGCGGCTACCTGACCGCGGAAACGGCCAAGAAGATTCCGGGTCTGTCCGAAGCGGCCGTGGACAGGGCCACGCTGGCCGCCGGCGCGGCCATGACGCCTCCGCCGGGCGCGAAACAAACCGGAGCGGGATCGTCCGCATCGGACGACGAGACGTCGAGCGGCATCCGGTCTTTGAGCGCGCTGCGCACCCCGAAGTCCGGCGCGAAGCTCAGCAGTTACGCTTTTCTCAACATGATGGGCGGCGGACGGTCGGAGGTCTTTTTCCTGCCGGAGAAACCCGTCGCGATCGGCCGCGACGCGGCCAACGATATTGTCGTGGACGACGAGCCGGTCTCCAAACGCCACGCGCGGCTGACGTTTTCGAACAACGACATGACGCTCTGGGACGTGGGGAGCCGCAACGGCACGCTGGTCAACGGCGAGCGCGTGACGAACCGCAAACTGGCGCCCGGCGATGTGGTCTCGGTGGGCAAGGCGCGGCTCATTTTCTCCAAGAACGTGAAGCCCGACGGCGGATTAACCGGCAAACTGGCGCCGGACGGGGCCGATGCCGGGGCGCAGGCGGTCTTTGCGGGCAAGGCGGGCTTCAAGCCCGGCGAGAAGTTCTATCTCGGCAACGGTCCGCTCTTCGTCGGGCGCGAAAAGAACAACAATGTGGTGATCGAGAGTCCGGACGTCTCGGCCTTCCACGCGCAGATCGCCAAGACCAGCGAGGGCGTCAAGATACAGGACCTGAACAGCGCATCGGGCACTTTCGTGAACGGAGAGAAGGTGGCGATCGCCGTTCTCGAGCTGGACGACGTGATCACGATAGGAAAGGCGGAGCTGTACTGCTCGGAGATTCTGGGCAAGCGGGGTACGGGCACGCCCAAGACGGCCAAAGCCGGGGCGGTTCGCAAGTCAACGGGGCATTCGACGATCATCACGGACGTGGTCGGCAAGGGCGCCGAGGGCCGGCCGTCGGGTTTGGGCGCGGAGCTTCTCAGGGAGTTGGAGGAACAGGCGGCGGGAGGCCCGCCCAAGGCGGTCGGTCCGCGCACACCGACGCCGCCACCGCGTGTTCCGACGGCCCTGCGGATGACGTGCCTGGCCGGTCCCGTCAAAGACAAGTCCTTTCCGCTGGGGAAGAAGACCCTGACGGTGGGCCGCAACCCCATGGCCGACATCTTCCTGGAAGACCTTTCGGTCTCGCGCGATCACGCCATGATCCGGCCCGTCGAAGGGCGGGTGGAGATCGCAGACCTCAACAGCCGCAACGGCGTGGAGGTCAACGGGAAGCGGGTCAAGACGCAGGTCCTGCGCGCCGGCGACAAGGTGGCGATCGGCAAATGCCTCTTCGTCGTGGAAGCCGTGTGAGCGCCTGCCGCGATGTTCTCAGGTTCCAACTTCCTCTGGAAATCTCCCTGCTTTTTCGCGTATACTAACAGCCCCTTTTCGCCCTATTCGGCGAGTCCATTTGGCAAGGAGGTCTCATGAAGGCTGCAAGGATTGGCGTCATCGGCGGCGGAAAATTCGGCGAGATGCACCTGCGCGCTTTCCGGCAGTTGGAGAACGAGGGCAGGGCCAGGCTCGCGGCCCTGGCCGACGTCAACGAGAAACTCCTGGCGGACCGCGAAAAGCAATACGGCGTCAAGACGTACACGGACTACATGCGCATGGTCGAGAAGGAGAAACTCGACGGCGTGAGCGTGGCGACGCCGGACTTTCTGCACCGGAAGATCGCCGTGGACTGCCTGAAGGCGGGCATGCACGTGCTGGTCGAGAAGCCGCTGGACACCACGGTCGAAGGCTGCCGGGAGATGATCGCGGCGGCCGAGAGCCGGGGCGTGTTGCTGCAGGTGGATTTCCACAAGCGCTACGACCCGTACCACCAGGAACTGGAGAAGTTTGCGCGCGCGGGGAGGTTCGGGCGGATTCAGTACGGATATTCGTGGATGGAGGACCGGATCGAGGTGCCGCGCGACTGGTTCCCGCAGTGGGCGCCGAAATCGTCGCCGGCGTGGTTCCTGGGCGTGCACTTCTACGACCTGGCCCGCTGGGTGGTGCGGTCCGACGGGCGGGAGGTCTTCGCGACGGGGGTGAAGGACAAATTGAAATCCCTCGGCGTGGACACCCATGATTCGATCTGCGCGATGGTCGTGTTTGAGAACGGCGTGACCTTCCAGTTCGAGACGTCGTGGATACTGCCGGACGGTTTTGAGGCCATCGTGAACCAGGGCATTCGCATGGTGGGCAGCGAGGGCATCATGGAGGTGGACTCCCAGAACCGCGGCGCCGAGTCGTGTTTCACCGGCGCAAGCATGGCCACGCATAACCTGGGCTTTTTCAAGGAGTACCCGGACAAGGACGGCCGAACGGTGTACACCGGCTACGGCGTCGAGTCCATCCAGGACTATGCCCTCAACGTGAACTTCCTGCTCAGCGGCGGCAAACTGGCGGACCTGAAGGGCCAGTACGCCGACGGCAACGACGGTTTGGAAGTGACGAAGATTGCGGTCGCGGTGCACAAGAGCCTGGAGTCGGGGCAGGTGGTCAAGCTGAAGGATTTGGGGTGAGAAGCAGCGCGTCGGTCGAGTTCAGGAAAGGATACCGGAGGCGATCATGGCAGGAAGGACCTACGATTTGACACCTCGGGCAGTGCCCAAAGTCCGCACGAAGTTCCGGAGGATTGTGACGAAGTTTCCGGCGCCGCAGTCGCTGGCGGTTCTGCGGAGACTGCACAGGTACGAGCCGCTTTCGATGTCGGGGCAGCCGCCGGTGGTGTGGGACCGCGCCGAGGGCGTCCAGGTGTACGACAGGTGGGGCAACATGTGGCTGGACTGGTCGTCGGGCGTGCTGGTGGCCAACTGCGGGCACGGCCGCGCCGAGTTGAAGAAGGCCATCATCGAGCAGGCCAGGCACGGACTGCTGCACAACTACTGCTTCCCCAGCGAGGTGCGGGCCAGACTGGCGGAGGCGGTGGTGAAGCTGGCGCCCAAGCCCCTCACGAAGGCCTTCATCCTGACGACGGGGGCGGAGACCACCGAGAACGCGATCAAACTGGCGCGCACGTGGGGACGCAAGACGGGCGGACCGAAGAAGATCGGCATAGTGACCTTCGAGCACGCCTTCCACGGGCGCACGCTGGGCGCGCAGCTTGCCGGCGGCATTCCGGCCCTGAAGGAATGGATCGGCAACCTGGACCCTGCATTCCACCAGGTCCCGTTCCCCGACGGGTTCCGGTGCGAGGACACGAGTTTCGAATTGTTCGAGAGGTCGTTGGCAGAGCAGAAGGCGGAGCCGGATTCGATTTGCGGCGTCATGCTGGAGACGTATCAGGGCGGTGGGGCGAGCTTTGCCCCCACAGAGTACATCCAGCGCCTGCGCCGCTGGTGCGACCGGCACAAGGCCCTGCTGATATTCGACGAGGTGCAGGCGGGGTTCGGGCGCACGGGAAAGATGTTCGGCTTCGAGCATTACGGCGTTGTGCCGGACCTGTACTGCTGCGGGAAGGGAATCTCCAGTTCGCTTCCGATCTCGGCCGTCATCGGACGGGAAGACATCATGAACATGTACGGGCCGGGCCAGATGACCAGCACGCACACGGGCAACCCCGTATGCGCCATGGCCGCCCTGGCCAGCATCGGCCTCATTGCCAAGGAGCGCCTGGTCGAGAACGCGCGCAAGATGGGCGAACTGCTTCATCGGGAGCTTCGGGCGATTCAGGCGCGCCACCCCTCGGTCGTGGGCTGTGTGCAGGGGAGAGGCCTCGTCGCGGGGATGCACATGGTGAAGCCCGGCGGCAAGGAACCCGACGCCGACCTGGCGTTCCGGATCATCGAGAAGTCCGTCCAGAAGGGGCTTCTTTTCTTTTCGCCGGTGGGGTTCGGCGGCGCCACGGTGAAGATATCCCCGCCCTTGGTTATCACGAGAGAGGCCATTCTGGACGGTGTTCAGGCACTCCAGGAGGCGGTGGACGAGGCCGTGGCCGGCAAGTGACGGGCGAAGTCGCAGATCCGGCTTGATGCTCGAAAATCTTACACACTGCGTATTTTTTTCCTGTCAAGGCGGGTAATGGACGGCACTCGGAATATTCTTGTGGCGGGGCGCTAGGCGTAACTTCCGTACTTGCATGCTGTTAAGACACATTTTTTCGCGAAGGCATTTTTTGTGGCGTTCTGGCATCGAAATTGAGTAAACCCTGATGGATGCCGAGAGACAACTAAGGTGAATAGAGCAGATTGTACATCGAAAGGGACGGTTGAGCCTGCGAAGGGCGTTGAGGCTGGAAAGGAGGTAAGCGGCAGCGAGATAGGCCTTGACAGGATGGGACCAGGGCATTAAACTGACGGGTTCTGGCTACATTGGTCTTTGGCGCAAGTCAAAACCTTTTGGAGGGTTAGAGATGACGGCAAAGTGGATGAGGATTGGTGTGGCAGGTCTGCTGGGACTTGTCTTGGCTTTGGCCGCAAGCACCAGCTTTGCGCAGCGTTCCGAAGCCCAGAAGAAGCTGGCCGCGGAGCGTTCGGCTCGCGTGGACGCGATGAGGAAGCTTGTTGAGCAGTTGAAGGGCATGGAGATCATGGCGGGGACGAAGGTCGTTGATTTCGCGCTCCTGGAGGACGTGATCAAGGGCCGTACGGAGGACGTCGTGCGCGGCTGCCGCGAGAGAGGCCCGGCGAAGTACTACGCCGACGGCACTTGCGAGCTGACGCTGGAAGTGACCGTTGCCGTCGTGACGGAGAACCTGAAGCACATTCTGAAGGGACAGTATCGCGGCGACAAGTTCACGGGAGAGGAGTTCACGCAGCTCACGATCAAGACGGAGAAGCAGATTATTGAGGCGACGGGATCGGGTTCGGACGTGGACCTGACGGCCCCGGAGCCGGCCGCGGGCGGTCCTGCGGGCGGCGAGACGGGACTGCGCGAGCCGCCGGGCACCGGCGTATGGAGGACGGTGCCGGGCCGTGAGCGCCTGAAAGCCATGCGCGCCGCCGAACTGGACGGCAAGCGCAAACTCGTGGAGAGGATCTACGGCACCCTCATTGTCGGCAACACGACCGTGCGCGATTTCGCCCTCGAGAGCGACGAGATCAACGCGCGCTGCCGCGCGTTCATCCAGGGCGCGACGGTGCAGGGCTACCGCTATCTGCCGGACGGCATCGTGGAAGCCCGCGTGGTGATGCCGGTGAACGAGGTCGTGATTCAGTTGAAGAAGATCATGGAAGGGTACTACCGCGGCGATCGTTTCCACGGCAAGGATTTCGAGCAGATCAAGATCACGGTTGGGACGAAGGACTTCGAGGAGATCGGCAAGGGGGCGCTGGGCTACACGCCGCCGCCGTCTTCCGAGATCAAGGTGAACGTGGACGTTGAGAAGCGCGAAGTGGTTCCCTCCGAGGGCAAGAAAGAGGGCGGAGTGGTCATCGAGAAGAAGACGGTTGTTGAGTGATCGAAGCGCGACAGGAAGCCCCGGGGTTGCGGAGAGCGCGAGCGGAGACGGCCGACCGTCGCGGCGCTCTCCGCGGCCTTGAGGCGGACAAGACCATTCAAGAAGGAGCTGGACCATGCGTAGACTTGGGAGACTGCTGCTCGTGTGCGTCTTCTGCATGCCGATGCTGATCGCGGCGGTCGGCTGCGAAGAGAAGCGGAAAGTCTACAAAGAGACGACGATTGAGAACAAGCCGGTGAAGAAGGAGTTCATCGTCGAGTAGTGCGTGCGTCTGCCCAACACGGGCGCCGGGTGCGGGCCGGTGAGCGGCGAAGCGCGACGCGGCACGCATCCGGCGTTCGACCTCAGGAAGGAGCGACCGATGAAAAAGCTGAGAGTCCTCGTCCTTTTGGCGTTCGTGTGCGCGCCGGCGGCTGCGACGCTGGTCTCGTGCGAGCGCAAGGTGGAGGTCAAGCAGGAGATCACCGACGACGGCAAGGGCAACATCAAAGAGTCAACGGTGCGCAAATTCAAATAGCGGGTTTTCGGTCTGCGACGGGCGCTGACGGCCCGCAGGATTGGGGCCGGCGAAGTGCCGGCCGGCCAGGATCGGAACCGCGCTGGGTTCGTGCAGTGGGAGGACGATGACATGTCACAAAGATGGATCCCAATCGCGCTTGCGGTCTGCGTCGGGTTCATGGCCTCGGCGCGGGCGCAGGAAGGGCACGACTCGCCCAAGGGCGGCGTCACCAAGCGCGTGACGGCCGTCGGCAAGGCGCCGGCAGGCCCCATGGCCGAAGACGAAGCCCTGCGCGACGCTCTGCGCAAGGCCGTCGAGAAGGGCGCCGGCCAGTTCATCTCGAGCGTGTCGGCCACGCAGGATTACGAACTGGTCCACGACGAGATCTTCAGCGAAGTGAAAGGTTTCGTGGAGACGTACAATATCATCCGCAAGATGCGCGAGGGCGATGTGCTGGTGGTGGAGATCATGGCCGAGGTCTCCGTGGACGCCTTCAAGGCGGGGTGGGAGAAGCTGCAGTCGCTCATCAACCGTTGGGGAAAGCGGCGCTTCATGTGCGTTGTGACGGACAAGATTGACGGGAAGACCGACCAGGGGCATTCGGCGGAGACGGCGATCGAGAAGGTCTTTCTGGATCGCGGTTTCCCGATGATCAACAAGGCGCAGATGGAGCAGGTGCGCGAGCGCGACCTCCAGAGCGCGCAGTTGACCGGCGACATCCCGAAGATCGTGGCGTTCGGCAAGCGGTTCGGGGCCGAGGTGATGCTCGTGGGCGACGCCAACGCCGGCGAGAAGGAAGAGCAGGACGTCTACGGCGCCCGCATGTTCTTCTATCATCCCTCGGTGGAGATCAAGGCGATCCGCGTGGACAACGCCATGATCATCGCCTCCGAGAGCGCCAACGTCCGCAAGGGGTCCACCAACAAGACGGCGGCGGCCAAGGACGCGTTGCGCGAGGCCGGCAGCAAGGTGGCCAAGCAGATCGTCAACCAGGTGATCAAGGCGATGCTCAAGGACACCATGGGCGCGGGCAACATGATCCAGGTGACGGTCGAGGAGATCGGCGGACTGCGCAACGCCCTGGCTGTGGAGAAGGCCGTCAAGGAGTTGCGCGGCATCACCAACGTCTTCCAGCGGGAGTTCGGCAGCATGCTCACGTTGGAGATCGAGACGACGATCCCGGCCCAGGAACTCGCGGCGAAGCTCTTGAGCCTGACCGAGCCGAAGCTGGACGTCAGCGAGATCACGCCGAACCAGATCAAGGCGAAAGTCACGAAGTAGCGCCGTTCCCGTCGAACGCGCCGGAAGGAAAACCCGTCTTCGCACGCGGTGCGCCGCGTTTGGCGAAGGCGGGTTTTCTTAATGAACAGTCAAGGGGAGAACCATGCGCAAACAGATAGGCGTGACGCTCATGTTTCTGTTCCTGGCCACGGCCGTGGACGCCCCGGCTCAGGAAGGAGCGCGCAAGGTCCGCCTGGCCGTGATGCCGTTCAAGAACGTCGCGACCAGCATACCGCAGGGAGAGGACGTGGGGCGCGCGGTGGCCGACATGCTCATCACCGAGCTGTTCAAGCTGAAACGGTATGAGCTGATCGAGCGCAGCCAGCTCGACAAGTTGATCGCGGAGCGCAACCTGCAACAGAGCGACCTGGCCGAGTCGTCGGCGCGGGAGATGGCCAAGATACTCAAGTGCGACGCCCTCGTCGTGGGGAGCATCTCGCAGTATGCGGAGAGCCGCATGGACCGGAACTTCGCCTTCTACCGCAAGGAGAAGGCGACCTACACCGTGGGCATCGAGTTCCGCATCCTCGACACCGAGACCGGCGCCACGCGGCTGGCGGAGTCGGCGGTCGGCTCCGTCGAGAAGGAGGGGCGTGTCGGCGGCCTGCTGTCCGGCAAGACACAGGAGGAGGGAAAGCCCGAAGACGGCGCCGTGATGCCGGGGCAGGGGATATCGGGAGGGTACGGCGAGGCGGCCCGGGCGGCCGTGGACGTCCTGATCGCGAAGCTGCGAGCGGCGTTTCCGCTCGAAGGGTACGTGGCCGACGTGGAGGGCGACGCGATCAGCATCAACCTGGGCCGATCCGACAACGTCAGCGTGGGGGATCGGTTCAAGGTCGTGGATGTGGGCAAGGAGATCATTGACCCTGTGACCAAGGAGAAGCTGGGGTCCAAGACGCAGGACGTGGGCGAGATCACTATCCGCGAGGTGGTCGGCGACCGCCTCTCCACCGGGCAGGCCGTCTCGGTGTCGGGCAAGATCGCGGTGGGCAACAAGGTGATCGCCATCAGCCTGAAGGCGGCCCAGGGCGAAGCGCAGGCGGTTTCCGAGCCGCGCAAGGAGGACAAGAAGTCCAAACGCCGCCACCATGACGATGATGATGACGATGACGACAAGGACAAGAAGTAGGGGGATCGCGCCCCGAAGGGGCCGTCGGGGTTGTCGCGGCCGTTGGGGGCTGGGAAGAACCGCCACAGGACACAAAGATGAAAGCCGCATCGCTGGAGACGACATTTGTCGGACTAAAGCTGACGTCACCCATCATCGCCGCGTCGGCGGGCACGACCGAGAAGGTCGAGTTGATGAAGGCGGTGCAGGACAACGGCGCCGGGGCGCTGGTGATGAAGTCGTTGTTTGAGAAGGAGGTGGCGCGGGTCGCGCCCACGCCGCGGTTCCGGGTGATCCGTCACGACGTCGGGCGGCACAAGTCCTTCACGGTCTACTCCTACGAGCAGGCCAGCATCTGGGGGCCGGACCGTTACGCGCGGGAGATCGAGCGCGCCAAGCGCGAGATCCGCATCCCCCTCATCGCCAGCGTGAACTGCGTCACCGACGCCGGATGGGAGAAGTACGCCCGGCAAATGGAGCGCGCGGGGGCCGATGCCCTGGAGATCAACGTCTCGTGTCCGCACGGCTCCGTGACGTTCTCGGGCGAGGCCGTGATCGAGACGATGTTGAACGTCGTCCGGATCGTGCGTTCGGCGGTGAAGATTCCGGTCATTCCAAAACTCAGCCCCCAGCTTACCCTGCCGCCGGCCATGGTGAAGGCCTTCGAGGACCTCGGCGCCGACGGCGTCACGATGTTCAACCGCCTGACGGGGCTGGACATTGACGTGGAGCGCGAAGAGCCAGTCATGCACGGCGGCTACGCCGGGCACGGCGGTCCGTGGGCGATCCAGTATCCGCTGCGATGGATCAGCGAAATCTTCCCGAAGACCCGCCTGCCCATCGCGGGGTCGGGGGGCGTGTGGAACGCCGAGGACGTGGTCAAGTATCTGCTGGCCGGGGCCACCGTGGTGGAGGTGTGTACGGCCATCTACATGCAGGGCTACCCGGTGCTGAGGCGCCTGAACGACGGCCTGCGCGAGTGGATGAAGCGAAAGGGCTACCAACGCATCGAGGAGTTCCGGGGCAAGGTGTCCGGCGGCAAGATCCTGGGCATGGAGCAGGTCCGGCGCGTCCACGACAAGATCGCGCGCATAAACCCCGACGCCTGCTCGGGCTGCGGGACGTGCGAGCGGATATGCATCTACTTCGCGCCGCGCAAGGCAGGCGAGGTCGCCGGTCGTAACGACCGGTACGAGATCACGGCCAAGTGCGACGGCTGCGGCCTGTGCGCCGAGCTTTGCCCCAAGGCCGCCATCACGATGGCCCAGGTTCCGGCCGGCGGGTAGGCGTCACGGAGTGCCAGGCACGCGTCGGCGCGACGGATTGCCGGACGCGAGCCAGGCACTGTACGAAAAACAGTTGCGCGCTGAGAGACTGTCTGGTAAATTGTTTAGTTCTGGAGAACAGGTGGACTCGAGTCGCAAACGTCAAGACACCCGTCGGATTATTGCCATTGACGGCCCGGCCGGGGCCGGCAAAAGCACCGTGGCGCGCCTGCTGGCCCAGCGATTGCGGCTCAAATACATTGACACGGGGGCGATGTACCGCGCTTTCACCCTCAAGGCGTTGCGGACCGGCGTCAACCTGGAAGACGAGGAGGCCCTGTGCCGCCTGTTTCGGGAGACGCGCATTGACCTGGTGCAGGACGGCGACGCGCTGCGAACGACGTTGGACGGCGAGGACGTTTCGCAAGCGATCCGGGACCCCGACGTGACGCGGAACGTGCATTACGCGGCCCGGTCGCCAAAGTTCAGGGCGCTGATGGTCGCCGCGCAGCAGAAAATGGGCGCCCAGGGCGGCGTCGTGGCCGAGGGCCGCGACGCCACCACGGTCATCTTTCCGGAGGCCTCGGTCAAGGTGTACCTGGACGCCAGCGTGGGCGTTCGCGCCAATCGGCGTCTGAAGGATCTAGAGGGACACAAGCCGCCCCCGACGCTGGAACAGGTCGAAAAAGAGATTTGCGAGCGGGACCAGAAGGACTTGAGCCGGGCGGTCGGCCCTCTGCGGCGCGTGTCCGACGCGTTGTACCTGGACACATCGGGGATGAGCGTGCAGGACGTCGTGGAGCGTATCCTGGCGTTTGTGCGGGCTTCAAGCCCGAACGAAAGCACTGCGGGGCCGCGCGACGGGGACGGGTGATCGGCACTGTTCGACGAGGAATGCGGTGAGATGGTGGTACGCGTTCTGCCAATTGCTGTGTCGAGTGTTGTTCATCCCGATATTCCGGATACGGGTGCGCGGGCGGCGGAACGTGCCGGAGACGGGCGGCGCGTTGATTGTCTCGAACCATCAGAGCTTTTTTGACCCCGTGTTGATTGGGGTCGGGTTGCGGCGCGAAGTGCATTACATGGCCCGCGACTCGCTCTTTCGCCGGAGGATATTTGGGCGGCTGATCGAGTCGCTGAACGCCTTTCCCATCAAGCGGGAAGGCGTGGACGTGGCGGCGATGCGCGAGGCCATCTCGCGGATCCGGCAGGGCCGGCTTGTGCTCGTGTTCCCGGAAGGAACGCGCACGCGGGACGGGTCGTTCGGGACGATTCGCCGCGGGCTGTCGCTCATCAGCGAGCGCGCCCGGGCGACGGTCGTGCCGGCGGTGATCCAGGGCGCGTACGAGGCGTGGCCGCGGGGCGCCCCCATGGTGAGGCCGCATCGCATCGCGGTGGCGTTCGGCGAGCCGATTACGGTCGAGGAACAATCTCGAATGACCAGCGAGGAACTGTCGGCAGTGGTTGCCGAGAGGTGGAATTCCTTGCGTTCGAGTTTGGCAAATTACGTTTGATTTGCATCTGTCGTGCGCCCGAGAACGGGCGGAGTGGAGGTTGCTTTTTCATGGTGAACAAGAACATTTTGCGGGACCTGAACATTAACCCGGAGGACGTGGAGCGGGAGGTGCAGGAGGCCGTTTCTGCGCAGTCGGTGGAGGAGTTCAAGAGCCTGTACGAGGAATCGGTCAAGAACTTCGAGGTCGGGTCCATTCTGACGGGCAAGATTCTGAGCGTTCACGGGAGCCAGGTGTACGTGGACGTGGGCTACAAGTCCGAGGGCGTGATCTCGGTGGAGGAGTTCGACAAGCCTTCGGAGATCAAGCCGGGCGACCCGATCGAGGTCCTCCTGGAGTCGGTGGAGGACGATTCGGGCCTGATCGTGCTCTCGAAGCGCAAAGCGGACCGCGTGCGCGGCTGGGAGCGCATCGTGACGACGTTCCAGGAAGGCGACACCGTGACCGGCCGCGTCATGCGCAAGATCAAGGGCGGGTTGCTCGTGGACATCGGCGTGCCCGTGTTCCTGCCGGCCTCGCAGATTGACATTCGCCGTCCGGGCGAGATCGCGGACTGGATCGGCAAGGAAGTCACGTGCAAGATCCTCAAGATTGACAAGGAACGCCGGAACATGGTGGTCTCGCGCCGCCGCCTGATCGAGGAGGAGCGCGCCGAGAAGAAGAAACACCTCCTGGCCGAGATCGCGCCGGGCCAGGTGCGCAAGGGCGTCGTGAAGAACATTGCCGACTTCGGAGCCTTCGTGGACCTGGGCGGCATTGACGGCCTGCTCCACATCACGGACATGAGCTGGGGCCGCATCAGCCACCCGTCCGAACTGGTGGCCATTGACGACGAGATCGAGGTCAAGGTCCTGAACGTGGACAAGGAGAAGGAGAAGATCGCGCTCGGCCTCAAGCAAAGGCAGGAAAGCCCGTGGACGCACGTCGAGGAGAAGTACCCCGTCGGCACACGCATCAAGGGGACGGTGGTCAACATCATGTCCTATGGGGCCTTTGTGAAGCTTGAGGACGGCGTGGAGGGTCTGGTGCACGTCTCGGAGATGTCCTGGACGCGCCGCATCAACCATCCGTCCGAGGTCGTTGCCATCGGCGACAGCGTGGAAGTGGTCGTGCTGGGCATCAACAAGGAGAAGCAGGAGATCTCTCTCGGCATGAAGCAGACCGAGGCCAACCCCTGGACTCAGGTGCAGGAGAAGTACCCGCCGGGCACGAAGGTCAAGGGCCGGGTGCGGAACCTCACGAATTACGGGGCTTTTGTCGAGCTGGAAGAGGGCATTGACGGCCTGCTGCACGTGTCGGACATCTCATGGACGAAGAAGGTCACACATCCGTCCGAGATGCTGAAGAAGGCCGACAAGATCGAGGTGGTCGTGCTGTCGGTGGACCCCGAGAAGAAGCGCGTGGCCCTGGGCATGAAGCAGTTGGCCGAGGATCCCTGGAGCCGCGACATCCCGGGCCGGTACCTCGTCGGCGACGTCGTGAAGGGCAAGGTCACCAAGTCCACGACCTTCGGCGTGTTTGTGGAGATGGAAGCGGGTCTTGAGGGCCTGCTCCACGTGTCCGAGATGTCGGACAAGAAGGTCAACACGCCCGAGGAACTGGTCAAGGTGGGCGACGAGGTGCAAGTCCGCGTGATCAAGGTGGACACCAACGAGCGCAAGATCGGGCTGAGCATGAAGCCGGTCAAGGGCGCTCCGGATGTTCAACTCGGCGTGATCAAGGCGGCCCCGGAGGAAGTCAAGGCCGAGGCCGCGCCGGAGGCGAAGCCTTCGGAGGCCCCGCCGGCGGCCCCGGCGGAGAAGCCCCAGGAGGCCAAGCCGGCGGCGAAGCCCGAAGACCAGACCCCGCCGCGCGATCCTGCGGCGACCACGTAGAGAGACGGTTCGCAGGGGCGGGGTTGCGCCCCGCCCCCGGCATCCTGTCGCGGGGCCAGGCCCCATCGGGCTGCCGCGACACAGAGCAAGACAGCCGTCGCGACTCAATGGGCGATTGCAGGAGGCATACCCATGGCGCAAAAGGTGATGGAGGGGGACTTCACCCTACAGACGTACCTCAAGGAGATCAACCGCTACTCGCTCCTCACGGCGGAAGAAGAGGTCAAGCTGGCCAAACGGATCCGCCGGGGGGACAGGGAGTCGCGGGACAAGATGATCCGCGCCAATCTCCGCCTGGTGGTGAGCATAGCCAAGAGCTATGTCAGGAAGGGCCTGCCGCTGGCCGACCTCATCGAGGAGGGCAACCTGGGCCTCCTGCGCGCCGTCGAGGGGTTCAACCCCCGGCTGGGCTGCCGTTTCAGCACCTACGCCACCTGGTGGATTCGCCAGGCCATTCGCCGCAGCCTGACCAACAAGGCCAAGACCATCCGCGTGCCGGCATACATGGTCGAGATGATCGCCAAGTGGAAGACGGCGCACACCAACCTGGTGGACAAGCTGAACCGCGAACCCACCTGGTCGGAGATCGCCGAGGTCATGGAGATCTCGCCTCGCCGCGCCAACGCCGTCAAGCGGGCCCTTCGCGCCGGCATCTCCAGCAGCCAGACGGTCAGCACGGACTTCCTTTCGTCGTTGAACGACATGCTGGAGGACGTCAAGACGCCGCCGCCCTATGAGGAGGTGCTGGACTCCAGCGAGCGCGAGATGATCCAGACCATGCTCAAAGCCATGGAGGTGCGCGAGGCCCAGGTCCTTCGGATGCGGTACGGTCTCGACGACGACAAACCCAAGACGCTCAAGGAGATCGGCGAGACGCTGGGCATCACGCGCGAGCGGGTTCGACAGATCGAGGGGCAGGCGCTTCAGAAGCTCAACGAGATCATGACCGGGGTGGGTTAGCGGACAGGAATTCTTGCATCGTCATCAGGAGATCACCGTGAAAGACCTCAAGGGACTCATTCGAAGCATCCCCGGTTTTCCCAAGAAGGGAATCGTCTTCCGCGACATCACGCCGCTGCTGGCGCATCCCGAAGGCTTCAAACAGGCCGTGGACGCCATCGCGCAGCGGTTCCGCGCGGCGAAGCCGGACCTGGTGGCGGGGGTGGAGGCGCGCGGCTTCATCGTGGCGCCGGCGGTGGCTTTGCAGCTTGGCGCCGGCTTCATCCCCGTGCGCAAGCCGGGCAAGCTGCCCTTCAAGACGAAGAGCGCCTCCTACCAACTCGAATACGGCACCGACAAGGTCGAGATTCATGCCGACGCCGTCAAGAGGGGACAAAAGGTGTTGATGGTGGACGACCTGCTGGCCACCGGCGGCACGATGGCGGCCACGTGCGGACTGGTTGAGTCCATGGGGGGCAGCATCGTCGGCTGCGCGTTCCTCATCGAACTGAGCTTCCTCAACGGACGCGAGAAGCTGAAGAAGTACGACATCCTCTCGCTCATTGACTACAAGAGCGAGGCGGAGTAGTACCGCCGCCTCAGACGCCTGGTGTAATCTGGGAAGCCGCTTTCGGGCGCGCGGAGCCGCGTCCGGAAGCGGTTTTTTTTCGACCTTGCGCGAGGCCGTATGAATCACGAAGCAGTTCTCTACGAGCGCCTGCCCGGCCTGCGCGGCGCAAATCGCGGGGCGCTTCTAGGCGGGCGGCTTCAGCAGGCGATCGAGCAACTGCCCCGGCAGCGCGTCGCGGTTGGCGGCGCTGACGGTGATGAGGGCGGCGTTCGGGCTTGAACGAATGCGCTGGATGGGGCCGCCGCCGCGCAGCGCCACCGTGGCCACGACCGGCCTGTCGCCGCTGAGCAGCCGCTCGACGGCCGCCACGAAGTTCGGCGAGAAGACCTCCATCTTTCCGACCTCATCTATCAGAAAAGCGCGAGCCTCGTTGTCCGGCGACAGCGCGGGAAGCGCCAGTCGTTCAAAGCCCGCCACGTCCACCCCGTACCGGCCCACGCGGTGCGGCGAACGGATCTTCACGTGCGACAGCACACCGGCATGGCCGTCCAGCGTGCAAATGCCGAACCCGACGCGCTGTGCGCCCTCGCGGATCTCCCGCGTGTAGAATCCGGCGACGGGAAAGCCCGACCGCCGCAGGGACTCCACGAGCCTCATCACCACCGTCGTCTTTCCGCAACCCGGCACGCCGGTCAGGAGCACATGTGTTTTCATGGCCGCAGCCTCAATTCCGAAAAAGGTTGTCACTCGCGGCGGATTCTGGTATTTTATCATTTGCGACACAAAGGCAAGCGCCCGTAGCTCAGTTGGACAGAGCGGCGGTTTCCTAAACCGCAGGTCGGCAGTTCGAGCCTGCCCGGGCGTACCAGCATGAATGGCGGCCTGATTCGGGTCTGTGATTCAGGCCGCTTTCTCTTTTGGGCATCGGGACTGCGAACTA
>CAYPFP010000057.1:3297-31574 GCA_964409935.1 uncultured Planctomycetota bacterium | reverse complement strand
CTCCGCTCGTATCTCTCATGCTCTCAACACTTCACGCCTTTTCGCAATAGGCTTGCGTGCGAAGGTTCGTTGCCAACACGGGGCAAACCGGATAAGATAAATAGTATGAGACTTCACTTTGGAGATGTCGCCGGCGTCCCTCGCCTCCCGCTGGAAGGAAGCATCGAGCTTACCTACCGCTGCAACAACGACTGCATGCACTGCTGGCTGAAGGTCGAGGGCAGCCCGGCGGAGATAGAGAAGGAGCTCACGGCAGGAGAGATACGAAAGATCGTTGACGACGCGCGGCGGATGGGGTGTCGGCATTGGTTCATCTCCGGCGGTGAGCCGATGCTGCGGCCCGATTTTCCAGAAATTTTTGACTGCATCACCAGCAGGTCGCTCTCATACACGCTCAACACGAATGGGACGCTTGTTACCCCGCAGACGGCCCGACTTCTGAAGAGACCGGGCACGAACCTGATTGCGCTCTATGGCGCAACCGCTAAGACACATGACCGCGTGACCCGCACGCCGGGATCTTTTGAGGCCCTGCGGCGGGGCTTCGCCTACCTCAAGGAGGGCGGCGCCGGCTTCGTCGTTCAGATCATCCCGATGAAGGAGAACTACCATGAGTTTCGCAGAATGATTGACCTGGCGCTGTCGGTAAGCAGCCAATGGCGCGTGGGGTCGCCGTGGTTGTTCCTTCCTCCGCCGGGCGACGCCAGGAGAAGACGCCGGATTGCCGAGCAGCGGTTGCATCCCGCCGACGTCGTGAGAGTGGATATGCCCAACATGCTCGGCGGGGGCGCGCCCGACCCGGCGCGACAGGACGGACATTGCGGCTTGGGCGAAGGCGACTTCCTCTTCAGCGGTTGCATCAGGAAGCGATGCGCTTTTCATATCAGCCCCTATGGCCAGATGACGCAGTGCATTTTCAGCAAGGAACCGAGCTTTCAATATGACCTGAGAAAAGGCAGCTTCGCGGATGGCTGGAACAGTTTCATCCCATCGCTGGCGAAAAAGGCGAGGGGGGGCCTCGAGTACCGTGGGAACTGCGGTTCATGCGAGTTGCGAGCGGATTGCCGGTGGTGTCCGGCCGTGGGTTATCTGGAACATGGCCGGTTCTCGGCGAAGGTGGATTACCTCTGCCGCGTGGCGGCCGAAACCGATAGATTCAAGAGAGACTGGACATCCAGGCATTGCAGGCATTTCCAGTTGGGGGGAATGAGTTTACGGGTGGTGTCGGATCTGCCGATGACGGATAAGACTTTTGACCGCACCCTGAGGCTTTTTGAGGTTCAAGGACCTGGGCAGGAGGCGATCCAGGTGAGTCATCACTTCGGCATACCCGACTTGGATCCCGCCAAGTTGGGGGAAGTTGTCTACTCCCGTCCGCCCTGGCGGGTATACCGGCGGCCCGATGCATGGATATACGTCTGTTTCTCCGAACGTGGCGGCGCCGAGCGCATTCACAGCGTGGTCGTGCTTAACCGCAATCACACAAAGGCGCGGATACACAATGCCACGAAGGACGAGTTCCGGAAGGGCCGTCTGCGATCGCTGACGCTCCTTCCGTCCGATGAGGTACTTCTTGCCGTGGCGCTGGCTGAGAAAAACGGGTGTTACCTGCACGCGGGCGGAGCAATCCTGGGCGGGAAGGGACTGCTCTTTGCGGGGCACTCCGAGGCCGGCAAGTCCACGATTGCGGAAATGCTGGAAGGAAAAGCGGAGATCCTCGGCGATGAGCGGATTATTGTGAGGCGACATCCGGAGGGATTCAGAATCTACGGGACGTGGAGTCACGGCGATGCGTCTCCGGTTTCTGCGTTTTCGGCGCCGCTGAGAGGCATCTTCTTCCTGCGGAAGAGCAGGCAGAACCGGCTCGTGCGCCTGGCCAAGGCCGAGGCCGTGCGTGCGGTGTTGAGTTGTCTCATACGACCGCTTGTAACGCGAGAGTGGCTGCAGAAGATGATGGGCCTGGTCGGTAAGATCGGTCGGGAGATTCCCTGTTACCGGCTGTACTTCGACCGAAGCGGGCGGGTAGTGGATCTGTTGAGGGGCGTGTAGGGGGAAATGAAAGACGTCCGATGTCGGCATACGTGAAAAAAATGAGTGTGCAGGAGGCGGGTCTGTGGAGAAGGGCGGCGCCCTTGCTCGGCCACCTGGACATCGAGCTGACCGAAAGATGCAACAACAACTGCATCCACTGCTACATAAACCTGCCGGAGAACGACCTCAAGGCGCGGCGTCGCGAGCTTTCGACGGCGCAGGTCAAGGCCATCCTGGAGGAGGCCGCGAGTCTAGGATGCCTGAGGGTGCGATTCACCGGCGGCGAACCGCTCCTGCGCGATGATTTTGAGGAACTGTATGTGTTCGCCCGGCGGCTTGGGTTGAGGGTGCAGATATCCACGAATGGGACTTTGATTACCGCCGGCATGGCCGACCTGTTTGCGCGCATTCCCCCGGGCGAACAGATTCTGGTGACTGTCTACGGGATGAAGAAGTCATCGTATGAAGCCGTCACGCGAATGCCTGGCTCTTTCCGCGCGGCGCAGCGCGGCATGCGGTTCCTGCTGGAAAAGAAGGTGCCTTTTGGCGTTAGCGGGGTGGTGCTTCCGCCGACTCGGTCAGAGGCGGAGAGGTTTGAGACTTGGGCCGCCAGTCTGCCCGGCGCGGACGGAAGGCCGGCTTTCACGTTTCTGTTCGACCTCCGGTGCCGTCCGAACGGGAAGAAAAGCGGGCTGATTCGCAGGTTGCGGTTGCCGCCGGCGGCGGCGGCGATGCTCCTGACCCGGGGCGAGGCGGACGCCCTGAAGAGCACGAGAGAGTTCTGCGATCGTTTCGTTGGCGTCAAGAACAAGACGCTTTTCATCTGCGGGGCGGGGGAAGGCGGATGCGTTGACGCCTACGGCCTCTTGCAGCCGTGCATCCTGCTGAGGCACCCCGACGTGGTGTATGATTTGAAGAAAGGCTCTCTGAAGGACGCGCTGACCAGCTTCTTTCCGCGCCTGAGGCAACTACGGGGCGCGCACCCGGAGTTTCTGGCGCGTTGCGCGCGGTGTTTCCTGCGGGGGTTGTGTGAGCAGTGTCCGGCCAAGTCGTGGATGGAGCACGGCAGCTTGGATAAGCCGGTCCAGTACTTCTGCGATGTGGCCCACGCCCAGGCCAGGCGGCTGGGATTGCTGAAGGACAATGAGCAGGGATGGGGAGTCAGAGGATGGCGGGTGAGGATGAAGGAGTTCATGGGGTCGGGACAACGACACATACGGTCGGGACGGGGGCGGTCCTGAACCGGCGGGATGCTGCCATGACGAGCAAGGCGGTCGTTCGTGTTCCATTGCGGCGCTTTGGACCCTTGCGTGAAGCGGGCGTTCGGAGGCAGCTCGTGTCTTTCGATATCGAGGTCACGGCCCGCTGCAACAACAATTGCCGGCACTGTTACATCAACCTTTCCGCTGGCGACAAGGCCGCGCGCAAGAATGAACTTGCCCTGCCCGAGATTAGGCGCATAGCCGACGAAGCGGTCTCGATGGGGGCGGTCTGGTGTTTGCTCACCGGCGGCGAACCGCTGCTGAGAGAAGACTTCTTCGACATGTATCTGCTGCTGAAAAGGCGCGGGCTTCTCGTCTCGATCTTCACCAATGCCACGCTGGTGAAGGCTGAACATGCCAGGTTCTTCAAGAGATATCCGCCCAGAGACGTCGAGGTCTCGATCTACGGAGTGACCAGGGAGACCTATGAGCGAGTGACGCGGAGGAAAGGCTCTTTTGCGGCGTTTGAGCGCGGACTGAACCTGCTGCTGGACGCCGGGCTTGCCGTTCGGTTGAAGGCGATGGCCCTTCGCTCCAACGTGTCCGAGATGGGCGAGATTGGCCGGTTTTGTAGCGAGAGGACGCTGGACTTCTACCGCTTCGACCCGTTCCTGCATCTGCGGTTCGACGGCGACCCGCTTCGCAACGAGGAAATCCGGTCGGAGAGACTGGGAGCGGAGCAGATCGTTGCCCTCGAACGCAAAAACCCGGACCGGTTCCGCGCGCTCAAACGGTGGTGTGAATCGCCCGGCATGGTAGGAAGCGGGGGCAAAGGACGCACATGCGGTCACGTGATCGGTTGCGGTGCGGGCAGGCGGAGCTTTGTCCTCGGCTACGATGGTCTGCTGCGGCTGTGTCCATCCCTCGTGCATCCCGACTGCGTCTACGACTGGCGGCGCGGTACCCTTCGCGAGGCGTGGGAGGAATTCATTCCGAAGGTTCGCGGCATGCGCTCAAGGCGTCGGTCGTTCTTGCGCGGATGCAGTTCATGCAGTCTCGTGAACCTTTGCATGTGGTGTCCGGCAAACGGCTACCTGGAGACAGGACGGCTGGACAAGGCCGTGCCCGACTTCTGCAGGACGGCCGAGGCCAGGGCCGAGGCGCTTGGCCTTGAGGGGCTGAGGGCCGCCGCTGCGCGGCCTGGCAGATGAGCGGCATGGGCAAAGCGGCGCCGCATGATCAGGAGATCGCCTGTCCGAATGAGGCGAGATCTTTCTTCCGCGAGACCTACATCGCCCGATAGATCATGCCCAGTTTCTTGGCTTCATCTTCCGCGTAGAAGGACTTGATGTCAACCAGCACGGGCCGTCGGGCCATTCTTGACTTGAGACGCCGGAGCGTGATCTTGCGGAAGACGTTGTGCGGGCTGAAGACGATGGTGCAGTCGAACCTGGCGGGCAAGTCCTCCAGGCGGCGGACGACGGGCACTCCGAACTCGCTGCATTCCTCCGCGGCTATCAAGGGGTCGAACGCCGTGATCGCCATGCCGTATTCGCGCAGTCCGCGAATCACGTCCTTGACCTTGGAATTGCGCACGTCGCTGACGTTTTCCTTGAACGCGAGGCCCATGACCAGAATGCGGGCGCCCCTCAAGGGTTTGCCGACCTGGCTCAGGCCGCGCACAACCATGCCCACGACGTGCTTGTACATGTTGTCGTTGATGTAGCGCCCGGCCAGGATGATGGCGGGGTGGTGTCCGAGTTCCACCGCCTTGTAGGTGAGGTAGTACGGGTCCACGCCGATGCAGTGTCCGCCCACCAGGCCGGGGTAGTACTTCTGGAAGTTCCACTTGGTGCCGGCGGCCTCGATGATGTCGCGCGTGTTGAGCCCCATGCGCTCAAAGATGAGCGACAGTTCGTTCATGAGGGCGATGTTCAGGTCCCGTTGGATGTTTTCGATGACCTTGGCGGCCTCGGCTGTCTTGATGGACGGGGCCTTGTAAACGCCGGCCTTCACGACGCTCCCATACACGCGGGCCATGGTGTTCAGGGTGCGCTTGTCGCCGGCGGCGACGATCTTGACGATGTTGGGCAGGGTATGCTTCCGGTCGCCCGGGTTGATGCGTTCGGGGCTGTAGCCGATGAAGAAATCGCGGCCGCATCTGAGGCCCGACTCTGCCTCAAGGATCGGTACGCAAATGTCCTCCGTGACGCCGGGGTAGACGGTGGACTCGAAGACGACGACCGATCCCCGGCGCATGTGGCGGCCGATGATCTGGCTGGCGGAGCGCACATTGCGCAGGTCGGGGTTCTTGTGGCTGTCTATGGGGGTGGGGACGCACACGATGATGAAGTTGGCCTTGTTGATGTCCTCCGGCTGATGCGTGAAATGGATGTCGGCGCGTTTCAGGTCCCTGGCCGACACTTCGTGACTGGAGTCCACGCCCTTGCGCAGTTCCTCGATACGCTTGCACTTGATGTCGAAACCTATGACGTGCCGGCGTTTGCCGAACTCCACGGCCAGGGGCAGTCCGACGTAGCCCAGGCCCACCACGCAGATTCTGGTGTCTTTCACGGGGCTTCCTTTCCTCCCTTGAGCCACTGGTCCAAGAACGCGAACGACTCGACTCCCTGAAAGAGATGGCCGCCGTCAAAGACGCCGAGCTGGATGCGGTCGCCGAGGCCGAGCCGTTCGTAGTGTTCGCGGGCCGTGGCGAATTCCTTGCGGACGTCCTCGATCCAGCAGACCTTGTCTTGCGTTCCGGATTCGATGAAGAGCGGGCGCGGGCAGATGAGTGAGGCCAGGTCGCCGTCCGAAAATTCATTGAGGAGGCGCGGGATGAACTTGTCGTCTTCGCTGGTGTCGAGGTAGGCGGTGTAATGCGGCGACCGGACGACAAGTTTGTTGGTGCGGCAGTTGAAGTAGCCCGAGACCACGGCGGCGGCGATGCGTTCGTCGCACGCGGCGACATACAGCGTGCTGAGGCCTCCCTGCGAGAGACCCGCCATGCCGACCCGCGCGCGGTCCACCTGCGGCAGCGACCACAGGTAATCCACGACGCGCATGATTTTCCAGACTTCGAGACCGATGAGCCGTTTGCCCGTCAACAGCGCCTTGCGGGAGAGCAGCGACCGGTCCTTGGCGTTGTTCATGACGCGCGGGGCGAAGACGACGTACCCCCGCTCGGCCAGGCGGCGGCCAAAGCGACGGTACTCGTCGTCTTTCTGCAGGAGTCCCGCGACGGTTTCAGGCGAGCCGCCGAAGCCGTGCTGTGCGATGACGGCCGGCATCCTGCCCGAAGCGCCGCGCGGCATCAGAAGCAGGCCGTACGCCTCGACTTCAGGGACGATCTTGAGGCGAACGCGGCGGATGGTCAGGGAGTCGTCCTCGACTAGGATTTCTTCGTGCGGTTCCAGGGCTGTCCGTTCGTCTTGGAAGGCCGAGATCATCTCGAAGAAGCGTGTTCGGTTGGGGGCCACCGAGCGGCGGTAGGCGTCGAGGCTTGAGTAGTCGCGGCGCCATTGCCGCATGCGCGTGTGCGCCGCCTCCTCAACAAGGCGGGTGAAATAACGGTCCATCTGGTCGAAGTGCTCGCGCTGATTGCGGACGACGAAGTTCTCGAAGTCGTGGTTCATGGGCGAACTGCCTGTTGCGAAGGTTCCTGCGAGTCAGTAGGCGGACGAATGTCTTCACAATACGGAGGATAACGGGGAAATGCAAGGGCCTAGGCCAAGTCCCAGCGGCTTCTGGCGCAGGCGCGCAGAGTTCGGTCCTGAGTCCGGAGGGGCGCGCTCTACGCGCTCTCGCGCTTGCGCGCGCGCGCGGGGTTCTGGTCCAGCAGGGAGGACTCGCCTCGCACCACCTCGGGCGTCACTTTGTACGCGCAGGGCGGCAGCGATGGCAGTTCGAACATGACGTCGAGCATCAGGTTCTCGATGATGGCCCGCAGTGCGCGCGCGCCGGTGTCTCGTTTGAGCGCAAGGCGGCTGATCTCCAATAGAGCCTCCCGCGTGAAGTCCAGGGAAGCTCCCTCCATCTTGAAGAACTTCTGATACTGTCGAATGAGCGCGTTGCGGGGTTCCGTGAGGATCAGCGACAGTTCCTCGGCGCCCAGCGGCATCAGGGGGACGATGACGGGCAGGCGCCCGATAAGCTCGGGGATCATGCCGAACTGTATCAGGTCGTCGGGCTGTACTTGATCGAGTATTTCGCCCAGAGCTTTCTCGTCGGATTCCACAGAGGTCTTCTTGTCGAAGCCGATCATCTTCTTGCCGACGCGGCGGCTGATAAAGTGCTCGATGCCTGTGAAGGTGCCGCCGCAGATGAAGAGGATGTGCGTCGTGTCCACGGCTATGTATTGCTGTTCGGGATGTTTGCGGCCGCCTTGGGGCGGAACGTTGGCGACGGTGCCTTCGAGCATCTTGAGAAGCGCCTGTTGAACGCCTTCGCCGGACACGTCGCGCGTGATCGAGACGTTCTGCGTCGTCCGCCCGATCTTGTCAATCTCGTCAATGTAGATGATGCCCTGCTGCGCGCGGCGAATGTCGAACTCGGCGTTCTGAAGGAGCTTGAGAACAAGGTTCTCCACGTCTTCGCCGACATAGCCGGCTTCGGTGAGGGTCGTGGCATCGCCGATGGCGAAGGGCACATCGAGTATTTTCGCCAGGATGCGCGCCAGGAGCGTCTTGCCGCAACCTGTCGGGCCGATGAGCAGCACATTGCTCTTGTCGAGTTCCACCTCGTCGCCGACGTCGGCCGTGAGACGTTTGTAGTGGTTGTGCACGGCCACGGAAAGCACCTTCTTGGCCTTGTCCTGGCCGACGACGTACTGGTCCAACTGCCGCTTGATCTCGGCGGGCGGGGGGATGCGGCGGACGGATTTCGGTTCCAGGCGCGAGGCGGTCTTGCTGGTGTGCTGCTGGAGGATGGCGTAACAGGTTTCCACGCATTCGCGGCAGATGAGCAGGTTGGGCGGGTTGGCAACAAGCGGCCCCACCTCCGTCGCGCTGCGGCCGCAGAAGGTGCAGCGGGGGGGCGTTTGTTCCGTGCGTTGCTTGCCCATTGTGTGCTCCTGGAGTCGTGAAGGGCGACTCGGTACGATGCGCGTCGCGGGCCGGAAGAGGAAGCCTACTTCTTGGCCTTCAAGGTTTCCAGCACTTCGTCCACGATGCCGTAGGACTTGGCGTCGACGGCAGACATGTAGAAGTCGCGGTCTACGTCGCGCTCGATGCGCTCAATCGGCTGGCCGGTGTGCCGGACAATGATGGCGTTGAGGCGCTTGCGCAGTTCAAGAATTTCCTCGGCCATGATACTGATCTCGGTGGCCGTGCCGTGCATGCCGCCCCACGGTTGGTGCAACATGATTCGGGCGTGCGGCAGGGCGAAGCGTTTGCCCTTCGCCCCCGCTGCCAGCAGGATGGCACCGATGCTGGCTGCCTGCCCGATGCAGAACGTGGCCACATCGCACTGAACGAACTGCATCGTGTCGTAGACCGCCAGGCCGGCGGTGATGAGGCCGCCGGGAGAGTTCACGTAAAGGCTGATGTCCTGATTTTTGTTCTCGTTCTGGAGGAAAAGCACCTGGGCGATGATCAGGTTGGCGACCACGTCGTCAATGGGCGTTCCCAGGAAGATGATCCTGTCCACCAGGAGTCGCGAGAATATGTCGTGGGCGCGCTCGCCGCGGCCGGTGCGTTCGACAACGGTTGGGATGAGATAGAGAGAGCGCATCGGCTCCACACCGGCCAAAATTTCCTGGCGCTCAATGGCTTTATTTTTGTTCTTCATTGGACCTGCCTTCTCTGGCGGCCTCTTCGGGGGTGAGAATCAGCCGTTTCTTCTCCTCCGCCGGAGGGGCGGCGGGAACATCGGCTTTTTCCTCTTCCTCTTCCGGGCCGGCCGTAATGGACTTCTTCACGTCAATAATCTGGGCGCTCTTCACCAGAAGGTCGAGCACTTTTTGGTGGCGGATTTCGCTGCGCAAAGAGGACATGCCGCGTTCGGTCTCGATTCTCTGCCGCAATTGGATGGGCGTGACGCCGCGGCGCATGGCCATCTGGACGATGCGCTGTTCAACGTCGTCCTCCGTCGCAAAAACCTTCTCCTTCTCGGCGATCTTGTCCAGAATGAGGTACACCTTGAAGTCGCGGGTGGCGTCTTCTTCGGACATGGCGCGCAGTTTCTGCTCTTCGCGGTCAATTTGTTCGGCGGAAATGCCGCGCATCATAAGGCGGATCTTCTGGCGAAGGAGGTTTTCTTCGGTCTGGCGCTTCAGGAGGTCGAGGGGCAGCTCGAAGTTCACGGCCGCCAGCAGGCTGTCGCAGGTCTGGCGTTCGAGATCGGCCTTGACCCACTCCTCTTTGCGGGCTTTGACGCTCTCGCGGACGTGGTCCTGCATCTCCTTGACCGAGTCGAAGCCTCGTTTCTTTGCAAACTCGTCATCCACTTCGGGCATGATGGCGCGTTTTATCTCTTTGACGTCGAAGCGGACTTCGGCATCCTTGCCTCGGAGGTCTTCCCGGGCGAACTGGTTGGTGAGTTTCATGCGGTCGGAGCGTTTCTCGCCGGCCTTGGCGCCGATGAGAAGTTTGGCGACCGGTTCAGGCGGGATGCCGACGACGTTCATGCCGTCCGCGGCGATCTCGGCGTTGCCGGCGGATGCCACGTTCTGATCGTTGACGCGCACCGCGTAGTCGCAGATCGCAATGTCGCCCTTTTCGGCGGCGCCGTCCACCGTGGTCAGGACCGCCGCGCGACGGCGCATCTCCTGCATGGTGTTGTAGACGTCTTCCTCCGTAGGTTCGGCCGACTTGCGGTTGAGCTTGATGCTCTTGTAGGTCGGCGGGTCGAAGGTCGGCAGCACCTCGAAGGTCACCTCAAAGGAGAGGGCCTTCTCGACATCAAACTCGACATTGTCGTACTGCGGCTCCCCGACGGGAATGAGTTCGTTCTTCTCGATGGCGTCCCGAAACGACTCGGACATGGCTTTCTGCTTTACGTCCGCCTTGACGTCGTCGCCGAAGCGTTTCTCGACGAGTTTGCGGGGCACCCGCCCTCGCCGGAAGCCGGGGAGGGCGACAGCGGTCATGAGTTCCGCATAGGTCTTCTCAAGGGTTTCCGCCAGGTCTTCCTTCGGCACTTGGATCTTCAGACGCTTCTTGCACGGCCCAATCTCTTCAACCTTTACCTCTGCTGGCAACGCTGCATCCCAACCTTTCAATAATGATTGTAAATCCCCCGCGCGTGAAGCACGCTTGCGCCGGAAGTAGGCGACAACACCTTCCTGCTCAACAAGAACTACAAGGCGTCTCACTTGGCTCAAACCTTGAATTTATCAAATATCGGGAATTTCTGTCAAGGCGAAAATGCGCGCAGGGCGGGTTGGCCATGGGCCGAACCAGAGTCGGCGGCGGGTGGGCCGGGGTTTTTTCTTGACGTGGTCTCGGCCGTCACTACAATGGTGCATAATCGCCGGACATCGGCACGCTATCGCGAGAACTCCAATGAGCACGGGTCGGTTGTGGGGTGCGAGATTTCGCCGGGAACCTTCCGAGGAAGTGATTGCTTTCCTGGCGGGCCGCGATGTCGCAGGCATGCCGCCGGCCGATGCGGCCCTTGTCGGTTCCGACATCCTGGGCAGTCGGGCGCACGTCGTTGCTCTCTGCGAGCGCGGCCTTATCACAAAGAAAGACGGTCAGGCCATTCTCCGGGCGCTTCATCGTGTTGAGGGCCAGTGCGCGAAAGGCGAGTTCCGCCTGGATCCGTCGAAAGAGGACGTGCACACCAACGTCGAGGCCGCTGTCACGCAGATATGCGGCGTCGAACACGGTGGCAAGATTCATACCGGCAGAAGTCGTAACGACCAGGTTGCCGTGGATTTGCGCCTGTTTCTGCGCGATGTCGTCCTCAGTTGCGCAGAGGACCTGGCTGCGTTGGCGCTCGTCTTGACGGATCAAGCGGTGCGGCATGCCGCCTGCGTCATGCCGGCGTACACCCACCACCAGCATGCTACCTTCACGACGTTCGGACACCTGTTGGCGTGTTACGCTCATCAGCTTGCGCGCGACCTGGCGCGGCTGAAGGACTGGTATGGTCTTTACAACCGGAGTCCATTGGGCGCGGCGGCCGGATACGGCACAAGCCTTTCTACCGACCGGCAGCGCGTCGCAGACTTCCTGGGCTTTGATGCCCCTCACCAGAACAGTCTGGACTCCGTAACGAGTCGCCAGGAGGCCGAGGCGCACCTGGGGTTTGCGTTGGGGATGGTCATGGTCCATTTGGGTTCCATGTCGCAGACGCTGCTCTTGTTGAGCACGGCCGAGTTCGGCATGGTCCGGATGGATGACGCGTACTGCACGGGCAGTTCCATCATGCCCCAGAAGAAGAACCCGGACTGCCTTGAGATTATCAAGGGCAAGGCGGCGGTGGCTCAGGGGCGTCTGGTTTCTCTGCTGGCTCTGACGCAGAGCAGTTTCATGGGCTACAATCGCGAGGCGCAACTGGGCAAGTACGTGATCATGGACCTGGTTGCCGACGTGGGCCCCTGCATCGGCGTCATGCGCGGAATCATCAAGACCCTGCGGTTGAACGCCGGTCGAATGGCCGATCTGTGCAAGAAAGGTTTTCTCGGCGCGACCGCCCTCACGGAATACTTGTGCGCAAAGAAGGCGTTGCCTTTCCGCATTGCGAAGCAGGTGGTGGAACGCGGAGTGCGTTACTCCGAGGACGCTGGGCTTCAGCACGTGAGTTTCGACGCCCTTGCCAAGGGCGCGGCCGAACTCGGCGCCGTCTTGCAGGTAACGCCGGACGAGGTGCAGGAGGCACAGGACGCGCAGGCGGTCTTGACGAGACAACTGAGTTCGGGCAGCCCGTCGTTGCTGAGCCTGCAGGGCGATGTCCGGCAGGCGGCGGCGACGGTGAAATCGCACCGAGCTTGGGTGAAAGAGGCGCGCGCGCGCATCGCGCGGGCGCTGCGAAAGCTGGAGCGAGCGGAGAAGCGGATACTGGCGTAGGATCGGGCGAGGCAAGGAGGGATAGATGATTGACGGCGTCAAGACCAAGAAACTGCGGGTTATACCCGACGAGCGCGGGCGGCTCATGGAGATCCTGCGCTGTGACGAGGAAATCTTCAAGAAGTTCGGGCAAATTTATCTGACGACGGCGATGCCCGGCGTGGTGAAGGGCTGGCACTATCACAAGATTCAAACGGACAATTTCGCGGTTGTGCACGGGATGATCAAGGTCGTGCTGTACGACGACCGCCAGAATTCGTCCACGCGCGGGAAGGTCGCGGAGTATTTCCTGGGCGTTCACAATCCCATGCTGCTTCAGATCCCGCCGATGGTCTTTCACGGATTCAAGTGCATCAGCGAGCATGAGGCGCTCTTGATAAACGTCCCGTCGGAACCATATAATTACAGCGCACCCGACGAATTCCGCGTGGACCCGCACAGCAACAGTATCCCGTACAAGTGGGCCAGAAAAGACGGGTAGACGGGCGCGGGCGACGAAGAGCACGACGTCTCCAACTTCTTCCAGGAAAGAGGATTCCCATGAAAGGTGTGGTTCTGGCCGGCGGTCTGGGTACGCGTCTCTATCCCCTCACGAAGATCACCAACAAGCACCTGCTGCCGATCTATGACAAGCCAATGATCTTCTATCCGATCCAGACCCTCGTGAACGCGGGCATCAAGGACATCATGGTCGTGACGGGCGGAAACAACGCCGGCGATTTTCTGCGCCTGCTCGGCAACGGGAAGCATTTCGGCCTGAAGGAACTGAACTACACCTACCAGGAGGGCGAGGGCGGCATCGCGCAGGCGCTCGGGTTGTGCGAGGATTTTGTTGACAGGGAGAAGGTCATCGTCATCCTCGGCGACAATGTGATCGAGAAGAACATCATCAAGGCGAAGGAGCGGTTCGAGCGCCAGAAGAAGGGCGCCAAGATCCTTCTCAAACAGGTGAAGCATCCGGAGCACTTCGGCGTGCCGGAACTCAGGGGCAAGAAGGTCGTATGGGTGGACGAGAAGCCGAAGGAGCCGAAGTCCGATTACGCCGTGATCGGCATCTACATGTACGACGGCAGGGTTTTCGACGTCATCAAGACGCTCAAACCGTCATCGCGCGGCGAGCTTGAGATCACCGATGTGAATAACGACTACATCCGCCGCGGCGAGATGACCTGGGAGCAGTTGGACGGCTGGTGGATAGACGCCGGTTCATCCGCCGACAACCTTTTTGCCGCGTCGAAGCTCGTCAAGGAGACCGGGGCGAACAGAATCTAGCTCTCGATGCCCGCTGCCGGCTTGCCCTGAGCGAGTCCCGTTCAGGGCCTGCTGTCTTTCTGCCTGGCGACGAGGAGCAATCCCTCCCGCGCGCCGACCTTTACTTCATCTCCAACGGCCCTTCCATTGTTCGTTGCCGGATCCTGTTCCGGCGACGCCTGAAGTCTTCTGAAGGACCTGTCGGGAAAGAGGCTCTTCAGCTTGAAAACATAGTCATGATTCGAAGGATTGGCGAGCGCCGCGCCGTGTTCGAACAGTCGGACGACGGCGTCGGCCTGAGAGTGCAGCGTCAGGCGTGAGACGCGGACAGGTTCCGACCCCTCGATCTCGAAGCGAAGTTCGACGGCGCAGGGACCCAGGTCGCGGTAATAAAAACCGACGTCGGCGTCGTCTTTGCCGGCCCACGCCATGTACCGCATCGGCAGGATTTGGCGGTGGGCTTCGCCGGCTCCAAGGATGGCGGCCTCGGCCCAGCAGCCCTGATCGGCGACGGTGTTATCTTGCGGTCCGCAGTCTGCGACAAACCTGAAGGTCATGCGCTGCCCTTGCCAGGGCGAGACATCCACGATGTGCTTCTTCCACACGCGCTCGGCGTGATGGTAACTGAAGATCTCCCTGAAAGAGGCTCCGTCCAGTACGAGCACCTTGAACGTGATGCCGTCGCTCTTTGATGGCGGCCTGTCGCTTAGGCCGGTGAGAAACCGGAGTTGTGGGGCTTGAGCCGGCACGCGCGTTTCGGTCTGCCAAAAGACGTAACCCTTCTGGCCTTCGCGCCACGGCGGATGAATGTAGTAACCGGTATGGGTTTCGCCGCCGATTGTGAACGGGGCGAGGTCCCGCACCATGCCGCCGCTTTCGGGCTTGATAGCCGTCTCCTGTCCGCCGCGCAGGACCATGCCGCTCACGAGCGGACGCTTTGTCATCAGGTCGCCGTCGCGTCTTGCCTCCACCCAGAGCAGGCGGGGGATGTCCGGGGGATAGCCGGCCATGGGATCGGCCTTGATCGTGCAATGAACAAAGAGATCGCCTTCGGGTATGGCGAGGTCTCTGAGCAGGAAAGACGACGTTCCGCCCGCCGGCGTCCATTCGGGCTTTACGGCGCGTCCCTGCAGGAGGTCTGGTGTGGCCAGGGCAAGACGGATCGGCGGGCCGAGCGGTCGGCCGAGCCAATTTATCCTGTTCTCGGTTCCCTTGCGGAGTTCATCGTAAACGCCGAACGACTCGCCGGCCGCGGGGGTGCAGGGCAGGGAGTACGTGATCGCCGAGTCGGTGAACATGCAGGCGGCGAAGATGAGGCGCGAGCGGCCCAGAGGCGTCTCCGCGTTCCGGTGTTCGCCCTGCTTGCCGGGGATAGGCTCGACAAACTTGTGGTTGACGTAATTGAGAACGGGTTTCCGCGCGTGGTCGCGCCAGTAGAAATGCCGGTTCAGGCCGCCGGACCAGTCGTCCACAGTGTGGTCGGCCAGATGCGGCCAGCCTTCGCTCTCGATGCCGTTGAGCAACCCGAACGATCGTTGGGCGTTCGGGGTGCCGCCGTCGGCCATGATAATGGTATCTTCGCCAAGGCTCCGGCGAAGCTGCCGGCAGAACTCATAGACGCCGATGCCGTAAATGTTGATGCCGCCGACGATGCCCCAGTCGGCTTTGCCGTCGGCGTCCACGTCCCAGCCGCGCGGCGCGGGGGGAGGCGTCATGTGTCCGAAGGAGAGCACGTCGAACTCCAGTCCGTCAAAGGAGCCAAGCTGGCCGGCGGGCCTGAATCGTTTGGCAAGGTCGTCCACCAGCACATCGCTGCAGCGGCGGCCCTGGGAGTCCTTCGGGCAGGCGGCGGAGAAATTGTAGTACCAAAGGAGGTTGGACTTCTTGCCCCAAGGGCCTTCGGTGACATGGGCGGCGATGTGGGTCGTGCCGGCGGGCCAGGAAAGGGGCTTTGTCCCGAAGCAGCCGCGCTTGATCCGAAGCGCGCTGTTGGCGGCGTCAATGTCGAGCAGTTGGACCTGTTCGCAGACGTTCCAATCCGGCCGTCCGTCGGGGCCGATGGCGCACAGGCCGATGTCGTCGTTGCTGGTTCCGTAGAGGCCCATGTTGGTTCGGAAGAGGGTGACGTCGTCTACGTATACGGTGGACTCGGCCTCTTCGGCGGGAAGGGCGCGGCTCAGGCGGCATCCGTTATAGTAAATCCAGTGTCCTGCAAAGAAAGCGTCGGCGTCGAAGCGGGGATCGCGGGAGTTTCCGTTGTAGTGCAGCAAGACCGCCTGGCGGGGATGGAGCTTCTTGAAGCGTGTGAAATAGAGGAGACAACCCGCCGACGTGTTGGGCACCTCCTCGTCCAGGGCCTTGCCCATGATGCCGTTGAGGCGGGCGAAGGTTTTTTCCCAGGCATCGAAGGGCAGGCTTTGTCGGCGGGCCATTCCTTCGGTGTGGCGGAAGAAGAAGCTCTGGGGGCGGTCGCTGCCGAGAAGCGGAAGGCCGGCGAGTCGGCTCTCTTGCCCCAGGCACGCGCCGGCAGAAAGCCAGGAAAACAGACACAACGTTATCACGCGTCGGCTCATGACCATCTCCGGGGGCCTGAATCCGTCACTGCCAGGCAACAGCCTAACACGTAGTCTGAAGACGCGCAACGTCATAGTGCTGGTTCCGGTGCGAAATCGTGTGCGGAGAAATCGGAAAACGTGGGCAAATGTGGTTGACAGCCGAGTGAAAAGTGGTAAAATAGGTTTTTTTGCGTACCAGCATGTTTGTTATACGCACGGTGCAATCGCGAGGCGGGTGTCAGCTATGTCAACGAAGAAGAGAACGTTCAAGCTCAAATGGCGCAGCAAAAAGGCCAACCACGGTCGTTTGGGAGCCAGAGGCAAGCGCCGGGGCGACATGTAAGCTTTGACTGCGCGTTTCGGACCGACGTTTCGTCGGCGTTGTCGTCGGCAAAGGACAATCCGGGGCCTTGTCTGGGAGCTCATGTGGAAAGCGGAGGTTTGAGGTGATTAATCACTTGCTGGGAAGAAAAGTCGGCATGACGCAGGTCTTCTCCGAAAAGGGGATGATCGTGCCCGTGACCGTTATCGAACTGGGTCCCTGCGTGGTGACGCAGATAAAGACCGCCGACACCGACGGCTACACGGCGTTGCAGATCGGGTTTGCCGACAAGAAGACCAAGCGCGTCAACCAGGCCGAGGCCGGCCACGCCAAGAAGGCAAATGTCGCGCCCAAGCGGTTTGTTCGCGAGATACCGTGGGACGGCAAGGAAGAAGTGAAGCTTGGCCAGCAGTTGACGGTTGACGTGTTCAAAGAGACCAAGTACGTGGACGTCATCGGCACGATGAAGGGCAAGGGCTTCGCGGGCGTGGTGAAGCGGTGGCACTTTTCGGGCGGTCCCAAGACTCACGGGCAGTCCGACCGTCATCGCGCGCCAGGCTCGATCGGCGGTTCGGCCTGGCCGTCCCGCGTGCGCAAGGGCATGAAGATGGGCGGCCACATGGGCGCCTGCCGGCGGACGGTCCGCGACATCGAGGTGGTGAAGATTGACGCGGAGAAGAATTTGATGCTCGTCCATGGCGGCGTCCCCGGCCCTAACGGCGGCTTTGTCATTGTAAGGCCGACGAACAAGGTGCGATAGGCGGGTGTCCGTAAACGCTTGAACAAGAAACCCGACTTCCGTGACTGTATTCAGCGGAGGTCGGGTTTTTTCTTTCAGCGCTGCCCCATCCGTTTGTGCGTCTGCGGAATGACCCGGACGTTCCTCACAAATGTCTTCAGGATGCGCTGGAAGTCGAGGGTCTGGGATGGGGTTGGGGGGCGCAGTCCGTGGGTGGTCGGTGTGACGGGCTGCAGCACGACGACGGCGCCGGGATTCACGTCTCTGACGAGCTCTCCCACCTTGATCATCTCCGCTTCGTCGCTTTCGGAAGCGAGCACGACCTTCACGAAGCACCCTTTCTTGGAGGCGATCTCAAGGAATCTCCGGTGAGCGGCATAGGGTGCCTTTTGCCGGGTCGCGGAGGGGAGCTTTATGTCCATCGCGATGATGTCCACGTCCGTAATGACTTTGGCCAGTGCGGCGGGGAGTGTGCCGTTGGTTTCCAGATAGTTGGCGAGGCCGCATCTGCGCAAGGCCGGGAGCAACCGTCGGAGGAACGCGGCATGGAGCAGCGGCTCTCCGCCGGTCAGGCTTACGGAATGATGGAGGCCGGGCGGGTCGTTGAGGCGCTCGATAGCGCGGGTCACGGTGTCGAGGTCGAGCGGGTTCGGCGCGAACTCGAATCGCCGCGATCCCGGCGAGAGTTCCAACCGTGCGCGGCGCACAGACCGTCGCGCGGCGCGCGTATCGCAGTACCGGCAGCGGAGGTTGCACGTGCAGAACCTGGCGAAAATCTGGCGTTCGCCCACGAGGGGGCCTTCGCCTTGGATGCCGGAGAATACCTCGTAGAGGTTGGCCTTGGGGGGGTTCATTTTGCCGGCCCTGCTCCGCGCACCTTGGTTGTGGCGGCGTGAACGGATTCGGTCTCGGCCGCGTATCTCCTGAGCACCTCGGCGGCGAGGCGCTGCGGCGGGATGCCGTAATCGCGGAGTCCCCTGGCCGGAACGGGCGCGCCCGTGCTGATGATGTTGAGGCCAAAATGGATGAGCGTGGAAACGGGCGACAACGTGGCGATGGAGATGGATAGCTTCCGACGGCCTTCGTAAAGGTCGTCGCCTTCGCGCCGTATCTTTACGCCGGGCCGGAACTTCAGGATGGTCTCCTTGACAATGGAGGCCAGCAGGCGCTGGCGCAGGACGGCCTTTTCCAGGTCAAGGTCGAAGCGTTCCTCGATGAAGTGAAGCATCTGTCGGCTGGCGATGGGCGAGCGCGCCTTGACGTCTGCGGCGTCCACCATGCGCTCGAAGGGTATGTCGCACGGTCCGCAGAAGGCCACGAGCGAATCGCCCTGAAGGCCGACATTCATGTACGCCCACAAGGCCGAGAGTTGCTCGCCTGTGTAGGCGATGGGGCGTTTGATGAAGGCCGTCTTCAGCAAGGAAGTCTCCCAAATGGTTGCCGGCGTGATGCCGGACTAACGCTTTCGGATAGCCTTTTTCAAGTCGGCAGCCATACGGTCGCATGCCGCTGTGGCTGCCGGATCATCCTCGAAGTTCTTGAACATATCCGGCGTGATCTTGTCGAACTTGGCGAACTCTTCGGGCGTCATCCAGCGGGCGGGGCCGCCGTACTTGCATTTGGTGCCGAAACCGCAGATGAAGCACGGCGGCGTCGCGCTGTTGTAGAACACGGAACCCACGATCTGGAAGTTGAAGTAGCTCTCCAGATGATACGCGATCTCCCGCACGACCTGCTCGGCTTCATCGCCTCCGACGGCGACCGCGACGGCGGGCTTTTCCGCCGTTTGGGGTTCCAGGTGGCGCAGCGGATACATCCGTTCCATGAACAGACGCGTGATGGCGTTTGGGTGTGCGAAGTACGTAACGCCTCCCAGGATGAGCGCGTCTGCGGCGACGATCTTGTCGTACAGCGGGGCCATGTCGTCCGCCTGAATGCATCGGTTGGTCTTGGCGCATTTCACGCACCCGATACACGGGCGGATGTGAAGCTTGGCCAGGTTCACCATCTCGTACTTCCGGCCGGTCCCCTTGGCGATGCGCTCGACCATTCGCTGGAGGTTGCTGTTCGGTTTGGGACTTCCCTGGACTGCCAGGATCATGGTTTTCTCCGTGTCCTCAGTTGCGGACGACAAAGCCCTGTTTCTCGAGCCACTCTTCGCAGAGCCTTGTCCACGTTCCCACGTGCGGGTCGTCTGGGGCAAGGCCGAGGCCGTGGCGTCCCTGCTTGAAGATGTGAAGTTCGAAGGAAACCTTGTTTTTCCTCAACGCCTGCGCAAAGAGCAGGGAATTCTCCACGGGCACGCCGGGGTCGTCCTCGGTGTGCCACAGGAACGTCGGCGGGGTATCGGCGGTGACTTGCTTCTCGTTGGAGAGGAGGTCCCGGAGGTCCTGCGGGGGGGCCGGCCCCAAAAGGTTGGTCATCGAGCCGCCGTGGCTGAACTCGGCGAAAGTAATGACGGGGTAGCACAGGACCATGCAGTCGGGCCGGCATATCTCGCGTTCGACGGGATCGGCGGCGTTGGGGAATCCGTAGTCATAGTGCGTGCCGACGGACGAGGCCAGATGGCCGCCGGCGGAGAAGCCCAGGATGCTGACGCGCTTTGGGTCAACGTTGAACTCCGCCGCGCGATGGCGCACGCAGCGAATGGCGCGTTGGCCGTCCATGAGTTCGCACGGATGGCGGTAGGGCGCAACGCGGTAATCCAGAACGAAGGCCGAGACGCCGATGCCGTTCAGCCACAACGCCACCGGCTCGCCCTCGTGGGCGGCGCGACCGCCATAGCCGCCGCCCGGGCAGATGACGACCGCGCTGGTGGGTTTGCTTGCCGGCACAATATAGGGCGTGATCCTGGGGCAGTCCTCCGGCTCGGAGCCTTTCGCAAAGGGCGCGCCGTTGGGCCAGAGAACGTGAGGCGGCATTTTGGCCGTGTTGGTCAAGAGTAGTTCCCTTCTTTTCTCCATACATCAAGGATAAGTTCATACCGGTTGAGGGGCATGCCGGTGTAGATGCTGTTGCTGGTCGAGAAGATGTATCCGCCGCCGGGCATTCCGTGTCGAAGGGCGTAACGGGCGGAATCGGCGGCTTCGTGCTCGGTGCCGGTCTGGAGCAGGCCGCAATTGACGTTCCCGATAAGGCACATCTTGTTTCCGTAAAGCCGCTTGACCTCGGCGATGTCCACGCCTGCCTGGGGGTCGAGGGAGTGGAGGGCGTCCGGTTCGGTCTGCGCGATCTGGTCGAGGATCGGCATGATGTTCCCGTCGGTGTGCTTGATCGTGAAAAAATCCATGTCGCGGTAGCCCTTGATCAGCTTGTGGAGGTACGGGGTGACGAACTCGCCGAAGAGTCGCGGGCTGAGGAAGGGGCCGGTGTTGAGGCAGTAGTCGGAGCAGAGCGCGAAACCGTCGAGTCCTCCGTGGCGGGCGAACTTCTCGGCGCGTTGGAGGGCGTTGTTGACGCCGGCGTCGGCCTCCTGTTTAACCTTCTCCGGTTCATCCACGAGGCGGCAGGAGAAGTTGAGCATGTTGGCGCCGGAGGGAATGGCGAAGGTGGCGTCTCCGTGAATCATCAGAAAGTAACGATCGCCGGACTTTTCGCGGAGGAGGTCCAGCATTCGGAAGGTCTCGTCCAGGGTGTTGGGATTGGGATGGAAGAATATGGCGCTGTGTTCGTACCGTTCGGCGGTGAGCAGGTAGCTGTCGGCCATCTGGTCGCGGTGGAGTTTGCGTTCCGCCTCGCCCATCTGATCCCACTGGCCGTAACTTCGATGGGAGGGATGGACGATCCCGAAGGCTTCCATCGTGGGGAAGAAGACCAGTTCAACGTGGGGGACGCGGCCCGTGAGGGGCCGGCGTCGCAGGGCCGTGATGAAGCGGTCTCGCGGGGTCATGGTTTGCCCTTAATCCGCGGTGCGCGGGCGGACGCGTGGCGCGCCGGCGTCTTGTGAGAGCGGAGAGAATCGAACCATTCCAAATTTCCGGTTCTTTCGAGGGCGCGGCGTAGGCGCAGGCAGGACTCGCAACGCCCGCACATGCGCGACCGGCCTTCGTAGCAGCTCCACATGAGGTCGAACGGCGCGCTGATCCGGCGACCCATGCGTACCACCCCGGTCTTGTGCTCTGTGGCAGTGTAGCAGACGACGCGGATCTTGGCGAGGGTCGAGAGGGCCAGCGCGCGGTTTGCGGCGGCGATGAACCTGGCGGAGTTGTCGGGGAAGGTGGCGGCTTCCTCGGCGTTGAAACCCACGACGACCTGGCAACAGCCCAGAGATTCCGCGAAGGCTGCGGCGATGGCGATGAAGATGCCGTTGCGGTTGGGCACCCAAACGGCTTTGGCGCTTCTGGCCGCCGCGCCCTTGGCTGCGTCCAGGCCGCGCAGCGTGGGGAAGGGCAGTGCCTTGGCGCGGTCCACGAGCGCCGTATGCGTAAGGTCTCTCAGCCAAGGCAGGCGGATGGCGCGAAAAGGTATTCTGTACCGCCCGGCCATGGCGCGCGCGGCGGCGATCTCTCGGCGGGCGGAGCGCTGGCCGTAGTCAAAGGCAAGGACCAAGCGCGCCTCTCCGAGGTCCACCGATCTCTTGAAATTAACGGTGGAGTCCAGTCCGCCGGAAAGGAGTATGACGCTTTTCTTCAAGGCAATCTAGCGGGCTTCGCCCGCTCCCGCCTGTTTGAGTTTGCCCTTGAGCGCTTCCAGGACTTTCTTGGCGGCCGTGTTGGCGGCGGCCTCCAGGGACGCGATGGCGGCGCGCATCGGTTCGGTGCCCAGCTCGCGTACGTTCTCGGCGATGGTTGCGACCACCTTGCCGCCCTCGACCTGCGTGATCTTGAGGGTCACCACGGTCTGACAGACGTGGACCGGCTGCCCGAAGGCGTCCTTCTCGTCCGTGTAGCGCGTGTCGGAGGATCCGTAAACGACGTACTGCGGCTTGCCGGTGTCGAGGACGGTGATATCCTGTTTGAGGAGCGCGGCTTCGATGCCGGTCTGCACGATGTGCGTCTGCATCTGATGACCGCCCATGCTCTCGCGCACTTCCACCATGACGCCGGGCACGACGGGGCCGGGCATCTGGGCGATGCGCTCCATGATCGGCGGAGGGGCTTGTTTGTCGCGGGCCAGCGATATGGGCGTTCCCGCCAGAAACGCGATGCTTGCGGCCCAAAGCATGACGGCTGTGATGTGTCTCATGGCATTACTCTCCGACTACTTTTCCCGCCTTGGTCACATGTGAAACCGACTTGAGGTTCTCAAAAACGGTGGCTTTCATCTCTGTCTCGAGGGACCTGCCGCCTTGCAGAAGCAAGAGGCGCGTCGCGCGTTCGCGCGCCAGAGGCAGGCTGCTGACGGGTTCGAGGGCCATGGCGTAGGTGCGTTTGTACCACGGGGCGCCGGTGGTGTAGTGCAGATCGTTCCACATCCAGACGCACGAGAAGACCTCCTTGTCCCATCGCAGCCCTATGCCGAGGTTGAGGCGCGGGTTGAGCAGGGCGTACCAGCCGTCCTCAAGGTCGAGCAGGTACTTCATTAGTTCCCCTTCTCGCTTGACCGCGTTGACGATATCGTGGCGGGCCTTGTCGCCGGCGGGCTGTCCGGGGGCGGGCCAGGGGTAGTCCTTCTCGTCAATGCGGACGGTCTTGGCGGGGGCGAAGATGCGGGCGCCTTCTTCGAGGATGGGTTTGCCGTAGGCGATGTGGTGGCCCCACATGAACTCGATGGGGACCGTGCTCTCGTTGGTGGCCTTCTCCCAGATGTGGACTGTAGGCTCCCCGGAGCGCAGGCTCATGCGCCGCTGGAGCAGGAAGGGCGAGCGCACCGTGCGTACCCAGAAGAGCACGGAGACCTCTTCGGGCGTGTCTTTCTCGACCTGGAAGTTCCACGGCATGCCCCACACCTCGCCGTGCCAGCCGTAACGCGTTCCCATGTAGCTTGTCGGGGCGCTGGCGTGGGGAAACATCTCCTGCCATCCGCCTTCATAGTAGTCGGTGAAGGCTTTTTCATCGGGGGCGGGGCGGATATGTCTTGCCTGGTTGCGGATGCCCATCGGCGAGTGCCACATGAAGTCCACGTCGCGGGGCTTGTAGAGAAACTCCACGATATCCGCGCCCTGTCCGGCGAGGACCAGGACGCGGAGCAACTCGTTTTCGAGGATGACCACGGGGATATCGTCATACGCAAACCGGTCGTGTACGCGGGCGCCGTTGCTGCGGTACGGAGTTCTCATGATCTATGCCCTTGCAGTAAGAAGAACAACGCAGGTTCCGCATTGCGCTATAAAGAGTCGTGCATGAGGCGTCTTGTCACAGCGCGATGTTCTTGACCCGAATGGCGCTCTCGACGTTCGTACCCAGCTTCATTTTTGCCGCTGTCGCGATGTGGCTGGTCATGCTTGTGGTGGGCGGGAGGCCGTTCTCGATGCGCTTGGCGTCTATGACTTGCGCCGCGACGGCGTCCAGCGCGACCATGTCGCTCGCGCAGTAGATCAGCCCTGGTTTCCACACCATCTTGGGGTCTCTCGGATAGGGGCCGCCGTCGTAACACGCCTGGAGGGCGTCGAGGAGGCTCAGGCGATACTTCTCCTTGACGACGGGCATCGCGCAGACTTCGGGAATCATGGGGTTGCAGTTGTTGTTGTGCCACGGGCGGCTGTTGTTTGTGACGCCGAAGGCGATGTTCTTGAGGGCCAGCGTGACCCCGGCGGCGCGGTGGTTCTTGAGGACGGGCAGGTTGATCAGGGCCGTGATCTTTTGCGTGAGAATCCGAGCGACGCAGGACCTTCCTTCACCTTTCGCCGCGTTGCGGGGCGGTTCGCCTTCGCTGCACTCGTAAACGACCTTCTCGTCGTAGCCGAGGGGGTCCGGCCCCCCTTCGGAGGCGATGTACTTCACGCCGGTGCCTGTGTTGAACTTGTAGCCCGCCTCCTGCATGTGTTGCCCAAACCGGTCCCAAACGACGATGTTGTTCTCGTCTATGCCGGCCGCCACGAGGCTCTTGATGACCGCATCGGTGAAGGCCGGTTGAGTTGAAACCATGTGGCGGCCCAGGCAGTTGATCTTGAGGCCGATGATGTCTTTGGGGGAGACAAACTCCTTCCATGCGGCGGCGAGCGTGGACTTGTTTGTGAAGGAGAGAATAGCCTGTTCGACCATCTTGGAGACGATCTCGGCGCTGAATTCGGTCTTGGCCGTCTTGACGCATACCACGGAGCTGGTGGAGGCGGCGTGGGCCAGGCGGGGTATCGGCAGGCCGGCTGATACGGCGCCCAGAGCGCCGGCCGCTGACATTCTAAGAAATTCTCTGCGGTTCATTTTCACTCGGCTCCCAGGAGGTCTGGATGAGAGGAGAACGCGCCCGGCGTTCGGGCGTGGTTAAATGGTTATATTCTCGACCTTGATCTCATCCTTGACGTTTGTGCCCAGTTTCATCTTGGCTGCGGTGGCGATGTGGGTGCTCTTGAGCATGGCCGGCGGCAGGCCCTTCTCGCGGCGCTTGGCGTCAATCACCTGGGCCGCAATGGCGTCCATCGCGACCATGTCCGTGGCCACATACAGCAGTTCGGGCCGCCACTTGAAGTTGGGATTCCTTGGGTACGGACCGCCTTCGTAACACGCTTCGATGGCGTCGAGGATGGTCAGCCGCGTCTTCTCCTTGACCTGGGGCATTGCGCAGACTTCGGGTATGAACGGGTCGCAATTGTTTGTGTGGAGGCGGCCGTTGTTGCCCGTGACCCCAAAGGCCACGTTCTTGAGACCGAGTGTCACTCCGGCCAGGACGTGGTTCTTCATGACGGGCAGGTTGATCATGGCGGTGGTCTCTTTGGTGAGAAGTTTGGCCAGATACGACGGGCCGGGTGTCTTGGCGATCTGCTCCGCCGTGCCCTCAAACGGAAGGGACTCGTCGTAGCCGACGGTCTCGGGGGCGTTCTCGCTGGCCAGGTACTTGACGCCCGTGCCTCCTTTCAGGGGGTAGCCGGCGTCCTGCATCTGGTCGCCGAATCGGTCCCAGACGATAATATTGTTCTCGTCCATGCCGGCGGCCACCAGGCTCTTGATGACGGCCTCGGTTAAGACCGGGTGGGTTGACAGGGCAGCGCGGCCTAGACAATTGATCTTGAGACCGATCTTGTCCTTCGGCGAGACGAACTCTTTCCAGGCATCCGTGAGGGAGGTCTTGCCCGTAAAGGAAAGGAGGGCCTTCTCAAGCATTTTCATGACCATCTCGGCGTTCGGGGCGGCGCCCGACATGACCCCCGCGCCCTTCACGCAGACGACGGTGCTCGTGCCGGCGGCTCTTGCGATGGTCGGCAGGGCCAGCGATCCGGCCGCCGCGCCCAGCGCGCCCGCCGCCGTGAGTCTCATGAAGGACCTGCGGTCCATATGTGCGTTGTCGTCGTTCTGCCAACATCGGTGTTTGGTCACGGCGGCTCCTTTCAAGATACGCTTGGTCTGGTCCTCGGATAAAAGGATACTAACAAACTTCAAACTGCGGTGTCAACCGTGCGCTATTGTGGGCTAACGTCCCATTCCAGCGGTGCGCGCTCTGGCCTCCAGATCCCGAAGGTCCATCTGGATGCGAAGCCAGTCGCCGCGCACTATGCCGGCCTGAGGCAGCGAGAGGAGGAACTTGCTCACGGCGGTTGCGGTGAGGGCGACGGCCTCCATAATGGCGTGGTAGTCTTGTGGGCGGCCCGTGCGCGAGAGCACAGCCAGCGCCTCAAGCTGCCCCTCAAGCTGGGCGAGTTGCAGCAGACCCTCGATGTCTTCCTTGCCCAGTGGGTTGCTGCCGCCCGAGAGCGCGAGCTTTTCCATGAGATCATTCACGCTCTCGCGGATCTGTCCGGCCTGGGAACCCACGACGTCGCCCATGCCTCGTCGGCGAGTCTCGTGGGCAGACAAAAGGGGGGCGCAGAGGGTGAGCGTTGCAGTCAGAAGAGCGAAGGCGGGATATTTCATGGTTACCTCAACCGTAATGTGGAAACTGCTGGCGAGCCGTGTCAGAGGGCCTTGCGCACGGCCGCCTCGATCTTCGCGGCGTCCGGAAGCGCCGCGCGTTCCAGCGCAGGGCTGCACGGGACGGGGATATCGGGTGCGGTGACGCGCGAGATCGGGGCGTCCAGGTAATCGTAGACCTGCTCGAATATGCGGAAACCGATCTCCGCCGCAACGCCGCACGTGCGCACGCCTTCCTCGACGATCACCACCTTGCCCGTGCGCCTGGCGGACTCGATGATGGTCTTTTCGTCCAGGGGATTGAGTGTGCGAAGGTCAATGACTTCGGCCTCGATCCCGTCTTTGGCAAGGTGTTGCGCCGCGCGCAGGGACTCGCCGACCATGCGGGAATACGCAATGATCGTTGCATCGGTCCCGGCCCTCGCCACGCGGGCCTCGCCGAAGGGGATGAGATGCTCGCCTTCGGGGACCTCGGCCTTCAGCGGATACAAAACCTTGCTCTCAAGAAACAGCACGGGGTTGTCGTCGCGCACAGCTGTCTTGAGCAGGCCCTTGGCTTCGGCGGCATTGGACGGCGCGGCGATCTTGATGCCCGGCACGTGCATGAAATGGGCCTCGAAGCTCTGGGAGTGGGTCGGGCCGTAGGAGCGGCCACCGCCGCCGGGCGTTCGGACCACGATGGGCACGCGGGCCTGGTCTCCGTACACATAGTGGAACTTGGCCGCCTGGTTGAATAGCTGGTCCATCGCCTGCGCGATGAAGTCCATGAACATGATCTCGACGATGGGCCGTGATCCCAGCAGGCTGGCCCCGATGGCGACACCGACGAAACCGCCCTCGGAGATGGGCGTGTTGCGGACGCGCGCAGGGCCGAATTCATTGACGATATCGCGTGTGACCTTGAATGCGCCCCCGTAAGACGCAATGTCCTCGCCCATAAGGATGACCAATGGGTCGCGGCGCATCTCTTCGACAATGGCCTCGCGGATGGCCTGGGCGAATGTCATCTCGCGCGTCATGAAAAGACCCCCTTGCCCAAGCTCTCCAGGGGGGGATCGGCGCTGTTGCGCGCGAAGTCTTCCGCTTCGCGCAAGGCTTCTTCGACGCCGGCGCGGATGCGGGCGTCCGCCTCCTCGTTCAGTATGCCCATCTCAATCAGTTTCTGCCGGAAGCGCTTGATGGGGCAGCGGTCGCGCCACGTCTCTTCTTCGTGGCGATGGCGGTAGTCGCGGGTGTCGCCTCGGGAATGTCCCGAGAGCCGATACGTCTGGCACTCCAGCAGCATAGGGCCGTCGCCGGCGCGCGCGCGTTCGGCGGCCTTGGCCGCGGCGTCGCGCACGGCCAGGACATCGTTGCCGTCCACGATCTCGCCGGGCATGCCGTAGGCGGCGGCGCGACGGGCAATATCCGGAATGGCGAATGCCTCGCGGAAGGGCGTGGACATCGCGTAGTAGTTGTTCTCGCAGATGAAGACGACCGGCAACCTCCACACCGCGGCCATGTTGAGGGCTTCGTGGCAGGCGCCCTGGTTGGCGGCGCCGTCGCCGAAGAAGCAGGCAACGATGTCGGATCGTTTCTGAAGTTGGAGCGATAGGGCGGCGCCGGCGGCGATGGGTATCCCGCCGCCGGTGATGCCGTTGGAACCCAGGAAGCCAATCTGGAAACACGCCATGTGCTGGCTGCCGCCCCGACCGGCACTGTAGCCGGTGGCCTTCCCAAACACTTCGGCAAGCACGCGTCGCGCCTCGCCGCCCTTGGCGATGAAGTGTCCGTGCCCCCGATGGTTGCTCACCACATAGTCGGTGGGCCGCAGCGCCGCACCGACGCCAACGGCCACCGCCTCCTGTCCGCTGCAGGGATGACAAGTCCCGCTGATTACGCCCTCAAGAAAGACCTGCTCCATGCGCTCCTCGACGCGGCGGATGAGAATCATCGTGCGGTAGTAGCGCAGCAGCGTTTCGGATTCAGGTGAGGTGGGCGTACTCTGTTGCATGGGCTTGCCGCGAGGCGTCCAGGCGTTTCCTTATATTCTCAGCACGAAGGTTATTGCCAGCGTTTCCGGTTCAACGGCGTTGACGATGGCGTATTGTCCGGTTTCGGCTCCCGAAAGCAGGGCAATGGCGGCTGCAAGGCCCAATGGCCCCGAAGCCCCCATGGTCTCGCCGATTGCAGACTTTAATACACACATTTTAACATCCTGCCGCTCGAATAGCTTGGACAAAGT
>CAYPFP010000057.1:0-3197 GCA_964409935.1 uncultured Planctomycetota bacterium | reverse complement strand
CGGCGGCGTCCAGGGCCGCAAAGACCGGCAGGCTCAGCGCGTCAACGCCTCCGGCAAACATTCCCCCAGTGCGGCCAAAACGCAGGTTCTGAACGGCGTAGGCGGCGGCCTCGGCGCCTGCGGCCGAACCGGAGGAGAAATTCGCGTGTATGCCCTTGATGCCATGCTCGATTGCCAAGAGGCTGGCGGTGGTGTTGTTATATGTGTGCGGGAAGATGAAGGGCGGGGCGAGCCTCGGCCCTTTCTCGATTATCCTCTGGTAGAAGCCTCGCGCGGTGTCGGTGTTTCCAAAGCAGGTGCCCAGGCACAGGCCGAGGGTGTGCGCGGCCTCCGGGGGCGCGGCAAGAGCGGCGTCCTCGAGGGCGAGGCGCATGGCGGCGAAAGCCAGGGCGGAGTTGCGGTCCAGGTACCCTTTCTCGGAGGTCAGGAAGTCCTTGATGTCGAAGTCAATGATCTCGGCGGCCAGCTTGGATCGGCAGGTCTCGACGTCGAAACCGGTGACCTCGGCAATCGCCGAATGTCCGGCGGCGAGCGCCTGCGCGAACTCGGCGAACCCGATGCCGATGGGCGTTACGGGGCCGACGCCGGTGATGACCATGTTGTGGGCGGAAGATTTCATGCTACGCTCGTCTGAAGACTACGGCGGAGTTGCAGCCGCCGATGCCGGCCGAATTCGAGAGGACCACTTTCACGGGCATTGCCAGTTTCTTGTTGGGAACGTAATTCAGGTCGCATTCGGGATCGGGCGTCTCGTAATTCATGGTGGGGGGAATCAGGCCGTCTCGAAGGGTCAGGACGCTGGCGACGGCCTCCACGGCGCTCGCTGCGCCCAGCACGTGGCCGACGCTCGACTTGATCGAGTTAACGGGTATCTCGAAGGCCCGTTTGCCGAAGACGGTCTTGATGGCCTGGGTCTCGGCCACATCGTTGAGTTTGGTGCCGGTGCCGTGGGCGTTGATGTGGTCAACCTGCTCCGGCGAGAGCGCCGCGTCCTGGAGGGCGGCGCGCATGACCTGAGCCATCTGCGCTCCGCCCGCATCGGGATGGGCCATGTGATAAGCGTTGTTGTTCATGGCGTGTCCGGCGACTTCGCACAGGATCGTCGCCCCGCGTCGGCGGGCGTGTTTGGCCGTTTCCAGCAGGAGCACGGCGGCGCCCTCGCTGAAGATCGTCTGGTTGCGGTTCTTGTCGAAGGGGCGAATCTTCTCCGTCGTCATGGTGCGCAGGGCCTCCAGGCCCGTCCAGACGTATTCCGAAATGGCATCGTAGCCGCCGGCCAGCATTACGTCGGCCCAACCGGCGCGCAGCGCGTCGAGCGCGTAACCGATGGCAGCGTTTCCGGAGGCGCAGGACAATGAGAGAGAACCGACAGGGCCGCGAAGGCCGCACTCGCGGGCGATGATTCGCGAGGTCTCCTGGAAGCTGACTCCCGCCACCGGATTAGGCGGGGAGGCCGAGGCGAACAAGGCCTCCATCGTCGCGCCAGCCCCGAAATTTGTGCCCAGGACGAGTCCGGCGCGCTCTGCGTTGTCGGCCGGGGCGAGCCGTCCGTTCGCCAGCGCCTGGTGTGTGGCGGCAAGCGCGAAGGCCGTGGCCGGGTCCATGTTGGCCGGGGGTCGAAAATCTCTGACCTCGCCGCCGTGCTTGATGGTGTGGCGGGAGGTGTCGAAGCGGGTCAGAGGCTGAATGCCGTACACGCCCTCGCAGACGGCGGACCAGAACTGGTCCACTGTCTTTCCCAGACAGCAGATGATGCCCATGCCCGTGACGACGCATGTAGGATGTTGATTCATGGCCGCTCTGGCTTCACATTCGCAGTCCGCCGTCCACGCAGATTACCTGCCCCGTGATGTATCGGGCGTCCTCAGAGGCGAGAAAAAGCACCAGTTTGGCGACATCGGCCGGTGCGCCGAATCGGCCCAGCGGGACGAGCTTCAACATGGCTTCCCGGCGTTCCGGCGTCAGATGGGCGACCATGTCCGTCTCTATGACGCCCGGCGCGACGGCGTTGACGGTTACGTTCGAACGCGCCAGCTCCCGCGCGACGGCCTTCGTGAGGCCCAGGAGGCCGGCTTTGGCGGCGGAGTAGTTGGCGCGTTGCGCGTCGCCGAGCAGTCCGGCGTCCGACGATATGTTGATGATGCGCCCATATCGCTGCCGCATCATGATCTTGGCCGCCTCCCGCGTGCAATTGAAGGCGCCCTTCAGCGAAACGCCCAGCACGAGGTCCCAGTCCTCGTCCTTCATGAACGAGACGAAGGCGTCCTTGAGTACGCCGGCGTTGTTGACCAGAATGTCGAGACGCCCGAACTGCTTGTGAATCTCGCCGAAGAAGGTCTTGACGGCCTGGGCGTCGCGCACGTCGGCCTTGACCGCAATCGCGTTGCGTCCGGCCTTCGCGATCTCGGCGACGGTCTGCGCGGCGGCCTCTTCCTGGGCAAGGAAGTTCACCGCCACGTTCGCGCCGGCCCGCGCCAGCGCAAGAGCGATGGCCCGTCCGATGCCTCGCGAGGCGCCGGTGACCAACGCCGTCTTGCCCGTCAGATCCGGCTGGTTGCTCATCCCTTGTCCTTTGTTTTTTTCACGTGCGCCGCCACTTCCTCCTCGCCGATCACGCTCTTGCCGGCCGGAAGCCGGATATCGGCCAGGTTAATGCCCGCTTCCCTGGCAAGGCGTCGGGCGGCGGGGGTGGCGCGGATTCTCGCGGGGGCATCCGCCGGAAGGCTCCCCCCGTCGGGATTCTTCGCCTGTTCCGGTCTTGAGAGCGCCACGGCCTCGCGGTGTCGAGCAAGGGCCGTTTCGTTCTCGGCGGCAACATCGGGCAGGGCCTCATCGGCCTCGCCGAAAAGGGCGATGACGTAACCGACAGGGACCGTGCTCTTTTCCACCGCGATCACTTTGCGGAGCACGCCGGCGACGGGCGACTCGTAGTCAAACTTGGCTTTATCGGTTACAATCTCTACGAGCGGGTCGCCGGCTTCGACGCGCTCGCCTTCGCGTTTGAGCCAGCGGCCGATCATGCCATCCATGATGTTGGCGTCGAACTTCGGAAATATCAGTTTCGTTACCAAGATAATGATCCTTGATGTTCCACTTTCTCCAGAAGTACCCGGAATACCGGATGGTGTCAAGGGATGAGAGGAGAAAGCCTATTGCGAAAAGGCGTGAAGTGTTGAGAGCATGAGAGATACGAGCGG
>CAYPFP010000056.1:0-32535 GCA_964409935.1 uncultured Planctomycetota bacterium | reverse complement strand
CTGTCGCGGCACAAAATTCTTGAACTGAGCGACAGGCATGCTATAATGCACTGAGATGTTTTAACTTCCCACCGCCGGCAGCATCGGACGGTTCAGACTCCATTGGCGGCGTAGCTCAGCTGGTAGAGCAGGGGATTCATAAGCCCTTGGTCACAGGTTCGAGTCCTGTCGCCGCCACCAAGCTGATTGACGGCGCAAGCGGATTCTCTGGCTTGCGCCGTCTCCCTTTAACAGACCGCAATGCGGTGGTGAGTAGCGCAGCAACAGAAACACGGGCGGGCCGCGCGTTTCACTTGTTTTCCCGTCGGGTTCCCTATAGAATAAGCCACACGGCGTCTCTGAAGCCGTCGCTTAGGTCGGGGCTTGAGGCGCATCGGCCTCGACAGAGGTCGTACGCAATAGGAGTGTTCCATGTCTTCAGGAAGGCCACTTCTCGTGGTACCGATTTTCTGCCTTATTGCCCCTCTGCTATGCTTCGGCAACGATCCCATCCCTGACGTTCTTTCAGAGGAAATAGCGAAGTTCCAGAGACTTGCAGCAAGCCCCGGCCCGCCGTTCCGCGTTGAAGCGGCCCAGATCGCCAGGCACTTGAGGCTGCAAGACTTCGAGCCGGAACTCGTGAAACTGTTGGATGACGAGGACGCCCTCGTTCGGCGGGAGGCCATCCAGGCGCTGATTGCGTGCGGCACGTGGAAATGCGTCGAGCCAGTCATTGCCAAGCTCGACGAGCGCGAGTGGGCTATCCGGGAACATGCGCGACTGGCATTGCGCCAACTCACGGGAGAGACCTCCGACTGGCGCACCAAGCAGGAATGGCAAACATGGTGGACCGGCAGCACGCTCGAAGCGAAACAGGAACAACTCTTCAATAGATTGCTCGCACCCGGTGCGCGCACACCGGATGAAGCTACGAACGAACGGTCTGCACGCGCCCTCCGGAGCCTTGCGACCCCCGCCATCGAGGACAAGGTACTGAAAGCGCTGACCGACCCCAATCCGCCAAGGGGGAACGTCCGCGTCCCTCTTACTGAAACGTTGGCCCGCATCGGCGGCCCGAGGTCGTTGCCCTACTTGCGGGAAAGGGCCATGAACGGCGACAACGCTGCGGCGTGGGCTCTCGGGGCAAGAGGCGGCAAGGAGGCAGAGGCCGCCCTGCTCAAGGGTTTCCAGCGCAATCGCAGCATGGACTTCATGCTGAACCTCGACCGGGTCCATTCGACGCAATGCGGACCATATCTGCGCTCGCTATGCCAGAACTTCCACAGCGTCATTCGCGCCGGAAAGGGAGAGGAACTACGGTACCCCGTTTCGCCTTTGCGCCGGGTGTCGGCCAACCTGATCCGGCGCAGCGGAAGCGCTCCGATGCTTGTGGACCTGATTCTTCGCGAGCTTGAAGGAAGACCGGACGAGGCCGCGATTCCGGAGGATCTGCGGCCCATGTTCTGCGATCTTCGCCAGATTCTGAAACCCGAGTTTCTCCGCGAGGGCTTCAGTAACTGTGATCCGCTGCTAGGGGCGCTGCAAGATGTCGCCGATAGCCCTTCGCTTGTGCCGAGGCTCATCCCGTTGCTGCGAAGTGACTGTCTTCTAGGCCGGATTTACGCCGCTTTGACCTTGGGCAGACTCCGGTCTCACGAGGCCATCGGCCCAATCCTGGATGTCATCAAGGAAGGGTATCCGTTCTCCGACACGACGGCCGTGGTGTCCGCGAAGCACACGGGGACGTTCGTGGAGGTCGAAGGCCGGAAGGAGCGGCAAAGCCAGACCGTTCGGTGGCTTGGTTACTTGTGTAGCGCTCTTGGCGAGATCGGCGGCGAAGAGTCGCGAAAGGCCCTTGAAGATCTCGCGACGAATCCCGAGTCTCCGCATGACGTCCGCTATGCGAGCGTAGTTGCGCTGGGCGTAATCGCGTCGAAGGAGTCCGTGCCGGTTTTGCGCGCCGTATCCGACAAGGATACGGTGTTCATGGTTCGCGACATAGCCAAGCGCAGCATGGTTGATATCGAGGCCGCCGATACCACCCATAGGACCCATGTGGGCCAAGGCAAACCGTAAACGAGGAAGCATACAGTGAGAGACCTGAGACTGGCGGCTTGTGTCTGGTTCCTGGCAGTGTGCGGAGGGAATGCTCTTTTTGGGGCTGAGGCGAAGGCGCCCTCCCCTACGAGCGTGTTTGACGAGTTCGCGGCAACGCCAACCGCAGCAGGCGCCCTTGCGCTGATTCGACAGGCTGCAGGCGAGCCCTCCAAGCTGCAACGGGCACTTGCGCTCCCGGAGCCCCGGCCTGCTCTGATAGCATGGGCCTTGTATCATTACCCTGACCCCGCAGTGCGAACTGACCTGGAGGAGTTGCTCTGGTCTGCCGATCAAGTGGCGGGCTACTGGGCGGCAAAAGCCCTTGGCCGCGTGGGAAGTCCGGCCAGCATTGCGGCCCTTGAAAGGCAGTTTCCGGAGGAAGACACCGGATTCTGGGAGATCAGCAGCGGTGCGCCGAACGCCAGGTCAAAGATGTACTATTTCCGCTACATTCAGACCAAAGACCGGGGACAGGTGCGCCAGTCCACCAAGGCGCCCACGGACATGCCGAATATCCGCGTTGCCTACGCCGCGCTAGAGGCCCTCGGATGTATCGGGGGCGAGGACGCGGCAAACATCCTCTTGCGCGAATGCCGGAGGAAGCACTACCTGATGCGACAGGGCGCAGCCAAGGCCCTCGGTCAGATGCGTTATGGTCCGGCCCGCGAGCTTATGGCGGCGCTGACCCGACACGACCCTGTGCTTATCGTGCGGGCGGCGGCAAAGGAGGCCCTGGCTCGCATCGAGGGACGCGACCAACCCGCCTCCGCGGGCGAACCTGATCTGCCGTCCTCCATCGTCTTCCTGAAGGCACGAAAGCGCACCAAGTCGAATTTCGGGTTCCGGGATTCGTATCCCTTTCCCATCCTCCCGTGGTATGGGTGGGGCGAGAACATCTACACGCTCACTCCGCCGCGACCGGACGGAACACTGAGAAATATCACCAACCTGGAGAACGGCGCCGTACAGGGACTCGAACTTTCCTACGACGCCAAGAAGATTCTCTTTTCCATGAGAAAGGACTTCGCCACCGACGGCTTCCATGTGTACGAGATGAATATTGACGGCAGCGGATTGCGGCAGCTTACATTCGGGAACTGCAACGATGTGGATCCCTGCTACCTGCCCGACGGACGCATCGTGTTCTGTTCCGACCGCGCCGGGTACCTGGAATTCTATCACCAGGAACGATCACGGGTACTCCATGTCATGAATGCCGACGGCAGCGATATACGCCAGATCAGCTTCAATCCCAACTCCGACTTTGAGCCTATCGTGCTTCGGGATGGGCGTATCCTGTACGGCAGCTACCGCTTCTACGGGTGGGACGGCGGACCGAGCGCAGTTGCCGAGGACCCACGGAAAGGCATCAGCCGGATCGAGACGGTTCTCCACGCCGTCCTGCCGAACGGAACGGGCGAGCAGGTGTTCTACGGCAGCATGCGCGGGGGCTTCTACGCAACCCTGCGTCCCCTCCCCTACGCCAACCAGTACCAGACCACGGCATGGCCGAGGACAAACCAGATGGTTGGCGTGTCGGTGAGCTTCCAGCGAGAACTTCCCGACGGGCGTATCATATGCGTTACCCCTGCGGGGCTAACCATAGTGCATCCGGCCGAGAACTTCATGGATTGCGAGACGCCGCTCTTTCCGGAGATCCTTAACCTGGCCGGCGGCGAAGAGGTTTACATCCACCACTTCGACGATCAGAACCCTATTGGGAGATTTACGGCGCCGTATCCCCTTGGTGGAGACTGGGTGCTGGTCTCACATGCGCCCTGGTACGACACCCGTCTCAACGGGAACGGACTGTACGTGTTCAACCTCCAGACTCGTGAACTGCGTTTGCTCTATGATGACCCCGAACTCAGCGACGTGGATGCCCTGCCAGTGGTTCCGAAACCTGCGCCGATGACCATAGCGGTGAGTGATCCCCCTCGCAATATGGACACCGGCTTTGTGTTCTGCGAATCCGTGTTCAATTCAGACCTGCCCTTCGACAGGGCGAGGGTGGCCTACGTTCAAGTGTTGGAAGGTATTCCTGTGGCGATGTCCCTGAACGGGAACCTGGGGTTTCAGACCCGCGCCCTGGGCGTAGCGCCAATAGCACGCGACGGATCGTTCTACGTCGAGGTGCCCGCCGATACGCCGTTCCGTTTCGCCCTGCTGGATGCTGCTGGCAACGTGATGGTTCATGAGACGGAATTCCTGTACGTTCGGCCGGGCGAGCGGAGAGGATGTATTGGATGTCACGAGGCCAAAGGCACTACGCCGGCAAACAAGGCAGTCGAAGCATTGCGGCATCCGCCGTACGCCGCAACGCGAAAGCGCGGCGATCTGGTGTACGGGGGCCTCACAAGCCGCTCTTATAACTATGTGGTTCGACAATAGGCCAGACCAGGGTGCTCCGAATGCTGAGAGTTCTTGCTGCCGCGGCCTTCGCCGCTCTCCCCATCCTGAGCGCATTTGCGCCATGCGCCGTTGAGGCGGGGGATTCGGCCACTATTTCAAACGACCTGACGACCGTCCGCGTCCATCTCGATAGCGGCCGCACGAGCGCTTTTGAGGTGATTGACACAGCCTCCAAGCGGGCGGTCGCGCGTATCGAGCTGGGAGGCGGCGCGCGGTGGACGGCCGCTTGCGCCGCAACATCTCACGGCAAGGGCGGCACCGTCGCCTTAACGAACTTCGACACGGGTGGCGCGGGGGGCGCATCGGCGTTTGACAAGGAGTCCGGACTCTGGTTGACGCTTGGGGAATCCGACCGGTTTCCGCTGCTGCGGTTCCGGTTCAGTCCCGTTCCCGATGATTCTGCCGCGGCGAAGATGGCAATCGGGTCTCCCAAGACCCTCGTCATGCTGGCCTGCCGAATGGATTCCGCCCAGGTGCTATACCGAGGCGGCTTCCAAATGCCTCTGCCGCTCATTGACCCCTTTCCAAGTCAGTCGGACGCGATGCAGGGCGACTGGGGCAGCGGCTGGACCTTCGCCACGCCCATGAAGGCCTGCCCTATACCCGCCGTTGGCCTCTGGAATCCCTCGGCGGCCACGTTTATTGCCTTTGAATCTCAGGAGGCTCGCTCAGGCGATAAGTCGGATAAGGACATTGTCTTTGCGTACGGCTCGCCTGAGTCAGAAGGCGATAAAACCTCTGCGCGGCCCCGGCCTTTCCTTGCCGCCGCTATACCGCTCAACAGTGTCAACAGCCGCCTCAGGATCATTTACAGCATTGGTATGCCGTCGCATCGCTCCCCAAACGAGTTCGTGCTCAATCACATTTTCGAGACCTATGGGCAGTATCTGCCCGCCCCTTCCGCCGTGAACGATCTGGGATGGTTGCCACAGCGAGAAGATTTCGTGCCCGACGACGCCAGAACCGGCGCACTGCTTTGGCGCGTCCCGAAACAGTCCATTGCGGCACGCGATTGGCTGTTTGCCGAAGACACGCTCGTACCTTCCGGCGAGTACCGAGGCGTTTTGAACACGGAGTGCGCGCCGATACGTCCGGCGACGGCACGCGGCATGCACCAAGTGCCAGGCACGCGTCCGCCCGACGGATTGGCGGACGCGAGCCAGGCACTAATGGCGCGAGCCAGGCACTATGGCAGTTCCGATTCTTTGCGCAAGGACTGGATGGTTCTCAAGGAAGCGTGTATCCAGAAGACTATCGCCGACGACGACTGCCGATTCTGGCGTTTCCCTCTGCGGGGCGACTACAAGGACATGTTCGGAGGAAAGAGTGCCGCCACAACACATTGCTCCTCCACGTGGCAGACCGGCGCCGATCTGCTGGCCATGTACGCTGCGACACAAGATCCCGAACTCCTGCCTTACATTGACGGCGTCTTTCGATGGGGCCGGCACTGTGTTTTCACCCGTGGGGGTTACGGCGTAGAGCCGGCGGTCGTGTCTGCGCCTCTGGCCTATGAGATCTCGGTCGAGTTTTACCTGAACTTTCACCATGTGTTCAAACGACACCAAGACGCCGCCCGGCGGGCGATGGCGGAGGAGGCGCTCTCGCTGGGGCGATCCCTGCTCTACCGCCATCTGGCCGTCTACACCGATGACCCGGATGAAGCTGATAACCTGGACCCCTCATTCCTCATACAGGGGACAAGCGCCCCGACTTCCTTCGGCACCGTAAGTTGGGACGGCACCGAGCGGCTGATTCTGGCCATGGCTTTGTACTACCTGGAGACGAGCGACCCTGTGCTGAGGTACTATGTCCAGGGCGCTCTCCAGCGCTGGCCCATAGGCTATGAGGCCGACGTGCGACATACCATAGAGTTCCTCGGTGTGTCCCATGCGGGGCCTCGTCCCAGAGGTTTGCGACAGGGTCGCATAGTCCCCGGCGACTCCCTCGCCAGGTATTTTCAGCCAATTGGTCGCGCTGCCGTTCGCGTGCTCTACGGCGCCGGAGGAGCGCTGGCGTTCTCGCGCGGCGCTGCGCTTGACATTCAGAACTTTGCAGCCGACAGCGACGGCGATTGCTCGTTTGCACTTTCCGGCCGGCTTGGGTCGTCGTCCACTATCATCATCACCGCCCCGCTCCGAACTCTTCACGGCAAGAAGGTTTTCGTAAACGGAAAAGAAGTCGTGCCCAGGATTATCGGACGACATGGCGAGAATCTAGTACTGGACGATATCAGAGCGGGAGACACGATTACTCTGGGAGAGATCGGCACACCCTCCAGAGCCGAAAAGGGCTTGCCGGCGGCCGGTGCTGCCCGAGCCTTCAGCACAAGGCTGGACAACTTTGAGATGCTGCCGCTCACGGGCGGCGAAGCCCTTGATACCTCCTGGCAGAACGGTCTTTCCTGGTCCGGCTATTCGGACGGTCTGTCGTACGCATGGGGGGTTCCTTTCCGACTCATGCCCCCGGCCAACGGAGGCGTTCCTCTCTGCAAACAACCGGTATCTCTGCCAATACGAAAGCCCATAGGTTCGGCGTTCATCTTCGCTTCGGTAGCCAAGGGGCCGATTGCGGCGGTCATGGTCTATACCGACGGTATCCTTGAGAGACACGAGCTTGCCGGCGGGCAGGTCGCCGTTGCGTCACCGCCCATGCGACGGTGGCAGATACTGATCTACCCGGTGAGGCCCAAACGGCCCGACACGGTCGTGGAGCGGCTTGAGGTCACCGGCGAGGGCAACCTCTTTGCCGTCACAACGCATTCGTCGTGGCCGCCGGTTGTTGAGGCGGCGCTCGGCGCACAGGCGGCGAGGGCTGCGGGTGTCGCAGCGGAGATTGAGGCAACCAAGCGCCGGTTAGCGATGCAGGAGCAGATGATTCCGCATCTTCGGGGAAAGGTTGCGCGCGCCGTCAGGGGCAAGGAGGTGCGGGTGGGATTCATCCCTCCGCATGAGTCCTACACCGAAACGCTCAAGACCGCGTGCGCCCTCCTCGGAGCGCCCCCTGTCATGCTCACGCCGAACGATGTGATTGACCCCAATGCGTTCAATGCGCAGCGCTACCCCATCGTCGTGTATTCAGCGCCGGAGACGTACCTGCACACGGTCAAACAGCCGGGGGATGCGGCCCAGGCCGTCAAGAGGTACCTGGCCGGCGGCGGATGCCTCGTGTCGGCGGCGTATGGCGTGCCCTTCTACTACGCCATGCGTCTGGAGGGCGATAAGTACGTCCGCGTCCCGGGCACGAGGCACGGCGAAACGTGTTCGGAGCTGGAGATGTTTATCGCCCATGCCTCCGTTCCGCCGCCGGAGCAGATGCCGAGGTTTGAACTGCTGCCGGGACAACGCATCTTCACGCATATTCCGAACCAGTTCAAGTACGATCGGCGGGCCGGCGGACCCTATCGGCCGCTGGACCCAAAGGGTACGCCTGCCGAGGATGTTTTCAAACCCGTGATGGTCTTAAAGGACGGGGCCGGCGGCGAGCATGGGGTGATAGCGGCCGACATTGAGCATAAGTGCAAGAGGTACAAGGGCGGAAGGGTGATATTCCTATGGGGCAACATTCTGAACACAGAACGCCACCTGCCGATCGCGCTTGATTTGATGAGCTACGCGCTGAGCACGGCCAAGTTCAGCCAACGGCCGGTTACGGCGCGCTCCGCGGCCATTCTGCCTCTGGATATGGCCGGGCACGACAAGGCCATTGCTGAAGCCCTCGGAGCCGTCGGGTTGAAGCCCATTTTGTTGAGTCCGGAGGACTTTGCGGACCCGGCGGTCTTCAACCCCGTAAATTTCCCAATAGCCGTTCATGCCGTCGGGCAGGAATACTACTTTAGCGAAGCTGCCGGCCGCACCAACCTGGCGCAGACCTACCTCGACTACGTTAGGGGCGGGGGATTCCTGGTGGCGTGCGGCAATATGTTCCAGTTTTACTATGCGCGCGCACCCGGTGCGCGCGCACCCGGTGCGCGCACTCCTGCTCCAAAGGGGGGCTGGCAGCAGAGACCGGACCCTGACCGCTTGATCCCATCGGCGCTTGGTTTGGAGGTGTGCAACAGCCGTTTCACGGATAGGCGTCCGATCTTTCTAAGATGCTTGCCGGGACAGGAGATTATTGCCTTCAAGTCCCCGATGCGGCTCCAATTCTCCGACATGGGCCGGTACCGCGCCGTGGTTGCCAGCGAGATGCCGGCCAGGGACTTCGTGCCGATCGCTGATGTGTGCGACGAACGCGGCGTTTCCCTTGGCGGGCACGTTATCGCCTTGATTCGGTTCAAGGCTCTGGAGTCACGCGGAAACGAGGTCCTCTGGTTCTGGGGCGATCTCCTGGATGACACCTCCACGTATCCTCTGCTCCAGCAAACCGTCAAGTATGCCTATGGTCGGCGGGCGAAGGAGCTATCCAATGAAAGCGCTCCCTAGGATTATCGGGATCCTCATCCTCCTGCAGGTTCTGGCAAGGGGCGGATGTTGCGGCGAGCAGGAGCAACTGCTTGCGCAGCACTTGGTGGCGAAAGGGGGAATATCGCGCGGCCTGTGCGCCAACCCGCGCTGCGGGACGGGAAAACTTGCCGTTGCGCTGGCACGGGCAAGCAATCTGCTAGTCCATGCCCAGGATCCCCTACCCGACAACGTTGCGTTTGCCCAGAGACTGGCCGACGCTGAGGGCCTGCTTGGGAAGCGCGTGGTTGTCGAGAAGGGCGGGACGGCCATATTGCCCTATGCCGACAACACGGTTGACCTCGTGGTTCTGACGGATATGGTTCCATCTCAGTCCGCCAGAGCCATCTCGGCAGCGGAGGTCCTTCGGGTGCTTAGTCCAAACGGTAAAGCGATCTTGGGCTGTGCTCATGCGACCGGGCCGCCGGAAGCGGCAGGACGGGATGCCCCCGGCTCGACTGAAGCCGACCTGCGCAAATGGGTTGCAGAGCAGGGCCTCAACAATGCGGTCGTTACACGCGATGCGCATGGGGTATGGGTCGAGTTCAGCAAGGCCCTGCCCCAGGGGGCGGACACCTGGAGCCACTGGATGCACGGGCCTGACAATAACCCCGTGTCAACCGATACTGCCATAACGGCGCCCTACCTGACGCAGTGGCTGGGCAGACCATATTACACGGCCATGCCCGTCGTCACGACGGCGGCCGGCGGGCGTATCTTCGTGGCGATGGGACACATAGCTCAGCATGATCGTGAGATCGCCACGCTCAACACACTATACGCCCGCAACGGCTATAACGGAACTGTGCTCTGGAAGCGCAGACTTCCCGAAGGATACCTGGTCCACAGGTCGGCGTTTATCGCCACGGAGGATACGTTCTATCTTGCTGACAAGAACGGCGCCTTGATGTTCGACCCGCTAACGGGCCGGGAAAAGGGGCGTATTGCCATGCCGGAAGCGCAAGGCGACTGGAAGTGGATTGCGTTGTCCGGAGGGACGCTCTTCGTTCTGGCAGGCGAAAGCGATCCCGTTGAGCCGACCACAATCGTGAGCAGCCAGCGCGACCACTGGAGCTGGGGCCAGTTGAGTCGAGGATACTACCAGCGACCCCGGATACCCTGGGGCTTCGCCACCACGCTTGCCGCCTATGACCTTGAACGCAAGAAAGCCCTCTGGGTACGCCAGGAACCCAAAGCCGTGGACTCGCGTGCGGTCGGGTTGAGCGAGCAGCGCCTTTTTTTCTACTCTCCAGACTCGCGGATTGGCTGCATAGACGCCCGTTCCGGTCGCATCGTCTGGACAAATTCCGACGCAGAGCTTCTTAGACTGATCGAGGAACCCGGCAAGAACCTCACGTCCACCCCCGGCTTCAGGACCTGCTGCACCCTGTTGTGTACGCCAGACGTTCTTTTTTTCGAGGCGCAGACGCAGATGAACGTCGTGGCGGTATCCGCCCGCTCAGGCCAACTTCTCTGGACGAAGGCAAAGTCACGCAACAACCCCAACCTCCTCTTCGTTGAGGGGCGCGTGGTTATTGCCGGCATCGGTGCGGCGGGCAGCACCCTAATGCTGGACGCCACAACGGGGGAGGTTGTCAAGGATCTCAATTTTCAGAAGGGCAACTGTACGCGTATGACCGCATCGCCGGATTCATTCTTCTGTCGGGGGGAGGGGCTGGGACGGCACGATCGTCTGGCAGGGAAATATGCCGTTGACGGTTCTGCCCGCCCCGGATGCATGGATGGCGCGATTCCTGCCAACGGGCTTCTATATCTTGGCCCATGGCTGTGCGACTGCAATCTCTCCCTGATGGGCACTATAGCCCTGTGTTCGGCCAAGGACTTCCAATTCGATCAGGCGGGCAAGGAAGAAGAACGGCTTGAGTTCGCCGGGGCTGCCGATTCGGCGAGGGGATTGACGGTGACTGATCTCGACTGGCCGACGTATCGCGGTAACAATTCGCGATCCGGCGGGTCCAAGGCCTTGCTGGCGGCCAACCCGCAGATGCTGTGGCAATACAAGGCGTCGGGGCCGGTTGAGCCTACGGCTGCGGTCTCTGCGGGCGGCTCGGTTTTTTTCTGCGGCAGTGACGGCAAGGTTGTTTGCCTGGAGGCCGGAACCGGCAAGCCGAGATGGAATTTTCCCACGGGCGGCCCAGTCCGTTGGCCTCCCACCATTCATGACGGCATGGCGTATGTTGGGTCCGGCGACGGATTCGTGTACGCGCTCGAAGCGGCAACGGGCAAGCTGCTCTGGCGATTCCGAGCGGCGCCAATCCACAGACGCATCATGGTCTACGACTCTCTGTGTTCGACGTGGCCGGTCAACAGCGGCGTTTTGGTAGAAGGGGGCGTTGCCTACGCGGCCGCCGGCATCATAGACCGCGACGGAACCTACGTGTACGCGCTCGACGCGAAGACCGGGCAGATCAAGTGGCAGAATTCTGAATCGGGACACCTCAACAGCGAGATACGCAAAGGGGTCTCCGTCCAAGGCTACCTGACCGTGGCCAAGGGGCACCTGTGGCTGGCCGGCGGCAACCAGGTCTCGCCTGCGGCATATAGCCTGGAGACGGGACGCTACGCCTCGGGGCAGGTTCCGATGGGCCGGCCGAGCGCCCTGCGCGGTTGCGATGTGGGGGTATTCAGAGGACGCTACCTCCTGCACGGCGGCGCCCTTCTGTACGCAGACGACGGGAACGCGGGAGGAGGGCGCGTTGTCAGTCCAGCGCAGCACAGTTTTGCGGAGCTTTCCGATGACGGAGCAAGGGGCGCGACAGTCATTCCATTTGCCCGATCGAGTATCCCGCCGGCATGGGATGACCAGGCCATGGTTTTCCCCACTGAAAGATATACAAACCTGATGTGTTGGGATGCCGGCCAGTTTGACTCGGCGCTGAAGTCTGCCAGAGAACATCTTGCGCAAACAAGACCGCGTGATTTTCGTCTCCGCCAGGTAGCGGAACAAGCGATCGCGCAGCGGATGCGGAGTGCCGCAAGATGGGGGCCGGTGTCTGCCGAGGTTCTGGCCCTGGCGGTGGCGGGGAACGGGGTTGTTCTGGCGTGTGAGGCGCCCGGCGCAACGGCCCAGACGCAGAGTTGGGAAGTGCGCGTTCTGGATAGACAAGATGGCCGAGTCACATGGCGTGGCCCGATTCCGGCGCAGCCTCTCCTAAATGGCTTGCACATTGACCGGCGCGGGTGGATAATCGTTGTTATGAAGGACGGGTCCATAGCGTGCCTCGGGGAGAAAGGCTGACGAAAGGTTTCGTATGACTTGCCGGAGACTGACACGGCGGGTATGCGCCGCGCGCATCGCCTGTATCTGTATAGCGCTGCTCTCGGTTGCAGGCCGCCTCTGGTCGGATGACTGGCCGACATACCAACATGACACCGAGCGCAGTGGGGCCACGCCGGAAGCGCTCCCTCCCCTACTGACCGAATCCTGGGAATTCCGCCCCCGACACGCACCACAACCGGCCTGGGAGCCGCCGCGCGCGGTGCCGGTGGAAGGAATCCTGGAACTGCCCCGCGTTCGGTTCGACGATGCGTACCATGTCGTCGTTGCCGGTGATTCCGTTTTCTTCGGATCGTCCGCAGACAACAAGGTGTACTGTCTGGACGCTGGGACAGGCAAGGAGCGCTGGAGTTTCTTCACAGGCGGCCCGGTGCGGCTCGCTCCCACCGTGTGGAAGGACCGGGTCTACGCAGGCTCCGACGATGGGTGTGTGTATTGCCTCGCGGTTGCCGACGGAAGGCTGATATGGAAGAGGCAGGTGGGACCCAACAACCGGAAGCTGCTAGGCCACGGGAAGATGATCTCGATGTGGCCCGTGCGCACGGGCATCCTCGTGGACAACAACGGCATCGCCTACTACGGCGCGGGCATATTTCCCGCCGAGGGGGTGTATGTCGAGGCCGTCCGCGCAGAGGACGGGAGCCTGGTGTGGCGCAACGACACCGGGGGCGAAGCCACGGAGAGCCGCATATCGCCGCAAGGGTACTTCCTGGCGACTCCGGACGTCCTCTATGTGCCTATGGGCCGGACGGTTCCCGTTGCCTATGACCGGAGTACGGGGCGCATCCTGCAATCGCCCACGTTCGGCAAGAACATCGGGGGGTTCTATGGCGTTGTCGCCAACGGCCTGCTCTATACCGGCACCGAGGAGTTGCTCGCCTACCACGGCATCACGAAGGTCAAGTTCGCCTGGTTCCAGGCGCGCAAGATCATTGTGGGGAAAGATACCGTCTTCATTGCAACCGATAAGGAGATGGTCGCGCTGCGGCCCGACGGCTATGCCAAGCCCAGCCTTCAGCGTTTCAGTGCGCGCAACCAGAAGGCCAAGCTCACGAGCAATCAGGCCAAGTACAGGAAAGAAAAGAAGACCCTCGGGGCCTCCATCGAGCGCCACACGCTCGCACTGGAGCAAGTTCACCGACAACGCGCCGGACAGACAGAGCCGCAACGCGCGCAGATTCTCAAGTCTCTTCAGGAGGATCGCGACAGGCTGGCGACGGTGGAGAAGCAACTGGTACACCTCGAAAGGCAGCAACAACTCCTGGCGAAAGACGTTGATGGATGGTCCGCAAACATGGCCGCTTCAGCGATCTGGCGTTTCCCAACCGAGTGTCCCGACTCGCTCATCCTTGCCGGGAGCACACTGTACGCCGGCGGCCAGGACCAGGTTGTCGCGGTTGATGCGGCCACGGGATTGGAACTGTGGAGCGGGGAAGTTCGCGGGAGAGCACGCGGGCTGGCTGTTGCGGGGGGCCGCTTGTTTGTGAGCACCGACACAGGCAGTATTCATGCTTTTGGTTCGTCCGCCAAGCCGTCGGGCGGACGCGCCGTGGTGTCGCAGCCCACGAACCCATCCCCCTATCCGCCGGATGCGTTGACTCCGATTTACGAAGCCGCCGCAGAGCAGATAGTACGTGAGTCCGGCATACGACGCGGCGCGTCGTTCCAGCGACGCGGCGCGTCGTTCCAGCGACGCGGTTACTGCCTCGTTCTGGGCGCCGAAACCGGACGGCTGGCGTTCGAGCTGGCCAGACGCACAGAGCTTACCGTCCAGGCAATCGAGCCGGATCCCATCAAAGTGGCTCATGCTCGGCAGGCCCTCGACGTTGCGGGGGTGTACGGAACCAGGGTTTCTGTAGACGAAGGGCCGTTGGACCCCCTGCCCTACTCGAACTACTTTGCCAATCTGGTGGTCTCAGACCGGGCCTTGGTGAACGGCTTGGAGGGCTGCTCTGCGCAGGAGACGATGCGCGTGCTCAAGCCCATTGGAGGCGTGGCACTCATCGGCCTGCCCAAGGAGGCCGAAGGCCGCGCTTCCGGCTTATCAGCCGAAGCCCTGAGGGCCTGGTTTCGCCGCGCCGATATGCCGGCACAGGGCGTTCAGGGGCCGGGCGTCTGGGCCAAAGTGGAGCGCGGTCCGTTGCCGCAGGCCGGTCGCTGGACACACCAGTACGCCGAACCCGGCAATACGGCTTGCAGCGACGACTATCGGGTTACCTGTCCGCTTGGGCTGTTGTGGTTCGGCGATCCGGGTCCCCTCCAAATGCTCAGCCGACATGCCCGCACGGCCGGGCCTCTTTCGGTGAACGGCGTTCTCTTCGTGCAGGGAGAGAACGCGGTCATGGCCTACGACGCCTACAACGGCGTGAAGCTATGGGAACGGTCCCTTCCCAAGGTCGTTCGCACGGGAACATCCCAGGAGGCAAGCAACCTTGCCGCCGATGAGGGGTCCTTCTATGTGGCTACGGCAGACCAGTGCCTGCGCCTTAACTCCGCCACGGGCGCCATAGCAGCCACGTACACGGTACCCAAAGCGCCCGATGCGACGCCGCGGCGGTGGGGCTATGTTGCAGTGGACCGCGGGCTGCTTTTCGGGACCAGCACGACCGAGAAGGGTCGTGTAAGCGATACGCTTTTCGCGATTGACCTGTCCACGGGTCGGTTGCGTTGGACGTACTCGGGGACCGCCATCGTGCATGCCTCTCTGTCCATAGGGGATCGGAAGATATTCCTGGTTGATCAACCTCCTGCGGAACCTGCCGCCGGTGCGGCCTCTCCGCCGAAGGTTTCTCCTGTTCGCCTTGTGGCTGCGCTGGACACGGATACGGGCAGACCGGTGTGGAGGCAGTCAATGGATCTCACCGGGTGTGTGGGCGGCTCATACTGGGGCACAGTAGCTACAATGTACCGCAATGGGGCACTGGTTATCTTCGGCGTCTACACGGATGGGCATTACTGGAAGGAGTTTTTCGCCAAGCAGTTCGCCTCACGCCGCATTGTCGTGGTGTCCGGGCGCGATGGAACTCCCATGTGGTCTCGCAACATTGCCTATCGGGTACGCCCGCTAATCGTCGGCGAGACGCTCCACGCCGAACCGTGGGCCTTCGACCTGCGCACCGGCGCCCCGGCACAGCGAGTGAATCCAATCACGGGAAACCAGGAGCCCTGGCAATTTGCCCGACCGGGCCACCACTGCGGCTGCCCTGCGGCCAGTCCGAACTGCATGTTCTTCCGATCCGGGTATCTCGGATACTATGATCTTGCCGGCGACTCGGGAACTGCGCATTTCGGCGGACAACGTGCGGGCTGCTGGATCAACTTCATTTTTGCCAACGGGCTTGTGCTTGTGCCTGAGGCCAGCTCGGGGTGCATGTGTCCGTTCCCAACCATGTGCACGGTGGTCCTCGAACCCACGGCAGAGAATCGAGCCTGGGGGAAATACAGCCTCTCCGGCGATGTCCTCCCCGTCAAGCGGTTGGCGCTGAACCTCGGCGCCCCGGGGGACCGCAAAGACTCGGCGGGCAACCTGTGGCTGGCCTATCCCCGCCCAACCGGCAGCCTTGTGCTGCCACTGAAGGCAACGGGAACTCTCGCAAAGGGCGGCGAGTACTTTCGCCGCAGCCCGGATTTTGTCAACGTTGAAGGTACTCCAAGTCCGTGGCTGTATACTTCGGGCGCCAACGGCCTGGCTCAATTGAGCGTTCCGCTACTTGGTGAGGCTGACGGTGTGGCGGAATACACGGTCCGGCTTGGGTTTGCGGAATTGGAGGAGATTCCGCCGGGGCGGCGCGTGTTCCACATTTCGTTGCAGGGAAAGTCCGTGCTGAAGGACTTTGACGTGATAGCCGCGGCCGGCGGCCCGCGCAGGGCTGTAGTGAAGGACTTCCCGGGAATCCGCGTGACTGATAATCTCGACATCGCGCTTGTGCCTTCCGCTCCCACGCGCCCTGGAGCGCAAATGCCAGTCCTGCAGACGGTCGAGGCTATCCGCGAGAAAGTCCTGGCCCTTGGCCTGTCGGCGCCGACGGTCGAGATCAGCGACCTAACGCCCTCGATCGAGACGGAGGTCTCTCTGGGCAACCTCCGCGATACAGACCTGGAGGCCACGTTAGAGGTCAGGGCGCCGGAGGGCTTTGCCGTCAGCCCTGAGAAGACAAACCTGTGGCTTCCATCTGGCGCCCGACCAAGCCTCAGGCTTCGGGCGTCGCTCGCCGGCCGACCGGCGCCTGGCGCGTACCCCATCGGAGTGCGACTCGTGCGGCCGGACGGTTTCGTGGAGGCAGAGAAGCAGGGCAAGATTGACTACCTCGGCAAACGGGCGCGAGTGGTGGTCCAATGCGCTGAGAACGCCGATGTGGGGCCGGATGGTCCCAATCGCCCGAAGAGCGCAACGCTGTTCGTTGATGGCGGGAGCAAGCGAGTTGGCGATGAAGAGTACCGCACCGCATACCTGAAATTCAAACTTGACCTTCCTGGCCGAGCGTCAGCGGTCAGGCTGCGGCTCTGGGGCGCCAACAATCCGTCGTCCAACGGCGGCAACATCTGCCAAGTAACAGATCCATGGAGCGAATCGAGCATCAGTCATGAGAATCGTCCGCAGCCGGCGGCAATCGTCGGCAACATTGGGGCCGTGACGGCCGGTGCGGCGCTCGAAGTGCCTCTTGCGGTCAAACTGGAGGGGCTCGCCGAACTGAGCCTGGCCATTGTGCCCGTAAACTGCGACGGCGTGGACTATGTTTCCCGCACGGGCGCCAAGCCCCCACAGTTGGTAGTGGACTGCGAGCCATGACCGCACAGACGACCCAGCGCGACTTTTAGGCAAGGAAGGTGGACGGTCCGACAAATGAGCCAATGCAGCAGATGGAAGAGGTTCCTGACGGCTTTGTCGCTGGTTGTTACGAGTTCCCTCCTGACGTCCTGCGGCAAGGCTCCGAAGCCGAACGGCGCCCCGCTCCTGGTCTACGTTGGAGGCACCATGCGGCCGGCCATGGAGGAACTGATCAAACTCTACCAGGCGCGGACGGGACAGCCGGTTCAGATTGACTACGCGGATTCGGGACAGTTACTGGTAAAGATCGAGTTGACCAGGCGCGGGGATATCTACGTTGCCCACGATCCCTATCTGGGCGAACTGATGGAGAAGGGGCTGGGAGACCGCGGCTGGACGGTGGCGTCGCTTACGCCCGTGATCGTCGTCCAGAAGGGCAACCCGAAGGACATACGGGGTTTTCGCGATCTGGCCAAACCCGGCCTCCGCCTGATCATTCCCGACCCTCAGTACGCCACGACCGGGGTGATTGCGGCTCACATGGCGACCAAAGCGGGGATCAGCCAGGAGATGACGCAGAACATTGTTACGCGCACACGCGGAGGCAGCGAAGCGGCCAATGCCGTCTGTCTTGGGACGGCCGACGCCGCGATCGTTTGGAATGCGGTGGCTCACCTGCGGTTGGACAAGTTGAGTGTTGTTCCCATCGAGGAAGGCTTTGTCGTCAAGGACGTCGTGACCACACCGTCGGGCCAGGTTGAGCTTGATTACGTACGTGTCAATGTTGCGACGCTCAAGGCCTCCAAAGTCCTGCCGGGGGCACGGAGGTTTGCGGAGTTCCTTGTTTCTGAAGAGGGGCGGGCAGTCTGGCTCTCGTATGGGTTCTCGCCGGCAAACGCTGCCAGGCCGCATCCGGCTGCGACGCCGCTTCGGGGCGACTTGCTGGTGCATTGCGCGGCGGGCATGCGAGTGCCCGTGAGCGCCATGGCGGCGGAGTTTGAGAAGCGCCACCCCGTCAAGGTCAACGTCAGCTACGACGGCTCCAACAGGCTCCTGGGCCAGATTCGTCTGACGGGCAAAGGCGACGTGTACGTTGCGGGGGACGCTGAGTATATCACGATGGCCGAGACGTACGGGCTTGTTGCGAGTTCGGAGACCCTATGCCACCTTGTCCCGGTGATCATGGTCGCCAAGGGCAATCCCCGGAAGATTGGGGCTTTGCGCGACCTGACGCGACCGGGCTTGAGAATCGCACAGGGAGACCCCAAGGCCGCGGCCATCGGGCGCATTATGCCGGAGCTCTTGAGCCTGAACGGTATTGACCCTGCCGCCTGGCGGCAGAATGTGCAGCTTGAGACTGCGACGGTTACCGAGTTGGCGCTGGCCATCAAGCTTGGCACGCTTGATGCGGCCGTCGTATGGAACGCGGTTGCCAACACGTACGCGGATTCTGCCGACAGTATCGGCATAGATCGCGCAAAGAACGTATGTCCGCCCGTGCGCGCGGCCGTTTTAAGGGGGGCTGCCAACCCAGACGCTGCCCGCGCTTTCTTGGCTTATATGGTCTCCGATGAGGCCCGCGGCATCTTGCGGACAGCGGGATACACGCTCGACAAGCCGTGATGACAGCGTAATGTGAAAGGATCGGGCCGCATGACGGGCGCGGGTACACCATCGAGCACCAAACGATCGGGAACGGACGTCTTCCGCTGGGTAACCACAGGCATCCTTGTCCTATTCACGGCTTTTGTCTTTCTGCTGTTCCTGGCCGACCTTGTTTTTGTGGACAAGGAGTCGCTGCTGGGGATACTCAGGTCGCCGCACCTGCGGAGCGCCTGCGTACTGAGCCTGACCACGTCACTCATCGCTACAACGCTGAGCATTCTGGTAGCCGTACCCGCCGCCTATGCCCTGAGCCGATACCGGTTCCGCGGTATCATAGTCTTGGATATCATGGTTGACCTGTTGATCGTTATGCCCGTGCTGGTGATAGGAGTCAGCCTCCTCGTTTTCTTCCGGGTGGGTAGGGACTTGGCCGAGTCAAACATATTCGTGGTACACTGGATCGGGTGGATCGTGGCCCAATGCGGAGATTTTTTCATATATAACAAACCCGGCATCGTGCTGGCGCAGTTCTTCTGCTCCGTTTCATACGCCATACGCGCCATCAAGGCCGCATTCGATGAGATTGATCCGAGAACCGAACAGGTCGCGATGACACTCGGGTGCTCGCGCGCCGGCGCCTTCCTGCGAGTCAGCCTGCCGCTGGTCAGAGAGGGGATACTGGCAGGGACGGTTCTGGCCTGGGTGCGGGCGTTCGGCGTGTTCGGTCCCATCGTCATTGTTGCCGGGGGGGTACGCGGGAGGACCGAGGTCTTGCCAACGTCCATCTACCTGGAAATCTCGATCGGGCGGCTTGAAGCCGCCCTGGCCATCTCCTTGCTTATGGTCGTGGCAGCTGCCGGGGTGTTGCTCGTGCTGCGCCTCCTGGCCCGACAGTCCGCTCTGGGATCTGGAGGAGCAAGATGATCGGTATTGATGGTTTGCGCTGTGAGGCCGGGGATTTCCGGCTGGAAGTCTCCCTGGATATCCGCGACGGCGAATACTTCGTCTTGTTCGGAACCACCGGGTGCGGGAAGACGTCACTGCTGGAATGTCTGTGCGGCCTGCGGCCTGTCTCGGCCGGTCGGGTGACTATTGCAGGGGTGGATGTCACGCACGCGGAACCCCGAGCGCGCAGGATCGGGTACGTCCCCCAGGACGGGGCCTTGTTCAGTCACCTCACCGTGCGGGAGAATCTGCTGTTTGCACTTACCGTCAGGGGCGCCGGGGCTTCGGAGAAGGAGCGTGTGGTTCACCACCTGGCAGGCCAACTTGGCGTCGAGAAGCTGCTCAACAGGACGATTGCCGGGCTTTCGGGGGGCGAACGACAGCGCGTTGCCCTTGGGCGGGCGCTGGTTGGTGACCCACAGGCCTTGCTCCTGGACGAACCTGTTTCAGCGCTGGACGAGTGTACGCGCGACGCCGTCTGCCGCGAGATCGTGCATTTGCAGCGGCAGGCCGGCATACCCGTGCTGCATGTCTGCCACTTGTTTGAGGAAGCGCGACTAGTCGCGGATCGTATGGCCATCATGAGAAATGGGCGGATTGTCCAAGTGGGAACGCCGGACGAACTGGTGACAGCCCCCCGGGACGAATACGTTGCCCGAATTCTACGCCTCGAAAACGTTTTTTTCGGTGCAGGTATCCGACGGAATGGGACCGCGGGAATCAAGGTCGCAGATCTTGTGATTCCGTGCGACGTCCGGGAGGAAGCGGTTCGATTTATCGTGCATCCCTGGGACGTCACACCTTGCTCCGGCATACAGGACCCAAGCGTGGTCGTCGTCGAAGGGGTGATACAGGAGTGTGCGCGTGTGGGCGCAGTGGTCAGGGTCCGAATTGGCGGGCCATTGCCGCTCACGGCTCACATCCCGCGCGGGAGTTTCGAAACGTCGGCCTTGCGGGTGGGCGCGCCTCTGCGCCTTTGCTTTGCGCCGAGCGCCGTCTACATTCTTGGTCTTGGCCGGGATTCGTAGGAGGAGAGACAATCATGTGGGTTCGTTCCCTCTTCCTTGCGACTCGGTGCATGGCGGCGGCTATGGCCCTTGTCTTGGTTCTCATGTCCCTCACGACGACGGCTGCAGAACAGGACGAGGCGAGGGAGATACTCTCGACGGCCGGGGTAAAGGGCGGCTTAGTGGTTCACGTGGCGTGCGGCGACGGCCGGCTAACGGCAGCGTTGTACGCCAACGAGGGTTACCTGGTTCAGGGACTTGACACCGATCCAGATAATGTAGCCAGAGCACGGCAGCACATCCGGGCGCTGGGCATATACGGCCCCGTCAGTGCCCGCCGATGGACGCCTCCGAGACTGCCGTACGTTGACAGCACTGTCAATCTCCTCGTTGCGCGGGATATGGGCGGCCTCGCCATGGAGGAGGTCCTTCGTGTTCTCGTGCCGGGCGGCGCGGCCGTTCTCGTCAAGGATGGACGATGGACGAAGACTGTTAGACCCAAACCCAAAGATACTGACGAATGGACGCACTACTTATACGACTCCACCAACAACGCCGTGTCCCGCGATCTTGCAGTAGGTCCTCCGCGGCACCTGCAATGGGTGGGTTCGCCGAAGTGGTCGCGCCACCATGACCACATGGCCAGCATGACCGCGCTTGTCTCTGCGAATGGTCGTATCTTCTACATCATGGACGAAGGCCCGCGCTCAGCCATTCTCCTGCCCGCAAAATGGTCTCTGCTGGCGCGCGACGCGTATAACGGGATCATCCTGTGGAAACGGCCCATCTCCGACTGGAACACCCATCTATGGCCCCTGAAGAGCGGGCCGAATCAGTTGCCGCGACGGCTCGTGGCGATCGGGGAACGCGTCTATGTGACGCTAGGGATTGATGCGCCAGTCACGGCGCTCGATGCAGGCAGCGGACAGACCCTACGCACATACGAAGGCACAGAATATACCCAGGAGATCATCTCATCACACGGTGTGCTGTTTCTGGTGACGGCGAAGTCCCCAACCAAGTGGCCTGAGTATCGTCCGAAACACACCTACGTCTGGGACAACACCCGACGCGCCAACACCGAATGGGCATGGGACCGACAGCCCGGCACCGTCGCGGCAATTGAGTCAGACAGCGGTCGCGTCCTGTGGCGGAAGGAACAGTCGAGCGCGCCCCTCACGCTGGCGGCCGACCGCCTTCGCGTGTACCTGCACGATGGGGACAAGGTAGTATCGCTTGACGGCAAGACCGGTTCCGAAGTCTGGGCGTCCCAACCCATTGTGCGCAAGCGGCCCTTTCCTACAGGTTACGGCCCTTCGCTTGTCGTGCACCAGGACGTTGTGCTGGTCTCGGTGGAGAACAAGGCCATGACGGCCCTGTCGGCATCCAGCGGTAAACGACTGTGGTCGGCTGACCACCATCGCGGCGGCCACGCCTCTCCGGATGATTTGCTGGTAATCGGTGGACTTGTATGGTCCGGGGCGATTGCCGACACCAAAGATTCGGGCCTCTTCACCGGACGCGACCTCCACACCGGCGAGATCAAGAACGAGTTTCTGCCTGACGTGGACACGTACTGGTTCCATCACCGATGCTACCGGTCGAAGGCCACCGACCGCTACATTATATGTTCCAGGAACGGCATAGAGTTTGTGGATATCGCTGCCAAGCACTGGACTATCAATCACTGGGTGCGAGCCGGATGTCTGTATGGGGTCATGCCGAGCAACGGCCTGCTCTACTCCCCGCCGCATCCGTGCGGCTGCTACCTCGAATCCAAGGTATTCGGCTTCAATGCGCTCGCTCCGGCATCCCCCACGCGCGAGGCTCCGAGGGGTGTTCCCGACAGCGAAAGGCTTGAGCGCGGAGTTGAGTATGCGGCGAGTCCACAATCGCCCGATCCACTGCCGGATTCCGACGACTGGCCAACGTACCGCCACGATGGGGCGCGCACGGGCTGGGCAAAGACCGCCGTGCCAACCGATCTCAAGCTCACATGGCAGACTGGAGTAGGCGGTCGCCTAAGCAGCGTAGTAATTGGCGAGGGGAAGGTCTTCGTTGCGAGCATAGACACGCACACTGTCCACGCGCTTCATGCCGAGTCCGGAAAGAGCCTGTGGAGCTACACGGCCGACGCTCGCGTGGACTCTCCACCGACCATTGACCGCGGCCGCGTGTTCTTCGGGTCCGCCGATGGATGGGTCTATTGCCTTCGAGCAAGCGACGGTCGTCTCATTTGGCGTTTCCACGCAGCACCTGACCAACGCCAGTTGATGGCCTTCGAGCAGATCGAGTCGCCGTGGCCGGTGTCCGGAAGCGTACTGCTGCACGGGGGGGTGCTCTATGGAGTGGCGGGGCGCTCCGCGTTTCTGGATGGGGGAATGCGGCTTTTCCGGCTTGATCCGACGACGGGCGGCAAACTGTCGGAAACCCCGCTTAGCGATACCGACCCGAAGACCGGCGAAAACCTTCACAAGTACGTCAAAGGCCTGGACATGCCCACAGCGCTTCCGGATGTGCTGTCATGCGACGGGCGATACGTTTATATGCGCGCCCAGCCCTTCGACCTTGCGGGCGTACGGCAAGACCCGGCCCCGATGGAGGCGAAGGCGCAAACAGGGGAAGGCGTGCATCTCTTCTCCCGGTCGGGATTCCTTGACGACTCGTGGTGGCACCGGTCCTTTTGGATGTACGGCAAGGGCGTCACATCGGGATATGGCGCTTGGTTCCGCCCCGGCAATTTTGCCCCGGCCGGACGGCTGATGGTCCTCGATGACACGACGGTCTACGGCTTCGACCGCAAGCCCGAGCTCATGTGTAACGCGTCGGTGTACGAGTATTTTCTTTATGCGGCGGTCCGACATCTGACGGAGGCGGACATTCAGCGCGTCGCGACCGCAACGGGGCGTATCAATGCTTCGTCGCCCAAGAAGACCGCCTCGGCTTCCGACTGGGCGTTGCGCAGCAAGTTCTCCCTCAGGGAGTTGAGCGCAGCGCCGTATAAGTGGGCACAGGGCGATCCGCCCCTGCAAGCGCGGGCCATGGTTCTAGCCGGCGACACACTCTTCATCGCCGGGCCGCCCGATGTGCTCAATGAGGAAGAGGTCTTTGCCGATCCGGACGCCCCGGCGCTTCAGCCCCGACTTGCCGAACAGATGGCGGCTCTTGACGGCCGCAGAGGTTCCCAACTCTGGGCCGTTTCCGCGGCCAACGGGCGCAAACTGGCCTCCTTTGTTCTCGACAGCATGCCCGTGTTCGATGGGATGGCGGCTGCAAGAGGGCGGCTGTACGCCGCAACATCGGACGGGAAGGTCCTCTGTCTCGGCGCCGAGGGGGCCCCGCTTGCGCCGGCCCCCAGGGGTGATCTTGTGCCGCTCGACACGCAGCCCCGGACCACCGCCGGACCTCCCCCGGCAACGGCTGATTTCGCTGAGGTCTCGCGGGCCGACGTCTTCCGGTGCGACCTTGGTTACCAGCTTTGGTCCGAGCCTAAGAACATAGGGCTTGCTCTGAAGAAACTTGATCCCCCCCTCAGCGGGAGAGTCACGTTCAAAGTCCGCATGCGCGTTGTGGGGGACGCCGACTCCGGACGCACGATGAAGAACGGTTTCCTCGTCTTCGGCAAGAGCGCCGAGGAATCGGCCCTCATCAAGTGCGGACTTCGTTATGCAATGAAGACCGCTGTCATTACTCAGGGATCGCTCAATGGCGGGACCACTGTCTCCGAGAAGTTTGAGATTAGCGAAGACCGCACGCATGCCCTTACGGTGGGCGTTGATCCGGGATCAGGCAAGGTAACGATGACGACCGGTGCGCTTACGCTGACAGCGCCTCTGGCGATGCCGCTGGAGGCCATAACCTATGTAGGTTACTGCTCGTTGAATTCGATCACCGAATTCAGCCCCATCACGATCACGGCGGGAGGCCCGTGAGCCTCTCTTGGGCGTTGGATCTTGACGGTCTTGTGCGCTCCGGCCGCCACCGAGTCATTGTGCGTCACCATCAATACCCCGCCGCCCCCTGCCGCAAAAGCGCGCAAGGCTTCAACAACAATTTCCGAATTCTCTCGATCCAGGTTGCCCGTGGGTTCATCGGCGAGGAGCAAGGCCGGCCTGGGCAGCAGCGCCCTTGCCAGAGCCACGCGCTGGCGCTCGCCGGTGCTGAGGGCGTCGGTGGTGTGGTTGCGGCGCTCGGCCAATCCCAGTTGCCTGAGCAAATCAGCGGCCCTGCTTTCGGCGTCGGCCATCGGCTGAGCGAGTGTGGGCGTGAGGACGTTGTCCAGAACACTGAGATAGGGAACGAGGTAAAACTCCTGGAAGATGAATCCGACATGTCTTGCCCGCAGGACGGCGCGGCTGCGCGCGCTCATGGCGTAGGGGTCAATGTCCGCGAACCGGACGCATCCCGAGTCCGGTCGCAGCAGTCCTCCCGCAATCAGAAGGATAGTGGTCTTGCCGCTGCCCGAGACCCCTCTGACCGCCACAAAGTCCTTCGGCTGGATGCTGAGCGTAAAATCCCGCACTGCTTGCACGGGGCCGTCCGGTCCGCGGTATGTCTTGCCGATTCGCTCGAGTTGCAGTATGGCAGGCACAACTATTCCTTTCGCAAGACGACTGCGGCATCAACCCGCGCGGCGCTCTGAGCAGGCAGCCAGGTCGCAAGCGCGCAAAGCCCGGCCGCGCCCAGTACGGCCAGGCACACCAGGCCGAACGATGACAGAGAGAAGGATTCGGTCAAGGGGACAACGCTCCCCATTCCGTAAAGGACCAACCATGTGTTCACCGCGGCGATCGCAAGGGCAGACCCGAGAACGCCACCCAGAAGTCCGATCAGAATTGCCCTCCCCAAAAAGATTGCGACAATGGTTCGAGCGTTCACGCCAATGGCCGAGAAGATGCCAATCTCGTTCCGCCTCTCTCTCGCATTGGCCAGCGCAAGGAGGCCAATCCAGACGCCGCTGCCCAAGACCACGACAGGAACGAGGATGGAACCGTACCTTTCCGCCTGGCGCCGCCAGGCCGCCGCACTCTGAGCCGCTTCGTCGAGGGCGGCTGCTGCGCTGTCCGCGGCTCGCTTCCGGGCCTGTGCCCGTGCGACAGCCTTGTCCGCAAGCAGAATCACCTGGGTATCGGGCAGGGCGGCGGCCATCTCCGCCCGGACCTCGGCCAGCATATCGTGTGAGTAGCAGTTGCAGTTGAGCGCCCAGATGGCGTTGATCTCCCCCGGCTTGCCGAGTAGATTCTGAGCATCTTTGAGGGGAATCCACAACGTGATGTCGTCCTTGCTCCCCCTCTGGGGGTATGTCTCGCACACCCGGTAAGGTTTGCCCATGAAGGTGACCCGGTCTCCCTTCTTGATCTGAAGCTGCTGGTGAAGCTCGAACCCAAGCACGATGCTCCCATCAGGAACCGGGGTAAGGATGGGACCTTTGGCCTTCCGGCCAATGAACGGCACTTCGCCGCGAATGCCCGTCACAATCACCGTACGCTTGGTCTCGGGCCACACGGCCTTACGCTCAAGGGCGGGCAGCAGATGCTCAATTGTCTGGATGGTCTTGAGCGCCGCGAGTTTGGCCACATAGTCTTCGGGCATGGTTTTTTCTGCGTAGCCTTCGGCGTATACGTCGGAGAGGTTCTGGTCAGCGGGAAGAATCAGGATGTTATAGCCCAGCCCCTTACTGATCTTACGCATGTCGTCCTGGAGCAGGTCGCCCTCGCGCGCGACGTCGGCGCGGCGTTCATCGAGGAGCCGCTTGGTGGAGACATCGTGACAATGCACCAAGAATACCACACCCACAGTGGAAGCCGAGGCTATTGTGACCGCTAGAGCGGCCAGGAGGAAGTTTGTCTTGCGGAAGCGAATCTCCCGTGAGATGACTTGCCATATGTTCATAGCACTTGTCGTTTCTCCTGGCGTCTCCGGCCGCGCCAAAACATCAGTGATGCCGTCAGTACTACAAGCAAGCACGCGCCCGTGACCAGGAGCAGGGGGGCAAGGATGCGCTTGCCTGAACCGTCAGTTGCCTCCGGCGCGGGGGAACGATCCGCATACGATCTCGGCATGGGCATTTGGGGCGCTGCTTCCGGCTTCTGAGTCCCAATCAGATCGGGGATCGCATGGGCCACCTCGGCCTCACCAAGGAGAAACGTATGCCACCTGGCCGAAAACAGGAGATCGGTGCCTGGATTCATTGCCTTGATCTGGCAGGAACACATGCCGGTAAGGAAGGCGCAAGCCCCGTAGATTTCGTCTGCGTTCAGCAGTTCACCGTGGAAGGCGCACAAAGCGCGCCCGCGACCGTAGATTGGGACCACAACCGGCTCAGTTGCGGGAACGCCTTGCTCAATTCCGCAGAGCAGCCTGACAAAGAACTCCTCTCCCGCGTCGCTGGTACGACGCGCCGCGTCGCTTCTGGCAAGGTTGAGGACCGGAAACCAAATCCTTAGCTCCGGGCCATGCGCCGACATGTTCCGTTCGCGGTCCTCGGGCAGGACGTCGGGAAGCCGCAGCCTCTTCTCGAGGTTCGCCAATGTTGCGGTAAGGAATGACCGAGCCTTGTCATCCTTTTGCCGATCCCCGGTCTCCAAAAGGACCCACACAGCGGAGGCGCCGCTCATGATGTAGCGCGAGATGCTAGTGCGCGCGGCCGATTCGAGGATTCGCCGCGCATTATCGCCTGTTGGCTTACAGGCCCAGGGCGGCGGACGGTCATCGGCATAGAGGACAACGGCCCAAGGCAGGTCGTCAGTCTGTACAAGGGTCCAGAGCTTACGGAACTCCTCGGGGATGCCCTGATCCAGACTCACCGTGACCGCCCGGACATTGGCGCGCTGTTCTTCGCCCTCCGCCGCGCCATTGAGCGCCTTGACGAACGCGGAAGCCGCATCGTCCAAGACTTGCCGGTGGAAGACAACCACCCGTAGCGGCTCGGCCTCCCAGCGTTCCAGAGCATAGCGGAAAACGGGCACACTGCATGACAGGGCGCCGCGCCATGGACCGGCAAACCCGGCGAAGATGACCAGCGAAACAGCGTAACGTGTTAGCTTCATCGTACCATGCATCCACTGGCAACATTATCCGCGGCATGGGCCATGCGGGTCAACAGGGAATCCGACGATCTTCCACACAGCGCACGCGGGCGAACGAAGGCCATTGCGTAGATGCGAACGTCTGTCCCGGACAGACGTCCCCTCGGAATCAGAATGTGTTCAGTAATCTCCGCGCGAGGTCCTTCGAAATCTGCTCCGTGAAACAGTACTTCATCGTGAGGAAGTTCCGCCGAAGCTTGGCCACCTCCGCGCCAACATGGCGCCCATTCACGAGAACGCCAGCAATGAGTCCTGCCAACAAACGGAAATCGTTCTCAGTCATGCCGAATCGGGTCATTTCAGAGACACCCATCCGCAGACCGGAGCTGGCCGTAAAGCCCTCATCGCCCGGGAGCGCCTGGTAATTCACAATGATGTTGTTGCTCTCCAGAAGGCGCGCGCCTTCGCACCCGCGGGTATAGCCGGCGTTTAGAATGACCTGGTGAGTCTCGGTGAAATCCAGCGCAGGGTCTCCCTCGACGCGGAGGCCATGTTCGCAGAGAGCGCGCGCAAAGGCCTTGGCATTGCTGATGACCTGCGGCTGGTACTGGTTCCGGAAGGCGTTCATTTCGAGGGCGGCAACCAGAAGGCCCAGGAGCGTTCCCAGGTGATGGTTGCTCACCATGCCGGGGAAGGCGCGTCGTCGGATCGCCTTCCAGAGATCGAAGGCCGGCGTGTCGCAACTGAAATTACAGCCGATCACCCCGCGCTGTGTGCCGAAGAAAGTCTTGTGCGTGGAGCCTGTCACGATGTCGGCGCCGTCTTTGAAAGGCTCCTGGAAGTGCGGGCCGATGAGGCCGAGAACGTGAGCCATGTCGTACAGGATTATGGGCGGATTCTTGCGGCCCTGCAGCAATCTCCTTATCTGGGAGACGGGTTCGGGGTGCAACACCATGCTCTTCCCAAGGATCATGATCTCAGGACTGAAGCGCTCCAGCAGTCTACCTGTCTCTGCGATATCAATGCTGTAGGGGTTATGCCTGCAAACGGGGAAGTTGACCACAGCGTATTGTTCAGTTATGGGGTCCTTGGCTACATAATCCCGCAAGGCGCCGAGCGGCTGGGAGCTTAGGTGTCCGCCTTTGCCAATGTGATTGTTCATGGCCAATCGAATGCGCTCCGGCTCGCGGCGGCGGTTGGTACGGTTCTTGAAGTCAACAACGGCGCTAAATACCGTCATGTTGGCCATCTGGCCGCTGACCGTGCGCGTCTCGACTAATGGACACCCAAGATACGCGCCCATCTCCGCAATGAGACGTTCCTCGACGGCTTGGATGAAATCGGTTCCCTGGTAGTAGTAGATTTCCTCGCCCAGCGCAGACAGAAGCTCCTTGTGCTCGGCGTACCGGCCGACCGGGTCAGACACCTGAAGCAGCCGAACCAGCGGCGATGGCGTCATCTCCGATGGAATCAGATTCATGCAAGACATCTGCCGCCACTCATGGTTCTCGATGCTCTTCTTCACGAGGACGTCAACCTTGTCAAGCGTTCCGAGTTCCTGCCAGCTTTCTCGTGACATCTCCTCGACCGTTGGCAACCCGCGAATGGTTCCAGGCGCACAATGATCCGCAACGACGGGACGGAAGTACGGAGGGGCGTCGGAGCGGCCATGCCAGCGCACAATCCTTGCCTTCAGGCGTCGGCCTCGGACATCCACCTCGACGCATTGCCCCGACCGAAGGGACGCATCCAGGTATGCCAGGGCGATGGCGCGTCGCTGGGTTTTATCTGTGATTGCTCGTGTGGCTCCGGCCCCCTCGAACTCCCAATAGGGAACCATGGTCCCGCTGGTAACAACGCCCACCTTCCTGTTGCCCATAAACACAACATCCCCATGCCGACTGACGCCTTTGTCCAGAACAGCCAAGCCTCTGGTGCGCCTCGGCAGAACTTGGGCCACTTCACAGAGACCCGACCGCAGTTCCTCCAACTCCTTGAACTGTCGGGTAAGGGCGTCACGTCCGACGAACTTGCCCTTGCGCTCGGAGAAACTGATACCGGCGGCGGCCAGCGGGAAGCTAAGCGCCGGGATATCGTTCCCCTCGGGATCAGGTCCAAACTCATGACCGTAAAGCGGCATTCCGGCCTCCAGGCGCAAGGTGTCTCTGGCGCCAAGGCCGACTGGGACGACTCCAAGCTCACCGCCGAGGTCGAGAAGTGCCGTCCAGAGGGCCTCGACCTTCTCGGCTGGCACAAACAGTTCAAATCCAATCGGCTCCCCTGTATATCCGGTTCGCGACACAATGATCCTTGTTCCCCGACTCCGGATTTGCGACAAGCTGTTATGCGCCGGTTCCGGCAGCACCCCGTCTTCGACTACGCGGGACAGGACCTGTCCCGCCATCGGCCCTTGCAGAGCAATCATTGAAAGCTCCGCCGTGCTGTCCTCCATGAGGGTCTGTTCGAGGCCCAACCGTTGTTTCTGCAAATGATCCCAGTCCTTGTCACGATTGGAGGCATTCACAACGAGGAGGTATTCGTCATCGCCAATGCGGTACAGATAGGCGTCGTCTATGACCCCGCCGGCCTCGTTGGGGATCAAAGTGTATTGGGCTTGCCACGGAGACAAGGCTTGTACGTTGTTGGACAGCACGCGCTGGAGGTAGCGGACGGCCGACTGCCCGCGAATCCGGAAGCGGCCCATGTGGCTGACATCAAACAAGCCGGCATATTTGCGTGTGGCAAGGTGTTCCTGCAGGATGCCCCTTTCGTATTGCACGGGCATCTCCCATCCGGAGAAAGCGACCATCCTCGCGCCATGAGCGCGATGCCATGCATTCAGGGGAGTTCTCAGCAGATCATTCGCCGACATGGCAGTTTACTCCAGGGACAGAGAGAAGGATCGCGCAGCCAGGAGTCCTCAGGCAATACCCCATCCTTCGACCCGTCTGGAATCATGGCCAGACCCAGCAGTAAGCGCTTTAGCCTAACCAGGAATGGGGTATCCATGCTCCACAAGTTCGAGGAGCCATAGATTGTATTGCTCCAGGTCGTGTCGGTTGGTGAACGTAACCCCAGTGAGCATCTCGCTCGCGGCGCCGGCGCCAATCAATCGAACTCCCTCGTTTGCGGGCACCGGCGGCAGGATCGCAAGGACTTGCCTGGCGACGTCGCGAATGAACGATACCGGATGCGCGGGAACTCCCTCGGCTCCCGGTTCCGCCCCCGGCACGCTCTCCAGGATTCGAGTATGCCGCAACGGGTTACGAACAAAGATGTCGAGAATGGTCCTGTGCTGCACGGTAACCAGAACCTTCTCACGCCGGCGAATCAAACCGCTGCCGAGATCCACGAGCTTGGCCGTCTCCGACACCAGTTGTGCGCACGAGACCAGCAGCACGTCGGACCACGCTCGTTCGACCAACTCCCATCCGTCCCAAGTCACGACCTCGCATCGAATCCCGGCATCCCGGAACTTGCCCTCGCGCAGGTGCCCGCTTTCGGGGAAGCGCAGGAGCCGCTCGCGCGGCACGGCAAGACAGTCCAGACCAAGGGACTTCAATTCCGGGAGAATCTCCCGTACGACCGCAGCATCAAGGGTCTCCGCGAGAATGCCCCGAGAAACGCTTATCTGCCGCGTAATATCGCCAAGGGGCTTGCCAAGCGCCTTCCCCAACACCCTTCCCACTGCTCCCACATTGCACGCCCCGCCACCGACACGGAAAAGCATACAGGGGCCTGATAGCGACGCAAGGCTCAAAGCAGCGGGGGGAGATTTCGGCTCCGTCTTCTGGCCCCGAAGCGCGGCGCCACACGCAGAACAGAACTGCGCCTCGAGCGACACGCCCTTGCCGCATTTCCAGCAGAATCGTGCAGGTGCACTCATACGCGACTGGTGTTCTCCTCTCTGCCGCTCCGGCAGACATTTTGACAGCGCCGCACCGGTACCGGGACGCGGTCAAGAGGTTCTGGGCAGGAGACGCGAACTGCCATGGCAGTGTGATGGTGCTGAAGCTGCTCGCTCGAATGATGCAGGTTGGAGTGCCGGCGAGTAGTTCCGGAACTCCCAGCGCCACGTGGTACTGGCGGCAAGATAAACAGATTCGCGCTTACGGGGAAGAACGCCCCTTGGCTTACTTGGAGATGCATTCCGCGAATGAGCCAAATGTATGACGGCGCAATCGGCTCACATCCATCTGGCAACCGGAACCGGTAACGGTCACGGCGTAGGTTGCTGCTGCTGAATCCGTTCGCGCATCAAGCGGCCCATCGCGAAGGTTACCACGCGCTTCTCCGGCACCGCAACGCGCTCCCCGGTGCGGGGGTTCCGTCCGACCCGAGGCTTCCGCATCACGACCTCGAAGACCCCAAAATCCCGGAACTCAAGTTTGTTCCCCTGGGCCAATTCTTCGACAACCTCATCGAGTAACTTCTGAACAATTGCCTTTGCGACAAGCTGCGTCTGACCGGTCTTGCGCGCTACGTTCTCCGCGATCTCTCTCTTTGTTACCGTGGCCATTGGCTAACCCTCGCACCCAGATGGAGAAGCAACACACAATGCGCGAAGACTACTGTTCCTCCCCCGAACGCCCGCCCCGTTCTCAGGAAAAGTAATCAGTAAGCTCGACGCACCAGGTAGAGTGTTACGTCTGAGATTCAACCCTCCCCTGAGAAGCGCTACAAGGAATCCCCTAATGTCAGCGAGTATGTTTCCCTTCCAGTACTAAAGTCCCACATTGCGCCGTACGCTCAGCACAGACCCATCGCGATAGACATAAGGCATGCTAGCAAGGGAAATTGTATCTGTCAAGAAAAAAGAGGCGTTTCGTTTTCTGGCCTCAAAGCTTCGGTTCCCGGTTTGTACTTGAGCCGCTTCCACTGGCTCCAGGGGCATTTGTCTTATTGACCTTTGCATAATGAATGGAACTTCACGGTTCACTATGGTATAATGCGG
>CAYPFP010000055.1:6149-32968 GCA_964409935.1 uncultured Planctomycetota bacterium | reverse complement strand
TATGCCTTGAACAATGTACTACGTACGGGCGCGGCGTGCAAGCGGGAAGAAGCCCCGGCGGCGGGCTACCGGCGGATTTCCAAAGGCGCGAGCCTGTCGTCGTACGCCTCCAGTTCGCAGATGTGCGCCGCGCTGACGCGGCCGCGCCCACCGGTGACGGTCACGCGGACAAAGCGGGCCGGCCTGGTCTCGAAACAGTGCACCATGCCGGCGGCCGTGGACGAGGCGCGGTTTTTCGTGGCGTCGGCGGCGGGCTGCCAGTCCCGGCCATCACGGGACGTCTCGACCTTGTGCTGGTAGGAACGGTCGTCGTTGTGATAGAAGATGATCCGCACCGAGTTGACGTTTTTCTCCGCGCCGAGGTCCACCTGCGCCCACTGCGGCAGACCGTTGGCCGACCACCATTGAGTCCTGATGTCGCCGTCGGTGGCGAAGACGGCCGAGTGCCCGCTGTCGTGGGTTGACAGCACCGACACCGGGCGTTTCGCCGCCAGGTTCTCCGGCAGCGGCACAACGGCCAGGACAGCGCAGACGCCGCTCATCGAGGGGAACAGCTCCCACTCGCCTTTCGGCAGGCGCAGTACGTAAAGCTCGCGGCCGAGCAAGGGGTCGGTGGTCTCGAAGACGCCTTGCGGACAGCGGCTCCAGTCCGGAGGCGGCGGCAGATAGCCGGGCGCGGCCTTGTCTTTGGCGAAGGCGGCCACGATGCGCGACGGCCTGGGAAGCGAGAGCGAGAGGGTGGCGCTCTGGGCGGCCTGCGACTTCGGGATGCGAATGCCCACGCCGCCGACCAGCTCGGGCGACAGGGCGGTTATCGTCGCGTCGCTGTCGGCGAAAAGTTTCGCGCCGGGCCGCGTCTCGTAGAACTCGAAACGGCGCGTGGTCTGGAGCGTCACATCGGCGGGGGGCAGCGCGTACACGGTGCGCCGCAGGACGTTGGCCCACCGGTCGGGCAGGTCCGAAAGATTCCGCGTGTTCGGCGGCGGCGCGAGGTCCTGCTGCGTCTGGACGACGCATCGGAAGGGTACGGTTACGCTGCGCGGCGACGGCAACGCGCCGGGCTTCATTCGGGCGTCCGCGTGTATCAAATCGAGGTCCGGGCAGCGGACGGAGAAGCGCACCTCGCTGCGGCCCGCCGGCAGCGGCGCGCGGAAGAGGCTCCACGGCCCCTTGATGCTGAGGCCCATGTCGCCGCGCTGACTGTACACCTTGCCGTCGTAGGTGCGGGCGGGTTCCTTGCCGTCCTCGACCTCCACGTGCGGGGCCTCGAGCGCCGCCTCCTTGCCGTTCAGCCAGACGGTCGCCGTCAGCCTGCGGCGCTCGCCGAGCAGAACGAGGGCGGCGCTGACGTCCTGGGGGACGTTGATCTCGAAACCTCCCTGAATCGCCCCCTCGACGGGCGCCGCCTGCGCCTTCTGAATATCGGGCGATTTGCCGCGGGCGTCGCGCGGGGGGATCGCGGCGGCTTCGCCGGGCGCCGCCTCGATGACGAGGACCTCATGGCCCTCCAGCGCCACCTTCACCGACGCGCCCCACGCCAGACCCCGCCCCAGGCCGGAACGATAGGGGTAGACGATGCGCAACGAGTAACGATCGTTCGTCGGCCGGAGACCGCACTCCTCGCCGAGCTTGAACTCAAGCTGCTGCGGGAGGACGTGCGGGTTCTTGACGCCAATGATGCCGCGTCCGTCTTTGGCAAAGTGCGCGTAGCCGTAGGCTTCGCCCTGGAGGGGGTCGCCGCCGAGAAAGCGCGTCGAGGCCAGCAGGACGTCGTCGTGTCTGGCGGCCCAGTTCATGATGGAGGCGAGCACGTCGCGATGCTCGTCGGTCAGCGACGCGATGTTGATGCCGATCTCGGTCATCTGCGAACCGCGCAGATACCCCATCAGCATGTGGCCGGCGAACTGGTCGAGCGGGTCCTTGTAGCGGGCGTGCCAGTCGTGCCACCAGTGGCTCGTGGGGCTGTGGTGCATCAGGCTCGACAGGGGGAAGAAGGGGATCCACTGCACGAGGTTGCCGCGCACCACGGCGTCGCGCCAGGTGCCCAGCGCGGTGCAGGTGGCGAAGGCCGGCGGAGAGACGAGCGAGAAATTGTAGTCCGCGCCGGCGGAGAACACGGCGTCGTAGTGCATCAGCCACCAGGGGCTGTACCAACCGGTGTTGAACAGGAAGATGTCCTCGCGGCTCACGGACCGCTTGGCGGCGCGGAAGGCCTGCAGCGCCTTGATGAAGCCGTCGCAGTTGGCTTCGAGACCGTACTCGATCCCCGGCAGGTGGCCGCGATGTCCGGCCTGCGCGCAGTTGAAGGCGCCCCAGTCGAACTTGTAGGCGGCCAGGTCGTAGTCCTTGATGTATCGCGCCAGGTTGGACGCGAACTCCTCCTGGACGCGCGGGTCGGCCATGCAGTAAGCGCCGTCGCGGGCGTTGGCGTGCCAGATCAAGTCGTATCCCTGAGCCGCCAGCCAGTCCTTGTCCACCATCGTTTTGCGGCCCGACGTGATGACGTGCAGGCCGAGTCCGGCGCGGAGGTATTTCTGCGCGAACCCGCGAATCTGTCCCGGCCGATCCGGGCGCTGAGGGCTGATGCGCATGATGCTCTTGCCGTCGGTCCATCCGCTGTCCATCAACACGCAGTCCAGGCGCGCGCCGCGGTCGGCGAAGGTCTTGCGGGCGAACTGCATCTTCTCGACGGCCGTCTCGTCGGTGACGCCGACGTTGAAGTACGCAATCCACTGCGCATGGCGCTTCACGGGACGGGCGCGGATGCGGTCAATGTACTCCAAAAACCTGTCGTTGACCCTTTCGCACGGCCGGTCGGGCGCGACGCCGATCACGGCAGGGCGGCTCAGCATCGAGCCGCGCCGTCCGGGGTGGTGGCGAAGGCTGATCGCGCCGTTCTCGTCGAATTCGTTCCGCCCGGCGGGATGTTCGAGGCCGAGAAAAATCTCCTTCCCCGCGTACACGGGCCGGCCGACGGCGGTGTCCCACGGAGGGCTGGGGAAGGGCATCTTGTCCAGGTCGAAGCGCTTCAGCTCCGGCGCGGGGCCGCCTTCGGACGCAAACCGGAGACGCTCGACACAGACGGAGTTGACGAGACGCTCGCCGGCGTCAAGGGCGATCCACTTGCGCGTCCAGAAACTCGCAGGGCTGTTGATCTCGTAGACAACGGACAGCCTGACGCCGTGTTCGGCGTTCGTCATGTCGCAGCGGACCTGCTTGCCGCCGTCGGAGAGGTCCTTGCAGACGGGATTGCCGTTCATTTTGAAGTCGCGGGCGGCGAGTTGCCGCTTGCCGTCGTCCAGGACGATTAGAAACTCCTCGGATTCCGTCCGCCATTCGCGGCCCGTCTCCTTGTTCACGATGGAGACGGTGTGCAGGCGCGGCTGCGTCTGGACCTTTCGTTCGAGAAAGCGGTTGTGGAGCGAGAAACCGTCCGCCCGCAAGTCCACCTGTACGGGCTGGGAGCCGGCGTCCGGCGCGGCGGCAAGGAGCATGAATGCAAACAGAGGCCATGTCGGGGCGCGCACGGGGTGCCCTCCATTTTAACATTTGAGGTTTCACGGCCTGAGTTATACAATACACGCGGTCGTTTTGCCAGTCACCTGTGCGGAAGGGCGCGGAATGGGCGGCGCGGGAGAACGCGGCGTGTTGAGGGTCAGGCCTTACCAGCTCCTTTGTGTCATTTGCGCGCTCGGCGACGGTGGAACAGACGACGAGAAGATCGCCAGGATTGCGCGGGAGGTCCGACAAAATCCCGACATCCCCCTCACCATCGTCTGCAACGCCGGCGACGTTTACGTTTACCAGGATCCCGGCGCGGCCGAAGACACCCCTGAGGGCGCGGACTTCAACCGCAAGCGGGATCTGGACATACTTCAGCGCATGAACTGGCCGCCGGGGGTTACGCTTCCGGCCCGGACGACCTTCCTGTGCGTCATGAGGAGCATCACGAGCGTCGCCGGCGTCTGCGGATACGACGCCGATGCCTCGGAGTCGTGGAGAGGCTGCTCGAAGGCCGGGAGCGGCAGCTATGAGCGGGGCGTCGCGAAGGGCATCGCGGCGGTCATTCCGCCGAGAAGCGAGCAAGAGATGGCGCGCGAGAAGGAGGCCTCGGTCAAGGCGCTCCTGTCGGCCAGGGAAGTGACGATACGCCCGCACATTCTCCTTTGCGCGGTGTGTCAGTACGGGGGAGGCGTGCGACCGCCCTTCAAGGCCGACAATCTCCCCGAACTCATGGAACTCATTCTGACAGAGAAGCCCGATCTCCTGATCCGGATGGCGCGAGGAGCCGACTGGATGATGTGCGCGCCGTGCCCGAAGCGCGTTCCAGGCGCGAACGCGTGCGTGAACGTCTTAGGCTCCGGCGGCCTGTCGAACGAGAAACGCGACCTGGACATGCTTCAACGACTGGGGTTGGGTTACGGCAGCGCCATGAAGGCGACGGAACTTTTCCGTCTCATCTTTGAGAAGATCCCGACCACGCGGGGGATCTGCAAGCGGGACAATCCCTGTCCTTCCGTCTGGTGGGACCCCTGCGGCGAGAGCAACGAGGCCAAGGGCAATCCCAACTATGAGAAAGGCCGCGCGGAATTGATGGAGAGGTTTAAATGAAACGCGTTGCGGCGATGGCGGCTGTGCTGTCGGCCATGGCGTTTCTCACGGGTATCGCGCCGGCGCAGGAGGACAACTTTTTCGTCTCGCTCTCCGGCAACGATGCATGGTCGGGGAAGCTGCCTGCGCCCAACCCGGCGAAGACGGACGGGCCGTTCGCGACCGTCCGCCGCGCCAGGGACGCCGTCCGTGCGTTGAAGGCCGGCGGACTGGCCAAACCCGTCAATGTGGTTCTGCGCGAGGGAACTTACCACCTTCAGGAAACGCTTGTGCTCGGCCCGGAGGACTCCGGCGACGAGAAGCGCCCTGTGACATACACGGCCTTTGAGGGCGAAAAGGCGATCCTCAGCGGCGGACGGCCCATCTCCGGCTGGAAGAGCGACGACGGGAAGATCTATTACGCCGACATCCCCGAAGCGCGCGACGGCCAGTGGAAGTTCCGCCAGCTTTTCGTCAACGACCGCCGCCAGACACGGGCGCGTTACCCCAACTTCGATCCGACAGATATCGTCATGAAGGGCTGGCTGTTCGTCCCGGGCGACGGCTCCGTGATCCTCGCAGGCATCGCGAAACAGGGCGACTGGCTGGAATGTCCGTTCGACGCCCCTGCGAAGGCAAAGTACACGCTGTGGGTCGGCTATACAACCATCCACAACGACGCGCATGAGAAATTCACGCTGAAGGTTGACGACCGCGCCGTGACGCTTGCGCCCATGGCGGCGACCGGCGGCTGGCGAACGGTCCGTTACGTGCGCGCCGCCGAGCTTGATCTGGAGGCGGGACGGCATCTGCTCCGCGTGGAGGGCTGCCTGCCGACCGAACAGCGCGTTCACTTCGATGCGTTCGTCTTCACGGACAACGCGGCCTGCGCCCCGCGCGGCTACGAGTTCCCGCTGCCCGCGGCGGGGGAGAACCGCGTGGTTGTCGAGGCCGAAGCGAAGACCGGCGGCGCGACGGCGATCCAGGGCGGTTTCCAGACCTTCTTGCGCTCGGAACACACGGCTACGAAGACGGCGATCCGGTGTCCCAAAGGCTCGATCTGCGAGTCCTGGACGCGCGCGCCCGAAGCCGAGATCCACATCTTCGCCTCGTACGGCTGGTTCAACCAGATCGTGCGCATCGCCTCCGTTGACCGCGAGAACTCCGTCATCGCCGTCGAGGGGCCTGAGTGCTACGACAAGATATGGGCGGGCAACCGTTTCTTTGTCTCGAACGTTTTCGAGGAACTCGACGAGCCGGGCGAATGGTATCTGGACACCCGCGCCGGCCGGCTCTACTACTGGCCGCGCGCAGACACGCCCGACATGGGGCGTGCGGTCGTGATCGCGCCTGTGCTCGACCGGATCTTCCACCTGCGCGCCGACGTCGAAGGCAAGGAGCGCGTGCGCCATATCAACATCCGCAATCTTCACTTCGCGCACACCGACTATACCGTCGGCCATGTCGAGATGCGCACCGCGCAGGACGGCTGCGTAATGCTGGAGTGCGCGTCGGATTGCTCCGTTGAGAACTGCACGTTCACCAACATCGGCGGCTACGCCGTCTGGCTGCACCTCGACAGTTGCCGCAACACGATCAAGGCCAACACCGTGGCCGAGGCCGGCGCGGGCGGGGTGCTGTTGACCTCGGCGCGGGTGGGGTGGGGCGGGCTTTTCGATTCCCGAAAGGCCGCGGCCGACTTTGCGCCCGTTCAGAACACCATCGCCGACAACCACATCCACCACAGCGGCGTCATCCGCAAGTATGTGTCCGGCGTGCATCTGGACTGGCGGCCCCGGTCCATGGCCGGCTCGCCCGGCAACGTGGTCGCGCGCAATCACATCCACCACATGCCGCGCCTGGGCATCATGGGCTTTACGAACCAGGGCGGAAACACGCTGGAGTCCAATCACATCCATCACGTCATGCTGGAGTCCGACGACGGCGGGGGCATCCATCTCAACACCGACGCGAACTTTTCCACGGCAACCACGGTCATACGCAACAACCTGATCCACGATGTGCAAGGGCCGAAGATTGCGCATGATGGGACCCTGTCCCGGCGGCTGGGGTTCGGCGTCTATCTCGACGGCGCTACGAGCAATTGCGAGATCCGCGACAATGTGATCTGCCGCACATCCTGGGGCACGATCTTCATCAACGGCGGCAACAACAATCTCATTGAGAACAACGTGCTCGTGGACGACGCGGTGCAGCAGTTGTGGATAGCAGACTACCGGCGCAGTCCTCCGGCGATGTCGGGAAACCGTTTTCGGCGGAACATCGTCTACTTTACGGCGCCCGACGCCAAACTTATCATGTTCCAGAGGCTTACGAGCGAGAAAACGCTCTCGGCGCTCTCGGAGTGCGACTGGAACCTGTATTGGGCGGCGGGGCAGCCTCTCGTGATTGAGCCTTTCGGCCCGCTGGATGAATGGCGCAAACTCGGCTTCGACGCGCATTCGCTCGCGGCCGATCCGCTCTTCACCGACGCGGCCGCAGACGACTACAGCCTCCGGACGGACTCGCCGGCGTTGAAGCTGGGTTTTGCGCCCATGGAGGCGATGAAAAGGAGCCCGAGCAGATGAAGAGATTGCGCGTTGGGTTCGTCGGGCTGCGCCATCCGCACAGCGGCGGCTACCTGCAGACGTTCAAGCTCATCGCGGGGGTGGAGATGGCGGCCGTCTTCGACGCGGATGAGAAGGCCCTCGCGGCGTACAAGACGAAGGCCGAGACGACAGGCCCGTCGCCCGCGTTGTACGCCGATCTGGACGAGATGCTGAGCAAGGCCGGTCTCGATATGGCCATGGTGTTGTTGCCCAACTCCGAGGCACCGCAGGCGGCGATCAAGGCGGCGCGCGCCGGCGCGCACGTGATGGTGGAGAAGCCGTGCGCAAGGACGGCGCGGGAGTTCGTGCCGGTGCTGCGCGCGGCGGAGGCCGCGCGGGTCAAGGTCAGCGTCGGGTACTGCTGGCCCTTTCACCCCATAAGCAGGGACATTCGGAGTTTCGTCGGCAACGGCCTCCTGGGGAAGCCCTACTCCATCGAGGCGCGCATGGTGACCACGACGGTTCTGTCGCGCGACCCAAAACACTTCCTGTTCAGCCGGGCCGCGAGCGGGGGCGGGATTCTGAGCTGGCTCGGATGCCACTGGCTCGACCTGATGCACCATTTCCTTGACAGCGAAGCGGTCGAGGTCGGCGCCATCGCGGCCGAGGTGGGCGGCAACGGCATTGACGTGGAGGACGCGGCGTCGCTCTCGCTGCGGTATGCCAATGGCGCCATCGGCACGCTGCACGCGGGGTACTACCTCAAGCGGGCCGGGGACGCCAAGGATATGTTCATGGGGCTTCGCGGGAGCCTGGGGCACGTGTCGTGGGAACCGGGCGCGCCTACCGTCAAGATGATGAGCGCCTCGCCGGAATGGGCCGTGTCGCCTGAGCGGACCTTCTCGTACAACCTGCCGTCGGTGCCGGCTTACGGCGGGCAATGGGGGCTGGATCACATGAACGACTTCATCGCGGGGATCCGGACCGGCCGCGAACCGCTGGTCAGCGGCCGGAATGCCCTGCGCGTGCTGCGCATCCTCGACGCGGCGTATAAGTCGGCGGAGACGGGCAAGGTTTGCAGGGTCGCCGGCTCGCAAGCGGCGGATAGAGGCTGAGCCTCGACTTCGGCCTACCTTTTCCCCGTGATCGCGATCAGGACGGGACTGACCTCCGACCGTGCGGAGGCGAAATCAACCGCCCGGATCACGAGGTCCGGCTTCGGGTTCTTCCATTCGTACGCGCAGACCTGGATGAGCGCGCCGGAGCGCGTCTTGCCGCGCCAGACAATGTCGGCCTCGCTTGTTCCCAGGCGGGTGTTCCAGTCGGCGATGTTCACGCCGTAGAGCAGGTCCGCCTGCTCCCGGCTTCCGTCCTCGTACGTGATCTCATATGCGCCGACCTTCACCGCCCCGCTCTTGTAACGGGCATTGACGTCAATCTCGCGGACTTTGGGCGAACTGGTCGTGTGCAGGAAGTAGAGGCTCTGTGCCTTCTCGCCGATCTCGATCTGCCATGCGCGGTCGGGCGGTCCGTCCTTGGGCGAGTCCTCACGCGCCAGGAGGATGCATGAGGCGTTCCGGAAACGTCCCGGCGAAATGATCTCGAAAGGCGTCTCGCGTCCGCCGGCGGAAGAGGCCAGCCACATTGTTCCGTAGGACATCTGGCTCATGTCGTAGTCCGGCCCCAGTCCGAACCAGCCGGTTCGCTGGGCCGTGTCGCGCAGGTCGGCGTTGCAGCGCTGGCGCAGGTCCACCGTGAAGAACTCCTTCACCGCGTCTTCTTTCGCGCCGAAGTCGTAGAGGCGGCGGAAGGCGTCGGTGGGAGGGCAGGGCGTCTGGTCCAGCGGCGGGATTCCGGGCGACCACGCGTATTGCGCCGAGAGCATGACGTTCGTCATCATCTCGGCCAACTCGCGCACGCGCGCAACCGTGCACCAGGACGTAGCGCAGTAGCCCATCACGTTCGCTTCGGCCGCGGCGCGGGTGAAGTGGTATATGTTCTTGGGCTTGTATGATCCGCACGCGATGACGGGGAAACCCTTATCCTTGAAAAACCGCAGGGACGGGAACTCCGCCTCCGGGCCGTAGTGCCAGTCGCAGATGATGATGTCCTTGGGGATGAGGGGGAGGGCGTCGGCGGTGTTCCAGGGGGCCTTGCCGTTGCGCTCGGCCTCCAACTGGTCGCACCACATCATGACCTTCAGCCCTTTGGCGGCGAGGTAATCGTAGAGCTTCTTGACGTCCTCGGCCAGGAGGTCCTTGGGGAGTTTGGCCTTGCAGCGCTCGCAGCGGCCAATGTCGGAGAAGGTGATCTCGTCGTGCCCGATGTGGAAGTATTTCGGCTTGAAGACCTCAATGACCTCGTCGAACATGTCGAAGACGAGCTTGTAGACGTCGGGGTTCGACGGGCAATAGGTGTAGCGGCCCCGCTTGGCGTCCGGCTGCGGGTTCTCCGCAAGGTGCTTGTAGGCCTCCTTGTCCAGCACATAGTTGAAGTGCCCGAAGGTTTGCACCTGGGGGATGACCTCGAACTGCCGTTCGCGGGCGTACGCGACCAACTCGCCGAGCTGCGACTTGGTGAGCGCGGTCTCGCCGGCGAGGTCGGGCCGCCGGTCGTACTTCATGTGGCCGTTCACCTCAATGACGACGGTGTTGAGCTTGAGAAGCGTGAACAGGTCCAGGAGACGGCGGCAGGCGGCGACGTCGCCGGCTCTGACCGAGCAGAAGTGCCAGCCGCGCAGGGCCAGCGCCGGCCAGTCCACCACCCGCACGCCCGAGACGCGCACGCCCTCGTCTTCAAAACGCACGAGTTGACGCAGCGTTTGCACGCCGTTCCATGCGCCGCGCGCGTCCCTGGCCGCGAGCACCGCCATGCTGGGCCGCACGTCGAGGAAGTAGCCCTCCGGCTGTTCGGGAACCGTGACGACGGGCGCCGCCTTGCGGGGAGGGGTGGGCATGAACTTCTTCGTGGTGTCGCTCAACGGCTCGTGGTCTATGATGATGAGGTCTTTGAGAGCCTTGGGTTCGGTCATGATTTGAAGCTCGTAACCGCCGCGCAAGGCGATGTCTTCCTTGAAGAATTGCGCGGCCGTCAGCGCGCCCGGCTTGTCCGGCGGGACGAAGATCGCCACTTCCGGCGTGAATTCGAAGGCCGAATACATCGCCTTCATGTCCTGCGGACGGGGAAATACGTTCGGCTGGGGCGTCTTGCGGGGGCGCGCCGCCAGAATCGCGGGCTTCCGGACTTCGCCTCCGCCGAAGATGATCCGGCCAAACTCGGCCGGCGAATGGAAGGAACCGCCGTCCACATAGGCCCAACAACTGTTCTCGTCGCCCTCGACTTTGCGCTCGCGGCAGAAGTTGGCGGTCCATGTCTCCCCAAATCCGGGCGTGCGTCCGATCTCGCTGAAAGGAAGAGCTATCTCGGCGGTCCACTCGTTGACGCCGACGACGGCCTTGACGCTCCAACGCGGGTCCCATTTGGTCAGCCCCTCGTCTTTGGCGCCGGAGTCGTGCCACTGCGTGAACCATCGCTGGGCGGGCAGCCGTCGGGTCTGGGCCATGATCCCCAGCGAGTTCGCCGCAAAATGGAAATACGGTGCGGCCGCGCGCGCGTCGCCGTGCGCCGGCTCCGGACTCAGGAAGACTTCGACGCAGTCGTCCTCCCACACGTTGCCGCCGCGCGTCTTCTGGGTGCGTTTCATGCCGGCGGGATTCGGCTCCTTGCAGCGGAAGGCGATGTGGAGGCAGGAATCGTCGTACGTCAGGAGCGCTTCGGCCTCCTGCCTGGGAGGAGCGCCCTTTGCCGCCAGAAGGTAAGCGAGCCTGGCCGACGCGGCCTTCTGCCAGGCGGCTTCGTCGAGCCTTCCGTCGCTTTTTATGGGAGTTTCGCACCGCGGGACAACGAGCGACGGCGGCTCTCCCACGTTGACCAGAGAGACGGCGTCGAACCACGCCTCGCCCGTGGAACTGGCGGCGAGCAAGACGGTGAAATGTGCGGCGTTGTCCGTGGTTCGGATGACCTTGCTCTGTCGCGTCCACTCGGCGAATGCGCCGTCGGCGACGGTGAAGGTAAGCGGCTTGTCCGCTTTGTTTGCGCTATGGGCCTGAACCAGCACGGTGATCTTGCAGTTGCTTTTCACCGCGCAGTCGAAACGGTAGATCAAGTTTGGACGGCACGGGATCGCCTCCTGCTTCACCCGCACGCCGGCGCGTTCGTTTTCGGCTTGGCTGATCTTCTGCGAGAACGCCCCCTCGAACTTCTCCTGTCCGTCCAGTGCGAAGGTTCCCTTGGCATCCGGCGAGGTCTCGGCGGTCCAGCTCTGTGCGCGTCCTTCCCTGGCCCGCTCAAAACCGCCGTTGGCGACGAGGTTCGTCTGGGCGTTTGCCGAAAAGTCCGCGAGCATGACCTGCCAACCCGCGAAGGCCAGCAGCATTATCCATCGGTTCTTCGTGCGCCGCATGAGAAAATCCGTTTCTGGAAAAGGGCCGGTTCCCGGTCTCCGGAAGCCGGATGAATTCTATTGAGCCTCCTGGGACAAGTCAACACGCTGTTGTCCGCCGGCCGGGCCGGGAGCGGAACAGGCCTTTGTCGGCCTCCGCCGCCGTTGAGGCGCCCAATTATCCGAAGTTCGCAGTTGATTCGGCGGCAATTCCGGGTATGATGATTATCTCATCGGTTCTGTTCCAAGAGGCTTCGGGGACAACATGGCCAAGAAGGTTCGAAAGCGTGCCGCGCCAGAGCGCGACGGGGATGACATGTCCGCCAAGTTCGCCGTGGCAAGCGCCGACGTCAAGCGGATCGTCAACGCCGACTGTCATGATCCTTTCGCCATACTGGGCATGCATCCGGTGCGGCACGGCGGCAAGCGCGCCGTCGTCGTGCGCGCGTTCCCGCGCGACGCGGAGTCGGTCCAGGTCGTTGACGACTCTGCGGAATCGGCGTCGTGGCCGATGCGCAGACTGCACCGCGACGGGTTCTTTGAGGCCGTTATACCGGAGCGCGCGGAGGTATTCCCGTATCGTCTGCGCATCAAGGACCACGCGGGCAACGTCCGCAGCGCGGCAGACCCGTATTCGTTTCTGCCGGTTCTAGGCGAGCTCGACCTGCACCTTATCGGCGAAGGCAACCACCAGCGGCTGTGGGAGAAGCTCGGCGCGCATGTGATGACCGTGAACGGCGTGGCCGGCGTTCACTTTGCCGTGTGGGCTCCCAACGCCAGGCGCGTCAGCGTGGTGGGGGACTTCAACGGATGGGACGGCCGGTGGCACCAGATGCGCGTGCTGGGCGGCTCCGGGGTGTGGGAGATCTTCATCCCGGCGCTCAAGGTCGGCGAGAAGTACAAGTATGAGATCAAGACGGTGTACGAGCATCTGTACCTCAAGGCCGACCCGCTCGGATTCCATGCGGAACTGCGTCCAGAGAACGCTTCCATCGTCTACGAACTGAGCGGCTATCAATGGGGCGACCGCGAGTGGCTGGAGGCCCGCCCGAATCGCCAGCCGCTCAAGGAACCGATGTTCATCTATGAGGTCCATCTGGCTTCGTGGATGCGCGTGCCCGACGAGGGGCATCGCGTGCTTACCTATCGCGAGCTTGCCGACAAGCTCGTGGACTACGTCGCGGAGATGGGGTACACGCACATCGAATTGTTGCCGCTGGCGGAGCATCCCTTCGACGAATCGTGGGGCTACCAGGTCACCGGCTACTACGCCCCGACCTCGCGTCACGGCGCTCCTCACGACTTCATGTATTTTGTGGATCGCTGCCACCAGCGCGGCATCGGCGTCATCATGGACTGGGTGCCCGCGCATTTCCCGCGCGATTCGCACGGCCTGGCCTGGTTCGACGGCACCGCCCTGTACGAGCACGCCGATCCCCACAAGGGCGAGCACAAGGACTGGGGCACCCTCATCTTCAACTACGGGCGGAATGAAGTGCGCAACTTCCTGCAGGCCAACGCCCTCTACTGGTTCGACCAGTTCCACCTCGACGGCCTCCGCGTGGACGCCGTCGCCTCGATGCTCTACCTGGACTACTCGCGCCGGCCCGGCGAATGGTCTCCCAATAAATACGGCGGCAACGAAAACCTGGAGGCCATTGACTTCATCAAGCGCACCAACGAGCTGGTCTACGCCCAGTTCCCCGGCATCCTCATGATCGCCGAAGAGTCCACCGCCTTCGCCGGCGTGTCCAAGCCGACGTATCTCGGCGGGCTGGGCTTCGGCTTTAAGTGGAACATGGGATGGATGAACGATATCCTTCTGTATTTCAGCAAGGACCCCGTCCATCGCAAGTTCCACCAGAACAACATCACCTTCGGCCTGCTGTATGCCTTTTACGAGAATTTTGTCCTGGTCCTCTCGCACGACGAAGTCGTGCACGGCAAACGCTCGCTCCTGGACCGCATGCCGGGCGACCTGTGGCAGAAATTCGCCAACCTTCGCCTGCTCATGGCTTTCATGATCGGACATCCCGGCAAGAAACTTCTGTTCATGGGCGGCGATTTCGGGCAGTGGAGCGAGTGGTGGTCTCAGGTGAGTCTCGACTGGCATCTCCTCGACCATGAATCGCATCAGGGCCTTCAGAGGCTCATGAAAGACCTGCTGAAACTGTATCGTTCCGAACCCGCTCTCTATGAGCTGGACTACGACTGGCTCGGCTTTGAGTGGCTGGATTTCCGCGATGCCGATAATTGCGTGGTGAGTTTCCTGCGGCGCGGCGAAGACGCGTCGGCGCCTCCCGTCATCTTCGTCGGCAACTTCACGCCCGTCGTGCGCAAGGACTACCGCGTCGGCGTTCCCGGTCCGGGCCGGTACGAGGAGATTCTGAACAGCGATTCACGGGTCTACGGCGGCGGCGACGTGGGCAACGCGGGCGGCGTCACGGCGGATGCGATTCCGTGGCATGGCTGTTCGTACTCGTTGAACTTGACGCTTCCGCCTCTGGGCATGCTTGTGCTCAAATGCCGGCAGCCGTGAGCGAGACGAGGCGCCGGCCGCCTGTATGTGTTGTCTCGGGTGTTCTCTGTTGGCGACGGGGGCCGATAAATCGCCATGAACAGCCAAAATAGCATGTTATGGAACAGCAGATAAGAAAGTCTGTACTGGAAAATAGGGTTATTACCCGATTGAGTGCGTTTTGCCGATGTCTTATAAAAGAAGCTGTGAGTGGGCCGCCACTTCCGATGTTAATTGAAAAGTGAATCGCCGGTGAAGAGACCCTATTGGGTATTTCTCAATGGCGGGTTCCGCGTGTGTGGAATCCGAGGTGTCAACCGGCGTAGAGATGGAGCATTGCTCAGTCGCGGCTCCGATGGGTGCCCCCCCCAGCCCGTCGAGCCTGCGCTTGTCGGCTTCGGCCGGCAAGGGTGATGCTCTGCGGTCGAGAACTTGGCTTTGCCCCACGGCATCGGAGCAATCCGGTGTCGGGCCAACTCGACCTTCGGACCGGGCCGCGTTCCCCCCAGCGCGGCCCGTCCTTTTTTAAGGACCTGCGTAAATGAAAAATGCCGGACGCCCCGAAGCGTCCGGCATTTTTTTTCGTCACGGATAGGCCCGACCGTATCAACAAACCGCCGTGCGCAGTCCGAAGGCCCTCACGCCTTCTTGCCCATCCAGAGGGTCTTGTCCTTGAACTCCATGAACTCGAACACGGCCCCGTCGTCTTCGACAAACACCACCTGCAGATTGTCGTCTACGCGGAAGGGGCCTAGCAGAACCTTCTTGCCCTTGATGGCCTTGGCGATGCTGTCCACCTTGAACGCAAAATGCGGCAGATCGCGCACCGGACCCTTCACGGGCGAATCCGGCTCGAAACGAAGGTATTCCACTTTGTACCGGTTGTTCCGCGGATTGGTGACCCATACCTTCGTCGCGGCGACGTAGTCTTCTCCGGCCTGTTTGGTGTCGGTCGGCACGCCCACATGGTCGAATTCTCTCACAGCAGCGCCTCCTGGCAAAAAGCCACTCCGGTCTCGGCGTCGAAAAGATGCATCCGTGCGCGTCAATGAGTCTACGCGCATGGCGCCGGGCGGTCAAGGGCCAAGTTCGCCGGGATGACCGCCCGTGGCCGGCGGCCTCTTGACGCTGGGCCTCGGGAAGGGCCAAGAAGCTCACTGGCGGCGTTCGGAGCGAGGGGATATAATACCCAAAGAGAGATCCCAGAAACCGAGGGCCTAATGTTTCCATACTTGGGGCGTGTGGTCTGCCGTCTGTGGTGGGTATTTCTCATCCTGTGGCCCCTTGCGACGCTGTGGCTCAGGCTCACAAGCCCGACCATCAGCCAGGTTGCCAGCGATGACACGGCCACCTATCTCCCCGAGTACGCCGAAAGCGTTGTGGGACGCCGTATCCTGACCGAGACGTTCCCGTCGGACACTTTTCCTTCCACCGCCGTCATCATCATCGCCGGACGCTACGGGCCGCTCTCGGAGGACGATTACAGGTATGTGGACAGGCTCACCGCCGCCCTGAGCGCGAAAGAGGGCGTCATTCCTGATCGCCCCCACACCATCGTGGGCGTCCTCTCCGTCTCGAACCACCCCGAACTGAAGCCCATTTACACCAGCAAGGACGGACGCGCCACGCTCATCCGCGTCGGCCTCGACGTGGTGTGGATCAGCGGCCAGGCCCGCGCCGCCACCGCCTGGATTCGCCGGGCGGCGGAGGGCGCGCCGCCGCATCTCGACGTTCGCGTCACCGGCGACGCCGCCCTCGGCGCCGACTACACCCAGGGCATCAACGAGAGCCTGCACCGCACCACGATCGCCGCCATCGTTCTGGTCGTGATCATCTTGCTGCTCATCTACCGGTCTCCCGTCGCGCCCCTGGTGCCGTTGGCCGGCATCTCCATGGGGTATCTGGCGTCCAACGCCTTGATCGCGCGCGCCGTCGGGGTCCTCGACTACAAGGTGCCGAGCATGGCGCAGATGTTCCTCGTCGTGATCGTGTTCGGCGCGGGCACGGACTACTGCCTGTTTCTTATCGCGCGTTTCAAGGAGCACTTGATTCAGGGGCTGTCGCCCGCCGAGGCCGCCCGGCGCACCGTGGCCTCAGTCGGCGCTGCGGTTTCTGCCAGCGCGGCCACCGTCATCGTGGGTTTGAGCCTCCTCTATTTCATCGAGTTCAAGGAATTTGCCCACATCGGTCCGGCCGTGGCGTTTGGCCTTTTGGTCATGCTGATAATCGCGCTTACCTTCGCGCCGGCCCTGATGCTGCTGATGGGAAAACACATCTTTTGGCCGGCCTCGGTTGGCCTCACCGCAGAGCCGGCCCAGAACTCGCTGTGGGCCTGGCTCGGGCGGAATATTCGCCGTCGCCCCGCAACCATGCTTATCGCCATGCTCCTTGTCTTTCTGCCGCTTTTCGCCATCGGCTGGCGCATGAGGCCCTCCTACGACATCATCGGTCAGTTGCGGCCCAACCTGCCTTCGGTTGCCGGATTCGATCTGCTCAAGAGGCACTACGCCCAGGGCGAGATGCTCCCCGTAACGCTCGTCATTCAATCGGAGAAAAACCTGCGCGAATCCCAGTACCTCGACGCCCAATCCTCGTTGGCGCGGGTTCTGCGGCGGAACCCCCAAGTGCAGGGATTGCGCTGCGCCGTCGAGCCTTATGGGGGTCTGAAGGAATTTGAGCCTGCCCGTCTGGCCGCCCAGGCAAGACTTCTGGTCGCCGGGACCGGCAGCGGCCTTTCGGGAACCGACGAGATACTCAACGGTGTTGATGCCATGAAAGCGGGCCTTGGCAAGGCCCTCCAATACGTCCGCAAGAACCAGCAGGAGGTGGCCGAGCGCGCCAAGGGCGGCATGCTGCTGTTCATTCCCGTTCCCGGCCCGTCGGAGTTCAAGGCCGCCGCCGAGGGCCTGGCCGCATTGGCGGCGGGACTGGAGGACCTCCGGGCGGGGCTGGACCGCATGGAGAGCGGTCTCAAGTCCATGCGCGCCGGCTGGGTCGCCGTGCGGCAACGCCTTGCTCCGCTGGCCGACGAAGACGGCCCCTTTGCCTACATCGCCCGCCGCATCTTCCTCCTGCCCGAAGACGTGCGTCAGAATCCCGCCTTGTCGAAGGCGTTCGACAACTACATCTCCGCCGACGGCAGGTTGGCGCGTCTTTCCCTGATCTTCAAGGATCCTCCGCACTCGCTGCCGGCCACTCAGGCCGTTGAGGACATGGGCAGGCGCATGCCCGACATCCTGGCGGGCGCGGGAATCCCGGCGACGCGCTCCCTTTTTGCCGGCGCCACGCCCAACATCAAAGATGTGCGCCTCATCACCCAACGCGACTACTACCTGATGATGGTTCTTGTGGTGGCGGGCGTTTTCGTCGTGCTCTTTGTTCAGTTCCGCAGGCTGGCGCCGATTCTGTGCATGCTCGGCACGGTGCTGCTCAGCTACGTCGCCACGATGGGGATCGTGCTCCTGGTCTTTAACGCGGGGCTGGGCGCGGAGGTGGACTGGAAGGTCCGCTTTTTCATGTTCGTGATCATGGTTGCGCTGGGCGAGGACTACAACATCTACATCATGTCGCGCATTGAGGAGGAGGGACGTCAGCACGGTCTCCTGGCGGGGGTCGAGCGGGCCGTGGTGCGCACCGGCAACATCATCTCCTCGTGCGGCATCATCCTGGCCGGCACCTTCTCGGCCATGATGGCCAGCACGCTGCCCATCGTGGTCCAGATCGGCTTCGGCATCGCCTGCGGGATGCTGGTGGATACGTTTCTGGTGCGCCCCGTCCTGTTGCCGTCTCTGATCGTTCTACTGGCCCCCTACAGGCTAACGCGCGCCCAAGACACCGACCTCCCCCGGCCCTGACGGCGCTTAAACGCAAAAGGCCGAGCCTGCGGCCCGGCCTTGATGCGGGGGCGTCTCTGGGGGGGGTTACACCCGCCGGCGCCGTATCTCCTCGCTGCTGAGCTGATACTTCCGCAAGACCGATTGCGGCACCTCGTAGATGCGGCCTTCGGAGTCCAGCAGGATGCGCGCCTTGCGGCGACGCGCCGCCTTGTCGAGCGCCTCGACGACGGAGTAGGCGTAGACTTCCGCCGGCCGCGTTCGCTGCGCGACCTGGCCGCCCAACATCTCGCCGAGGTTGATGTTGATCACGAGCTCGCCCGCTCGTCTCAAAAAGGCGCGCGCGGTCGTGCGAAGCCTGGAAGCGATGCCGGGTTCCGCCTCGGCAGGCGCAGCCCGGCCGGCGATCTCGCGCCGCACCTGTTCGCGCACCCTCGACGCCAGCGTTTCGGGCACCGGCACGGGTCGGAGCGCTTCGTACAGCGTTTGAATGGTGTTCATAAGCTCCATCCCTTCTCTGCCCCGGTTCTTGCCGGCTGTGAAGGCGGATGTCCTCCCGCTCGCGACGGCGTCGGCATACTCGGCCAGCAGTGAATCGGTTGTCTTCCTCTTCGCCATTCGCAATGTCCTCACGCCTTCTGCTTGATTCGTCGGAGTTTTCTCTCCGCGCCGGCCACGGCCCGCCGGAAAAGCGACTTCACCGCGTCCAGCGACAATCCCATGGCTTTGCCAATCTCGTTGAACGGCATCTCGTCCGTGAACCGCAGCCGGAGCACCTGCTGGTAGGCCGGTCTGAGTTCGCTCACGATCCGGGCCACCACCCCGCGCTCGTCAACGTCCATCATCCGGGCCAGGGGGTCGCCGTTCCTGGCCGGCACGGGCGGTTGTTCGCCGTCTTCGTCTTCGGCGCCGCCCATTCCGTGAACCCTCACGCGGCTATGGCTGCGTTGCCGGTAATAGTACTTGAGCTTGTTGTTGACGATCGCGTGCACCCAAGTGCTTACGGCAGACCTGCCGCTGAACCGCCCCACCGAACGCACGATGGCCATCATGATCTCCTGCGTCAGGTCCTCGACGTCCGACGGCGGCGCCAGCCGCACCACGCGGTTGTACACGGCCCCCAGATACCGCTCCGCCAGGTTTTCGAGCAGTTCGCGCTGGCCGCTTTGGATTCGCCTGACCAGTTCCTGGTCGGAAAGCGCGCGTCCTATGGGTCTGCCCTCGGGCTCCGTCATTTCAGTTGCCGCCGGTCACAAAAAGTGTCTCAAAAAGCCCGCCTGTCCGGCCCCCGTTAAAGCGCAAAACGTAAAACGCAAGTCACGGCGACGTTACGTCTTACGTTTTACGCTCTGCTCTCGGCGTCTTAGTTCGCGGATACGCTGATCCGGCGGCCCGCCTCGAACTGGACCTTGCCGTCAACAAGCGCAAACAGCGTGTCGTCGCGCCCGATGCCCACGTTGCGGCCCGGTTTGAAGCGCGTCCCGCGCTGGCGAACCAGAATCGAGCCTGCCGTTACGCTCTGGCCCTCGAAGCGCTTCACGCCCAGGAACTGGGGGTTGCTGTCGCGGCCATTGCGAACGGAACCTTGACCTTTTTTGTGTGCCATTGTAAGCCTCCATCGCGCCTGATCGGGAGTCGTGAAGCCGTCTCGCTCCACAAGTCCTACGGCGCCACAATCTGCTTGATCTTCACATCCACGTATTTCTGGCGATGCCCGCGCTTGACGCGCAGGCCCTTGCGGCGCCGGAACCGCACGCCCACGAGCTTGTCGCCCTTGACGTCATCGGCGATCTCGCCGACGACCTTGGCGCCCGCCACGGTCGGCGTGCCCACCGTCGCGCTGTTCTCCTTCGAGAGCAGCAGCACCTGGTCGAACTCGACCGCCGCCCCCTCTTTCAGATCCGCGATACGCTCCATGCGCACCACGTCGCCCTCGCTCACTTTGTACTGCGCCGACCCGCTCTTGATTATCGCATACATTCCGCTGGTCCCGTAAACTTGCGTGTTCCTTTGTCTTCCAAGAACTACATTAATAACAAATCCGCCGCCCTCAGGCAAGCGGAAAAATCGCCCCTTGCGCCGGAATGCGTTACATGCTTAAATGCACGGCATCCGGCTTCGTCCGACGTGTACGTGTCGCTTCCCGCGAAGGAGACTCCCATGAACGGCGCGCATCTTCTGGTCAATGAACTCAAGGCTCGCGGCGTACGCTACGTCTCCTGCCTGTGCGGCAACGGCCTCAATCCTTTCCTTGAGGCCGCCGACCGCCAGGACATCCGCATCATTGACACCCGCAACGAGCAGGTCGCCTCCTTCATGGCCGACACTTGGGGCAAGTACACCCGACAGATCGGCGTCTGCGCCGTCAGCAGCGGCCCCGGCCACGTCAACGCCATCACCGGCGTCATGAACGCCGCCTTCGACGGCAGCCCCATGCTCCTTATCTCCGGCATGAGCCCCCTGGGCACCTGCGACATGGACCACTTCCAGGACATCGAGCAGGTGGGCCTGGTCGCGCCGCTGTGCAAGTACGCCCGTCTGGTCGAGAGCGCGGCGAAGATACCCTATTACGTCCATCGCGCCTTCGCCGCCGCCACCAGCGGCCGGCCGGGGCCGGTGCACTTGACGATTCCGGAGGATGTTCTTGTCGCCCCCGCCAACATCGAAAAACATTCGTGGAAGAATCCAGCCCCCGGCTGCGTCGAGCAGAACCAGCCCGGCGACGCCCAACTCGTCCGCGATGCCCTGGGCCTCATCCGCAAGGCGCGCCGCCCCTTCCTGGTGGTCGGTTCCGGCGCTTTCTACGCCGACGCCGGCCGCGAACTGGCGCTTTTCGCCGAAAGCACCAACATCCCGATCCTTCATATGCTCTGGGATCGCACCTGCATCGAGAGCCGCCTGCCGCAGTACGTGGGCGTCTCCAAGGGTCTCATCAACGGCGCGGCGGCCATGCTGACCCAGTCGGACCTGGTCATTCTCCTCGGCGCCCGCGCCGATTACCGCGTGCACTACGCCAATCCCGCCATGTATCCCAAGGGGGCGAAGTTCATCCGCATTGACGCCGATCCGCTCGAACTCACGCGCGGCGCCGAGCCGGAGGTCGCCATTGCGGGCGACCCGCGTTCGGTACTGCGCCAGTTCAATGAGGATGGGCTGCGGTCCGTGGGTCCCCGCAACGAGGCCTGGCTCAACCGCGTCGCTGCCGCCCGCCGCGCCCACGTCGCCCGCTTCGCGAAGGTCTGCGCCAGCGACGATTTCCCAATACCGGCCGCGCGCCTCTGCGCGGAGATCGCCCCTTTCCTTCGCAGGGACATCGCCTTCATCATTGACGGCGGCAACATCGGCCAGTGGGCGCACCTGCTCCTTTTCGACCGCTGCCCTTCGGCGTGGATGGGGCCGGGGCTGAGCGGCGTGATCGCCTACGGCATCCCGGCCGCCATGGCCATCAAGGTCTCCCATCCCAACCGGCCCGTGCTTCTGCTGAGCGGCGACGGCTCCGCCACCTTCACCATCGCCGACATCGAGCGCGCCGTGGCGCACCGCCTTCCTTTCGTCATGATCATCGCCGACGACGAAGGCTGGGGCATCGTGCGCACGGGGCAGGTCCGAACCTACGGCAAACAGCGCGACATCGGCAGTCGTCTCGGCCCCATCAAGTACGATCTCTTGGCGCAGTCGCTCGGGGCCTACGGCGTGCGCATCAGCGCCGCCTCCGAGATCGGCCCCGCCGTCGCGAAGGGGCTGAAGGCCGATAAGCCGACCATTATCCCCGTGCCCACGGCGCACTTGTCGCCGTTCTGAGCGCGACGGCGTTGCGGGCGGTGTGGATTGTGTTCCGTCAACGAAAATCGGGGGTTGAACTTGCGATAGGATGCTCGCCATGAAATCTCAGTACCGACTGTTGGGTCTGTGCGTTTGGCTGGCGTCCGTTCTCGTCCTGCCGCGTGTCTACGGCGACGAAACCTCCGTGACCTTCTCCAACCAGGGGTTCGAACGCACGCTCTCCTGGCGCGACGGCGTCCTTCGCACGACCTCGATCGTCAACCGCCTTTCAGGCCGCCGCTACGATATGAACTCCGATGAATTCGCCGTGATCCTGAACGACGCCCCCCTTTTGCCGCCGAAACGCGCCCTTGCCGCAACTGCTTCTTCCGTGCAAATTCCGGGGAGATTCGACGCCCAAAACGCCGTGGACGGCGACCCGCGCACCGCCTGGGTAAGCCGCGCCAAGCCCGAAGAAGGACGCGTCGAGTGGGTCGAGGTGGACTTGCAGGGCGAACTTCCGCTTGCCGGACTCTGCATCGCCTGGTACGCGCCCTGGAAGGTCCTTGACTACAAGGTGGAGGTCCCCGACGGCGCAGGCTGGCGCGTCCTGGCGACCCACAAGGACGACCAGGAGGGCGACGATGCCGCCGGTCCCTGCCAGACCTACGATCGCTTCGACCCCGTCAAAGTGCGCCGGTTCCGCGTTGTCGTCTTGAGCGTCAAGCCCGGCAGCAGCAATACCGCTCTCTATGAGATCGTCCCCTTTATCGAGGGGGACCCGCTCCCGCCTCTGCCCCAGCGCATGACCCCGCGCAATTTCGCGGTGAAAGGGCGCGAGGGGAGCGCCTTCATGCTCGAAAGCCGCGACAACGCGCTGGCCGTGGACGTGCGGTATGACCTGCCGCCCCAGGGCGTCCTGATGCGCAAGACCGTGACGGCGCGGCCCCTCGGCGAGGCCGCCCCTATCGTGAGCGCGATCGAGGTCGAGTCTTTTTCGCTCTCCGGCGAAAACGCCCCCAGCCCGGCCGGAGGCGGCGTCGGCAAGCCTGTCTTCCTCGGCGATGTCTGGCTCGGCGTCGAGCATGCCGCCGGCCATCAGAGCGCCGGCAAGACAAGCGTGAGGCTTCGGTCTCATCCGGGTCGAAAGCTCGGCCCCGACGGGTTGACAGGAAAGCCCGCCGTCTGGGGCGCGGCCCACTCCAAGGAGGCCCTCGCCGACGCCTTCGGCGATTACGTCTTCTCGATCCGCCACGATGCCCCCGCGCCGTTGCGCCACCACATCGTGCAGGAACTCTTCATGACCAACCTTCCCAAGACCGAGGCCGGTTACCGCGACTTCGTGGCCGCCGCGACGGAGCGTCTCTGGAAGCCGCACGGCGTTTTTCTCGACGCCCTGACCTTCTGGTGGTATTACGAGTCGCGCAACGGTTATTTTGACTGGCGCGTCAAAGATTTTCCGAACGGCTTCGCGCCGATTGTGAAGCAGTTGGCCGAAACCGGCGCGCGCGGCGCCAACGCCCTCGGCGCCGGCAAAGAAGGCCCTACCCAGATCGGCGCATGGTTCTCCATGTGGGGCCAGGAACACCTGGACGGCGAGTGGGGCAGGGCGCAGGGCTACGAAATGGCCTCGCTTGACCCCAAGTGGGGGACTTTCTGTTTTATCGCCCCTCGCTCGCACGCGCTCATCACCAACCGCGTGAAGGCGTTGACGCGCGAGTACAAGCTCGCTTTCATGCACTGGGACTTCAACCGATGGGACTGCGCCGCCCCCGATGGTCTTGATCACGGCCACCTGCCCAATCACCCCAGCTATCGCGAACGCGCCGTGGATGCGCAGATCGCCCTGGCCCGCGAACTGCGCAAAGAGGTCCCCCATCTTTTCCTCATGATGGGCTGCGGCAGCTACTCCAGCCCCTGGCTGCTGTCCTTCTATGACGTGGTCTTCCACAGCGGCGGCGACACCGGCATCGCCGACGTTCCCGCCCTTGTCCCCAAGGACGCCGAGATCACGTTCCGCGACATCACGATTCGGCGTTTGCTCACGAGCGGCGCCGACGCCGGCGCCTTCCCCACCTGGGGCGTCTGGACGCATGAGCCGCTTCTGAATCACGGAGACCCCGCTTCGGGCCTTGCCTCGCGCCAGAAGCCGCCCATCGCGCTTGTCGAGAAGTGGGAGGACAACCTTGTCATGGAGATCATGCGCGGCACGCGCCTCTGGAAGACGCACTTCGAGCCGAAGCTGCTCGACGAGGCGAAGGACGGCTGGAAATTCCTCGCCGATGCCATCCGCTGGCAGCGCGCCAACAAAGACCTGGCCCTGCGCACCCGTTGGATCGGCGGCGATCCGGCCGGCCGCGAGCCGTACGGCTACTATCATCCCGCAAATGCCGGCGTCGGCGGTCGGGCCTTTGCCGCCCTGCGCAATCCGTTCATCGCGCCTTGTGCGCTGTCCGTCGAGGCCGACCAGGACTTCGGCTCCGCTCGCATCATCTACCCTTTCAAGCGCGTGATTGCAGGGGCGCTGAAAAAGGGCGACAGGGTGGACGTTCCCCTGGATGCCTACGAGACCGTCGTCGTGGAGCTTTCGCCCGACCGCGCCGAGCCGGTCAAGCACGATCTCGCCGCCGCGCTTGCCAAACCGAAGGTCGAGATCGCCGCTTCGGGGTTGCGGGGCGATTTCTCCATGCCCCCGACAGGCGGACGCCTGATTGTCCTTTATGAGACCCCTGTACCCTCCATCCCCAAAGTTTCCGCCGTCGTCAACGGCGCGCCGGTGGAGGTTGCCCGTCGCGGCTGGCGCATGTACTGGGACTCCAAGAACTCCCGCAACGTGATCGAAGAGGGGAACTGGCGTTTCTTTGTCGTCGCGCTGCCGCCGGGGCAGAGCCGCGTCGAGTTTGCGCTTGAGGGCGCCGAGGGAGCCTTTGCCGCCTGGCAGCAGACCGACTCCGACCGTCCGTGCGAGCGGGCCGCAGACGGCGACTTCCCGTCGCACCCCGCGCGCGCCAACATCCAGACGATAACGACAAGGCTTCCATGATAGCGTCCAGGAGATCTGCCGGATGAGCGACAAGCATAACGCGTGGTACGGCCGCGCAACCCTCGATTCCCTGGCCCCCATCGTCGCCGGCAGCTACGGTACCTGGCGCCTCACCTACACCGCCGGCAAGTACGGCATTGACAACTCCGGCGCGTTGATTGTGTGCTGGCGCTTCGCCGTGGACTGGGGCCGCCCTCAGACCGAGAACCCCGCCGCCGAGAACTACCTCACGCTGTCCACCGACGCCGATGCGAAACTCAACGCGGCTTACACGTTCAAGGGCTATATTCGTCCCTGGTACCACGCCGTTCACGTGGACGTGTTCGACGGCGAAATCCGTCCCGGCCAGCGCGTCACGCTTACGTTGGGCGACACCCGCTCCGGTTCGCGCGGCCAGCGCGCCCCTACCGCCGGCAACGCCTGTTGTGAAATGCGCGTGCTGGCAGACCCATTCCACACGCGGCGGTTCACGCCCCTTCACGATTGTCCCTCCCTGCGGATCGTGAGCGGCGAAGCGGTCAAGCTGGTCGCCGTGCTCCCTTCCGACGCCGTCGCGGGCGAATCCGTGCGCGTCCTGGTGCGCGCCGAAGACGCCTGGGGCAATCCGGCGTCGGGTTGTCGTTCAAAGGTGCGGGTTGCCTGGGAGCCGGAATTCGGCGCGCCCGTGAAGCTCACCTTTGCCAAGTCCCGCGGCGGAGTGATTCATCGCAAACTGCCGTCGCCCAAGCGCCCCGGCGTCTGGCGGCTGCGCGTCGTTGACGAGCGGCAGGGTCTTGAATGCGTCTCCAATCCCCTGCTCATGGCCGAACGCCCCGCGCTGAAGCGCTTTTGGGGCGACCTGCACGGCCAATCCGTCGAGGCCCTCGGCATCGGCACGGCGTACGACTATTTCCGCTATGCCCGCGACGTCGCCGGTGTCGCCTTTGCCTCCAACCAGGGCAACGATTTCGACATTCGCGACGACGGCTGGCGGCAGATTCAGAACGCCGTGCGCAAGTACAACGAGCCGGGCCGTTTCGCGGCCTTCCTCGGTTCCGAATGGTCGGGCAACACCTCCGGCGGCGGCGACCACAACGTCATCTATCTCAAGGACGACCAACCCATCCGCCGCTCCAGTCACGCAAATTTTCCGGAAGGCGACCCCTCCAGCGACTGCTATCCCATCTCCGAACTCTACCGGGCCTTTGCCGGACGCGACGACGTCCTCATCATCCCCCACGTCGGCGGCCGGTACGCCAGCCTGGATTTCCACGACAAGAACCTCCAGCGTCTCATCGAGATATACTCCGGCTGGGGGCTGTTCGAGTGGTTCCTCAACGACGCGCTGCGCCGCGGCATGCGCCTGGGCTTTGTGGGCACGAGCGACGACCATAAGGGCCGTCCCGGCGCCGCGAACCCAGGCACGCACATCTTCGGCGTCTACGGCGGCCTTACGTGTGTGCTTGCCGGGGAACTCACGCGCAAGGCCGTCTTTGAGGCCTTGCGCGCCCGCCGCTGTTACGCCACCACCGGCCAGCGCATCCTGCTGGACGCGACGTGCAACGGCCGGGCGATGGGGGAGGAGTTCCGTGCGACCGAAGCGCCCGCGATTCGCTGTCGCGTCGTCGGGGCCGCCGGCATCGAGTCGGCCGAAGTGCTCCGCGCCACTCTCGGATCGCGCCGCGCGGCGTCGGGGCGGGATCGCGCCCGCGTGGTCTTCGCGCACCCCATCAACCCGGGCGCGCCTCTGTCGAATCGCGTGAAGATTGTCTGGCGCGGCTTCCGGCATATCGCGCGTTACTTCCACCTTGTCTGGGACGGCAAGCTGACGCTGACCAAAGGCCGCATCGTCTCGGCGCGCGGCCATGCCTTCGACACGCCGCTTGAAGGGATTGTGGAGCAAAAGGAGAAATGCGTTGCCTGGCGCAGCCAGACCGCCGGCGACGACGACGGTCTCGTGCTCGAACTCGACGCCCCGCCCCAGGCGCGCCTGCGATTCAGCGCGGCCCCCGCCGCTTTTGAGATTCCCTTCGGCCAGATCACGGCCAGGCCGCGAACGTTCAAGGCCGCGGGCTTCGAGGCGTCGGTAAGCGTCTCAAGGCTT
>CAYPFP010000055.1:4829-6049 GCA_964409935.1 uncultured Planctomycetota bacterium | reverse complement strand
GCCGCGAACGTTCAAGGCCGCGGGCTTCGAGGCGTCGGTAAGCGTCTCAAGGCTTCCCGCCGCGCCGTTCCCGACAGAGGTGGAGTTTGCCTGGACCGACCGCCGACCGCCGGCCGGCGTCGTCGCCTATTTTGTCCGCGTCGTCCAGGAGGACGGCGGCCGCGCCTATTCCAGTCCCTTTTACATCAGGACGTCGAGGACCTAATGAGCAGATATGGTTGCCTGGCATTAGTCATGTGTATTCTGATCATTGGGCGGAGCGTTCCCGGAGAGACAATCATGTTATCGTCCAGCGAAATCTTGGGTCGTTTGAACCGGAGTCATCCGCGTCTGATCCTCGCCAAGGACGCCGTGTCCGGTATCCGCGCAAACATCGAGCGGCATCCTCTGGCGAAAAAATGGTACGAGAGTCTGCGCGCCCACGCCCGCCAAATAATCAAGGCCGATCCTTCGCGCTACGATATCCCCGACGGTCTGCGGCTGCTGGGCGTCAGCCGCCGCGTCCTCGACCGCGTCTACACGCTGGCGCTTATCTATCTGCTCGACGGCGACCGGGTCTGCGTCGAACGCGTATGGGCCGAACTCGACGCCGCCGCCGGTTTTCCCGACTGGAATCCCCGCCATTTCCTCGACACCGCCGAGATGACCCACGCCTTCGCCATCGCCTACGACTGGCTTTACGACGCCTGGACGCCGGAGCGGCGCGCGAAAATCCGCGCGGCCATGCTGGAGAAGGGGCTTTTGCCGGGGCTGGAGTGCTATCGCGGCAAGGTCCGTTACGGCTGGTGGGTGGCGTGCAACCACAACTGGAACCAGGTCTGCAACGGCGGCATCGGGATCGGGGCTTTGGCCATCGCCGATGAACTTCCCGACGTCGCCGGCGAGATTCTGTCCAATGCGCTGCAGTCGCTCAAGCTTCCGATGGGCGAGTTTGCCCCCGATGGCGCCTGGGGCGAAGGCCCGGGCTACTGGAACTACGCGGTTTCTTATAATGTATACCTGCTCGCCTGTCTGGAAACGGCCCTGGGCGCCGACTTCGGCTTCTCGCAGGCGCAGGGCTTTGCCGAGACCGGGCTGTTTCCCATATACATGAGCGGGCCGGACGGCCGCTCCTTCAACTTCGCCGACGCGCATGAAGGCGTTATCCGCGCCCCGCAGATGTTCTGGCTTGCGCGGAAGTTCTCGCGGCCGGTCTATTCCTGGTACGAGCAGCAAAGGGC
>CAYPFP010000055.1:3609-4729 GCA_964409935.1 uncultured Planctomycetota bacterium | reverse complement strand
TCCTTGACGCGCTTGGCCACCGCTGGGCGCTGGATATGGGTCCCGACAACTACAATCTGCCCGGCTACTTCGGCGGCCAGCGATGGTCCTACTACCGGCTTCGCGCCGAGGGCCACAACACGCTTGTAATCGGCCCCGGCCCGGAACCGGACCAGGACCCGCGCGCCGCCGTCGTCATCACCCGCTTCGAATCGGACCCCAAACTGATGCTTGCCGCTGCCGACCTCACCCCCGCCTACGCCGGTCGCGCCCGCCGCGTGCTGCGCACCGTCAAAATGGCGGACCAAAAGGCCGTTTTCATCGAGGACGAAGTCTCCACCGTGCGCCCCGCCGACGTCTGGTGGTTCATGCACACGCGGGCGCAGGGGCAACCGAACGCGGACGGACGCCGCATCACGCTTGTCGAAAAAGACGCCCGCCTGCGCGTTGACCTCCTTGAACCCGCCGGCGCCGCGTTCACCATCATGGACGCCGTTCCGCTCCCGTCCAGCCCCAAGCCCCAAGGGCAGGCGGACAACAAGGGCATCCGGAAGCTGGCCATCCGTCTCGCCGATGTGTCGGAGACGCGCATCATCGTCAAGTTCTCGCCCGTGCAGGAGGGAGGCGGCAAGTGATCCCGTTTGTCCTGGCTGCGGTCCTGACCTTCTCCACCGACCGACTTCATGTGTGTGCCCGCGCCTGGCCAAGATGCCTGCGCTTCCTCCCGCCCCCAGACAGACCAAGGCCGTCGCCTACTTCCAGGGGATCAGCGTCCTGCGTTTCGAGGACGGCGCCCGCGTGGAAAAGGAGGGCATCTCCTTCCCGCCGAACGGGCTGATCGAGGCCTGCGGCCTCGGCGTCGTCACGTGGCGCGTCCGCCGCGCGCCCGACTCCAGGTCCGCCGAGGTGTGGATCAACTACCATCTCGAGTCCGGCAAGTACGAACTGGTCAAGCTTCCGCTTCATCAGAAGGTCGCGCCGGGGGCGGAGCTCAAATTCGATACGGACCTCAAGCAGCACGCCCCGAAGGGCTGGACCGGCCGATGCCGCATCCGCCTCATCGGCGCAGCCGCCGAGATCATGGCCAACGCCTCCTTCCAAATCTATTGACCGCACCAGGGCCTGCTGAGTCGCCGGTCTC
>CAYPFP010000055.1:0-3509 GCA_964409935.1 uncultured Planctomycetota bacterium | reverse complement strand
GTCAACGTCAAGTCCCAGGTCGAGGGCGAACTCATCGGCGTCCACTTCGACGAAGGGCAGGACGTGAAGAAGAGCGACCTGCTCTTCACCATTGACGCCCGGCCCTTTGAGGCCAGGCTCAAGCAGGCCGAGGCCAACCTCGCCAAGGACATGGCCCAGTTGAAAAACGCCCAGGCCGATGCGCAGCGTTACGCCCGCCTCGTCCAGCAGAACGTCGTCTCCACGGAGGAGTACAACAAGGTACAAACCAACGCCGACGCCCTTCAGGCCGCCGTCAGCGCGGACGAGGCGGCCGTCGTGAATGCCCGGCTCCAACTCGAGTACTGCCGTATCCGTTCTCCCATTGACGGGCGCACGGGCAGCCTCAGGGTCCATCTCGGCAATGTCGTCAAGGCCAACGCCGACACGCCGCTCGTCGTCATCAACCAGGTCAACCCCATTGACGTCGCCTTCGCCGTGCCCGAACAGTACCTGCCGAGGATCAAGAAGTACATGGCGGCGGGAAAGCTCAAGGTCCTGACCTCTGTGCCCGGTTACGAGGGCCGCTCCGAAGAAGGCGTTGTGACATTTCTGGATAACGCCGTAGACACCACGACAGGCACCATCCTGCTGAAGGGCACCTTTGACAACAAGGACCGGCGTCTCTGGCCGGGACAGTTCGTGGACGCGCTCCTGCTCCTGGCGGAGACGCCTAACGCCATTCTGGTCCCTTCCCAGGCCGTCCAAAACGGTCAGGAAGGGCTGTACGTATTCGTGCTGAAGCCCGATAGCACCGTCGCCTACCGCCGCGTCGCGTCCTCCAAGACGTTCGGCAACGACGCCGTCGTCGAGGAGGGTCTTGCGCCCGGCGAGATCGTGGTGACCGACGGACAGCTTCGCCTCGTGGACGGGGCGAAGGTGGAAGTCAAGCAATAGCCGCGCGTCGTCTTCTCTCGGTCACGCAAATGAATCTGTCGGAGATCTTCATCCGCCGTTTCGTCATGACGACCCTCGTCATGCTGGCGATCTTGTTGTTCGGGGTCATGGGCTATCGCCACCTCCCCGTCAGCGACCTGCCCAACGTGGACTTCCCGACCATCCTGGTCACGGCGAGTCTGCCGGGCGCCAGCCCCGAGACCATGGCCTCCTCTGTTGCCACGCCCCTGGAGCGCCAGTTCTCGACCATCGCCGGCCTCGATAACATGTCGTCCACCAGCAACCTGGGCAACACCCTCATCACGCTCCAGTTCAACCTCAGCCGCAACATAGATGCGGCCGCCCAAGACGTTCAGGCCATGATCGCCAAGGCCCAGCGCCAACTCCCCCAGGACATGCCCAGTCCTCCTTCCTTCCAGAAGGTCAACCCCGCCGACCAACCGGTCCTTTTCCTGGCCCTGAGTTCTCCCACGCTGCCGCTCTCGACGGTCAACGAATACGCCGACACCTTCATGGCGCAGCGCATCTCGATGATTAGCGGGGTTGCCCAGGTCCAGGTCTTCGGCGCCCAGAAATACGCCGTCCGAATCCAGGTGGACCCCAAGGCCCTGGCTTCGCGCAAGATCGGCATTGACGAGGTTGCGCGGGCCATTCAGAAGGCCAACGTAAGCCTTCCGACGGGCACGCTATACGGCCCCCATCGCGCCTTCACCGTCGAGGCAACGGGCCAGCTTACCGAGGCCTCACAGTACCGCCCCCTCATCGTGGCCTACCGCCAGGGCCGCCCCGTGCGTATCGAGGAGATCGGCCGGGCGTTGGACAGCGTCGAGAACGACAAGGTTGCCAGTTGGTACATCAACACGCGCGCCATCGTTCTGGCCATTCAGCGCCAGCCCGGCACCAACACCGTCGAGGTCGTGGACAGCATCAAGAACCTGCTGCCGACCTTCCGCGCCCAGATGCCGGCTTCCGTGGACCTGCACATCCTTTACGACCGCTCCCAGTCCATCCGCGAATCCGTCCATGACGTCAAGTTCACGCTGGTCCTCACCATGGGCCTGGTCATCATGGTAATCTTTCTTTTCCTCCGCAACTTTTCGGCTACCCTGATCCCGAGCCTTGCCCTGCCCATGTCTATCATCGGCACCTTCTCCGCCATGTATCTGCTGGGGTTCAGCCTCGACAACCTCTCGCTGATGGCCCTTACGCTCAGCGTCGGCTTCGTCGTGGACGACGCCATCGTCATGCTCGAGAACATCGTCCGCCACATGGAACAGGGCGAAAAACCTTTCGTCGCCGCCCTGAAAGGCTCGCGCGAAATCTGCTTCACCATCATCTCCATGACCTTGTCGCTGGTCGCCGTCTTCATCCCGGTCTTCTTCATGAGCGGCATCCTCGGCCGGCTCCTTCACGAGTTCGCCGTGACTATCGGCGTCGCCATCCTGGTCTCCGGCGTCGTCTCCCTCAGCCTCACTCCCATGCTCTGCAGCCGTTTCCTGCGTCCTCCGGGCGAGATTCGCCACGGCCGTCTCTTCAACGCCTCCGAGCGTTTCTTCGCGGGCATGTTGTGGCTCTACAAGGTCACGTTGCGCGCCTCTCTCAAGTACCGCTTCACGACGTTGACGATCTCCGTCGTGCTTTTCATCTGGACCGTCATCCTCTTCGTCGTCATCCCCAAGGGCTTCATCCCGGATCAGGACACCGGTTCCATCTTTTGTCCCACCGAGGCCATCCAGGGCATCTCCTTCGAGTCCATGGTTCGCCATCAAAAGGCGCTGGCCGAGGTCGCCCGGCAGAACCCGTACGTAAGCTCGTTCATGTCAAGCGTCGGCGCCACGGGGCATGGCGGGGCCGGCAACACCGGGCGTATCTTCATGCGCCTCGTCCCCCGCTCGGAACGGCCGCCCGTCCAGGAGATCATCCGGGAACTGCGGCCCCAGTTGGCCACCGTTCCCGGCATCCAGGCCTACCCTCAGGTCCTGCCGCTTATCCGCATCGGCGGCATGTTGACCAAGAGCCTCTACCAATTCACCCTGCAAAGCCCCGATACCGAGGAGCTTTTCAAGTTCGCGCCCATTCTCGAGTCCGGGATGCGCGACCTGCCCGAACTCCAGGACGTCACGAGCGACCTGCTGATCCGCAATCCCCAGGTCACTGTGGATATTGACCGCGACCGCGCCGAGGTCCTCGGCGTCACCGCCGAACAGATCGAGGACGCTCTCTACAGCTCTTATGGCTCGCGACAGATCTCCACCATCTACGCCCCGAACAACCAGTACCGGGTCATCCTCGAGCTTCTGCCGGAGCATCAGCGCAGCCCGTCCGCCCTTCCCTTGCTCTACATCCGCTCCAACCGCAACGAACTAGTCCCCCTCAACACCGTCGCAACGCTCAAGGAAACGCTCGGCCCCTTGTCGGTCAACCACCTCGGCCAACTTCCCGCCGTCACCATCTCCTTCAACCTCAAGCCCGGCGTCTTTCTCAGCGAGGCCGTCGGCAAGGTCGAGGAACTGGCCCGCCACACCCTCCCCCCCACCATCAGCACCAGCTTCCAAGGCTCGGCCCAGGCGTTTCAGGACTCGCTGCGCGGCCTG